>JBFGJH010000063.1:0-20375 GCA_041577335.1 Acidimicrobiia bacterium | reverse complement strand
TGCCGTTGAAGCTTGCCCCGCCGCTGGAGCCGGGGCCGTGGATCGTGCCGAAGATCTCCTCCGGGAGGCGGCTCACGTCCTCCATGAAGTCGATCTCGCCGGCGCCCGGCCACGGGTTGTAGGTGATGTCGGTGCCAAGGCTCCAAAACGCCGGCCACAGGCCGTCGCCACCGGTGGGGACCTGCAGCCTCGACTCGATCTTCCCGTAGGCGAACTCGGCCTTGTTCTGGGTGAGCAGTCGGGCCGATTCGAACTCGCACGGGCCGTAGTAGCACTCCTGCGTGCCGTCCGCCTCGTCGAGGGTGATCACCAGATTGCCGTTGCCGTCGGTGGCTGCGTTGTCGGGATCGTCCGTGTAGTACTGCAGCTCCTCGTTACCCCAGCCGTTCTTGCCGTCGGGGGTGGTGTCGCCGATCTCGTAGGCCCAGTTCTCCTGGTTCGGCGGGGTGCCGGCCGGATCGTCGAACTCGTCGGCCCACGCCAGGGTCCACCCAGCCGGGCCCGGGTCGGGGGCTCGGTTGTCCTTGAGCGTGACGGTGATCTCCTCGCCGCCTCCGGCGCCGTAGTACCAGAAGTCGAGGCTCTCGGTTCCGGTCCAGTCCTGCCCAAGCGGGAAGTCGTGGACGATGGCCGCGTCGGAGCCTCCGGCCGTGATCGGCTGGCCGTCGAAGGTAGCGCCGTTGAACGGCACCGGGTCGCCGCAGGGGACGCCGATGTCCTTGCCACGGAAATGGAATACGAGGTCGTCGAGACCGTCGTTGTTGACGTCTTCGACGTGACCCTTGCCGTGCGTTTCGACGGCGTCGCCAAAGGTCACAGTGCTGTAGTCCACCGTGGTGGCGTCGAAGTCAGGGGTGCTCAGCAGGTGGACCGGCACCACGCCGTTGCCCTTTGTGCAGACATTGCCATTCACCACGATGTCGACGCTGCGTGGGACGATCGCCTCACCGATATTCTCCACTGCGTCCTGGCCCGGGCGGGCGTCGGCGGCAGAGCTCTCGGTGCGCACCGCCTCCAGTTCGACCGGCCCAGCGGTGTCCAGCAGGTACGGGCCCTGCTCGAAGTCGGCGAGCAGCTTGGGGTCGAAGGGATCGTTGTCGTCGATCAGCACCGACCCCTGGAACAGGGCGCCGCGTTCGACGTCGACCGGGTTGGTCAGCCGGATGACAACCTGCAGGTCTCCGGTGAACTTGGTGTCGTCGAACGTCTCGACCGGGAAGAACTGCTCGGTCGGGCCCCCGTTGACGAACGTCAGAGTGCCGCTGGTCGGCGTGAAGTCCTCGCCGGGAACGGCATTCGAGCGTTCGGTGGCGAAGTCGATGCTGACCTGAGCCGGATCGTCGGGACCCATGGGGCGGTTGAGCTTGACGCCGACGTCACCGGTGGTCCCCTCCTCGATGAAGGTGTTCTGCATCGAGAAGTTGACCGCCAGAGCGGGGGGCTCGGCGATGCCGTACACGGCGACCTCGTCGAAGTAGAACGTGCGGGGGCCGCCCGTGCCGAGCGTGCCGATGGCGTAGCCGTGCATCTCGAACAGGCCGAGGCCGTCGTTGGGGGCGCCGTTGCCGATCTCCTTGCGGACGAACGAGGCGAACGGGAACTCGAGCAGCTGCCAGCCGTCGAAGTCGTCGACGAACGGCACGGTGAAGCGCTCGGCGTCGTCGGTCGTCGAACCGGGATTCCGGTTGTCGAGGATGTCGATGAACATCTGTGTTCCGCTGTTCGTGCCGGACATCCAGAACGAGATACCCTCGCTGGTCGACCAGTCCTGGGTGACCCAGGTGTCCACCGCTGGGTTCTCGAAAGCGTGGATATAGCCGGCAAACGACGCCACGTCGACGTCCATTTGCAATACGTTGTTCGGCGTTCCGACGGCGGGAAGCACCGGTGCCGGGGGTGTGGCAACCGTGGAGATGCCCACGCTGCCGTCACCCTGGAACGTGAAGAAGCCGATCAGCTCTCCGTCGGGGATTGCAGATCCGAACGGCAGGCCGCTCTCGAAGTCGTCGATGACCGTGCTCGCATCCGGGACGATCGGGAACAAGCTGAACGCCCAGTAGTCGGTGCGGAAGTTGACGTCCGATCCGTTGCCGATGACGGCGATGACCACGTTGACGAGTTCGCCGTTGCCGCCGCGAGATGCGGGAGTTGGGTCGAGCACGCCGTTGCCGCCATCGAAGAACGAGTTGTCGTCGAAGAAGTCGGCAAGGGGGATCGACACGAGTTGCCAACCGCCGCCGGCGACTGCGCACGGTCCGGCCGGGCCGACCACGCAGTTGTACTGGAACTCGTCGTCATCGCCACCGGGGCCCTGCGGCCCGACGGCGGCGCCATCTCCGTTGTCGTCGTCCTGAAGGTTGATCTCCAGGGTGTAGTCCTGGCCGCCGTCGGGGTTGATCCAGAAGTTGAAGTACTCCGTGCCCGAAAGGTCGGACGGGTTGGTGCGCCCGAAGCCGCCGTAGAAGCCGGGCGTGCCGCCCGACCCCCAGCCGCTCTCGAGGGAGAATGCACCTCCGTTGGCGGGCGGCAGGTCGGCGCTGTTGGCGCTTATGCCGCCGCCGCCGACGGAGCCATTGAACGAAAACCAGCCGTTGCCGAATGGGTCGCCGTGCTCCATGTCGTCGAATACGGTCTCGTCGAGCACAGCAGGCGCGCCGGAGGTGAAGGTGATGTGGTCGAAGTCGACCTCGATGACTGAGCCGGGTGCGCCCTGGACTCCGCCGAGCACGATGACCATCTCGTCGACGTTGCCGTCGAACACGCCGTTGCCGCCGGTGCCGCGGTCGAAGAAGTCGGACAACGGTGCGCTGATGATCGTCCACTGGTCGTCGAACTGGGCGCTGGCGAAGGTCGTGTCGAGCCCGATCGAGTCTTCCGAACCGCTGGTCCAGCCGTCGCCGTTGGTGTCCTCGCGCAGCGTCAGTTCGAGGTTATAACTGTCGACGGTGGCGTCGCTCTGGTTGAGCACCCACATGTTGAACCAGGGGTCTGCAGGAAGTGTCAGCTGGGCAGCGTTGTCGAGGTTCTTGAAGGTGCCACCGTAGAAGCCGCTGGCGGTACCGTCGCCGCCCCAGCCGGTGCTGAGGTAGAACCCACCCTCTTTGGGTCGGTCAGCCAAAGCGCCGCCACCGCCGCCGGCGTTGTTGCCGCCGAAGAAGATCCAGTCGCCGGCGTCACCGTCCTCGAAGTCGTCGAAGACGTCGCCCGGCGCAGGCGGCACCGCCAGTGAGGCCGGACCCGCCGCCACCAGAACCGACACCGCCATGAGCAAAGCAAGTGCTGCCAGGAGGCCCCGCCGTTGTTTTGTCGACCTCGTTTTGATCATTCCCACTCCCGTCCTTCCGGCGATTCCGCCGGTATCGATCCGTTCACTTGCTGACTCCCGCCAAGCTCGTTCCTTGCAAGAAGACTTTCTGTGCCGCGAAGAAAAGCAGCACCGGCACGATCATGCCAAGTAGCGCCGTCGCCTGGATGAGATGTGGCTGTTGGGCGTACAAAGCGTTGAACTGCTGCATGGCGACCGAGATCGGCTGGAGGCTCGGTTCGGCTGCCAGGTAGATGAGTGGCTCGAAGAAGTCGTTCCACGCAAAGAAGAAGTGGAACAGCGACACAGCCACGATGGCCGGCTTGGCATTGGGAAGGATCACCGACCAGAGCGTCCGCAACGGCCCGGCGCTGTCGATCATGGCCGCTTCGTCGAGCGCACGCGGCACCGTCAGGAAGTACTGGCGCAACAAGAAGATGTTGTAGGCATTGGCGAAGAAGTGGGGCACCAGGAGCGGCAGCCACGTTCCTACCCAGCCGATGTACGAGAAGAACGCGAAGGTGGGCACCAGCGTCACGTACCGCGGCAGCACGATCGTCGAGATCAGGATGATGAAGAGGGTCCTCTTGAAGGGGAACCGGAATCGCGAGAACCCGTAGGCGACACATACCGACGAAGCCAGCGTTCCCACGACGCCGATGGCCGCGATGGCGAAGGTGTTGAACAGAATGCGGGTCAGGTCGAGGGTGTCCCAGGCCGTCGAGTAATTCTCCCATATCGGGGCGGTGGTGTAGTTGGCGTCGAGCTGGCGCCATTGGCCCTCCCACTCGATGGGGCCGGCCTCGATGTTGGCCGGATCGATGAACACGCTCGACTGCCGTCCTGGCTCGATGAGAGCCAAACCGCGCACTTCACCGTCGATGGGCACCTGGAGCACCGGTACTTCTTCGCCTTCGTAAACGAAGGTCTCGGGGAGAGAGGGAAGGATCGGCGCCGATGGGTCGGAAATCATCTCGATATCTTTGAGCGACGTCACCGCCATGAAGCCAAGCGGCGAGAGGTAGCCGATTAGCAACAGCGAAGCGAACAAAGTCACGATCGATCCGGCCAGGAACCGGCGCATTTGGGGAGTCGACTTGGTCGGGAGAGGCTCGGTCGCGTTTCTGAGCTCTTTGAGGGTAGGGGCTGCCATGGCTCAGTCCTCTCCAAACTCGTAGTACACCCAGTACCTGGCAGTGCCGAAGATCCCGAGGGTGATGATCATGATGATGATGAACAACATCCACGCCAGCGTGGCGCCGTAGCCCATGTCGTTGAACGTGAAGGCGGTCTTGAAGAAATAGAGGCTGTAGAAGAGGGTCGAGTTGGCAGGGTCGCCGGTTCCGTTCTTGAGGACGAACGGCACCAGGAAGTATTGGAACAAGAAGATGATCGCCAGCACGAGGTTGTAGAACAGAATGGGCGAGATCATCGGCACCGTGATGGACTTGAACTTGTGCCAGGTGTTGGCGCCGTCCACTTCGGCGGACTCGTAGAGGTCTGTGGGTATGCCCTGGATGCCGGCGATGAAGAGCAACATGGCGTTGCCAACACCCCATGCGCCGATCAGGGCGAGGGCGGGGTAGATCCAAAAGGTCGAGTTGAGCCAATCGGGACCCGGTATTCCGACTGACTCGAGAAACTGGTTGAGCCACCCGGTTTGAGTGTTGAGGAATCCGTTCCAGATGAACACCACCGATACAAAAGGCACGATGGCCGGCATGAAGAACAACGTGCGGAACAGCGGCTTTCCCCAGAGGCCCTTAGAGGTGAGCAACCAAGCGAAGATGAGCGGCAACGCCAAAGAGAAGGGGATCATGATCGCCGCGAACTTGACGGTCACAAGCAGCGACTCACCAACGAGCGGATCGGTAAACCACCGTTGGTAGTTGGCGAGGCCGACGAACTCGGCGTCTTCCGGACGAATCAGATCGAACTTCATGAACGAGAATACGAGCGACGCCAGCATTGGGAGTAAGAAGAACAGCACGAATCCGAGGAGCCACGGAGAGATGAAGAGGAGCCCCCATTTGCGCTGGAACTTCTCATTCGCACCGGGCCCGGTGGCCTCGTCCTCGACGGGGCGGGCGGGTGCGGTTGTGGCCTCGGTTGTCACGTTGTCTCCTCTTTCTGCGGTCTAGGGGTAGTGAGGTGGGGTCCGCCGGATTGGCGGACCCCCACCTCGTGGGTCGGTTAGCTCGACTCGGCGTAGATCGTCTCCAGGTCGGCGAGCAAGGCGTCGATTTCGGCGTCGACGTCGAGGCCCGGCGTCGACAACAGGCTGCTCCAGAAGGCACCCCAGCGATCCTGGGACTTCAGGAAGTTGGGCATGTCCTGCTCATGGCTCGGGATGTCTGGGTAGCCCAGACTGTCCTTGGCCACTTGCCAGTTGACCTGCTGTGGATACGTCTCGTCTAGCCCTGCAAAGAACTCGTCTTGTGCCGAGTCGAGTGCGGGCATGGCGCCGTACGCCGCCAGCAGTTCGGGCGCAGCGTCCTCGATGAGGTACGTCAGAACCTCGAACGCCTCTTCGGGATGCTCGGTGGTGTTGAGGAGTCGGAACACGTCGGCGTGCAGCGCGGCAATCTGGTTGCCGTTGTACTCCGGCACCACGGCGATGTCCCAGTTGTCTTCTACACCGGCCAGGCAGCACGTGTACCACAGGTGAGTGTGGGCCATTGCCACGTTGCCCGAGTCGAAGGGATTCCCGGCGGCGAGGAGTTCGCTGCCTTCGTACTCGGCGTTGGGGATGAAGTTGTCTTCCCACACTCCGTCGTAGAACCACTTGAATGCCTCGCGCCATTCGTCGGGAATGTTGGGCGTGCCGTCGGGATTGGTCATCGCTCCGGCCGCAAACATGGTGGCGAACCGCTGCGGTTCCGACCATTGGTCGACGTAGCCGAACTGGATGATGTTGTCGGGGTCGAAATCGGGACTGGTGGCGTCGTTGCCATTGGCGTCAACGGTGAGGAACTTGCCGATATCGCGGATTGTGTCCATGTCCCACGGTTGACCGTCGTAGTCAGCTCCGAACTCCTGGGGCGGGTAGGGCAACCCAGCCTCGTCGAACAGGTCCTTGTTGTAGAAGATCACCGACGGGAAGACGCCGAATGGGAGTCCCACGAGGCCTTCGTCGGTCCGCCACACGTCGACTTGCTCTTGGGTCCATTTGCCCAGGTCGAATCCAGAAGAGTCGACCAGCGGTTGCAGGTCGAGCCAACGGCCGTTGAAGGCATTAGCTCCCCGAATGCCGACCGGCCCGATGATGTCGGGAGCATTGCCCGAGGCAATCTGCGTGCTCAGCGTGTCATACGCCACATCGTTCTGCACGATCTCGAGGACGAGCTCGATGTCGTCGCTTTGCGCGTTGAACGCCTCGACAACTGCCTCTTGCGCCTCGATCTGCTCCGGGTTTCCACCCGTGCCGAGGCCGACGAACCAGCGAATCTCAACTGCGTCGCCCGATGCTTCGGGCGCCGTGGTCTCCGGCGGGGCTTCGGTCGCTGCCGGCGCTTCCGTCGCAGCAGTCGTTTCTTCCGGCGCGGCAGCCACGGTGGTCGTGGTCTCCTCTGTGCCGGAGCCGCACGCGGCGAGCACCATCATCAGTGCTGCCAGTACGGCTATCCATTTCATGCTTTTCATTGTCTGCTATTTCCTCCTCGTGAATCGATGGGAGCGCTCCTAATGAGCTTCGCCACCCGTTCTTTTCGCTACTGTTTGGTTCGGTGTGCGGCGAGAGCCCTCCCGCCAACACCGTGTTTTGCTTGCCATGCGGTCAGCCGCGAGGCCGTCACAATCTCCACTATCGGGCGCCGGTCAACCCCCCTTCGGCATGATGCGGCTCGGGGGCTCCGCATGATTCCCGCACGACGAGCTCCACCGACAAGGTTTCTGAGATCGGTCCGGAGACGTCGCCAGTGATGAGGCTGTTCAGAATCTCCACGGCCCTCCGGGCGGTGGCATCAACAGGCTGACGAATGGTGGTCAGCGGAGGTATAGAGGTCTCGGCTGCGGTGCTGCCGTCGAACCCGACGAGAGCAACGTCGTGAGGGACCTTCAGGCCGGATTCCCGGAGTGCGCGAAGGGCACCCATCGCCATGGTGTCGGAACCTGCGAAAACCGCATCCGGCAGGTGGGGTATGAGGCGTTGCATCGCCGTATAACCGCTCTCTTCTGAGAAGTCACCGTCGGCGCGGAGAACCGGGTCGAGGGTGACGCCGCAAGTGGCGAGTCCGTCGACAAAACCACTGAGTCGGTCCAGGCCTGCCGTGGTCGAGGTGGGAGCGCCGAGGAGGCCAATTCGCCGCCGGCCAAGCTCGCAGAGGTGAGTCGCGGCCTGGCGGGCTCCGTCGTAGTTGTCGACGTCGACATAGTTCAGGCCATCTGTTTCGGGCCGGCCGATGAGCACGAAGGGAAGGCTGCCGCTGGCGAGCCGGCTGAGGAGGGGGTCTCCCATGCGGGTCGCAGTCAAGATGACGCCGTCCACGAGGCCTGATGTCACGACACGCGGATAGAGATGTTCCTCTTCCGCCTCGGTCTGGAACAAGAAGAGCGAAAGGGTCGTACCGGCATTGTTGCTTGCGGCGCTGACGCCCTGGATCACTTTGGCAAAGTAAGGGTCTTCGAAGAGATCGCGGACGCGGCTTGGGATTACGAGGCCGATGACTCCGGATTTGTTCGACACCAACGAGCGGGCCGCGGCGTTGGGCGAGAAGCCAGTGCTACGAATCACTTCTCGGACGCGCACTCGAACGTCTTCGCTCACGCTGCCTTGGTCGTTGATCACCCGTGAAACCGTGGACCGCGAGACGCCTGCCAAGCGCCCGATGTCTTCGAGTGTCAGGTTCAATCCCACCGCCTCCTGGGAGCGCTCTCTGGGAGCGCTCCCAGGAACATATCGGAAACAGATTGCGACGTCAACTGAAAAGTTCAGGGACCTGGCGTCCCGGCGCTCCCCAACTCACACAGGCCTTTGCGACAGATGCTTGTTGGAGTTGGCACTCGGGCCGACACCCTGGCCTGGCTAGCCGGCGCCTGCCGGCGCGACGATCTCTTCGAGCCGTCCGGTGGTGACGTCATAGACGTGGCCCGACACGGTCACGCCTGCTGGGACCGCGCCTAGCGCCTTGGTCACGTCGTTGGTCACGCTGTCGCGCAGGTCGTGAATAGCGTACGTGTCGACCACGTCCGTGGTGCCGAAGACCTCGGTGATGGCCTCGGCGATGTGTGGCACTGCGAACTTGGCCATGCCACAGTCGGTGTGTTGGATCACGGCGAGCCCCATCGTTGGGGCAACGCCACCCGCGCCAAGCTTCATCAGCTCGAACAGGATCGATACCTCGCGGGCGGAGGCATCGGTCACCCGACCGCCGACGTTGCGGATGATGAGAGCGTCTCCGAGGCCCAGGCCAAGGAAAGCTGCCGGGTTCATGCGGGCATCCACGCAGGTCAGCACGATGGTCATGATGTTGGGCTTGATGCCAAGGTCGCCCTGATCGAAGGCTTCGGCGAACTCGGCGTTGCGTTCGTACAACGTGGTCAGGTCGGACATACGACTCCTCTCTACAGGAATGCTGCCAAGCTAGTCATCAGCGCCGAGCCAACAGCGACTCCCGGAATCCTGGTAGCGAAAACCCTCGGTGGTGAATCCACAACTACCGCATTTCGTCTGCGGTTTGTAATCGTATCCGGAGGCGGGTAGAACCACCGTTGTGACGGCTGCCCCGACTCCTGCCTCCAGGCTGAACTCGCCCTTGCGCGCTCTCCTCGTCATTGTCTTCCTTTATCTATTCCTCGGCGGGGTGAAGCTGCTGGAGTCGGGCATCAAGGGACTCGGCGCCGACTACACGGATGCGCTCTTCGAGAGCGTTTCAAACCCATTGGCCGGCTTGTTCGTCGGCGTGCTGGCGACGGTGCTGGTTCAGTCGTCGTCGGTGACAACCGCCACCATCGTCGGTCTGGTGGCTAGCGGTGTTCTCTCCGTGGAGGCGGCGGTTCCGATGATCATGGGCGCCAACATCGGCACCACGATCACCAACACCATCGTGGCGCTCGCCCATGTCCGCAATTCTGACGAGTTTCGCAAGGCGTTCGTCGGAGCCACGATGCACGACTTTTTCAATCTGATGGCAGTGGTGCTTCTGTTTCCCATTGAGCTTCTCACCGGCTGGCTCTCGAGCGCGGCTCAGTGGCTTGCCGAGCTCATCTCGGGAGGTGAGGTGCTCGGTGGCGAGTTCGACAGCCCCATCAAATCGGCGGTGAAGTGGCTTTCGGGACAGGTCACCGACGGCGTCGACACCGTTATCACCAACCCGACGCTAGCTGCCGTGATCGCCATCGTGATAGGCATCGGGTTGATCTTCGCGACGCTGGCGCTTATCACGCGGAACATGAGGATGCTGGTAGCCACTCGCATCGAGCGTTCGATCAACGCGGTGCTGGAGCGTTCAGGAATGATCGGCATGGTGGTGGGCGTCATCGTGACGGTCTCGGTTCAGTCGTCGAGCATTACGACTTCGATCCTCATCCCTCTCGTGGCGTCCGGCGTGCTCCTGGTTCGCAGCGCCTACCCGATCACACTCGGCGCCAATGTCGGGACGACGGTGACGGGCCTGCTGGCAGCTCTTGGTGCTGGGGCCGTGAGCGGTCTCACGATCGCGTTGGTGCATACGCTATTCAATGTCAGCGCTATTGCGCTGCTCTATCCCTGGAAGCGGATTCGCTACGTGCCCGTAGCTATGGCTGAATGGCTGGCCGGCGTAGCTGTCCGACGGAAGACGGTCGCTCTCGGGTATGTCGTCGCCTTGTTCATTGTGTTACCGCTCGTCGGTATTGTTGTTTTGAGATAGGAGATTGCGATGGTATTCGAATTCTTTCGCAGCCCGGGCCGGTCGACGATCGAGTCTGTCGAAGCCACGCTGGTAGCGATGCTGCGCGACGGTCGAACGGTATTCGACAGTGCCACCGAGGCACTCTTCGACTCGGGCAAGTCGAAGGCAACGAAGAACGAAGTGCGCGGCACGGATCGCCAGATCAACCAGGCCGAGCAGGAAGTGCGTCGAGCACTCATAGTCCATGCCTCGGTAACCGATAGCATCGACTTCCCGTTGGTGCTCACCTACATGAGTGTGGTCAAGGACGCCGAGCGAATTGGCGACTACGCCAAAAACATCTACGACCTGGTCCGCTACGGCAGTGATTTCTCTGAGGCGCCCGACCGCGCCGACTTGGAACGCTACCGGGAAGCCGTCGGCCAGCTGATCGACGACGTTGCCGATGTCTTCGAGGAACGGAATACCGAGCGAGCCGAGCAGCTGATCGCCAAAGCTGACGGTTTCCTCGACGAGCACGACAAGAACGTCCGCGCCGCATATACCTACGACGGCTCCGCCGCCGAGGCGGTCTCCCGCGCCTTGTATTTCCGATTCCTGAAGCGCACCACAGCGCACCTGATGAACCTGTTGACGGCGCTGGTGATGCCGGTCGACCGCCTCGACTACTACGACGAAGCAAAAGAAGACCGAGGCCCGGTTCCCGAGTAGCCGGCGAGGTGAACTCAGCGAAGTTCGTGGGCTGTTGATCTGGGTGGTCTTGCCGTGTGCGGGTTTGGGGGTTGCGTGAGTAGTCCCGCCCAACGGCTGTTGGGGGTAGGGGGGCGGTGGGACCTTCGAGTTTTGGTGGGCGATTGATCAGGGTGGTCTTGCCGTCTGCGGGTATGGGAGGTTGCGTCAATAGTCCCCCCAACGGATGTTGGGGGTAGGGGGGCGGGGGACGATCGAAGGACGGCCGCCCGAGGGTTCACCTAGCTAGGCGCTGCACCGAATTGGTGGGCTGCTGCCTGCCACTCGACCTATCTGTCGGGTGGGCGTCACATTTGGGTGAGGCGCCAAGGGGAGCAGTATTCTCGACCGCGCCAACGACACGAGGAGGCACTCGATGGCGAAATACATGATCGTCTACAAAGGCGAAGCGACGGATATGGAAGACATGGCTCCGGAGCAGGTCCAAGAAGTGATGGGTAAGTGGGCGGCATGGATGGAGGGCGTAGGTCCCGCAATGGTGGACATGGGTCAGCCGTTCGGTCCGAGCGCGTCGATAGTCGATGACGGCACCGAGCGAGCGGCCGATGCAGCTTCGGGCTATTCAGTGATTGAGGCGGACAGCCTGGAGGCTGCCAAGGCGATGGCCAACGGGCACCCGTACCTCAGCGACCAAACCGGCAACTATGCCATCGACATCTACGAAATGATGCCTGCCCCCGGGATGTAGGCACCCGTTCGTTCCAAGACTCAGACTTCTGGCTACGCCAATGCCTCACATACGGCGTCGAAATCTCCCTCGACGAACTCGAAGGGATGTGGGCCGGCCTGCCACAGGATGACAGGGAGTCCGTCCACCAGCTGAACCACGAAGTGGCCGGCGTCTATCAAGACGTGACCGCCTTGGGGGAGATAAATCCGATAGAACAGCCCGTGCTGGGTCCACACCTCGAACAGCTCTTCGGCATAGGTGACAAAGCTGTAGTGGGCCATTGAATCCAGCGACTTGTCGGGCTCCTCCATGTTGTAGACGAAGCCGTCGATGTCGAGGTGAAAGTGCACTCGATCTAGTTCTCCCTGCTTGAAGAATGTCTTCGTCGTCAGGTCCCAGTCTTCATGCCCCCAAATTTCGAAATCGCCGCAATCAGTCAACAGGCCGTCGGGTGGGGTGAATTCCTCCCTCGAGATCTCGGGTTTGTCGGCCAGCGCCGCGGGCGCGGCAACCAACCCCGTGATAACCAGCGCGACGACAACTACGAATCGGCGTCTCATCAAGTCCCCTTTCCAAAGCGGAGCGGCGGCAGCGTCGGAGCCATCCGTCTCGCTTCCTTCCCCTGCACGCACGAGGATGTGCGCGTCACGGTCAACGTACCCGGGCCCGCTGAGGCGCTACAGAGGCCAAGGTCCCGAAGTTGGGAGCTGCGGCGCTCGTCAGTCGTCGAGCGATGCAGCCCAGCGCATGCCACGCCGCATGATCTCCGTCACCTGCGGCAGTTTCAGGTCGTCCAGTTCGTGCCCGACCGAGCAGTAGAACACCCGACCCTGATCCCAGTGCCGCTTCCACACCACCGGGATGGTGGTGCCCTCGATCCACCAAAGGTGATCGCCGGAGAACGTCGTCGTTGCCAACACGTCGTTGGAAGGATCGACGAGCATGTAGTACTGCTCCGAGTGGATCTGGAAGCTGCGCAGGCCTCGGACGATCGGATCGTGGGGCTTGGCGATGGTGACTTCGTAGTCGATGAAGTCATCGGCAGGAATGGGGTTGTCCGGCCAACCCGGTGGGTGGCCGACGAACTGGCCACCGATCAGGAAGTGGTAGGTCGGCCGGTCTCGAAAGGCGTCGCCCATATGTCCGTGCCATCCGGCGATTCCGCAGCCGTTCCCAATCAGCTTCAGCAGGCCATCCTCCTCAGTCTTGGTCATGTTGCCGAACTCTGGTTGATGCGACGACCGGGCACTCGACCAGATAGGAACGATGAGGTTGACGTCTGCGAGCTGCTCCGGTTCGGCCAACGGCGCCAGGGTGTCGAACGTGACCGTCTCGAAGCCTTCGTTTTCGAGCAGCGACGCCGCCCAATCGCCGAACGCCTCCGGTTTGTGCCCTTCCCAACCGCCGACGAAGAGTGCTGCCCTTGTCATTTCAGACCTCGCAAATAGTTGACGACCGACCCGGCGCGACCATGGCGGGCTCGATCCGCCGGAGCGCTTCTTTCGATCGATCCCATCATGATCATGAGCTGAGCATCCCGGGGCCGGCGGCTCCGACCCGCGTCATGTTCGGGTCATACCAGCGTCATTCCTCCGTCGATCATGACGATCTGGCCCGTCATGTAGTCGCTTGCCGGCGAGGCGAGGAAGGTGGTCGTTCCCGTGATGTCGGCCGGGGTCGCCACGCGTCCGCGCAAGATGCCCTGGGAGAACTCTTCCATTGCCTGGCCTGGTCGCTCGGAGGCACCGATCTCCATGAGGTCCTTGTCCAGGGTTTCCCACAATTCGGTGGCGACCACGCCGGGCGCGAATCCTGTCACCGTGATGTCGTGCTGGGCGAGGTCGCGAGCAGCTGACTGCGTCAATGAGACGACCGCAAACTTGGAAGCACAGTACGGCGCCACGTTGTCGAATCCTTGCCGGCCGGCAATCGATGCTGTGTTGATGATCTTGCCACCCGAGCCTTGCTTGATCATCTGCTTGGCGGCTTCCTGAATCCCGATGAGCACGCCGAGGCCATTGATCCGCATGATGAAATCCCAGTTGTCCTCGGTGACATCGAGGAAGTTCATGGGCTTGTTGACTCCGGCGTTGTTGAACTTGACGTCCAACTTGCCGAAGTGCTCCACCGTCTTGGCGATCATCTCCGCGACCTGATCGCGTTTGCTCACGTCAACCAACGCCGACATGACTCTTCCGCCGCTCTCGCTGGCGCGCTGCTCGTTGGCCGCCGCGGCCTCGGCAGCCTTGTCACCGTTGAGGTCGGCGAAACACACGTCAGCACCTTCGTCCAGCAGCGCTTCGCCGATCGCTCGGCCGATGCCTTGTGCCGCTCCTGTCACGATGCATGAGCGTCCTGTCATGATTCCCACGTATCCATCTCCTCGTTGATTGATGATCGAATGCCGAGACCCGGGCGGCAACCCGCCCGGGTCTCGAGTTCCTACTTCGAGTGGAGGTTTACCACTCCGGTGCGACCGACGGGTCGTCGGCGTTGTCGGCGGTTACCGGCACCGACGGCATGAACAGCACGATACGCTCGCTCGGCGACTCGGTCAGGACCTGGTGAGCGACTACCGCGGCGTTCTCGCCGTCCCACGACGACGACTGGAACACGGTTCCGTCAAGCTCTCCCGACACCACCAGAGGGTTCCCGAGGAACGTGTTGCCAATCGACGTGATGATCAAGGAAGCCGGGTCGATGCCCTGCGCCTTGAAAGCGTCGATCACGCCGGCGACCATCGTGTCGTCTGCTGCGTACGCGCCGCCGATATTTTCGGCACCGACGGCAGTGATCATCTCGGATGCTGCGATCTGAGATTCATCCTTGTTCCAGTTGCCCGGCTGCCTCGCCAAGATCGTCACGTTCGGGCACTGCTCATTGATTGTGTCTTCGAAACCGGCTTCGCGATCGATCGCTGTCGAGTTCCCAGTCAGACCGTTCACCATGATGATGCCAACGTCCTCGCCACCGGCCAGTTCGCAGAAGATCTCTGCCGAAGCGACACCCTGTCCGTAGGTATCCGGGCCTGAGTACGCCGCCGAAAGCTCCTGGTCTTCGGGGTTCAGGTCGGAGTTCGTCACGGTGACCGGGATACCGGCCGCATTGGCCGCTTCCAAGCATGGCCGTACCGTGTCGCCAACCGCCGGCCACAGGATGATCAAGTCTGGATTGGCGGCCACCGCGACTTCGCACTCGCTCGCCTGCTTGTCGGCGTCGTATTGCGAATTCGTGATGGTCACGTTCAATCCGAGCTCAGCAGCCTTTGCCTCGAATGGAGGCAGGTAGGTCGTGCCGTACGGTTGGTCGTTTCCTTGGGGGAGAAGGGCAAAGATCTCGAATGTCTCGCCTCCATCAGCGGGTGCGGCAGTCGCCGCAGGTTCGGCATCGCCGCCAGTGGTGGTGTCGGAGGAGTCTCCGTCGCCACATGCAGCGAGGATCAGCATGCCCACGGCGAGCAGACTGGCCAATCTCAAGAAGTTTTTACTCATATCTGTAAGTACCTTTCGTCGTTTCGGTTTCGTCGGAGTGTTCCACCGATTTCGGTGGAACGTGAAATCACTGGGTTGGCGAGGCCCTAGAGCGGCCTCTGAAG
Source organism: Acidimicrobiia bacterium (assembly GCA_041577335.1). GTDB lineage: Bacteria > Actinomycetota > Acidimicrobiia > Spongiisociales > JAENVV01 > JBFGJH01. Next base: position 5,226 of record JBFGJH010000063.1, on the reverse strand, counting down.
AACGACCTGGCGCTGCCGAGCACAGAGCGAAGGCTGTTCGGGTCCGTGATCACGGCGATGAACAACACTGAACCGATGACGATGTTCTGAACGTCCACCTGGACGCCGGACAGGGTCAGTGCCACCTGGAGGATGCCAAGTGACGCCGCTCCCAGCAGCGTGCCAAAGACGGAGCCTCGACCGCCCGTGAGGAGCACGCCTCCGATGATGGCTGCGGCGAAACTGGCCAGCAGGACGGTGGATCCTGCGGTGGGGTCCGCGGCTGTCCGTTCCAGGGTATTGATGATGCCGGCGAGGGCGGCCACGAAGCCCGAGATCATGAACCCTGTGAATATTCGCCTCCGCACCGGAATGCCGGCGTCATATGCGGCCTGCCTATTGCCGCCGACGGCATAGAACTCGCGACCGGCGCGCACCCGCGTCACGAAGATGTGGAGGGCGAGGAACGCAAGGATGAACAGCAGCATGCGCGGTGTCAGATCACCAATCAACGGCTTGCCAAAGGCGATGCCGGCGTCGATGTCGGAGAGCCTCACGGGCTCCTCACCCGAGAGAACGAAGGCGGCGCCTCGGAGGAAGAAGAGCATGCCGAGCGTGGCTATGAACGAGTTGATACCGACGACGACGACGAAGAAGGCGTTGACAGCACCAATCACCAGCCCGACGACGAGCGCCGTGAGGATGCCGAGAGCAAGGTTGTCGATGCTCGCCATCACCACGCCGGCCACAGCGAGCGTACTGGCGACGGCCAGGTCGAGTTCGCCCATGAGGATCACTGCAGTGAGGCCCAGGGCGACCAGCCCGATGAGAGCGATGCGACCGAGTGTCACTTCATAGGCAGTAAAGGCGATTGGTTCCATGATCGCGGTCACAATCACGACGATGATCAGCAGAGCCAGGGCTCGTCCCTCGGTGCGCCGAGCGAGAGTGCGACGAAGCCGATTCATGGCTCCGCCCGGTGCTTCGCCCAGGCTGATGCCTTGCTGATGCGTCACGAGGCCGCCTTTCTCGCCAGGGCATCGACCGAGACTGCGGCAACGATGAGGGCGCCAATCACCATCTGTTGCACACCAAAGGTGAGCCCAGAAAGCACCATGATGTTGGTCAGGACACTCACAAACACGACGCCGAGCAACGTTCGCAGCACACTGCCTCGACCGCCGAAGACGCTGGTGCCGCCGACGATGATCGCTGCCAATGCGCGGAAATCGAACCCGGTCGACATTGCCGACACTGCCGTGTTGGAAAAGGCGCCGAGGACGAATCCGCCGATCATGGCGCCCAGCGCCGAGAGGCCAAAGGCGCCAATGACTACCCAGGCCGTGTTCACACCAGCCAATCGGGTGGCTTCTCTGTTGGAGCCGTAGGACTTGACGAGAAACCCGAAGTTGGTCTGGTTGAGGACCCAGGAGAGGATCAGCGTCACCACGATCAATACGAGCATCGCCAGTGGGAAAGGCCCGAGCTTGGCGAGGCCGAACGAGCGGATGGCGCCATCTTGGGGTCCAAAATAGATGCTGCCGCCGGTGAGCCAGCGTAGGAGCCCTAAACCGATGAAGGTCGTCGACAGGGTGACAATCACCGCGTTTGCCTTGAAGACGCCCACGGCGACTCCATTGACGAGGCCGTAGGCCACGGCGATCAGCAACGCCAGGCCCATTGCAGCCAAAATGGTCGACTCGTTGCTGACGGCGATCAACACCACCGCTGCGGTAGCGACCTGAGCAACGACGGAAAGGTCGAGATAGTTGCCCGTGATGACAACGAAGGTCATCCCCACAGCAACGATCCCGATCGGGGCCGCGCGATTGAACACGTCCGTGATGTTGACGAGGGACGCGAAACCGTCGATGAAGATCGCCGCGAACACGATGAGCAGGATCGTGAAGACGAAGATGCCCCGCTGCGAAAGCCAATCCAAGGCTTTCACATTCCGGCGGCTGGCGGCCGTTTCGCCCCGGGAGTCGTCCGCGGTCTTCGGGGCGTCACTCGGCGCTACCTGGGTCACGTCGGTCGACTTCTCCTGGGTCACAGCCGAACTCCTGCCGCCCGAACGGCAGCTTCGAGGGCCGCCGGGTTCTCCTGCCAGACTTCGACCACCTTGTCGCCGACGAACCGATACTTGGTCTGCGTGCTCACAGATACCTCATGGCCGGTCGTGGGATCGGTGCCAACGATATAGAGCACGAAAGATGTGACATCGTCGTCCTCCTCGAAATTCGACACCATCGTCGCCTGACCATGGCGCATACGCCGAAGCAGGTCGCAGAGAACGACGAGCGCATCGCGACCCATGACGCGGTCTCCCGTGAGGTGAAACACGAGGTCTTCGGCGAACAGCCCGTTCACGTTCTCCTCGGTGGAGCCTTCCTTCGTCTCGTACTGTCGGCGGAAGTACTCGGCGATCGTGTCACGGCGCGAGGTGGTCATGCTCCGATCAGCCCCGTTCCCCCCGACGCCAGAGTCATCACGGATGTCTCGTCGGCTACTCCGGCCGGCAGAGTTCCCACCACTCGACCATCTCTAACCACGTGGATGATGTCAGAGAGTTCGAGGAGCTCGGGCAGGTCGGAGCTCACCACCAGCACTGCCGCGCCTTCGTCGGCCAGGCCGCGGATCAGGCGGTGAATCTCGACCTTGGCGCCGACGTCGACGCCGCGTGTCGGTTCGTCGAGGACGATGACCCGCGGTTGGCGGCCCAGCCATTTGGCCAACACGATCTTCTGCTGGTTGCCTCCGCTGAAGTCCCCGGCGTCCCGTCGGATGTTGGGTGGGCGCAGGCCGACGGTTTCCACCAGCACTTGGGCGAATCGAGCGATCTTGCCCCGCAATAGCACTCCGAAGCGGGTCAACTCCTGGCGATTGGGCAAGGCGATGTTGTCGGAGACCGAGACCGACAGCGCCAGGCCGTCGGTGCGCCGCTCTTCGGGAATGTAGGCAAGGCCGTGAGATATGGCAGACCGGTAGCTATTGATTCGTTGGTTCGTGTCCCCCACCCGAATCGACACGTGACCGGCCGACTTGATGTCGGCTCCGATCATCGCTCGGATGAACTCGGTCCGCCCTGCGCCCACGAGCCCGCCAAGACCCACGATTTCTCCAGCACGAACGTCGAGATTGATGCCGTTGACCCCCGGCGCCTCGATGCCACGGGCCGATAACACCACATCGCCGACTTCTTCTGAGCGGCGTCGAGTCTCGAGATCGAGCTTGAGCTCCCGTCCGACCATGCTGTCCACTACTTCTTGTGGCGTGGTGTCGGCGATGTCGATGGTCGTGACTAGTTGGCCGTCGCGGAGAACGGTGACACGGTCGCAGATCCGAAAGATCTCAGGAATCCGGTGTGAGATGTAGATGATGGCCAGGCCCCGGCTGGCCAGCCGCTGCAGCATGTCGAGTAGATAGTCGGTCTCGGCGGGCGTCAGGGTTGCGGTGGGCTCGTCGAGGATGAGCACTCGCGGGTTGCGGGCGACGGCTCGGGCGATCTCGACGAACTGGCGCAACGCCACCGACAGGCGCACGACAGGCTCTCCGAGGTCCACAGACACGCCGATCTCTTCGAGAGCGTCGGAGGCGATCTTCTTGAGCTCGCCCGTCATGATGAATCCGGCTTTGCTTGGCGTTGATCCGAGCACGATGTTCTCGGCCACAGTCATTTCTGGAACGAGGCTCAGCTCCTGGTGAACGAGGGAGATACCAGCATCGAGGGCTGAGCGGCTGCTGCCGAGCTCGAGGAGACGGCCGTCGACCTTCACGGTGCCCTTGTCGGGGATGAGGATGCCAGAGAGGACGCGCATCAAGGTGGACTTGCCTGCTCCGTTTTCGCCAACCAAGCCATAGATCTCGCCGGGAGCGACTGCGATGCTGACGTCGTCGACGGCAAGCTCGCCACCGAAGCTCTTGACAATGGCGTCGGCTTCGATGATGGGGGACGGGTCGGGTGGAGGCGGATTGTGGGTTGCTTCGCCGTTCATGGTGAGAGCCCGTGTAGGAGAGCGCAGTCAGCGGTGGCGCAGTTGCGGGTGCTCCGGGCGTGGCCGACGGCAGCCGGCCGCCCGAGGGCGGTCACACCGGGTTCGGCCGATGTTGGCGTAAGGCGCACCACAATCCAAACGTTTGCCACTTTTGCAATCTTGGTCGAACGCTTCATCATTTGTCAAGCCAGTTCCCTCCTTCTTCTCCTTGCCCGCGCGTTGTTGTCAGTAGCTGTTCCTGGATGGGAGGACGAACGGCTGCGGCGGATCGATGGAAGGTTGACCACCGTCGGATACTCAGTGAAACAGGCTGATTGTCGCCCTCCGCAGCTCGGCGAGGCATCCCGCGATGCTGGGTGCGCATCCGAGCTCGGGATGCTGGGGTCCGAAGCTCGACGTGTATTTGTTTTGACACGACCGCGCTGCGCCTCCACAATGCAAGCGATTGCGCTCGACGCCTGACATCGGCGTGCCAAGGTGAGGAGTACTTCAGTGAAGACATCTGCCAAACCGGCGACCGGCTGGGGCCGAGAGGCCGTTACATCGCAACCGGAGCGGTCCAGAGAAGCCGCCAATCTGGGCTACCGCGCATGACTCTCCTTCAAGGCCTCGAATCGCGTGGTGGCACCCACCTCTTTATCGACGGTCAGTGGCGCGAGTCGTCGGACGGAGCTGGTTTCCCGGTGCTGGATCCCGCCACGGGCGAGACCCTGACGAACGTTTCCAGTGGCTCCGTCGACGATGCCGTGGCGGCAGTCGGCGTAGCCGCCGAGGCCGGCCCTGGGTTTGCGGCGATGGCGCCGCGTGATCGGAGTGAGATCCTTCGCCGTGCTTTCGAGATCATGGTCGGGCGCGCTGATGAAATGGCGGAGCTGATTGTTGCCGAGATGGGCAAGGCGCTCCCGGAGGCAATAGCCGAAGTGAACTACGCAGCTGAGTTCTTCCGCTGGTTCTCCGGAGAGGCAGTTCGCAACCTGGGATCGATCAACACTGCGCCAGGCGGTGATAAACGTATCATCGCGATTCATCAGCCGATCGGCGTGTCTCTTCTCATCACGCCCTGGAACTTTCCGGCTGCGATGGCCACGCGCAAGATTGCCCCCGCGATTGCAGCCGGTTGCACAATGATCCTCAAGCCGGCATCGGATACTCCGCTCACCGCACTGGCCATTGCCGAAATCATGCAAGAAGCCGGCTTGCCGGCGGGTGTCCTCAACGTCGTGCCTTCCCGCCGTTCGGGCCCGGTAGTGGA
>JBFGJH010000062.1:0-20842 GCA_041577335.1 Acidimicrobiia bacterium | reverse complement strand
CTAAGACCGTAGCCGGTGCGCTGGAAGCTTGGCCCGGTGGTCGGGACCTGATTGTGGCCAGGGGCAGAAATCGAATCCTCTCGAGCACAGCTCGAGAGGCGCCGACTCCGTCGGCAGGTCGACCAGCACACCTGATCAGCAAGAAACCCGACCTTCGGCCGGGTTTCGAGCTGATGTGGCCAGGGGCAGAATCGAACTGCCGACCTACGGTTTTTCAGACCGCCGCTCTGCCAACTGAGCTACCTGGCCTACCAAATAGCGGTCCCAGAGGACCGCTATTTGCGGGAGCGACGGGATTTGAACCCGCGACCTCCGGCTTGACAGGCCGGCGTGAACTCCAGACTTCACCACGCCCCCAGGCTTGGCTGCACCATGGGAGATTACCCATCCAACACGGTGCTCCGTCAAGGCGTTCTGAACGCTCGTTGACGCGCCGAGGAGTATAGGCCTGCCGAGATGGCCGGGTTCCGCCGGATACCTCTCCCGATGGCTACTTCTTGATCTGGCGGTAGACGAGCAACGCGACGACGCCACCGATCACCGAGCCGAAGAGCCCTGATGGCCCAAAGCTGCCGAGGGTGGCACTCGTGAAGATCACTGCCAGCAGGCCACCAACGAAGGCACCAACCACGCCCAAGAGAAGGGTCCCACCGATGCCCATTTTGTCTTCGCCAGGCACCAGGAAGCGAGCCAGAGCGCCAGCGATCAAGCCAACCACCAGGAATGAAATCAACGAGAACATACAATTCCTTCACTTTCGTCCGATACATAGACTCCCCAACCCCCCTCCAGGTTTCATATCAGTTTGAGAGGGTGGCGTGACCCAAGGTGGCGTAACTACCCCCCTACCCCTGCCTGCTCTACGAGCTGTCAGCGGTACCTTCCCCCCAGCCAAGCTGGGGGGACTATTGAAGACCCGCCGCCCCCTTGTCGCAGCGACCGCGTCGGTGCGACACCCAGGATGCGTGCGGCCGAAGGGCCGCTCGTCCAGAAACTCGACCCGATCCTGATCGGGTCGAAATGACTAGTTCGCGCTGGTCAAGAACATCCAGTGGGCCCAGGGCTCAACGGCTAGCTGGTAGGAACGGCCTGCTTCTTCCCAGTCTCCGATGCGCAGGGCGTCGAGAGAGCGGTGGACGTGCTCCACGGAATCTTCGTCGGCGAGCTCCCACGGTTCGAACATATCCACCAATGAGCCGTAATCGAGTTCCAGCAAGCCATGGTCGGAGAACCCGCCGAGCCACTCGATCAGCTCATCGAGCTCGTCGATCACAGAGTCATCCATGTCGACCGACTGGAGAATGCGCAGAGCCACTTGCAGTCGTTGAATCGCTCGAAAGACAGGCGTGCGGAATACCACCGACGGCGGGTCGGCATCATAAGAACGTTCAGACGGCTCGAAGGCAGCGAACCAACGCAAAGGTATGAACCAAGCTGAGGTCAGGATGTGTGACCTCTGCTCTGGCTCGCGGTCCTTGAGCCGGGTGAGCTCCTCGGCGGCCAGCATCGCCGTCGTCTCGGGGACCACGAGGCCGCCGCCGGCATCGAGAAACGCGTTTCGGAAGGCCAGCACACCTTCCAGCATGCGCAGGTGCGGCCGGCGCGGGCAGATGAACGTCTCCCCCCCGTGCTCGACGACCAGGGCATCATTGCGAAGAGACTCGCTGACCAAGCCGAACCGACCAACTTTCGGACGCGCCGGTTGACCCACAGCAGCCGGCAGTTGCATCACCGAATAGGTGGCCTCGGACTCTGGGATGTACACACGCAAGTATCCGGTCTTGATCACACTGCAATCGTAGGCATCGCCGCCACATCGCGACAGCCCCGCTCTGGCTCACGGAGAATCTCCGAGTAACCTCAACCACAAGAAACCAATAGCCGCCAGGAAAGGAGCCCCACCATGGGCAGCATTTCCTCGGATTGCGCCGCACGGGCCACCCATACCCGCGTGACGCACCGAAGGTTGGGGCGATGACGAGTGTGATCGAGCCCAACACCGAATTCCGATTTCCCGACATGGCCGAGGACCACCGCGACCTCGACCTCACCGACCAGCAGATGCTCGACATGTATCGCCTCATGCTGCTCGCCCGGCGAATCGACGACCGTATGTGGGCGCTCAACAGGCAGGGCCGCGCCCCTTTTGTGGTGTCGGCCTCTGGCCACGAGGCTGTTCAGATCGCATCGGCCATGGCTCTTCAGAAGGACAAAGACTGGGTTCTGCCGTACTACCGAGACATGGGCGTGGCGTTGGCATGGGACATATCTCCACTCGACATCTTCCTGGCGGTCTTCTCCAAGGCGGATGACCCGACCTCCGGGGGACGGCAGTTGCCCAATCACTGGTCCGATCCCGATCGCAACATGTTCACCCATTCGTCGGCCATTGCCACCCAATACCCTCACGCAGGCGGTATCGCCCACACCCTCAAATCAAGCGGCTCCGATGCTGTGGTGGCCGTATACGGCGGGGAAGGTTCGACATCTGAGGGTGACTGGCACGAAACGATGAACTTTGCCGCGGTGCAAGAGCTCCCGCTGATCATCATCATCGAGAACAACCAATACGCCATCTCGGTTCCGTCAACCGAGGAGGTCGGAGGTTCCATCGCTGCCCGGGCGGCCGGCTACGGAATGGCCAGCGTCGAGATCGACGGCAACGACCCCTTGACGGTGTACCGGGCCACCCGCGAGGCAGCAGACCGAGCCCGGTCGGGCGGCGGCCCGACCCTCATCGAAGCCAAAACGTATCGGTACTACGCCCACACGTCCGACGACGACGATCGGCTGTACCGGTCGCGTGAAGAGGTAGAGACCTGGCGACGGAAGGACCCGGTCGAGATCGTCAAGCAATACCTCATCGAGCAGCGGCTCCTACCTGACGCCCTGGAAGAGTCGATGGAAGCCGAGATCCTGGAGCAAATCGCCGGTGCGGTTCGCCAGGCCGAGGAAGCACCCGACGCAACGGACCCCTACTCGCACGTCTATGCGCGGGACATCGAGCCGACGACAGCCGTCACGGATCTCGAGGTCGAGCCTGAGGGCGAATCGGTCAACTTGATCACTGCCATCAACATGAGCCTTCATGAGGTCATGGAGGAGCACGAGGACACGCTCGTTTTCGGGGAGGACGTCGCTGATCCCAAGGGCGGCGTTTTCAAGGCAACCGTGGGGCTCACCGATCGTTTCGGTCACGACCGCAGCTTCAACTCACCACTTTCCGAGGCAATCATCGTGGGGGCTGCCGTTGGCATGGCCGCCGCCGGCCAACGACCGATCCCTGAGATCCAGTTCGCCGATTACATCCATCCGGCGTTCGACCAGATCGTGTCGGAGGTCGCCCGGGTGCATTATCGCTCCAACGGGCGCTGGTCCGTTCCGATGGTCATCCGGACACCGTTCGGCGGCGGCATCCATGGCGCCCTCTATCACTCTCAGTCTATCGAGGCGTTCTACACCCACATCCCGGGGCTCAAAGTCGTGGTCCCCTCAACACCAGCAGATGCCAAGGGACTGCTCTGGGCTTCTGTGGAGGATCCCGATCCCGTACTGTTCCTCGAACCCAAGAAGCTCTATCGACTGCGCACCGGACCGTTTCCACCTGGCGACCACGTCGTACCCATCGGAAAAGCGGCCTTGCGCCGGGTGGGAGACGATGCCACGGTCGTCGCCTATGGGGCCATGGCACACTTCGCCGAGGCAGCAGCCGACCATCTGGCTGCCAACGGAGTCACCGTCGATTTGATCGACCTGCGATCGCTGCGACCACTCGATTGGCCCACCATCGAGGCCTCGATTGCCAAGACCAACCGTCTGCTCATCGTCCATGAAGACAACGAATTCATGGGTTTTGGCGCCGAAATCGCCGCACAGGCGGCAGACAAGGCGTTCCACCACCTCGATGCTCCCGTGCGACGCTATGCCGCGCCCGAGGTCCCGGCGTTCCCGTATGCCGAAGCGCTGGAGAACATGGTCTTGCCCTCCACCGAGGGCATCGTCACCAAGGTGACGGAGCTCGTGTCGTACTAGCAACCGGTCGCACCGCGCCAGCCATGTGTCTAAGCGGGGCGGCGAGGTGGGCTCGAACGCTTGGTCACCGGCACCACTACCGTTGACCTGTGGACGGGCAGATAACAGTGTTGGCGGGGACGACGTTCGCCGAGTTCGTCGACCGCCACCGCAGTGAGCTGATTCGAGTCCTGGCTCTCACCGGTTGCACGGTCGCAGAGGCGGCTTCAGCAGTCGACGCCGCCCTGCTCCGCGCTGAACGGCGCTGGGATCAAATCGACGTCGACCCATCCGCCTGGGTCATCGATCGGAGTGTCAAAGAACTGCGAACCGTGGGCGAGGCCACCCCGCCCACGGGCATGGAGCACCTTCCGCTTCCCGAGCGTCTCGACGCCATCCTCGTGAATTACCTCGGATGGACGCCCTCACATCGAACAGCCGCCGGCGCGCAGGTGACCGCCCACGCGGAGCGTTACGCCGAGGTCGTGACAGCCAACCTCGCTTTGCTCGGGCCGATACCTCCTCGTTCGACGCGCACCACCAGCGTCGGTCTCCGGATTGCCGGAATCGTCGTGGCGATTGCCGCAGCAACAGCAGCCCTCGTCGTCGCTGCAAACGTCGGAGGCCCCGCTCCCCTGGCGAGCATCCCCACCCTCCCACCGCTCGAGGAACTGGCGCCACTCGACGAGCCGCGAGAGGCACGTCTCCTGGCCGGGCCACGGCTGCAATGGTCGACACCCCTCGGGGTCAGCGCCAGCGAGTTCGTCCAAATCGGTGCCACGACGATCGGCTACAGCCATTCACCAGAAGGAGTCCGAGCCTGGTCGACGGTCAACGGAGACACCTGGACCGACCACGGCATCGTCATCCCAGGGCCCACGACCACCGCCCAGATCACCGAAGGGGGGCCGGGAGCGCTCGCCATGGTCTCTGATGCCGACCGGTCCGGGAGCGCGAGGTCGTCGTTGAGTTTCGGCGCGACTACTACGAGCATCCGCCTGTACTCGTCTCCAGACGGAGTCGCCTGGACGCAACACGAATCTCCCCTCATGGATGAGGCCACCAGCGCAACAATCATCGGGTCGAGCTCCGAATTGGCCGTGGTCAAAGTCCAGCAAGACCCCAGTGTCGAATGGAATGCGATGGCCATAGAACGACTCGAGGTGGCCGATCGGGCAGTTGCCGAAGAGTTCGGGGCGCGGACGCAGGGTACCGACTTCCTGATCAGCGGCCCCACGTTTGGCATCGCCAAACGGATCCGGCTTGCCGATCTCGGGCTCGATCCGGCAGATGCTCCGCTACCCGGGGTGCGCGAGAGTGTGTGGCATTCGTCCGATTTCGAATCATGGTCGGAGATCGAAGGGCCGGTCGGCGTTACCGCACTGGGAGCCGCACTTCCCGGCGGCGAGGTTGTCGTCCCGGTCACCACCAGTGGGGTCAGCCGATATGTGATCGCCGACCACGATGAAGGTGCCTCCACGATCGGCGCCAACCGGCTGGTCACCTCGTTGCGGCCGTTTGGTGACCAGGTAGCGGGGGTATCCGGGGCCTTCCCCCTGATCCAGATCGTGACGTCGCCTGATCTCATCGAGTGGAGGACGATCAGCCCCGATCTGGCCGAGGCTCTGGAGCCGTCACCCAGCCGGGCCGAGATCTCGACGGCTTCCCCGGCACTCGTGGCCGCCTTCACAACGCTCACCCGTGACGCGTCGGTCAATGATCGGACCGAGGTCTATGCCGGTGATCTCTTGCTGACCAGCAACGCCGGCGCCGGTCTGACCATCACGAGAGGACCGGACCTGGTCGCCAACCTGATCTCCCTCCAGGATGAGCGGCTCATGATCCACGATCTCGACAGCCGCACGATCACCATCCTCGATCCTTCGACCGAAAAACCGATCGTTACCATCTCCTTCGAGACGGCCTCCAAGCTGGTGTCGACGAGAGTCTTCAGCGTCAACGAGACGATCCAACTCCTGTTCACCCCTGACACGATCGAGTGGTCGGTGGAGACTCCGCCTTTCTACGATGGCGGGCCCATCCAAATGACTGATCTGCATTTTGGCAACGGCATCGTCATCCTTGCCGCCGAGGAAACCGCCTTTCCCTACAGCGGCACCCACGTACTCGTAGGTCGTCTGGGCCGGCCCACCTCCGGCGATGTCGGCGGTTAGCCTGTCGGGACCGTGGAACCCGCGCACCGGTTGCCACGTCTTTCCATCATGGAGGGAATCCTGACATATCCTGGCCCAGACGGCGTCGCTTCCTTCGAGGACTTCTATCGCGACAAACGCGAGCACGTCGCCCGTTCCCTGGTGATGACACTCGGCAACCGTGAGCTGGGGCTCGAAGCGACGGACGAGGCCTTCACCCGGGCATACCAAAACTGGGACAAGGTCAAGACCTACGACAATCCCACCGGATGGGTCTACCGCGTCGGCCTCAACTGGGCACGCACCCGACTGCGCCGAAGCAAGCGCGAAATCCCCAGCATCTACCTAGAAACTGCCGTCGAGCACTTTGTCGAGGTCGAGCCGGGCCTGGACGCGGCGATGGCCAAGCTCCCCGAGAAGCATCGCGCTGTGGTGGTCTTGCGCTACTACATGGACTGGTCACTCGAAGAGATCGCGACTGCCTTACGGGTTCCCAAGGGCACGGTGAAGAGCCGACTCCACCGAGCCATCGCCAATCTGCAACATGAGATCGGAGCCGTCACATGACCTTCGAACAACAGGTTCGCACCTATCTCCACAACAAGGCGGCCACCATCTCCATCCCTCCGCGGAGCGTCCAGTCGCTCTTGAAGGGCGTCCGACTCAATGACGCGCTCGGTGACCTTCGCTCGCTGGGGTCCGACGTCGAACCACCCGCGCCCAAGGAACGCCGCCGGTGGTGGTGGTAGGAGCCGACGCGGCCTGTCCTCGGTGGATCGGGACCTGACTACCCTTCTCATCCATGTCCCTCACCTCCGATCTCACCCAGCGTTTTTCTGCTGCGTTCGAGTCGGCCGGACACGACCCGGCGCTCGGTGATGTCGTGCCCGCCCAGCGCCCCGAGTTCGGTCACTTTCAGTGCAACGGGGCACTTCCGGGCGCAAAGACAGCCGGTGCCAACCCGCGCGACCTCGCTGCGGAGATCAGTGAAATCGTCGATCGCTCCCGGATCATTGCCGAGCTTTCGATCGCAGGGCCTGGATTCATCAACATCGTCGTGGCCGACGAGGCGATTGCCCGATATGCCCAGGCCGCCGCCGACGACCCGCGATTGGGAGTCCCCCGCAAGGGCACATCGACCCGCCTCATCGTGGATTACGGAGGGCCGAACGTCGCCAAGGCAATGCACGTCGGCCATCTCCGCTCGAGCATCATCGGGGACGCGCTTGCCCGGCTGGCCCGGTTCGTCGGCGACGATGTCACCACCGACGCTCACTTCGGCGACTGGGGCACCCAGATGGGAATGCTGCTGGTCGCCGTGGAAGACGAGATGCCGGGGCTCGTCTATTTCGATGAGTCCGTGTCCGACGGCTACCCCGAAGAGTCACCGGTGACTCTGGCCGATCTCCAACGCCTCTACCCGTCGATCAGCCAGAAGGTCAAAGACGACGCCGGCCTCATGGCTCGGGTGCAGGAAGCGACCTACGCTCTTCAACAAGGCCGGCCGGGCTACGTCGCACTGTGGGAACACTTCGTCGATGTTTCCCGGGCGAACCAGCGGGCCGACTTTGCTGCTTTGGGCGTCGATTTCGACCTCTGGTACGGCGAGTCGACCGTACACAACCGGGTCGAGCAGCTCATCAATCGGCTGCTCGCCGACGGGCTCGCCCGCGAGAGCGAAGGCGCCATCGTCGTGGACGTCGAGCAAGAAGGCGATGCCGCTCCGATGCCCCCCCTGCTGCTCACCAAGACAACCGGCGCCTACCTCTACTCGTCGACGGACGTTGCCACGGTCGATCTCCGGGTCGACGCTCTCGACGCCGACGAGATCTGGTACGTGGTGGACGGGCGCCAAGCGTTGCACTTCGAGCAAGTCTTTCGAACCGCTCGCATGGCCGGAATTGCACCCCCGTCCGTGAAACTCGAGCACATCGGCTTCGGGACCATGAACGGTCCTGACGGGAAGCCTTTCCAAACAAGAAAGGGCGGTGTGGTGCGCCTGGCCGACGTGATCGCACTGGTACGCGACCGAGCACTCGAGCGGCTCGAGGAGAATGACCTGGCTGCGGAGTACCCCGCCGACGAACGCCTCGATATCGCCACCAAAGTCGGGCTCGCCGCTCTCAAGTTCGGGGACCTACAGAACCACCGCACGACCAACTACTCGTTCGACCTGAGTCGCTTCACGGAGTTCTCGGGCCGAACCGGGCCCTACCTCCAATACGGAGCAGTGCGGGCTCGATCCTTGCTCGACAAGGCGGCATCCGCAGGTCTCGAGCCCGGTGCGGTGACTCCGCCGACCGTGGATGCCGAACGTAATCTGATGCTGCGCCTCTTGCGCTTGCCAGAGGTTGTTCAGCGGGCCTACGAGTTGCGAGCTCCCAACCATCTCACCGAGTATGCGTTCGATACCGCCGTCGACCTGAACCGTTTCTACGAGGAATGCCACGTCCTCAATGAGCCGGACCAAGAGCGACAAGCGTCCTGGCTCGCCCTGATCGCAACGGCAGCCGCCACGCTGACATTGGTTCTCGACCTCATCGGGATCGATGTTCCCGGCCGGATGTAGATCCGGATCGATGTCGTTCGAGCTCCGCCCTGCACGCGCCACGGATCGATCGGAGATTTCCGCGTTTACCGAAGGCACATTCGAGTGGGGTGACTATGTGGCCGATCGCTTCGATAGCTGGCTCGAAGTAGAGAACGGTCACATGATCGTGGCCACCGCCGACGACGTCGTGGTCGGCCTGGCTCGGGGCGTGCTGTTGAGCCCTTCCGAACTTTGGCTACACGCGGCGCGAGTTCACCCCGACTGGCGCGGCAAGGGCGTCGGCGGCCTGCTCAACGAAGGCCTCATCGCATGGGGCAAGGAGCAGGGGGCAGGCGTGGCGCGGCTGCTCATCGAGAATTGGAACGATGCCGCTCAGAAACAGGTCGCCAAGGGCCACTACCGGCCGGTCTCCCAGTGGGCCTTTGGCAAGAGGGAGATCTCTCCCGACGATCCGAACCCGATGCGCAACGGCGGCAAGCGTGTCCCAGGACCTGAACGTCTCCAGGCCGCGTCCCGGTCCGAGGCGGAGCCCGCCTTCTTGGCGTGGTCAACCAGCAACCTGCTCCGAGCAGCACGCGGGCTCTTCGGGTTTCGATGGTCGTGGCGCCGGCTCACCATCGACGACCTCGCTCTTGGAGCGAAATCTCGGACCTTCTTCGAATGTCCGAGCGGTTGGGTTCTGATGAGTCGGACAGCCGAAGGGGTGAGGGAGGTGGCGTGGGCAATGGCCACACCCGACGATGTCACCCGCCTGGTTCGAGCCGTGCTCGACTACTCCCTTTCCGAACGAGCCGCGGAGCTGCACTTCCACATGCCCGCCACGGTCGAAGTCCTGGCGGCGCTCGAGCGGATCGGCTGCACGGTCAAGCTCATGACGATATGGGAGAGAGCAATCGACGTCGACTGACCGTGCGGTCAGAAGACATAGATCATCGACGCTGCCAGCCACACGACGTAGAGCAGCGGCAGTTCGAGCTCCTCGACCCAAGTTTCGGATCCGTAGAAGTAACGAAGGCCGGCCGACACGGGCACGCCGATGAGGGGCACTGCGGTCATGCCGGCCAGACCGGCTGCGCGAACGATGTCCACCACCCAATCGAACACGGTAGGAAGATCGACGAGGAAGCGGGGTAGGACACCGGCGAGCGCAAACGCCAGGACGCCCACCACGAACACGGCCACCAAGCGGAGTGCGATCACAGGCGTAGTGGCGTAGAGCCAGGCGTACGACTTGTGGCCGATGGGCCCCTCGGCTGCGACGCCGAGGGCAAACGCACCGAACACACCAATCACCAGTGCGCTCCCCAACATCGCACCGGTGCCATCGGTCAAAGCAAGGCTGGCCAACTCGAAACCGTCGAGCAGGACGGCAATGGCGAGCGACACGAGACCCGTCCCGATGACCAGCATGGCAATGTCGGCCGCGTTGGCTACTGCATGGCCGAACAACGAGAAGTACTCGCGCGGGCGCGGCCGGGCGACGGTGACGTCGCGGTCGCTTTCCGGGAGATCGAGTGCCTCGTCCACCGAGCCAGACTACCCCTCGGACCCAGAAGCTCGCAGGTGGGCATCGAGGGCCTCCCAGTACAACTCAACCGGGTGCAGAACCACATAGGTCGATCCCAACTGGCTCCGGAGCTGCATCTCGCAACCCGGGTTGGCAGATGCCACGACCGTCGTCGCGATTGCGGCAACCTCGGCTGCCTTGCGGCGACCGAGCTCAGCCGAGACGTTGGGGTACTGCACCGAATATGCCCCGGCGGCACCACAACACATCCCGGCCGGGTCCACATCGACCGGTTGGTAGCCGGCCGCCCTGAGCACCTGACGAGGCTCCTCGTAGATTCGTTGCGCGTGGCGGTTGTGGCAGGGGTCCTGGACGGCCACTCGCCCGCGCGGCAGCGGGACCTGAGGGAGCCGACCGTCCGCAATCGCCTGTGAGACCAGTTGGGTCACCTCGAAGGTTCGGCCGGCCATCTCGGCTCCGGCCGCGCCGGCCCAGTGGCCGTAGTCTTTCAGGTGAGCACCGCAGCCTGCGGCATCGGTCACCACCACATCGAACGAGGCGAAAGCCTGGACATTGGCCTTCGCCATCTCTTCCGTCTCGGCCGTCGCCCCATCGTGAGCGGCCAACGCTCCGCAGCAAGTCTGGTGAACCGGGACGGTCACGTCATAGCCTGCGTGTTGCAACACCGCGATGGTGGCATTGTGAACAGGGGTGAACCAGCTGTCCATCACGCACCCTGCGAGTATCGCCGCACGACCAACACGCGGCCTGGTAGCGGGATAGGTCTCGCCCCGGGCCAACGAAGCTGAGCCAGCGTCCGGTCGCAGGCCGTCGAGGCCGGGCCGAAAAGTGGAAGGCACCATGGATCGGGCCGGGCCTGAACCCAACCAACGGCCCACACGCCCGGCCATACGCAACGGCCGTCGCCATGTCAGTGACCGGCCGAGGACAACATGGCGGAGCCGTCTCGCGACTTGTGGGCGTTGAGCGGCGATCTCGGCACGCGTGCCTTCCATCGCCCGGCCAAATGGGACCATCGACGGGCACACCGGCTCGCAGGCCCGGCACTGCAAGCACGTTCCGATGATCTCTTCGAAGGCGGGATCAATCTCGGCAAGTCCCTCGGCGACAGCGCTCATCGCCATCAGCCTCCCGCGCGGCGACGCCGTCTCCTTTCCGGAGAGACGGAAAGTGGGGCAGTGGGGAAGGCAGAGACCGCACTGCACGCAGGCGGAGAGCTCGGCGTCGGTTGGAGCGTAATCCGTGACCCAACCCATCAGATGCCGCCGGGGAGCCGACCCCGATTCACAACTCGATCCGGGTCGAAGCGCGCAATGAGGCGACGTTGAAGATCGATGGAAGGAGGTGGGGTGCCCCAAGGATCGATCGCCTCGCGAACAGCCTCGTCCCCAGACAGCATCACCAAGGCTCCCCCGTTGCGCTCGGCCCACTCGCGAATCTCTGACGCGGCGGCGATGTCGCCCGAGGAATCGGCGCATGTGATCTCGCCGACGCCGTGCTGGGCCACGAACGCCCACGAGCCCGGGAACCGTTCGATGGCTTGGGAGGTGAGATCGAAAGGAATCCGCAGCGACCACCGAGCACCTGCGGTTGTCGCCGGCGCCAGGGGCCAGGCGAGGCCCGTCTGCACGTTCCCACCGAGCGCAGTCACTTGCGCTTCGACCTCCGCCGGCGTCCCGCCAAGGAAGACATCGAGGCTGTCGCGAGTCTCGAGAACTGCCAGCGGCCGCCACGCGACCGCGCCGGCCCGCTCGGGATCATCGACCCTCACAGTTGCCGTCTGCGCCGGAGAGGGCCAGAGCTTCAAACACACCGAAACGATCACACCAAGCGATCCGAGCGACCCGGTTGCAAGGCGAGGGAGGTCGTACCCAGTCACGTTCTTGACGACGCGGGCGCCACCCCGCACGATCCTGCCGTCGCCCGTGACCAGGGTCACTTCGAGCAGCCGATCACGGGTGGGCCCATACCGGCCGCGTCGATATCCAGAGGCGCCCACCGCAACGGCACCTCCCACGGTTCCTGCGCCGGGCTGCTCGGGTAGAAGAGCCGTTTGACTCTGATCCGCCAACATCGTTTCGAGCTGTCCGATCGGCAAGCCAGCCTGAACAACGACTGTGAGATCATCGGGCTCCCACGCCTCCACGGCGTTGAGTGCGCTCATGTCCATGACGATGTCGGCGGGAGGCCGGTAACCGATCCCCTGATGAGTCCCGGCCCCCCACGGGACGACGGTGGCCCCTTCCTCCGAGGCCCACGCCAAGGCTTCGGCGACTTCATCCACCGTCGTGGGGACGATGACATCGGCGTCCGGAAATCCGGTGGGCGGCTGAAGTGGAGCGACCTCGGCAAACTTGGGGAAGGCAGCTTTGATGGAGGTCATATCCACGTGCCCTCGGGGATGGGGCGACCGAAGTCGAAACATCGAGAGCCTTCCGGGAGGATCTTCTGAGGGTTGAGCAGACCGTCGGGATCGAAGACCTCACGCACCCGCGCCTGGGCATCGAGATCGTGCTCGTTGAACATCAAGGGCATCAGATCGCGCTTCTCGAGGCCCACTCCATGCTCGCCTGATAGCGCTCCACCATGGGCGACACAAACTTCGACGAGCTCCTCGGCTGCCTTCATCACCCGGTCGAGCATTCCGGCCTCCTTGGCGTCGAAGGCCATCAGGGGATGCAGGTTTCCGTCGCCGGCGTGGAAGACGTTCATCATCGTCACGCCATGGCGCTCGCCGATTGCATAGACCTCTCGCATCACGCCCACCAGCGCCGTCCTCGGAACCACCGTGTCGTGGAGGTAGTAGTCGGGCGCCATTTGAGCTACCGCGCCGAACGCCGACTTGCGGCCGAGCCACAGCAGGTCGCGCTCTTCCGCCGACGCGGCCACCGTGATGTCGATGGCATGCTGCTCGGCGGCCACCGCCTCCACGATGGCCAGCTCGGCACCAACGGCGTCGGGGTGACCGGCCACTTCTGCCAGCAGCACGGCCGCGGCCTCGGTATCGAAGCCGGCATGGACGAAGTTCTCCACTGCTTGGGTCATCACCTGATCCATCATCTCGAGCGCCGCGGGAACCACACCACGCGCGATGATGCCCGACACGGTGGCAGCGGCGTCTTCGACTGAAGAGAACGTCGCCAGGAGCGTGCGCACCGCCGGTGGATTGTCCGACAGTTTCACGAGCACCCGGGTCACGATGCCCAGAGTTCCCTCCGAGCCAACCACGACGCCTCGCAGATCCAAACCGACCGGATCGGGGGCAGCCGAGCCAAGCTGGACGATGTCGCCGCCGGCGGTGACCATCTCGATCGCCAGCACATGGTTGACGGTCGTTCCATCGGCCAGGCAATGCGGCCCCCCGGAGTTGTTGGCGACATTGCCACCAATGGTGCACGCCGACTGCGACGATGGATCCGGCGCAAAATGCAGGCCGTATTTCTCCGCATGGCGCGAGAGATCGAGATTGATGACGCCGGGCCCGACCCAGGCCGCCTTGCGAGCCACGCTCACTTCGATGTCGTTCATGCGAGTCAAGACGAGGACGAGGGAGGGCTCAACCGGCACCGCTCCACCGGCGAGCCCGGTGCCGGCTCCGCGTGCGACAACCGGAACCCCGGCCTCGGCCGCGGCAGTCACCGCGTAGGCGACCTCAGAGGTCGACTCGGGGAATGCCACCACCGCCACATCGCCTCGTGCAACGCTGGCATCCTTGCCGAACAGGTAGCGCTCGATGGGCTCAGTCAGCACGCGATCGGCGTCGAATCGCTGGCGTAACCGAGCCCCTAAGTCCATGGATGCCATGGTACGCACATCACCCGACTTCGGCGCGACCCCGCCGAGCGATCGGTTGCCGGTGGCCACGGCCCCGCGCGCCTATCATCCCGCCCGTGCCGGCAATGAAACACCTCGCTTCGGGCAAGGTACGCGAGATCTATGAGGTCGATGAAACGCGCCTGCTGTTCGTGGCAACCGATCGCATCTCGGCCTACGACGTGATCCTCCCGGATCTCATACCCGACAAAGGCAGGGTGCTCACCGGGCTGTCGTTGCATTGGTTCGAGTTGTTCGACACGCCCAATCATTTCTTGTCCAGCGATCTCGCCGACCTTCCGATCGAGGACAGCCAGCGTGCCGAGTTGGCAGGGCGGGCGATGATCGTTCGTCGCGCCGAGGTCGTGCCGGTGGAGTGCGTCGTCCGCGGGCACCTATACGGTTCCAGCTGGCGGGAATACCGTGACGGAGGCGGCCCGACCACGGAGCATCTTCCGGCCGGCCTCCAGATGGCCGACAAGCTCTCCGAGCCCATCTTCACGCCGGCGACCAAAGCGGCCTCCGGTCACGACGAGAACCTCACCGAGGCCGGGGCGCGCGCAATCTTGGGCGACGAGCTCTACTCCCGCCTGAAGAAGGTATCCATCGATCTCTACCTCGCAGCTGCCGACTACGCCGCCGATCGAGGGGTGATCCTCGCCGACACCAAATTCGAGTTCGGGTTCGCCGACGGCGAGCTGCTCTTGATCGACGAGGTCCTCACGCCAGATTCGTCCCGCTATTGGCCGGCCGCCGAGTGGGAACCGCCGCATTCGGTTCCGTCCTTTGACAAACAGTTCGTTCGCGATTGGCTCGATGGTTCTGGATGGGACCATGCACCTCCTGCTCCCCACCTCCCGGCAGACGTGATCGCGGGCACACGAGCACGCTACATCGAGGCATACGAGCTGCTGACCGGAAGGTCGTTTGCCAAATACCTGGAGGAAACATGGAAGTAACGGTCACGGTGCGCCGGCGACCGAACATCGCCGACCCGGCCGGAGCGGCTGTTTCCAAGGCCCTCCGCGATCTCGGCTACGACGCCGTCGAGAAGGTTCGGATCGATCGGACGATCACCCTGACGATCGACGGCGCAGATCCTGTCGCGGTCGAGGAACGCGTGCGAGAGATGTGCGAGCGGCTCCTCGCCAATCCGGTGATGGAGGACTATCACATCGAGGTTGGACCGTGACAACGGCGGTTGTCGTGTTCCCTGGCACGAACTGTGAGCACGACGTTGTGTATGCGCTGCGGGCGATCGGCGAGGAGGCGGAGCTCGTATGGCATCGCGACACCGACCTGAGCAGCTTCGACGGGGTCGTGCTTCCCGGGGGCTTCGCCCACGGCGACTACCTTCGCACAGGCGCCATTGCCCGGTTCTCGCCAGTCATGACAGAAGTCGTGCGGATGGCCGACGCGGGGCGGCCGGTGTTGGGTATCTGCAACGGATTTCAGGTCTTGTGTGAGGCCGGATTGCTGCCCGGAGTGCTCCTGCAGAATCGCGACCTCAAGTTCATATGCCGCCCCATACATGTGCGGGTGGAGCACACCAACTCGATTCTCACCCGCGCCGCCCGGGAAGGTCAGGTTCTCGAAATCCCTCTCAACTCCTACGAGGGCAACTTCACTGCGACCGATGCGACGCTCGATGCCATCGAGGCCGACGCCCAGGTGATCTTGCGCTACTGCAACCCGGCCGGGGTCGTCGACGCGGCCGCCAACCCCAACGGGTCGTTGGGCAACATCGCAGGCATCATGAATCCCGGCGGCAATGTGGCCGCCGTCATGCCGCATCCCGAGCGAGCCTGCGAGGACATCCTGGGAAGCAGTGATGGGCGCATCATGTTCGAGTCATTCGCCGCATCGTTGGAAGCCGCAAATGTCTGACATCGCCCTTCACCAAGCACTGGGCATGACCGACGACGAGTTCGAACATGTCTGCGAGATCCTGGAACGTCCCCCGCTCAACTCCGAGCTCGCCATGTACTCGGTGATGTGGTCCGAACATTGCTCCTACAAGTCGTCACGTGCCCATCTCGGCCGATTCCCCACCGAAGCCCCCTGGGTGGTGGTCGGACCCGGGGAGAATGCGGGCGTCGTGGATCTCGGCGACGGCTGGCTGGCCGCCTTGCGAATCGAGAGTCACAACCACCCCAGCTTCGTGGAGCCATACCAAGGCGCCGCTACCGGCGTCGGAGGCATCTTGCGGGATGTGTTCACGATGGGCGCCCGACCGATCGCTCTCCTCAACCAGATTCGGTTTGGGCCCTTGTCCAACGCCCATAATCGATATCTCTTCAGCGGCGTCGTGTCGGGGATCGCCGGCTACGGCAACGCCGTCGGCGTGCCGACGGTCGGCGGCGAAATCGCCTTCGAGGACTGTTATTCCGGAAACCCGCTCGTCAACGTGATGTGCGTTGGACTGATGCGCCGTGACCAACTCGTGCTCGGAACCGCCGGGTCGCCGGGAGCGGTTGCGGTTCTTCTCGGGGCGGCTACTGGCCGAGATGGCATCGGAGGCGCGTCGGTCCTCGCTTCGGCGTCCTTCGACGAGGGGTCAGGTGCCAAGCGACCTTCGGTGCAGGTGGGCGATCCGTTCGAGGAGAAGAAGCTCATCGAGGCATGCCTGGAGCTGTACGAAAACAAGCTCGTCCTCGGGGTACAGGACCTCGGCGCGGCCGGCCTCAGCTGCGCTGCCTCAGAGCCCGCCGCCCGCGCCGGAACCGGCATGGACCTCAATCTGGACGCGGTCCACGTGCGCGAGGAGGGCATGTCCGCACCCGAACTTCTCATGTCAGAATCGCAGGAGCGCATGATGGCGTTCGTCGATCCGGACAAAGTCGACGACGTCCTGGCAGTGGCGGCGAAGTGGGAAATCGATGCGTCCGTCGTCGGAGAAGTGCAACCCGGCAACACGCTCCGAGTGTTCCACGACGGTCACACCGTCGCCGAGCTTCCCGCCAGCAGCCTCACCGATGACGCCCCCATCTACCGCAGGCCTTTTGGTGAGCCGTACTGGATCGAGGACCTGTGGACCAACACGATCACGTACCTCAACCCTCCCAACGTGGGGCACGCGCTGCTCAAGGTGCTGGCGGCGCCGTCCATCGCCGACCCGTCGTGGGCATACGAGCAATTCGACCATCAGCTCTTTCTGAATACGGTGGTGGGACCGGGCAGCGACGCTGCTCTCCTTCGCATCAAGGGCACCGACAAGGCTCTGGCGATGACGTCCGATGGGCATGGCCGCTATTGCTACCTCGACCCGCGGAGAGGCAGTGCCCGACTCGTCTACGAGGCCGCCCTCAACGTAGCGATGGTCGGCGCCCGGGCTCTGGCCGTGGTGGACAACTTGAACTTCGGCAACCCCGAGAAGCCAGATGTGATGTGGCAATTCACCCAATCGATAGAAGGCATCAGTGAGGCTTGCGAGGCACTGGGCATCCCGGTCGTTGGCGGGAACGTCTCGTTCTACAACGAAACAGACGAACAGGACATCTACCCAACCCCAGTCATCGGCCTCCTAGGCCTGGCCGACCCCGCGCCGGCCCGGCCGCCTACCGTCGACGGTGCCGAAAATGGCATGGAGCTATGGATGTTCGGCCCTCGCCATTCGAGGAATCTGGCGGGGTCGGCCTTTGAGAAGACCATCAAAGGGCACGTTGGAGGTCGCATCGACAGCCCCGACTCGACCATCGCCAAAGCCGCCATCGATCTCGTCATCGCCATGGTCGAGGACGAACTGAGCCCTGCCATCCACGACATTTCCGACGGTGGCGTTGCGGTAGCCGTTGCCGAGATGTGCATCCAGAGCGAGGTGGGTGCAACCATCGAGTTCACCGACTGGATCGGCCTCTTCGCCGAGAACCCTCACCGATTCATCGCCGCGATTCCCCCCGCCCTCGCGGGCCCCGTCGAGGAGCTCGCCTCGTACCACATGGTTCCCATCTCCAAGCTGGGCCGGTTTGGTGGAGAGCACCTGGAATTTGTCACCGACGGCCCCGGGTCGGCACGTGTCCTCCTCAGAGACGCCCGAACTGCGTGGGAAGGCGCCATTCCCAGCCGGATGGCATAGGGCGCTTTCTCAGGCCTTGGCGGCTTGCGCCGTCGCGGTCATGGCCCACGATCAAGGCGATTGCCTGAGCTTGCGCCGGCGCTGCCCGGCGAACATCGCGGACGAACGCCTACACTTGTCGTATGAGCGCGCCTCGCTCCTTTCTCCGCACCACCCTCGATTGGATAACGACTATCCCGACCCTGGGGGCCTTCGGTCTGACGCTCGTCGTCGGTGACGTCGCAATGCGCATCTCCCGGCTGTTCGGTCCCCACCCGATGGAGGTGACCGCTGGGTTCGCGCAAAGGGTTCTCATCATGTGCTTCCGCATCTCGGGCACGAGGATCACCGTTGACCGTGACCCGAATGTGAAGAAGGGTCAGGGCTACATCTTTGTCTCGAACCATCAGAGTTTGTTCGACATCCCCATCTTCGGCGGCCTGCTGTTCAGTAACTACCCCAAGTACGTCGCCAAACGCGAACTCGGCAAATGGATTCCGCTTGTCTCATATAACCTCCGCCGAGGCGGCAACGCATTGATCGATCGCGCCAACCGAGTGCAGGCCGTTCAAGCGATCAAGGACCTCGGAACTGCATGCCAGGAGCGCGGTGTTTCGGCGGTCATGTTTCCTGAGGGCTCGCGCAGTCGCGACGGCAACCTCAAGCAGTTTCGGTCGTCTGGCACACGTGCCCTCCTCCAGTCAGCACCGGAGCTTGCAGTGGTGCCTACCGCCATCGATGGCTCATGGCGGTTGCTCGAGAACAAGATGATGCCTATCCCGTTCGGAACCAAGATTCGGGTTCGTTTCTGCGCGCCGATCACTCGCACCGTCGGTGAGAGCACTTCAGAGATTCTCGCCGAATCCCGCGATCGCATCGCGGCAACCCTCGACCAATGGCGGACCGTTCCCGATGGATCGCCTGCCTAGCAGCCGAGTGGTTTACACTCCCGCCAGTGAACGTCGACGATCTCTCCAAACCATCTGAGGCATGCGGCGTCTTCGGCGTCTACGCCCCAGGGCAAGACGTCGCCAGATTGTGTTACTTCGGTCTCTTTGCCCTCCAACATCGTGGCCAGGAGAGTGCTGGGATTGCCGTCTCCAATGGCCAGACAACCACCGTCTTCAAGGACATGGGCCTGGTTGCCCAAGTATTCGACGAATCCTCGCTGGCGCCCCTCACCGGCCATCTCGGAGTGGCACACACGCGCTACTCCACGACCGGCTCGACGACGTGGGACAACGCCCAGCCCACCTATCGCCAGGTGGGCGAGACCTCGGTGGCCCTTGCCCACAACGGCAACCTCACCAACACCATCGAGCTGGCCGAATCACTCGGTCTGGACGGGGTCACCGATACCGAGCTCATGGTCGAGGCCATCGCCCGCCATGTCGACGACGACCGGTCCGACCAACAGGGTCTCACCCGGGCAGTGCTCGAGGCGTTGCCTTCCTTTCGAGGAGCGTTCTCATTGGTCATCATGGATCAGGGCAACCTCATCGGCGTCCGCGATCCACACGGGTTCCGGCCCCTGTGCCTCGGGACGCTTCCCGACGGTGGCCATGTCCTGGCATCGGAGACAGCCGCTCTGGATATCGTCGGTGCCTCGTTCGTTCGCGAAATCGAAAGAGGCGAAGTCATCGTCGTCAGTGCTCAGGGAGTCCGGAGCTTCTATCCCTTCGAGCAGGCGGAGGCGTCGCTGTGCCTTTTCGAGTTCGTGTATTTCGCCCGCCCAGACAGTCGCCTCTATTCGCGTAGCGTGCACGCCTCGCGCGTGGAGATGGGCAGGACTCTGGCTCGCGAGGCTCCGGCACCTGCCGACGTGGTGGTGCCCGTGCCCGAGTCCGGCATTCCTGCCGCCCAGGGCTACTCAGAGGTCTCCGGCACTCCCTATGTCGACGGCCTCGTCAAGAATCGCTACGTCGGCCGCACCTTCATCCAGCCCACCCAGATGCTGCGTGATCGCGGTATTCGCCTGAAGCTCAACCCGATCCCGGCCAGCCTGACCGATCGGAGCGTTGTGGTGGTGGACGACTCCATTGTGCGTGGATCCACCACGCGCCAGCTCGTGCAGATGATCAGGGATGCCGGAGCGAGGGAGGTCCACCTCCGCATCTCGTCCCCTCCCTACCGCTGGCCCTGCTACTACGGGATGGACACAACCGACCGCAGTCTTCTCCTGGCCGCCACTCGCAGCGTCGCAGAGATCGCCGACTTCCTGGAGGTCGATTCCCTCGCATACCTGTCGCTCGATGGCCTGCTGACGGCGGTCGGAGGTGACGAGGAGTCCGGGCTGTGCACCGCCTGCCTCTCGGGCAACTACCCAACCGAGGTTCCCCTCGAACTGACCAAGTTCGCCCTCGAGCCGCAAGGCTGATGTCGACCTACCGCCAGGCAGGTGTTGACATCGAAGCGGGAGACCGTCTTGTCAAAGCAATCGCTTCCGACGTGACGAGCACGTGGACGGAATCTGTGGTTGGCGGCTTCGGGGGTTTCGCCGCCGGCATCGAGATCCCTCCCGGATACAGCCGACCCGTTCTGATGATGAGCACCGATGGGGTCGGCACCAAGATCGAGGTGGCACGTCGCGCCGGGATCATCGGCGGCCTCGGTCACGATCTCGTGGCTATGTGTGTCGACGACCTCGCCGCCGTTGGAGCAACGCCGTTGGCATTCACCGACTACCTGGCCACCGGACGCATCGACCCGACCCGGGACGAACAGTTGGTGGG
>JBFGJH010000061.1:0-21173 GCA_041577335.1 Acidimicrobiia bacterium | reverse complement strand
CAAACGACGCCGCCCCGGTCACGATGGCGGCGGCCAGGTCCATGGTGTCCGACCACGCCGCCTCGAGCCGCTCGGTCAGCTGTTCCGAGTGGCCGCCGATCGCCGCAAAGCGTCGATCGTCGTACAACGTGCCGTCGTACAGGATCTTGTAGAACCGATCGTCATTGGTGTCTGATCCGAGCTCAGCCACCAGCAGCTCCACCTCGTAGGGCTTCACTTCGTGGGTGAAGATATTCCCGAGCGTTTGCGCGAAGGAATTGGCGAGTGATTTGCCGAGCACATCGCTTCGCCCGTAGAGATACCCCTTCAGGTCGGCATGGCGAATGCCCGCGACCCGGAGCAGCTCAAACTCGTTGAACCGCCCGACTCCGCAAAAAGCGATGCGGTCGTACACCTCGGAGATCTTGTGCAGCGTTCGGCTGGGGTTCTCGGCAAGCATGAGCAGGCCATCGTCGTAGGCCAGCGCGACGATCGATCGGCCTCGGGCGATCCCTTTGCGCGCAAACTCTGCCCGGTCTTTGACGAGCTGTTCCGGAGGAACGTAGAACGGCATGGTCATCGGATTTGATCCATTGCCGATTGCGCCGCCGATTCGACGGTCTCACTGTCGATTTCCCGAAAACCGTCTGCCGTCACAGCCACGACGTTGGGGAGGATGCCGCGCCGGAGATCAGGCCCACCGGTCGCCACGTCCTGCTCGGCGGCCGCCACCAACGCTTCGAGAGTCAACCTCAACGCTCCGGCCAGGTCGAGGCCCTGTTCGAAGTGGCTGCGGAGGTAGGACAAGGCTTCTGCCGAGCCCGATCCGGTCGCTGCGAACTCGTGCTCTTCGTAGGTTCCGCCCACCACGTCGAATGTGAACAGCCTGCCTTGCTGGGCACCGTTGTCATATCCAGCAAACAGGGGAATCACCACCAGCCCTTGGAAGGCCATGGGTAACTGCTGTCGCACGAGCCGGGCCAGGAAGTTGGCCTTCCCCTCGAGGCTGAGCCGTGTCCCTTCGAGCTTCTCGTAGTGCTCCAGCTCAGTTTGGAACAAACGGACCATTTCAGTGGCCAATCCAGCCGTGCCGGAGATGGCGACCGCCGAGAAGTCGTCGGCGGGAAAGACCTTCTGAATGCGGCGGTGGGCGATGGAGTAGCCGGCTGTGGCTTGGCGATCGCCAACCACAACGACGCCCTCGCCGAATTGCGCTGCCAGGACCGTGGTCGCCTCGGGAGCATCCACGGCTGCTCCGGCAGGGACCTCGAGATTCACCCCGTAGCCGGTGGCTCCCAGCATCGAAGAGAACCCTTCGGGACGATCACCGATGCCTGAGGGGAGCAGCTGTTCGATGGGGAGCGATGGTGGACGGCTCGCCGTCACTCTCCGCCCTTCTGGACGTAGTTCTTGACGAACTCCTCGGCGTTTTCTTCGAGCACCGAGTCGATTTCGTCGAGCAACTCGTCAATCGCTTCGGTCGCTTCACGATCGACCGGTTCGACCTCGGCCTGCTCGGTCGGCTCTTGTTGTCGGCGCTGGGGTCGCCGCTGTTCCTGTTCAGCCATTTCAGCTACCTCCTAAGGCGGTGAGCAACTCAGCTGCGTCGAGCGCCTGGTCGAGGATCTCTTCGGTGAGTTCTCTGGTGCCTCGCAGTGGCTCCATCATAGGCACCCGTTTGAGTAATTCATGGCCCGTGTCGAACACGAGCGAATCCCAGTTGGCGGCCACCAGGCTCTCGGGATATCGCTGCACGCAGCGCCCCCGGAAGTACGCCCTCGTTCCCTCAGGTGGGTTGCTCACGGCATTGTCGACTTCCTCTGCGGTGAACAGGGTGCGCATCCGTCCGGCGTTGACGAGCTTCTGATACAGGGATCGCTCGGGATTGACATCGTGGTATTGCAGGTCCACAGCCGCCATCTTGGAGTCATCCCAGCCGATCCCGCGATCGGCATAGCCTTGGAGAAGCGCATATTTGGCCACCCAGTCGAGTCGGTCGGCGGCGGCCATGAGATTCGATTCGAGAAGATCGAGCGCCGCTGCCCACTCGGCGAGCACCGCCCGAGTGACGTCGTCGTCGCGCTCCGATTCGACGTACTTCGTGATCCATTCGAGATACTGCTGCTGGAGCTCGAGGGCCGTGGCGGTGCCACCGTGTGCTAGCCGGAGTGGCTCGCCCAGCGAGACATCGTGGCTGACTTTCCAACAGGACCCGACCGGGTCGGCCAGCTGGAGCGAATCAGGAAGCGCACCGTCTTCGAGCGCGGACAGGACGAGCTCGGTGACACCGAGCTTGATGAAGGTTTGCACCTCGCTCACCGTGGCATCACCGATGATCACGTGGAGCCTTCGGTATTTCTCGGGATCAGCGTGAGGCTCGTCCCGCGTGTTGATGATCGGGCGTTTCAGCGTCGTTTCGAGCCCAACTTCCTCTTCGAAGAAGTCAGCGCGCTGGGTTATCTGGTAGGCCACCTCGGGTCGATCGTTCTCAGAGCCGACCTTGCCGGCACCGGTGAGAATCTGGCGAGTCACCATGAAGGTGGTCATGAATTCGATGATGTCGCCGAAGGGGATCTGTCGAGCGATGAGATAGTTCTCGTGCGCACCGTAGGAATTGCCCTTGCCGTCGGAGTTGTTCTTGTAGATTCCGACGATCTCGTCGGGCCCGACGCGCTGCTGGGCACTGGCCGCAGCCAGAGCGAGAACCCGCTCCCCTGCCTTGTCGTAAAGAGCCGCGGCCCTCGGGTCGGCGGCCTCCGGTGATGAATACTCCGGGTGGGCATGGTCCACATAGAGCCGGGCACCGTTCGACAAGACCATGTTGACGACCCCCGACTCGTAGTCGCCGGCGCCGCCGCTCTCGAAGCCGAAGCCGCGGGCATCTCGGCCGGGCGACTCTTCCTCGAAGGACCACTGGACACGGGCCCGAGCGCCTTCATACGCGTTGATGACGAACCCCGAGGCGAGAGACGGGTTGAAGTCCGGCTGGCGACGAATGGTGATTCCGAACTCGGTCTCGGTTCCGATGACTTTTTGTGTGGCCATCCTCAGAGGTACTGGCCCGTGGTGACCGCCTCGATCGCACGCGACTCCTCGTCACCGTCGATCAGCGTACGGACGTAGACGATCCGTTCACCCTTCTTTCCGGAGATCTTCGCCCAGTCGTCGGGGTTGGTGGTGTTGGGGAGATCTTCGTGCTCCTTGAATTCCTGCGTGATCGCATTGAGCAAGTCCTGGCGCCGGATACCGCCCGTTCCTGTGCTGATCTGGCGTTTGATCGCCTCTTTCTTGGCCCGGCGAACGACGTTTTCGATCATTGCTCCGCTGGAGAAATCCTTGAAGTACAAGATCTCTCGGTCGCCGTTGGCGTAGGTCACCTCCAGGAAGCGGTTCGTGTCGTCGATGGAATACATCCGATCAACGGTGTCTTTGATGATGCCGTCGACGTGCTCCCCGATATCTCCATCGACCTCATCGTACGGCAGGTCGTTGGTGAGGTAGATACGGAAGATGTCACGGGCCGCATCGTGGTCGGGTCGGCTGATCTTGATCTTTACATCCAGGCGTCCGGGGCGAAGGATTGCCGGGTCGATGAGATCCTCGCGGTTGGAAGCTCCGATCACGATGACGTTCTTCAACCCTTCGACGCCGTCGAGTTCGGAAAGCAGCTGGGGAACGATCGTCGACTCGACATCCGAAGACACGCCGGTCCCCCGGGTCCGGAACAGCGAGTCCATCTCGTCGAAGAAGACGATGACGGGAACACCCTCGTCAGACTTGTCTTTTGCCCTTTGGAAAATGAGGCGGATTTGGCGCTCGGTTTCTCCGACATACTTGTTCAGCAGCTCTGGGCCTTTGATGTTCAGGAAGTATGAGCGGGCATCCGACCGGCCGGCCCGCTCGGCGACGGCCTTGGCGAGGCTGTTCGCGACTGCCTTCGCAATGAGCGTTTTGCCGCAGCCGGGAGGCCCGTACAGCAGGATTCCCTTGGGAGCTTCCAGGCTGTAGTCATCGAAGAGTGCCTTGTGGACATAGGGAAGCTCCACGGCATCACGAATCGACTCGATCTGCTCGCGGAGCCCGCCGACCTTGGTGTAGTCGACGTCGGGCACCTCTTCGAGCACGAGCTCCTCGACCTCGGGCCGGGCGAGCTTCTCATGGATCAGTCCGGTCTTGAGATCCAACCGAACGTGGTCGCCGGGCTTGAGAACCACGTCGGACATGGGATCGGCACGGCCAACGACCCGCTCGTCGTCGGCATGGAGAAGCACCAGCAGGCGACCATCCTCGAGTGCCTCCTTGACAGCTACGACTTCGCCGACGTGGGCGAACGACCGGATGTCGACAATGTTGTACGCGTCGTTGAGAAGGACTTCCTGTCCGATCTGGAGTTGTTTGACCTCAATTGTGGGCTGGGCCGTGACTCGGAGCTTGCGGCCGGATGTGGAAATGTCAACCGAGCCATCGGTATTGACATTCAGCACGACACCGAAGGCGTTGGGTGGGGCAGAGAGTTTCTCGACCTCTTGGCGAAGCACGGCCAACTGTTCACGAGCCTCCTCGAGCACCGTTGCCAGCTTCTCGTTCTGTTGCGATGCCTGGAGGAGCCGGCCTTTGGTCTCGATGAGCTGTTCCTCGAGCAGGCGAATTCTCCGCGGCCCGTCTTGCAGACGCGACCGAAGGACGGTGATTTCCTCTTGGAGTTGGCGGACCGTCTCCTGGAGGGCGTTGGCTTCGTCGGTTGGCTCAGTCAATGATCTGATCTCTCGTCGAGATGCAGAAGTATACGGAAGGTCTGCATTTGAGCTAACCCTTTCCGGCCGAATCCATTCGAGGTCAAATGTCTTACACTATGTCGGTGCGAAACCAACGAGCCTTGAAGATAATTGTTTGGGTGCTGGTACTGGGGATGGTTCTCGCGCTGATGGCCTCGGTGTTCTTCAACTAGCGTGCCCCCACCCCTCGCCGAGGGCGACCTCTGCCTCATCATCGACTCCAAGAATCGTCGCTATCTCCTGACCTTGGCTGCAGACGGCACGTTCTCGACACATCAGGGAGTGGTTCCTCACTCCGAGCTGATAGGCAGCATCGAGGGCTCGCGGTTTGCAACGCCCGCCGGCGGGAAGTTCACCATCGTCCGCCCCGGCCTCACCGACTACATCCTGAAGATGAAGCGGGGGGCACAAGTTGTCTACCCCAAGGATATTGGACCCATCCTGATGTACGGCGACATCGGCCCTGGCAATACCGTGGTCGAGGCAGGAACCGGCAGCGGAGCGCTCACCATGGCTCTGGTGCGGGCAGTGGGATCCTCCGGCAAGGTCGTTTCCGTGGAGAAACGTCCCGACCATGCCAAGCACGCCACCAAAGCTCTCATTCGCTGGTTCGGATCGATCCCCGACACGCTCGAGTTGCGCGAGGGTGAGGTCGAGGATGTCATTGCCGACGTTCAACCTGATCGCGTGGTGCTCGACATTCCTGAGCCATGGCATTCGGCCGAAATCGCTGCGACCCATCTCCGACCAGGCGGAGTCTTTGTTGCGTACGTTCCCACCGTTCCCCAGATGCAGCAGACCGTCGAGATGCTCCGATCGACTCGGTCGTACCTCGACATCACCAGCTTTGAGGCGTTGATACGGACCTGGAGCGTCGAGGGCCGCTCGGTGCGGCCCGATCATCAGATGGTCGGCCACACCGGCTTCATCACCGTGGCTCGGCGGGTGGAGCCACTCACTGCCTAGCCGGGACCTCACAAATCCGCCCGCCGGGCTTTTGCCAGGGCTTTGCAGACCGCTCGCCTCGCTCCCGTAGGTCCCGTCGGAAAGGACCCCGTATGCGAGTATGCTGTGGCCCCATAACCGCTACTCGCCAGGACCACAGGAGTACGACACATGAAAGTCTGGATCGACCAAGACCTCTGCACCGGCGACGGTCTCTGCGAAGAGATCGCTCCCGACGTGTTCGTGCTGCTCGACGACGGACTTGCCTATGTTCGTGACGGAGAGACCATCTACGCCGAGGCCGAAGGCCACCCACAGGGTGCCCAGGGGGTTGCCACGGTCCCTGCCGGCCAAGAAGACATCACGATCGAGTCCGCCGAGGAATGCCCTGGCGAGTGCATCTTCATCGAGCCCTAGACGGCTCACACCCGTGAAGAACGCCCGCCTCGGGCGTTCTCATGCGTATAGGCTCCTCGTATGATTTTCGCTGTGCTCCGTCTGCTTCGTGGCATTCGCACCCGCGACCGCCTGATGATGGCGACCGGGGCCACGGCGGTATTCGTGGCGTGGAGAAGCCGTTCCCACCGGGAACTCCTCCACAGTGAGGAGCTGGAGTTCGGCGAGAAATACGTCGTGGAGATGAAGCCCCGCAAGTGAGCGCTTCCCCGACTTTTCGGGCTACTTGACCTTGTACACCTCGACGACGGCGCCACCGGCCTTGCCCTTGCGCCGGCCGAGCAGAAATGCCACGACGGCCAACAGCACTACGGCCACTGTCAGCCAGGTCATGGATGCTTTGAGGGTTTCCTCGGTTGTGCGGACGGTGTCTTCTATCTGGCGGGCCTTGCCCTCCACATCGGCTCTCGTAACCATCAGGCTTGCATCCTCCGAATCAACAACGCGGCAACGCCGACAAGGAACAGGACCGCAACGGCGTACCCCGCCACGCTCCACATAGTGGTGTCGGCAAAGAGGTCGACGATGAAACGCATCGCGGCGATCCCGAGCAGCACGGCTCCCACGGCGAACAAAAGGGCGGCACCCAACCCGATGCCGATCGTGCGACCGACGTGCTTGGCCGGCTCCACAGCTTCTTGCTGGACGTAGGCCTTCGACACGTCGACGAGTTCTGTCACCATGTCCGGAAGCTCGAAGATGTTGCTCATGACCGGAGGCTACCACCCCGCCTGTCTCCTCAACTTCGCACACGCCACCGACCTAATGTTCGCTCGATGAGCAACCAGGCTTCCATCCTCGAGAACGTCAACTTCGCCGACGACGCCGCGCTCGGCGAACGAGTCACCAGCTATGACGCAGGCGACGCCGGCCCACTTCTCTCGCTGGGAGAGACGATGGGGGCCGAACAAGCCTTGCGGTGGGCGACCGATGCCAACCGCTATCCACCAGAGCTGGTGACCCACGACCGGACAGGGCGCAGGATCGATCGGGTCGACTTTCACCCAGCCTGGCACCGCCTCATGGAAATCTCCGTCGGAGCCGCTGTCCACACCGGGCCATGGGGCTCGCCGGGCACCAGCCACGTGCAACGGGCTGCCCAGTTCTTTGTGACGACGCAAACGGAGGCGGGACACGGTTGCCCGATATCGATGACTTACGCCGTGGTGCCCGCCCTGCGCCATCAGCCCGAGCTGGCGGAACGGTGGATGCCCGGGCTGCTGTCGAAGGTCTACGACCGCTCCTTCCAACCTGCGGCCGCCAAGCAGGGAGTTTTGTTCGGCATGGCCATGACAGAACGGCAGGGCGGCTCCGACGTGCGATCGAACCTGACCACTGCGACGCCCACGGAGACGCCAGGTCCGGGCCGACGCTACGACATCACCGGGCACAAGTGGTTCTGTAGCGCCCCGATGAACGATGCGTTCCTGGTGCTCGCTCAGGCTCCCGGTGGCCTCTCCTGTTTCCTCCTGCCGCGC
This sequence comes from Acidimicrobiia bacterium, assembly GCA_041577335.1. Lineage (GTDB taxonomy): Bacteria > Actinomycetota > Acidimicrobiia > Spongiisociales > JAENVV01 > JBFGJH01. Next base: position 13,540 of record JBFGJH010000061.1, on the reverse strand, counting down.
TGGCGAGAAGACGGCACGCAAAACGCACTGCTGATCGACCGGCTCAAACCCAAGCTCGGCAACCGATCGAACGCGTCGAGTGAGGTGCGCTTTGAACAGGCAGAAGCGCGTCTGATCGGCGAAGAAGGCGCCGGCCTGGCGGTCATCCTCGAAATGGTGAATCACACACGTCTCGACTGCGTCACCGGCTCAGCTGCCCTCATGCGCCAGAGCGTCATCCATGCCGTGCACAATGCCCGCCACCGCTCCACCTTCGGGCGGCCGCTCGTAGAGCATGCCCTCATGGGCAATGTGCTCGCCGATCTCGCCCTCGAGACCGAGGCGGCGATGGAATTGATGTTCCGCCTCGCTGAGCTCTTCGACGACCCCGATGCGGCGGCGTTGCGGCGCATCGGGACTCCGGTGGCCAAGTATTGGGTGTGCAAACGCACCCCTGCCGTGGTGGGTGAAGCCCTCGAATGCCTGGGGGGCAACGGCTATGTCGAGGAGTCGCCGCTACCTCGCCTCTACCGGGAGAGCCCCCTGAACTCGGTGTGGGAAGGATCGGGCAACATCATCTGCCTCGATGTGCTGCGAGCGATGCGCCGCTCCCCCGGTGCGGCCGAAGCGCTCGCCATGGAGTTGGAGGGAGGGCGTGGTCGGGATTCCCGCCTCGACAGCGCGATCGAGGAGGCACAGCAGCTACTCGCCAATCCGCCGGCAGACGAAGCCGGCGCTCGCTTGATCGTCCAGCATCTGGCCGTGACCTGGCAGGCGGTGCTGCTGTCCCGGGCAGGAAGCCCGTCCGTGGCCGAAGCTTTCTTGGACGGTCGCCTCCCCAGGCCGCCGGCGGTGTTTGGGACGTTGCCATCGTCCCACCGCGATCTCATCGATCGGGTGCCCGTCTACAGCTGACCTTCCTCCACGGCGAAGAGCGCCCTACTCCCAGCAACAACCGCCGGCAGCAGGCCGTCGGTGCGCGGCAAGATCTGATGAACGAAGAACCCAGCCGTGTTGACCTTTGCCTCGTAGAACGCATCCTCATCCCGGCGGGGCGCGGCCACCAACGCAGAACGCGCCATGAGCCAGCCGCCGGCCAGATATCCCATCAGCATCAAGTACGGCGACGCGCCGGCCAACCGATCGGCGTGATCGGCTTGTTGGAGATACTCGGTAGCGGCGATTGCCGAGTCGACCGAAGCCGACAGCCGAGCTCCCATGGCCGCGACTTGGGCATCTGATGATGCGGAGGCCTTTTTGGCGGTCTCGGCAATGCCATCGACGAATTCCACAACTGCCCGGCCCTGCCGCATCCCCAGCTTGCGGCCGACCAGATCCACAGCCTGGATGCCGTTGGTTCCCTCGTAGATCGGAGCGATGCGGAGATCGCGGAAATGCTGGGCTACTCCGGTTTCTTCAACGAACCCCATGCCCCCGTGGACCTGGATCGCAGTCGACACGGCCTCCATCCCTATTTCGGTGACCCATGCCTTCGACAATGGGATGAGAATCTGGACGAGCTCTTCGGCAGCCGCCTGCTCGACCGCATCTTGCGAAGCGGCGGCGACGTCGATGGAATAGGCGTTGAGCAGCAGGAGGGCGCGCATCGCCTCGATGGATGCCTTCATGGTCATGAGCATCCGGCGAACGTCCGGGTGCTCGATGATCAACGAAGCGGTGCCCGGAGCAGCTCCGGGCGCCCTACCTTGGGTTCGTTCCTGGGCGAACCTGAGCGCTTGCTGATAGGCCTGTTCGGCGACGGCGGCGCCTTCCTGGCCCACCGTGAGTCGAGCCAGGTTCATCATGGTGAACATGTATCTCATGCCTGCGTTTTCTTCGCCGACCAGGTAGCCGATAGCTCCGTCGCTGTCTCCAAAGCTCAGCACTGCGGTAGGGCTGGCCTTGATGCCGAGCTTGTGCTCGATCGATACACAGCGAACATCGTTGCGATCGCCAAGGGTGCCATCGGTGTTGATGAGGAATTTCGGGACCAGGAACAGGCTGATTCCCTTCGTTCCCGGAGGAGCGCCCGGGACCCGGGCCAGAACGAGGTGGATGATGTTCTCCGCCATATCGTGTTCACCCCAGGTGATGAAGATCTTGGTACCCGAGATGCGATAACTGCCGTCGTCGGCGGGAACGGCCTTGGTAGTGATGGCTCCCAGATCCGACCCGGCTTGCGGCTCGGTGAGATTCATCGTTCCGGTCCACCGACCGGTGATCATGTTCTCGAGGTAGGTGGCTTTTTGTTCGGGAGAGCCGTGGCTGGCCACTGCCTCGATAGCCCCGTGGGTGAGCATGGGGCAGAGGGCGAACGCCATGTTGACCGAAGAGGTGATTTCCGCATTGGCGAGCCCGATCAGCCACGGGAGCCCGCCGCCCCCATATTCGGGATCGAATTGAATGCCGCTCCATCCCGCCTCGCAATAGCGGCGATAGGCGTCAGAGAAGCCGGTCGGCGTGGTGACGGTGCCGTCGGGGTGCCATTGGCTGCCTTCGACGTCGCCGACCCGGTTGAGCGGGGCGATGACCTCCGAGTGGAAACGACCGGACTCCTCCAGCAAGGCCATGGCCGTGTCGAGGTCGCCGTGGGCGAACTGGTCGAAGCGGGTGAGACCATCGAGATCGAGCAGGTCTCCGAGCACGAATCTGAAATCGTCGAGCGGGGCTACATAATCCATGGCCGCCATTGTAGGGAGGCGGACAGCCGAGCTCAGTGGGTGCGGCTGGTGCGGTATACGGTGCCCGTGAAGATGCCGACTACTTGGCTCTCAGGGCCCGTCACCTCGACACGGTAGGTGGCCAGCTTGTTGCCCAGCGAGACCTCCGCTGCGTGGGCGGTGAGAGTGTCCCCGGCGTGCGACGCCGCCGGGATCACGAGGTGCGTGTCGACCGCAACCGCCAGGCGTCCGGGCGCATTCGAGGCCAGCGAGAAAGCACAGTCGGCCAGCGCAAAAATCACCCCTCCGTGGGCGACATCGGCGAAATTGAGGTGCTCGGGGCCGAGGGTCATCGACACGACACACTCGGCCTCCGACCCGCTCACCCACGAGATCCCGAGTGCGGTGGCAAAGGCATCGACGGCGAGAAGCCTCTTTTGAAGTTCAGCACCCATGGCGAGTCCTTGTTGGTCCGGCGGCGGCGAATCATAGGCGCGTGGCCTTAGCCACACGCCTGTCCGCGAGTCCCTTTCGGGATTGGGACCTGTGCCCCTACGCCAGGCCGTCTCCGGCCCGGACAATGGTGCCATGACCAAGTATCGCCGGTACTCCCTCCCCCCTGGAAGACAGCCATACGATCCAGTGAATGGATTCAGGGTCGGCGGGTTCGCGGGCGGCGTCTCGGCTGCCCTCGTCTTCGTGGCTCTGACCGGGCGCCTCAACATCTGGGTCGTGTTGGCGGGAGCCCTCATCGGCGGGACAATCGGGTACGGGCGCGAGCGACGAAGGATCCGCCGAGGCTCGCAGGAATGAGGGCTAGCCGGCCAACCCGGTGAGAACGGCGTCCACATATGGCATGATGCCGTCGCGACCGGAACTTCGGTCCTTCATGTGCACCGTGGTCGCGTCACTGGCAGTGAACACGTGCCGAATCACGTCGAGGCGAACATCCAAGTCGATGCGGCACCCATGATCTCGGTATCTATCTGGTGTTCTTCGAACGATCGGACGGCTTCCTCGATAGTGGAACCGGTCAGAATGTCTATGTCGAGTCCAGGCGCCAACGTGGCGTGACTTCATCGAGGTCGAATGGCATCCTGCCGAGCAGAGGAGCTTCTTGTCGCATGATCGTCAGCCTCTGTGGTCGTTGCCAGCCTGCGCTGATGTTATCGCTGGGCCGTGCTCGGTGGCCAACGTCAGTTCCGGGTCTCTCCGGCATCGGCCAGACGATCAACCGCGCAAAACAGGCCTGGTCAAGCACGTGGCGCCTCCCTCCCCTTTCAGGGTGATCTCGTCGCCCCGATAGGTTCGCACGCTACATCCGGCGGCTTGCAGCGCAGACGCAGTGACCGGGTTGCCCTCGAGCATGATGCACTGGCCGGGGGCGGTGGCGAGCACGTTGGATCCGTGCGTCGCCATCTCCGACGACGGCACATCTACGAAGGCGAACCCACGTTGGAGGAGAAGCTCGACGAAAGGGACCGGAAGCAGTGGGCGGTGAACAACGGCGACATCCCAATCGACGACGCTGACGAGCGACATCAGGTGGAGGCAGGCGTTGGGGCCGCGACCGTAGGGCAGCTGCACGGGAAAGAGCTCGACTTGGGGTAGGAGCACTCGGAGCTGATCGAGAGCAGCGGCGTTCGTTCGGAAACCCTGGCCGACGGCAAGCAGGTCCTCCGCCAGCCAGAGCAGGTCGCCCCCCTCGGCAATCGCGGGTTCCACGAGTCGGCCGGCCACGGGCACACCGTGTTGCTCCAGCGTCTCCGCCAAGGCATCTTCCTCGCCACGACGAAGGGCTTTGCCCATCCGGAGAATGATGGTGCCCCCATCGGTGACCAAAACGGGATCATGTGTGAACATCGCGTCGGCGCAGCCGTCGAGGGGAGCGTCGTGCACGATCACCTCGACTGCCTCGTCGCCTTGCAGCAAGTCAACCAGGGCCGCATGCTCGCGACGTGCTCGAGCGAGGTCCGGTGACCCCCCGTAGTGCCACTCGGCCGGGTCGGCCTCCCCGAAGCTGTCGTCCGGCGGACGAACGACGACACGACGCAGGGGCTGGATCATGCTCTGGGCGCCGTATGCGCTCATCGGGGCCTCCTGGTGAAGTCCCCGATGCTATCTCTCGACGGACCGAATTTCCTCGCATGTTCTGCGCGGTGGTGCTGCTGTTGTTGCGTGCAGGGAGTCCCCGGCCGCCGCTTTGCGCCTTTGGATGGCGCAGCGGCTCGGCTCATGGGGCACGTGACCCCGGCTCCACTTGCTTTTCGGATCCTTTTCGAACGTATCAACCGTATCGCGCCTAATGGACGTCTTTTTGTCATAGGTGCCTGATACGTTTCGAGCATGGAAACAACGACCACCCACCGATCACAAACAACCCGAGAACCCGAACCACCTGATGGCGAAGTTCGCTTGGGAGCCTGGTCCACCGACGAGATCGAACAGCTGCTCGTCACTCAGGAGTCGGTGGTGGCCCGGTCGCGAGCCATCCAGGCGGAAGGCCTGGCCGAGTTGGATCGTCGCCAGGTGGCCACCGGCGACGGGTGCCGGACGTTGGGAGAGTGGACGGCGGCTCGGTTGGATGTGAGCCCGGAGACGGCCGCCAGGTTGGTGCAGTTGGCTCACAGTCGGTCGGAGCGTGCGTTGGTGCTCGACCGGCTTATGACCGGTGCTTGGTCGTTTGACCGGACCGTCGAATCGGACCGGTGGGTGGTTGCCGGAGCCACCGAGGCCGACGTGATCGAAAACGGCCCCCGTTTCGACGTGAGTGGTCTCCGCAGCCGGGTGGCCCACACTCGTCGAGTCACACCGTCTGAGGAGGCGGCGGCGTTCGAGGGACGCTATCTGGTGTTTCAACAGTCGATCGACCGGACGCGGGGGCGCCTCTGGGGAGAGCTGCCCGGGGCTGACTGCGAACGAGTCGAACAGAGCCTGGCCGCCACGGCCGACGCTTTTCCGGCGCTGCCCGATGGTCCCCAGTCTGCCCGAGCTCAGCGGATGGCCGACGCGTTGGTTGCCCACTGCACCGGCCAAATACCCGCCGAACGCCTCGCCACATCCCGCGAACTCGGAGCATATGCCGCAGGGCTACATACGAGCGACGCACTGCAGCAACCATCAGACACCAAACTGCGCGAACACTCCGATACCCACCTGCCGATCTCTGCCGGACGTCTGTCAGTGTTCGTCGACGGCGGAGCCGCCCACACCGCAGGCGGATACATGGTCGGCGAATCAGTGATCCACGAACTCCTGTGCGACGCCCACGTCGAATACACGGCGCTGATCGCCACGGGTGGAGCCATCGAGGTCGGCGGCCGCAACACCGTCACCGTCCGCCAACGCCGTCGGATTGCCCACCGAGACAAGGCATGCGGTGCCGATGGATGTACGTCCCGCCACCGCCTCGAGGTCCACCATCGCCTGCCCAGACACCTGGGCGGCACCAACCACGACGACAACCTCGTGCTCCTCTGCTGGTATCACCATCACATCGTCATTCACCGACACGGATTTGAAATCACGCCCGACTCGCCGCCGGGACGGCTTCGCTTCACCAGACCCGGAGCAGGGTCACAACCCCAACGGGAATAGCGGTCCAGCGATTTAGCGTCTCGCAGTCCGCGATCGAGCAATAACCAACCCCTGGCAGGAACCGACGAGGAATCTCGATACAAGAACGTCCTTACGCGTCGCAGCGGCATTGAAACGCGTCCGTCGCCCGAACCACACAACACCGCCTTCGTTGGCAAGCCTCAAACGCGATCCGGGGCGAACGGCAGGTCCGCTTCAGCCCTCCGCCAGCTCCTCGGGCGTCAACGCCCGCAGGATGCAGAACTCATTGCCTTCGGGATCGGCGAGCACCACCCACGACTCCTCGCCGGTCTGCCCGACATCGACGCGCACCGCTCCCAACGCCTCGGCCCGAGCCACTTCGGAGGCGTGATCGTCAGGGCGAAGGTCGAGGTGGAGCCTGTTCTTCACCCGCTTCTTCTCGGGCACAAGCCCAAAAAGAATGTCCGGCGAAATGCCGGCCTCGGGTGATCCCTTCGGCGGCTCCAAGATCACCTCGTCGGGCTGATCCCATGTAATCCGCCACCCCAGCAGCTCAGCCCACCATGCCGCCAACGGCTGGGGGTCGGTGCTGTCGACAACGATGGATTGCCAGCGCAAAGCCATGATGGCATTCTGACAGATCGCCGATGAGCACCGCAGGGCCTACCCAGTGTGCGATTGGCCTCCTACCGTTGCGGCTTCGTTGTCAGCCGGACGGCCCGTCGCACCCCTACCGTCACGCACCGGAACTAGGCCTGAGGTCGTGGCTAGGGTTGTCACCGACAGCGATGCCAGCGCCAGGAATGCACCAGATGGACGACCATTCCCAAACCGTCGCGAAGACCCCGGGAGTGCCGCGATACGTGGCATTGCTCTTGCTCGCTTTGGCCATCGCGGCGGGTTCACTCGCTATCTTCTTTGCGTCCGAGGCAGCCCAGGCCGCGGCCGATGCCGACCTTCTCAAGGACGGTGTGGATCGGTCCCGGCTCAGCGTTGAAGAAGCGGTCGGCATTGCCAAACTCGCACAGGAACGGAGCGCTCCGGTTCCCGAGGGTGATGACCACGATCACGATCACGATGTTGACTCTGCTCCCGCGCGCGAGCTGACCCCCGAGGAGCAGCGAGTCTTCGACGAGCAATGGGCGGCGGCGACGGGGTCTGTCCACAGGTACGACACGATCGCCGAAGTCGAAGCGGCCGGCTACGTGCTGGCGTCGGCGAACAGCGACGGGGCCGGTGTCCACTACGTGAAGTGGTCGATCGTAGATCGGCCGTTCGAGCCATCTGAACCATCGATGCTGCTATTCGATGAGTTGGTGAGTGGCGAGGAGATGGGACTCATCGCCTACTCGTATTGGGTGACATCCGATGGTCCGCCGGACGGGTTCGTTGGTGACGCCGACTCGTGGCATCGCCACCTCGGCGTCTGCTTCGTCAACGGCTACATCAAAGGTGAGGGCATTCCCCGAGAACGATGCCCAGGTGACTGGGTGAATGGCATGGACCTCTGGATGTTGCACGCCTGGGTCGTTCCGGGAGTGGAGAACGAATACGGCATTTTCCACAACGTGAACCCACTCCTGTGTGAGCGCGCGTGCGGCCTCGAGAACTGAGCGCACTCGTAGCCCGTCCCGGATTCCGCAACACCGCCGCCTCCCTTCTGGTGGCGGCCGGCCTGATCGTGACGCTCGCCGGACCCGCCCTCGCTCACGCAGCACTGGAATCTTCGACGCCCGCAGATGGGGCAACGCTGGCCGAGCCACTCGACCGATTCGAACTCATGTTCACCGAAGCCGTCGTGCCGGTCACCGGGGGCATACGACTGCTCGCCGAAGGCGGGGCGGTCCAGATCACAGTGTTCCAGCCGACTGATGAAACCGTCATCGTTGAACCCGCCGAATCGCTCGTGGAAGGACGGTACCGACTCCTGTGGGAGGTTGAGTCGGCGGATACGCATCGCGACAACGGAACCATTTCGATCTCGGTTGCGGTTGGGGAAACCAAGCTTTCTGAGACGGCAACGACCACGCCCCTACCCATCCTGTCGGAGGACCTCCCCGCCGCAGCGCTGAAGTCCGGGCCAGTCGCCATCCCGGTGTCTGACAGCTCGACCGGAGAATGGATTGCCAGGATTGGCCGCTGGGCGCTGATGGCAGGTGCGCTCGTTGCCATCGGGGCTTTGGTCTTCGCCGGCACCGCCCTGGTCGGGTCAGAAGACGAAGTCAGGGAGGCGGTGCGTTGGGTCCGCCGCGGCGGCATCCTGGTCCTTGTCGGAACGATTGTCGAGATGCTGGGCGTGTTGAGCGCTCGAGCAGGCTCCCCGGTCGACGCGTTGACACAGGCGAACCTCGTCGACCTATTGGCGGGCTCGTTCGGCGTGGCAGTTCTGCTGCGCCTGGCAGGCGGAATCGCCCTCCTCCAGGATCCCCGGTTCGCGACGATGCACGCGATCAGCCAACCTGCCGCCCAGCGCAGTCTCCCGGTGACCACACCCCCCGACGGGCCGGGAAACGTTGCTGGCACCACGGCTCCCCCGACGGAGCGTTTTCGCCTGGATCTGGGCCAGGAGTGGGTAGCAGTGGCTGGGGTGCTTGCGGTGGCGGCGTCGTTCATGTTCGATGGACACACCGCTTCGTTCGGGCACTCTGTGATCGGGAAAAGCGCGTCCTTCTTGCACGTTCTCGCGGGAGGCGTGTGGCTCGGCGGTCTCGTGGTGATGGCGGCCACCTTGAATGGGCGCCGGCGGCGCAAGGCGCCGCTCGAGGCAGCGCAGATGGCCATCCGATTCTCACGAGCCGCCGCGGCAGCGCTCATCGCAGGGTCGGCCGCCGGGGTAGCGCTCGCGTGGACCATCATCGAGTCGCCCGCGGATCTGCTTTCCGGCGCGTGGGGTCGGCTCCTCCTCGTCAAGGTTGGGCTGGTCGTCGCTGCCACTTTGCTGGGCAGCTACAACCACTTCAAGGTCGTACCGGCACTCGACTCGCACCCACCAGACGCGGTGGCCGCTGATCGTTTCCGACGCGTAGTGGGTATCGAGGCCGCCGTGCTCGTCGCGGTCGTGGCAATCACAGCGCTCCTCGTCAACGCCGCTCCCTAGGGCTCCCAGGCGCTACTCAGGCGCCTTGATCTGATTGACGTCGGTCGGCGTCGGTCTGTCTCCACGTCAACTCTCGGTGCACGCAGCCAGTCCAACGAGTATCTCGATCGGCGGCGGCTCGGCGGTGATCGTCATCACCGTCTCATCGTTGGAGATCGAGGTGAACGGGGCGTCGAACGAACCCAAAGGGCCATCGATCACAACGCTCGACGCAGTGCCGTCGATGGTTATGAGCAGCGTCGTGCCATCGTCGGCGGTCCCTTCGATCGAACCGGAATCGTCCGGGCCGAGCACACAACTCACATCGTTGTTGAAGGTGACGCCGGTCCCGTTGACGGAAGCCGTGATGGCGCTGAGAGCCTCATCCTCAGGCTTCACATCCTCCGGCACGTCCTCCTCTGGCTCGACAGGACACTCCTCTGGCCGAGACGGCCACGCAACTACCAGGGCCGCCGCGGTTTCAGGCCCGTAGAACCCGTCAGCAGGCAGACCGGAGTCGAGTTGGAACTGCAAGACGGCGTCGGTCGTGGCGGGCCCATAATCGCCGTCGATCGGACCCGAGTAGTAGCACAGACCCGCCAGCGCCGTCTGGAGCCCGGAGCTGGCTCCGGGTCGGCCCAGGGCGACATCGAGCGCGGCGGCCGTCTCAGGGCCGTACACACCGTCCGCCTCGATACCTGCGAACTCCTGAAACGCTCGCAGGGCCTGCTCGGTGGCCTCGTCGAACTGGCCGGTGATCTCGCCGTCGTAATATCCCAGCTCGGTGAGGTCCTGTTGCAACTGAGATGCAAAATCTCCGGGATCGGTGACGGGGTCGTCGGGCACGGACGTCGCTGCGGTCTCCGTGGGCGCCGGGGATGTCGTCGGCGGGGTCTGGTCAGAGGCCTCGTCGTCCCCGCCGCCGCCAGTCACGACGAGCGCGATGACCAGGACCATTGCCGCCAGCACTCCGCCCCCGATGAGTTGGTTCCGATTGATATTCACAGTTGAACGCCCTCGAAGAGACCATGTTGGGGGCGCATACTATGTGGCTCCAATCGGCTCGGGCCCCGAGGACCATAGAGAGTTCCCGGGCGCTCTGTCGATGACTCAAGCACGTGCAGGCGACCGGCGCGCCCGAGACCATCTCCGAGTGGCTGCCGGCCTCCAAGCCGGGGGCTTCGTTTCGGCGTCTCGACGGCCCTGTCTTCAGTCACCCAGCGCAAGACGCTCGATCATCTAGGTGGTACTGGCGGGCGCGAAGGTGAGTGGGCCGTTCCGGGAGGAGCGAAGAGAGTACTGTCGCAGGATCGGGCCGTCGGCTCGACAGTTGAGGAGGCGTGACCGTGGGTTGTTTGATCGTACTTCTGGCGATGATCGGGCCGAGGGTTGCGCTGCTGTTCACGTGGATCTTCACCGAGTTCGTCGATCGGGCGTACGACGGGTTTCTGCTCCCGGCGCTCGGCTTCGTCTTCCTCCCGTGGACCACACTGGCCTATGCGCTGGTGTACGACGGCCAGAATGTGAGCGTGATCGGCTGGATCTTCGTTGGATTCGCCGTCCTCGCCGACCTGTCGTCGCACGCCGGCTCCGCGAAAAAGGGATACGACCGGCAGTCCGGCTGACTCACGAGCGGCGACGATCAGCCCCCTCGAGCAACACATAGAAGTCGGCAAGCAAACTTCGAGAGCCTCCGGACGGATCACGGGGTTTGTTGCACACCGGCGGCAATCGAGCGCCCGCCCTTCCGATGCGGCAGAGCTGCTGCTCCGGTGCTGGACCAGGGTCCCAGCGCCGCCGGTTGAGATCCTGAATTCGTTCACATAGGCAAAGCATGTCGGGACCGGCCTGGGCAACCGCCGGCCGAAATCCAGCGAGACCTCAGGCGACGGAAGAGGCGAATTCCTGTTCGATGGTCCGAGGCTTGCGAAAAGGTCGCGCTGTTGGGTGCGGAGCTGGGCATCGAGCCGTCGCCGAAGCTGCGCTTCTTGGAGGAACAGATCCTCCTCCAGGATCTCGATCTCGATCTGATACCCACGATCCCCCGATCAATCTGCCTGCCCCGTTGACCAGTTTCATTGGCCGTCAAGAGGAGTCGGTTGAGGTCGGGAAGTTGTTGGCCGACCACCGGTTGGTGACGCTCACCGGGGTGGGAGGGTCGGGCAAGACCCGGCTCCCAGCCGGTCGGAACTCCCGCGAAGCCGACCCGCTGAGATCGGGCGAAAACGATGTTGATGTGATCGGGCACTAGGTCGTGCCTCGGCTCGGGACGCTCACCGTCTATGACAGGTCAAGCATCAGGTGGCGTCACGTTGAGTAGTCGACCAGCGCTTGAGGACCGACCCGGAGATCACCGGTTTTCGCCTACACCTTGACGGCATCGCTGTTTCAGCATTACCTTCGATGCCACCGATCTGCCGCCGATGCCGACCAGTCTGCTGGTTCGGATCGACGAGCTCTCAGCTGAAGATGGGAGTGTCATCAGCGAGCGGACCAACCTTTCGGGTACCGCGAGAATCCGTGACACTCGGTCCGCATGGATTCGCCCTCAAGCGCTGCGCAACTACACCGACCGTTCTCGCCCGTTCTACCTGCGGTTGCGAAGGCTCAAGCCGCCATCGGTGGCTGCTAGGTCCGAGCATTGATGGCTTCAGCAACGAATCGGGCGTCCTCGTCGATGCCGTGGATAATCCCCGACTTGCGCGAATGCAGCCACGGAAACCCGAGGAAGTAGATCCCGGGAACCGGGGAGACCCCTCTCTTGTGTTGGGGCCGTCCGTTCTCGTCGGTTACCTGTTCATGGATCCAGTCGAAGTCGGCCCTGAACCCGGTGCACCAGATGACCGATCCGACACCGCCCTCGGAAAGGTTCAGTTCCGTGATGCCCGACCCGGCCACTTCCGGCCCGGCTGGCTCATCGTTGAGATCATCCTCGATCGGCTCAGCACTGATCCCGTGGGAAAAGATCCAATCCTCGATCATTCTGGTGAACTCCGCTGAGCGCTCGTCGGCGAAAGCGATGTTCTCTGCCAGAGAGCCGTCCGTCTTCAGCACCCCATCTTCCACAGCGCTGAGACGGCCCATGAGATGTACTCCGTCGCGGGCAATCGACTGCAGGCTGAGGGTGCTCCCCAGCCGCCCCACTCCGGACACCTGGGGCTGTGCGGCGAACTGCATCACAGGATCCGGAAGCCCTTCAACCGGAACGTCCCAGAACCCCATGTCTTCCCCCCATTCCACGACGTCACGTTGTCGATACCTCCGGCGGAGACGTCCCACCTTGCTGGTGCACAGGTAAACGTCTCGCCCGGCGTGGATCAGATCCACGGATATCTGACATCCCGACTGCCCTGCGCCGATGACAACAACCGCTCCCGGCGGTAGGTTCTCCGGTGAGCGATAGTCGGAGGCGTGGAGCTGGAGAAGCGACTCGGGGAACTGTTCGCGAATCTTCGGAATCTTGGGCGCCTGCATCATCCCGGACGCAACGACGATGTTGGCGGCCGTTACGGCGTCGACCGCACCGGCCGCATCTTCGTAGGTGACACGAAAACCGCCGCCGTTGGCATCGACGCCGGTCACAGTGACTCCCTCAGCCACCGGAAGCTCGAACTTGGCTGCATAGTGCTCGAAGTAGTCGATGAGTTCGTCGCGGCGATAGAAACCGTCGGGTTCGTCACGATCGTACGGGTCGCCGGGTAACCCATTCGCCCAGTTCGGGGTGTTGACGGCGAACGAATCCCAGCGCTGACTGCGCCAGGTCTGACCGACCCGGCCGCGTTCGAAGATGACGAACTTCATGTCGGCTGCTCGCAGGTAGTAGCCGATACCCAGACCGGCCTGTCCGCCGCCGACGACGACCACATCGAAATGGTTCAAAGGGATTGCCCCCTCCGCAATCAGAAGATACGGTCGACGTTAGCGGTCCCGGCCCGGTAGGCGCGCGCCGGCATGCAAGAGATGCCGGTGCGGAGATTGCGATCAGTCACCCAAGACCGTCCGGCCCCAGCAGAGCCCGCTGAGAGCAGTAGGGCACGATGGCAAAAGGGATCGCAATTCGTCGACGACTGCCTGATTGCCATGGTTGAAGGGACTCAGCGATATGCTCGATGGATTAGCAAGTGCTGATCGGTGCGGGCGGGGTTGGTCAAAGCAGGGCGGTGATGAGGACGATGGCGACTGCCGTTACCGCCGCTCCGATGATTGTGGCTAGGGGTATCAGCCAGGCGTTTGGAGACGCCGTGTCTCGGCTTCGTATCGCCCAGTT
>JBFGJH010000060.1:0-21245 GCA_041577335.1 Acidimicrobiia bacterium | reverse complement strand
GCCGGGCCCGCCATCGTCGCCATGTTGGGCATCGATTCCGCAAGGTCATCTCGACCTGAATGGCGTCACTGACTCGTAGCAACCGCCTCGCAATCGATGCGACGCGTCAGCCGATCAGATCGAACCCACTTCGCCCGACCGTGAGCCCAGCGACCTGCAGCTCGATCTCGTGGAAGCCGAGTTGATACGTGCGGGTCGACATGTTGGCGATCTTCCGTTGCTTCTTCAGCTCCGCTGTCTCTCCCGATTCCAGGCCGATGGTCGCCCATTTGAACACCTTGGTCGAGACCTTGCCTGACCCCGATGGATGATGGACGACAAAGTCAACGACGAGGCGTTGCGCATCGGGGCCGGTCGATCGCAGCTCAGCAATCAGCTCGATCGTCGATCCGAGCCGAATCTCAGATGGAACGACATCGAACCGGTCGACGGCGACCGCCGCCTCGGTGGTGAAACCAAGCACGGCGAGGGCACCCCGATCGCCCTTCTTCACCAATGTGCGAAGCGCGTGGGAGATCAACGAGCTCGACACCCCCTCAGCCTTCCACCGTCGCGCCACCTCGACGACACGTTCTGGGTACTCTTTGGCAATGTCGTTGAGATGGTTGGCGACTGAGCGTCGAACATCGTCGGACACGTCGAAACGTAGGCGCTCGATGAGTGCCAGGCCTATATCGGGGTTCTTCGTCAAAGCCTCCACTCGCGGACCCCATGGAAGACGTGGGCGGGTACCTTCAGAAACCAGTCGGCGCACCGCGGCGTCGGGATGATCCGTCCAGGCCTCCAGCTGAGCAATCGTCTGGTTGAGGTGGTGATCGAGGAAGGGCCGGATGGCGAACTCACAGCTCATCCGCTGGGTGAGATGCTCCATCGCGGCAAGCGACTCATTGGGGTGGTCGACTCCGAACAATTCGACGAAGGAACACAGTGGCCATGCCGCAAAACCCTCGACACCCGACGTCGCCACTGCCACCACATGGCCGAGCGCGGGAACGTAATCGTCGTCGAGGTGCCTGCGCAGCTCGACGGCGATGAGGTTGATCCGGTCCTTCAACTCGAGAGCCGGCAGCTCGTCCATCACCCGCCTGACAAATTGCTCGGCCACGAAGTCCGGAGCCTCGCGCTCGAAGTGTTCGCCCAGCATCTCGACCACGGGGCGGGCGACGTGATTCTTGAGGGGCTCCACGGGTCACGACCGTCCAAAGAGTGCTGCCGCTACGCCGAGCCGCATGACGTATCCGCGCCGGCCGGGTGTGAGCGAATTGGAACGAGCATACGGCAATCCTACGTCCGCCCATGACAGGACCGGATTCTGCAGGGAGCGCCATCAGGATCCGCCGTCGTTGATCCCTTTTGGGCCTCGCCGCCGGAATCATCGCCATTGTCTTACTCATCGCCCAACTGGTACCGGCCAGGAGACTGTGCCCTCGGTCGTGATCGACAAGACCGAAGCCGGCAGCACTCTGGTCACCAGTGCGACCGTCTACCTGACTATGACCTTCCGGCGAACGCCGACACCCGTGACCAGAAAGGAAACGATCGAATGAATCTCTCGCGCCCCGTCCTGGGAATCATCCTCGGGGTTGTCGCCGCCGTGGTATGGCAAGTCCTGGGAGGCGAAGCAGTCCTCTGGATGCTCGTCATCGGCGCCGTCGGCGGGTTGGTTGGACATTTCCTCGACGATCCGAGCAGGCTCATCACCCACCTCCAGCGCCTCGAACGGTGAGGCATCGGCGGTAGCGGCGATAGCCCATGGCCTCCTCACCGGACAACGCGGTCGCGGCTACTTCTTGGCGGCCGCAGCCACCCGCAGCGCCTCGCTCGCCCACTCCGCGAGTGCAGCCTCGTCGCCGAGGATGTCCTCGGGAACTGAGTAGTACGGCATCCGACCGTGTTTCTCCCCACCCGCTGCCTCATAGCGCCCACTCGTGTCTTCATCGGTCCTCAGAAACACCTTCCCGGTGCTGTCGATGATGACAAACATGACATCGTCGGCGAAGACACCGACTCCCCCGAACATCTTCTTGGCTCGTACGTCGCCGAGGGGAGCCAGCTCCCCGACCAGCGTGTCACCTACCTCGACAGCAGTTCCGGTGAGCCTCGCACCTTTTTCGCCCATCTGAGCTCCTCTCTCCGGCTGACATTAGTGGGCCCCCAAAGCCGCTCCCGATTCGATCGTCTGCCGGAAATCGCTCACGAAACGAGCCGCCGGGGCTCCATCGACGACGTCATGATCGAACGAGAAGGTGAGTGCCAACAGGCGTCGTGTGATGGGCGCACCGTCGACGATATCGAGGCGTTCCGATATCCCTCCAACGAGGAGGTCCACCGGATGGACCGGGAACGCGAAACCCCAACCACCGCCCGCTCCGAACATGCCGACCGACGAAACCCCGGCGGTACCCAAAATCGTCTTGTGCCTGTCGGGCATCCGATACAGGAGCCGGAGTGCCCCTCGACGAACAAATCCCGGAAGGGACAAATAGGCTCGTGCGGCATTCTGGTGCTGGAGCGTTGGGCCTGATTCGGGTTTGGCCTTCACCGCCTCGAGTTGGGCTGTGATCGCTTCAACCGAGGCCTGTTCGGCGCCCCGAATGACGTGGGTGAGAGGAAAGGAACGTCCCTCCAGCGTCACCTCGATTGACACCGCCACGTCGACGCTTTCGAATACCACGAGCCGCCCGCGCCAATCTCGAATCGCCTGTATCTCCGGATCGGCAGCGATCGCTCTGCCCAGAGTGGCGATCACATAGGCGGTGAGCGAGTAGCCCCGCTTGGAAAGCGCGTCCTCGACCAAGGTGATATCGGCTTCGATGATGCCCCGCACGGTCGGTCGGCGGGCCGAGACCCTGCCGACATCGACAATCACTCGCCGAGAGCGCGGGAAGGGGATGACTCGCCGCCCGCGGCGTTCCCTGGATTTCATGCCGCCGCTCTGTCGGGTCGGCACTCCACGTCGGTTAGCCCGCCGGGAGCGACGGGATCCCGAGGTCTGCGAAGTCGGTGACATCGTCGGGGGCGGGGATGGTCACCTCGATGTCTGCCCCATAGTCGAAGATGTTGTAAACCATGTGGGTTGACCCGTTTTCGTCTTCCACCGACAGCTCGAATTGGTACAGATAGCCGTCATCGCCGATCCAGATGTCGACGGGAAGGTCCTCGGCTCCGGAGTCGGCAAACGCTCTTGACGTCGTGTCCTCGAGTGTTTCGAGTGCAGCCGCATCGAATTCCACCAGGTAGTGGGTCGTCTCGACTCCGCGAATAGTCTCGGTGCCGACCTCAGTGACCGTCGCGCCGGCTGCGGAGAAGTCCTCGAGGATCGACGTGGGACTGGTTGGGCCCGATGCGCCGAAACCCACCGTCTCATCGGTCTGATCGATCGGCATCTTCACCCACTCGGTGGTGACGCCCAAAATGGAGAAGAGCGCGAAACTCATGTAGGCATCCTCGCCGCTGACGATGAAGACGATTTCGCTGAGATCGCCGAATCCCTCAGGGATGTCGTCGCTGGCAGCCATGACCTCGCTCATGTCCATGGTCATGGTGTAGAGGTCGTCGCCCGAAAACGCACCCGAGATGGTCATCGTGACGGGTTCCTCACCGAATTCAGCCGACAAGATCTCGGTCGTTGCCTCAAAGCGTCCCGACAGTGCCTCGGACGATTGCTGGGCAGCCGCCGCCAAGAGGCCGGCGCCGTCCCCAGAGGCCTGAGCTTGCGTGGTCGCCGGGGCTTGCGTTGTCGCAGGGGCCTGCGTCGTAACGGGCGCAGCAGTGGTAGCAGGAGCGCTGGTTGCTTGCGGTTCGTCGGCTTGCACCGTCGTTGTGGTTGTGCCGGTGTCCCCGCACGCAGCAAAGACGATCGATAGTACGGCGATGGTGCTCAATAGGCGGCGCATGTCTACCCCTTTTCTCATGATGTGCTTAACCATATTCCACTCACGCGCTAACGAAACGCTTAACCGGGGGTTGTTGGTCACTGCCGCGAAGGTCCAACGGCACTAGCGGCAGATTTCGCCGTGTCTTCTAATGAGTCGACGAATTACCCGAATCGGAGACAATCGAGATGAATATGCCCAATGCGGGCCACAGCTGGAGGACAAAGGCAGCCGCGCTGCTCACGGCAGCTGTTCTGCTTCTTGGAGCCTGTGGGACGAGCACCGCGGCCCCGGAGATCACGCTCGTTTCTGTGTCTGAAGCATCACAGGTGGTAGCGGATGCTCCCGCAGGCCTAGTCGTGCTCGACGTGAGAACACCCGAGGAGTACAACCAAGGCCACCTCGCCGGCGCGATCAACGTGGACTTCTACGCCGACGACTTCTCAGCTCAGCTGGATCGACTCGACAAGACTGTTCCCTACGTGCTGTATTGCAAGTCGGGGAATCGATCCGGTCAGACCGCTCCAATCATGACCAGCCTGGGTTTTGACGAGGTCTACGAGATCGAGGGAGGCGTCGACGCCTGGATCGCAGCCGGCGAACCGCTCGAGCAGTAGACCGCCGCTCTCCACGATCAGCTGGCACACCCAATCCGTTCTCCGGTCGGGTGGCGTTAGGCCGTATTCCTCTAGTCCGCTCGACGGCAGTGGCGTACCGTTCACGGTGTTGGCGCCGGGCGGAGGGCTAAAGAAGGAGTTGATATGGTCACCAAAGACATGCGTGAAGAAAGCACAGTCACCGAAAAGATCCTCAAAGGTCTCGAGCCGTACTACGGGGTCGAGCGGGTGTTCGGCACTCCCATCGACAAGGATGGGATGACCGTGCTGCCAGTCGCGAAGATGCGCGGAGGGGGCGGCGGCGGTGGCGGCGCCGGTGGCACGGAAGAGACGGGCACTGGGAGCGGAGAAGGCGGCGGTTTCGGCATCTCGGCTGAGCCGGCCGGGGTCTATGTCATCACCGATGATGGGGTCGAATGGCAACCGGCCGTTGACAAGAACAAGATGATTGTTGGCGGAACGCTGGTGTCGATTGCCTTCTTCTTCTTTGGCTGGCTGACCATGCGAGTGTTAGCCAGGAAATAGCCCCAACCCCAGGTCTAGACGCGTTCAAAGCCGAGCACTCGCCACCGGGTCAGAGGCGACTCACCGGTCGCGTTGAAGTGGGCAAGGGCCTCGGTGGCTGTCAACGAACCTCCCGTCCGGGTAGGGAACTCGTAGACCAGGCCGCCTCTTGCCTCTTCGGCGCGGAAATCCCTGAGGTTCTCCAACAGATCAGCCCGAGCGAGGTCGAAAGGCACGAGTTCGCTCGATGCCAATACTCCGAGGATTCGGTAGGCGCCGTCCGACTGCAATTCGTCGACTCGCTCTCGCCCGTACTGCTGCGAAACGCTCAGGAACACGATGCCTCCGGACCGCACAAATCCATGCCCATCGGCAAGGACTTGCCTTCGGAATGAGAAGCCGTCGTCGCCGACGCTGGCAGGCGGATTCGCGACTACGAAATCGAGGTCGCCTGCGTACTCCCCAAGTCGGGCCGCCGTGATTGGGTCCACGGGGGTGAAGGAGTCGGCAACCGCAAACCGTGCTTTGGTGCTCACCCCGTTCACAACCGCATTTACGGCCGCCGCAGCCACATTGATGGGGTTGAGGTCGAGGCCAAAGACCAGAGACACGCCGGGAACCCGGGCCGCGGCGATCGCCAACGTCCCCGGTCCACACCCCCAATCGACGCCGACCCCCCGGAGAAGGTCGCTCCGCTGGCCGATGCAGCGAACGGCGACCCTCGTCGCGGGCGACGGGCCAAATGCTCCGTCAGGGTGATCGATATGGAGAACGCCAAGACCAGCCGTGTCGGCGTGGGTGAGCAGTGTCGCGGCGGGTGCCGTAGTGGCCCCGGGGGACGCGTCTTCACGAGTCACCGCTCTGATCCTATCCGGCACCGACAACCGACGACGTCAACGCGCCCGCCGAAGCCACCTACCTATTACGCACCCGAACCGCCGGGGTCGTCACCAACACCGACTGCACCATTACTCCGTAGGGCTCTGTTTCCTCCCATCTCCTCCCCCAGGAGGCGAAGCCGACGTTGGGGGAGGTGGCGCCAGCGACAGCTGGCGACGGAGGGGGCGGAGGAGCCACGAAGTGGCGACGACGTGAGGTCTGACCAGGAATGCCCAGCGCGGCAACAGCCTGCTGAGCTCCAGACCTCGCCTTCGGCTCGGCCCCCCTCCCCGGCTTCGCCGGTACTCCCTTGCAACGTGAGAACGCTTCGCGTTCTCAATGCAGTTGCTTCGCAACTGCCGCTCACTTCGTTCGCTGGAGAGAGAAACATCTGGTCTCCTCCCCCACGAGGCGAAGCCGACGTTGGGGGAGGTGGCGCCAGCGACAGCTGAGGACGGAGGGCGGAGGCTTGCGGCGGATCCGCAAGACGACGTGAGCTCCCATCACAAAAACCCGGTGCCCAACGCTCACTGCGTTCGCGGGAGGGGAGAAATGTGAACCCGCGAACCGTTTGCCCAACTCTTCCGTATTGCTGTGTGGGCCTGTTCGTTGGCGTGTCGCCGAACAAGCGTGGCTGGGTACAACAGGAAGGGGAACATATGCGCAAGGCGCGCGTTCCATTTGGGCTGGCTCTGGTGCTGTCCATGACGTTTGCGGGCCTCTCGGCGGGTGCCACCCACGGCGACGTCATCGAGGCAGTGATACCAGATAGTGAGATCGAAGTTGGATTCGAAGTTGTCGCCGACGGGTTCACGACACCGGTCAAGGGCGTGGTGGCTCCTGGCAACAGTCGGCAGCTGTACGTCGTGGATCAGATTGGCAAGATTTGGGCGATCAAGCTGGCCGGCGGCAGCAGCATTCCGGACCGGCTGCTCTTCGCTGACGTGGGAGTAGACGGCGCCGATTTACTTGTCCCGCTCGGGGCTTTTGGGCCGGGCTCATTCGACGAACGAGGACTGATGGGGTTGGCATTCCATCCCAACTATCAGCGCAACGGGAGGGTGTACACCTACACCTCCGAGCCGGCTACGGGTGACGCCGACTTCTCAACGATCCCAGCGGGAGAAGAAGCCAATCATCAAGGTGTGATCCGCGAGTGGCGGGTGCCGAATCCGCGCAGCGCGAGCTCGGCCGTCGATCCCAACTCGAGCAGGGTTCTCCTGACGATCGACGAACCGCAGTTCAACCACAACTCCGGCGACATCGCATTCGGTCCGGATCGAATGCTCTACATCGCAGTCGGTGATGGCGGAAGTGCCGACGATCAGGGCCTCGGCCATGCCCCTGGTGGCAATGGCCAGGATCTCACCCCTGGCAACGTGCTGGGAAAGATCCTCAGGATCAATCCCCAGGGTCGCAATTCGGCGAACGGCCAATACAGCATCCCGGCGGACAATCCGTTCGTCCATGGCGGCGCGACAGCCGAAATCTGGGCATACGGCTTCCGGAACGCATTCAGGATGTCGTTCGACACGGCCACCGGCTTGCTCTACGCCGCCGATGTCGGACAGAACGACATCGAAGAGGTGAATGTCGTGTGGGCCGGCGGCAACTACGGCTGGCCGGTGAAGGAAGGCACCTTCCTGTTCGACATGAACGGTGATGAGCCCGGATTCACGACGGTGAACTCACCGGGGGTGCCGGCCGACATGATCGATCCCATTGCTCAATATGACCACGACGAGGGTGTATCGGTGACGGGCGGGTTTGTGTACCACGGCAGGTCGATCCCCGCCTTGGAAGGCAGTTATATCTTCGCTGACTGGAGCCGGACCTTCATAGAACCGGCCGGTCGAGTGTTCCACCTGACCGACGGCGGCATCGCTGAGCTCGGCGAGCCCGGGATGTACGTGACCGGATTCGGCCAAGACGCTCGGGGCGAGGTCTACGTGATGGGCTCTCAGCTCTTCATTCCGGACGGCGAAACAGGTGTGGTGATGCGACTGGTCCCCTCAGGCGACTAGCAGCACGACACGCCACCACAAGCAGAGGAGGGCCTTCGGGCCCTCCTCTGCTCCCTCCCCCAGCGAGAGAACGCTATGTGTTGTGGCGAGAACGCTTCGCGTTCTATGAGTCTCTCGGCAGAGTCGCGTGACAAGACTCGAAAGGCCTCAGCGCAATCAGGGGGCTGGCCGGTGCAATATCGGCGGGCGGGCAACTGGCTTCCGACTACTGGGTGATCGCCTCAGAAACCAGCTCGAGAGCCCGTTCTGCGACCGCCATGTCGGTCCGCTGGCTGAGAAACGCCATTCGAACGAGGAACCTTCCATCGACGGTCGTGCTCGAGACGTGGATGTCTCCCGAATCGGTGATGTGCTGGGCGATCGCTCGGGTGGCGTCATTGCCACCAGTGGAGCGAAAGGCCACCACTGACAGCTCTGGATCGGCCAACACCTCGATACCGGGGAGACCTCCCAGCGCGCCGGCAGTGTGCGCGGCGAGGTCGAGCATCCGGTCGAGTTCGGTCCGGAATGCGACAATTCCATGAAGGTGGAGGGTCAGCCACACTTCGAGCCCGCGGGCGGGCCGGGTCAATTCAGGGCTCATCGCGAAGTAGTTGGGCAAGATGTCGTGAGCGGGCACATCCTGCATATAGGCGCCGCGGCCCTCGAGCGAGTGGACCAGATCGGCTTTGTCACGCACCAAGAGACCGCCCACTCCGAACGGATGGAACAGGCTCTTGTGGGCGTCAAGCGTGATGGAATGGGCCCGTTCTATCCCGGCCAAACGGGTCTTGCCGCGCTCGGTGAGGATGAAGAACCCACCGTACGCGGCGTCGACATGGAACCAGGCTCCCGAGTCGGCGGCAATCTCGGCACACTCGTTGAGTGGGTCGATGGTTCCCGTGTCAGTGGTGCCGGCGCTCGCCACGATGAGCATTGGCGTCAATCCGGCGGCTACGTCCTCTGAGATCGTCGCCCGAAGGGCGCCGACGTCGAGTCGCAAAGCGGCGTCGGCCCTGATGAGCCGCATCCGGTCGGGATGGATCCCGGCGATGGTCGCCGCCTTGACGACCGAGTGGTGGGCCCGCTCCGACGTATAGACGACACCGTCTCCGAACTCGGTGCCGAGACGGGAGCGGGCCGCCACGGTGGCCGTGAGGTTGGCCGTTGAACCTCCCGACAGCAACACTCCGGAGGCGGTGTCGGGGAGGTTGAAGAGCCGGCACATCCATCGGACGACACCGTGTTCGATGGCTACCAGGCCGG
The DNA here is from genome assembly GCA_041577335.1 of Acidimicrobiia bacterium. Classification (GTDB taxonomy): domain Bacteria; phylum Actinomycetota; class Acidimicrobiia; order Spongiisociales; family JAENVV01; genus JBFGJH01. The sequence goes on along the minus strand of JBFGJH010000060.1, from coordinate 12,101 downwards.
GAGCCCCGTGCAGGCCACCCGTATAGCGGTTGGTTACTGCTCCCAGCATTCGGCCCAATGCCGCCGTATAGATTCCACCGCTCGGGATGTAGGACAGGAACTTGCCGGACGACGTGTCGATTCCCGTCTCCAATGCGCTGTTGAGCAAACCGAAGAGCTCGGGAAGGTCTGTACCGGTCTCAGACGGGGGCGCGCCCAATTCGGAAATCATGTTGGGATCGATCGGGGGGTGCGAGGCGGGAGCGGCCGGAAGGTTCTCCAGATAGGCATCGGCAAACTGCACGACGGCTGCGGCCAATCGGCGCCGCGCCTGTAGGTCTGGTTCGAGGTCCTCCGGCATGGCGACGACTCTATCCAAGTGCGCCTTGAAGGAAGCCATAATGAACCTATGTCGATGACGCTGCTCTCAGTGAATCGAGCCCTGCCGGAGGAGACGGTCCTGGCCGACCGGTCGTTCTTCACCGCCATTGCCAAGGAGCCGACCACTGAGCGGGTTGCCGTTGGGGAACTCGGGCTGGACGGCGATGGGGTGGGGAGTCCCCAGCACCACGGCGGGCCCGACCAAGCTGTGTACGTCTACGGAGCCGACGACTACGAATGGTGGAACGACGAACTTGGCCAAGGTCTCTCCCCTGGGATGTTTGGCGAGAACCTCACGATCGAGGGCTTTCGTTCGGCGGAACTCGCTATCGGCGATCGCCTGGCTGTCGGGGACGACCTTGTCCTCGAGATCAGTGCTCCACGTATCCCGTGCGGAACGTTGGCGGCCCGCATGCTCGATGGGGCGTTCGCGAAGAAGTTCCGAGCCGCACAACGACCAGGCGCCTACACCCGCGTGATCGCCACAGGAACCGTCCAAGCGGGCGACCAGGTCGTGCTCATCCCGGCCGAGCAGCGTGACTTCACGTTGCTCGACATGTTCAACCTCTTCTACGACCGGAACGCTCCTGCCACGGCGTTCGAACAGGGCTTGCGAGCGCCCATCGCCGAACGAGCCCGAGTGGAATACCAGCGCCGCGCTGCCCACTAACGCGGCGGTGTCACCTCGTAGCCGGCCACCTCGGGCTCGGTATCGATCATCTCCGGCGGGAACCCGGGCGCCAGAACCTCGACCCCTGTCGCGTCCTCGAGGCGTCGAATGATGTTGGGCGACCACTCCCGGGCTCCGTAACGCTCCAAGCCGTCCTCGAAGATCGAGACGAGCAGCGGAGACAGCTCCAGCGGAGCACCAACCCGGTCGGCGGCAGCCTGAAACAGCGAGGTGTCTTTCACCACCAGGTCCATGGTGAAGTTGATGTCACGGCTGCCGTTGAGGATCACTTGGCTTTCGGTCTCGTGCACGAAGGAGTTCCCCGACGAGATCCGTATGGCCTCATACGCAGTGTTGAGGTCCATGCCGGCAAGCTTCGACGTCACCAGCGCCTCTGCCAGCGAGACAAGATTGGCCGACGCCAAATAGTTGGTCACCACTTTGAGGAACGAGGCCGAGCCCAACGGGCCCGTGTGCAGCACCTGGCGACCCATGGCCGTCAGCAGCGGCAGCATCCTCTCGAACGTGTCACGATCGGAGCCGCCGAAAATGGCGATGTTCCCTGTCGCGGCGCGGTGGCAGCCGCCTGACACCGGACAGTCGATGGCCGCAGCGCCGGTTTCGCCTACCAGGGTGCCGAGGCGTTTCACTTCGACCTCGTCGGTGGTTGACATCTCCGCCCAGATCTTCCCGGCCGACAACCCCGCCAGGACGCCGTCACCGGCTTGGAGCACCGCAGCCGAAGCAGCCGGGCTCGGCAGGCAGGTGATGACCACATCACACTGTTCCGCCATCTCCTTGCCCGAAGGCACGGTCGTGGCTCCGGCTTCCAAAAACGGTGCCATGGCGGCGGGGTCGAGATCACGAACCACGACATCGAAGCCGTTCCGCATGAGGCTGCCTGCCAGTTTCCCACCTACGTTTCCAAGACCAATGAATCCAACTTTCATGCGGAACAAGGTAGCCGAGCGATGTCCGGTCATGCCCGCGGATCGATAGATTGAACAAGCACATCAACCGAACGGAGTCGACGATGGAAAGCCGAGCATCTTCCACCTGGAACGGAAACCTCTTCGAAGGGTCTGGGACGACCACCCTGGCCAGCGGGGCAGCTCCCGCCTTGCCGGTGAGCTGGCCCAATCGCACGGAAGCCGCCAACGGCAAGACCAGCCCCGAGGAACTGATCGCGGCCGCCCACGCCGCTTGCTACAACATGGCGTTTTCGAACATCCTGGACCAGGCCGGGCACGCGCCGGAGCAGCTCGCCACCGAGGCAGTTGCCACGTTCGAAAAGACAGACGCCGGCTTCAGGTTGACGACCATGCGACTTGCAGTGCAGGGAAACGTGCCGGGTATGTCAGCTGACGACTTCTCCGAAGCCGCCACCAAAGCCAAGGACGGTTGCCCGGTCTCGAATGCCCTCGCCGGCAACGTCGCCATCTCTGTGGAAGCGACGCTCGCCTGAACGCGGGTGCGGCCGGCTAGGCCCGCGACGAGTCGAGGTGCTGATAGTCGCCGGTACGCAGGTGACAGGCAGCCTCGTGGAGCTCGTCGTCCTCGACTGGCAGCAGCTGCGGCACTTCGGCCGCGCAGATCGCTGGATCGGCAATCGGGCAGCGAGGATGGAAAGTGCAGCCCGACGGCGGGTTGATGGGGCTGGGAACGTCGCCCTGCAGAATCACCCGGGTTCGCTCCCGGGTGGGGTCGGGGATGGGGATCGCCGAGAGCAGCGCCTGTGTGTAGGGATGGGTTGGTTTGCGATACAGCGCCTCGCGTCGGGTGGTCTCCACAACGCTGCCGAGGTACATCACCGCAACCCGGTCGCCGATGTGCTCGACCACCGCGAGGTTGTGGGCAATGAAGAGGACCGTGAGGTCGAGCTCGGCCTGCAACTCTTTGAGCAGATTGAGGACCTGCGCCTGCACTGAGACATCCAATGCCGAGACAGGCTCGTCTGCGACTACGAAGTCAGGCTTCATGATCAAAGCTCGGGCAATCCCGATCCGCTGGCGCTGGCCTCCGGAGAACTCGTGGGGGTAACGACCGCTGTGGCTGCGCGACAAGCCGACCAGGTCGAGCATGTCCATGACGCGTTCTTGGCGCTCATCCTTGTCGGAGACACCGTGCAGTCGCAGGCCCTCCGAAATCGAGGTGCCCACCTGGGCGCGCGGGTCGAGCGACGAGAAGGGATCCTGAAAGATGATCTGCGCCCTGGCCCGGAACGGCTTGAGCTTCGCCCCCTTCACGTGGGTGACATCCATCCCGTCAAACATCAACGTGCCGGCGGTGGGCTCGAGAAGGCGCACGAGCATGCGGCCCAGTGTGGATTTGCCGCACCCTGATTCCCCGACGAGGCCGAGGGTCTCGCCGCGATAGATGTCCAGGTCGACGCCGGCTACAGCGTTGACCGTGGCGACTTCTCGTTGGAAGATGCCCCCCTTCACGGGAAAGTGTTTGACCAGTCCCCGCACCTGAATCAGCGGCTCACGCATCGGCCGACTCCTCGCCGGAGTACAGCCAGCAACGCACCAGGTGGCCGGTGTCGACTTCCAGGAGCTCGGGTTGCTGCTCGGTGCAGATGGTCAACTCGTTCGTGACGCGTGGCACACAGCGGGAAGCAAACCGGCACCCGGGCGGGAGATCGATGAGGGAGGGGACGATGCCGGGAATGGTGTCGAGCATGTCGATGGGCGCCCCGAGCACCGGAATCGAACCAATCAGTCCTTTGGTATAGGGGTGTTGGGCGTTTCCGAACAACGACTGCGCGCTGGCTTCTTCAACGATCTCGCCGGCATACATCACCGCCACCCGGTCGGCCATCTCGGCAACCACTCCGAGGTCGTGGGTGATGAGCAGGACTGCTGTCTGTGACGACTCTCCCAGCTCACGAATGAGATCGAGGATCTGGGCTTGGATGGTCACGTCCAGCGCCGTGGTTGGCTCATCGGCGATGAGCAACTCAGGCTCGCAGGCCAAGGCCATGGCGATCATGATGCGCTGGGCCATGCCTCCCGAAAGCTCGTGCGGATAGGCGGCGGCCCGCGATTCGGGATCGGGAATTCCCACCCTGTCGAGCATCTCGATGACGTGGGCCTTTTCGACGTCCTTGGTCCAGTCCCGATGCAGTTTGAAGACTTCGCGGATCTGCACCCCGGCGCGTTGAACAGGGTTGAGCGCTGACGCCGGCTGCTGGAAGATCATCGAGACGCCTTCGCCGCGCAGCGCCCGCAACTCGCGATCGCTCATGTCGACGATGTTTCGGCCGTCGAAGAGGACTTCGCCGGCAACAATGCTCCCCGGATGCGGTATGAGACCCATGACGGAAAGCGAGGTCACAGACTTGCCGCAGCCAGACTCGCCCACCAGGCCCAGCACTTCTCCTCGTTTGATGCTCAAAGAGACTTCGTCAACCGCTTTCACTACACCGTCGCGGGTATCGAAGTGCGTTTTGAGGCCGCGGATCTCGAGTAGTTGATCTCCTGCGGTTCTGTCGGCCCTGGCTGTCATCGGTTCAATGTGGGATCGAGCGCATCTCGCATTCCGTCGCCCATGAGGTTGAAGCCGAGGACCGTGATCATGATCGCCAACCCCGGGAAGAACACGAGATGGGGTGCGGTGAACACCTGGTTGCGTTCCGACGCCAGCATTGAGCCCCACTCGGCCGTCGGGGGTTGAGCACCGAGGCCCAGGAACGACAATCCGGCGGCCTCGAGAATCGCCGTGGCAATGCCAAGCGTTGCCAGGACGACCAGCGGCGTCAGAGCATTGGGAACCACCCGTCGAATGAGCAGCTGGGCCGGTGATGCCCCCAAGGCGAGAGAGGCCGACACGAACTCGGTTTCTTTGATCGACAGCACTTGGGCGCGCATCACCCTGGCATAGGCGGGGATGCTGACCACGGCAATGGCGATCAGGGCATTGCGCAAACCGGGGCCGAGCACAGACACAATGGCAATCGCGAGAAGCAGCGATGGAAATCCCAGAATGACGTCCATTACCCGCATGACGATGTTGTCGAGCCCACCTCCGATGTAGCCGGCGATGGCGCCCAGCGCGCTTCCGATGATCAGTGCGATCGTGACCGTGAAGAAGCCGAGCGTCAGGCTCACCCGAGATCCATAGATGACGCGCGAGAACTCATCTCGCACATTCCCGTCGGTGCCCATGACATGCTGAGGGATCTCTTCGTCACATCCCAATATGTACACGCATGGCGAGTCGCGAGGGCCTACCTCCTCCTTGCCGATCAGCACTTCGTTGGGATCGTATGGAGCCAAGAGGGGAGCCAAGAACGCCATGAAGACGAGCGTCGTCACGATGAACAGGCCGATCATTCCCGACTTGCGTTGGCGGAAACGTCGAGCTGCCAGCCTCCACTGGCTGAGCGGCGCTGCGGTCAGGTCGGCCTCGGCGGCCTGGGCGGCCAGCTCTTCGGCGGCCTTGCGAGTGGAGATGCTCATTTGACTCGGATCCGAGGATCGAGGTAGCCGTATGAAAGGTCAACGATGAGGTTGACGATCACATAACCAGCGGCAATGACGACGGTGAATCCCTGCACGACTGCGTAGTCGCGCCCGGTGATGGCGTCGAAGAGCGCCCGCCCTACGCCCGAGAGGTTGAACACGGTCTCAGTGAGTACGGCCCCTCCCAGGAGAGCCCCGAGCTGCAGCCCGATGATCGTGACAACGGGCAGCAATGAGTTGCGCAGCGCATGCCGGCGGACGACCCGCCGTTCGCCGGCGCCCTTGGCGCGGGCGGTACGGATGTAATCGCGACCCATGACCTCGAGCAATGAGCTGCGGGTGATGCGAGCGATGATGGCGAGGGGAATGGTGGCCAGAGCGATCGCCGGCAGGATCATGTGTTTCACGGCGTCGTTGAAGACCTCCCACTGGCGGGTGATCAGGGTGTTCAAGATGTAGTGGTTGGCAGCGAACTCATGGAACTTGGAGGTGAGAGAGCCCTCCTGGAGCTCCCAGGCCCACACTTCGTAGTAAGGCTCGGAGAAGACACCCGCCGAGAGCCGCCCTGAGGGCGGCAACGCAAAGGGAGTGTCTTTCAACAGCAGCGCGAAGACAAAGGCCAGCATCAAGCCAAGCCAGAAGACGGGCATCGACACCCCGATATTGGCGAGCGCCATCGTCCCCGTGTCCACCGCAGTGTTGTGCCGACGCGCCGCCGCCACTCCCAGCGGAACACCCACCGCCACCGCGATCACCAAGGCGCTCAGGGCAAGCTCAATGGTCAGCGGGAGGCGCTCGATGAGCAGCTGGTTGACAGGCCGCGAAAAGCGGACCGAGTCGCCGAGATTGAACGTGACCACGTTCTTCATGTAGATGGCGAGCTGGGTCCAGATGGGTTCGTTGAGCCCGTTGGCTTCGTTGAACCGTTCGCATGCTTCGGCGGTGGCGCGCTCGCCAAGCAAGGAGGTGCAGGGGTCGCCGGGGATTGCTCGGATCAGAAAGAACACCACGATGATGATCCCCAGCAGCACTGGAATGGCCAGCAGCGTTCTTCGAATGATGAAACTCAGCATGCGGGTTCACAATACGAGAGGGGGAGACGCCATGCGTCTCCCCCTCTCATTGTTTTCAGCTTCTGGTGCGACGCTTACTGGTCGCCCGGTGCGTTGATGAGCCCGTTCCAGAGATAGTCGTAGTACTCGAACACACCGCTGTTACCGGTATGCAGCGGGTTGGCTGCATCCAATCCTGCGGCAAACGAGGCGACGACATCGTTGGCATCGAACGTGGAACCATCGTGGAACAGCACGTCGGCACGGAGCGAGCAGGTCCACAGTGACAGATCTTCGTTCGGTACACACTCGGTGGCCAGCTGCGGCTGCACTTCGCCGGTCTGCGTGTACGAATACAGTGCCTCCACGACCTGAGCACAGGCACGCAGCGACTCACCGTCGGTCTCATCCGAGCAGTACAACGAGATCGGCTCGTTGCCTTGCACGAACACCACCGTGTCGGTGCCGTTGTCCCAGAAGTTCAGCATTACCTGGCCCCATGGTGGGGCGTAGGCGCCTTCTGCTGCGGCGGAAGCCACGAACGCGCTACCTGCATGAGCGACCGGCACCATCGGCACCAGTTCCTTGATGGCGTTGTTGGCTTGCTCGTACAACGGGGCGGCTGCGGCTGAATCGGCCAGCTGCGACGCCTCTTGCAACGGTTCGTAGATCTCCGGGTACGGATCACCGAACTGGAGGTTCGTATCCGCGAAGTGGAAGTCCAAGAAGTTCGTCACGTGCGGGTAGTCACCGGTCCAACCGAGAAGGTGAATGCCATCGAGCTCGCCGGCGGACGACGACTGGATGAACTCGCCTGATTCGATCGGAACGACTTCGGCGTTGATGCCGAGGTTCTCAGCCAGCTGTGCCTGGATGTCGGTGGCGACGTTGCCTGGGGTCGGCAGGTAGCCGCGGGTGACGTCCCGGTAGTAGATGCTCGTGTCGAACCCATCGGGGAAGCCGGCCTCGGCCAGGAGCGCCTGGGCAGCTTCGACGTCGAAGTCGTACCACGAGTCGCCTTCGCAGCCGTTCTCGACAGAGCAAGGCGTGAAGTGCGATGCCGTCTCGGAGCCCGGTGGGTAGAACGTGTCGATGATGCGTTGCCGATCGATCCCAAGCGCAACAGCTTGGCGCACCAGCGGGTCGTCCCACGGTGCGAAGGTGTTGGTGAAGCCCATGTAGAACACGTTGGGCTCTGGCTTGTCGATGAGCACCAGATTGGGGTCGCCCTCAATCGTTGCATAGTCCTCGGGAGCCGGGAACGTCATGCCGTCGGCGTTGCCGGATTGCAGCTCGAGCAGACGCCCGGCGCTTTCCGTCGCCCACTTCAGCACAGCGGTCTCGTGCGCAGGAACCTGGCCGTAGTAGTCAGGGTTGGCCTTGTAGACAACCGAGTCACCACGCACCCACTGGTCCAGGCTGTAGGGGCCGGTGCCGATGGGGTTGTCCAGCGGGGATCCGCCGGTTGCTTCGAGATGCTCTTCTGGCTGGATGCCGAAGACGCCGAATGCGATCTGTGCCAAGAAGGCCGGATGAGGCCCGCACAGGTCGAAGACGACCGTCATCTCGTCTGTAGCCGTGATGGACTCGACGCGGCCGCCGTAGTCACAGCCGCCTGCGTCGAGGACGAGGCCCTCGAAGTCGGCCATCGCTTCGGTTGCTGGTGGGGCTTCGGTAGCTGCCGGCGCCTCGGTATCCGCAGGCGCTTCCGTCTCCGCCGGCGCTTCCGTTGTTTCTGTATCTCCGTCGCTATCGCTCGTGCCGCATGCGGCAAGGACGAGCATGAGCGCGAAGAGAATCGCGATCAATCGTTTGGTAGTAGTCAAAGGGTAGACCTCCTTCTAGACGGCAATTGGTTAGAACTGCCTGCGGAGAAGCTAGCTATCTCGGCCGCTGGTTGCGACCACAACCTCCGACCTCGGCCTCCCGGATCTGGTCGACGACCTGCGCCGGGCCCACCAGTATTGGCTCGTCACGGTGTCGCCGTTCTAAGGCCCGTCGTCGTCGTCATTCGGGAAATCGGTGAACCGACGTTTGGCTTGATTGAATCGCTCTTCGAGCACAGCCTGCTCTTCGCTGCGTGCCGATCAGAGGAGCCGTACGGCGTCCCCGTTCTCGTCGTCATCCACCAGTCGCGGCCTGGCCGGGAGTCAAGTCCGCTGTACCCCACACAATCGCCTCCCAGGTCGAGCGTGAAACGGTAAATTGCCACATGCTCACCGAGGCCCAAGTCGCTTTCTTCGAGGCTGAGGGATACCTCCTCGTGCCCGACGTGCTGGACGCCGGGGACCTCCATCCGGTTGTCGCCGAGTATGAGACAGCGCTCGATCGTGCGGCAAGCGACCTCCACGCTCAGGGTCTCCTCAAATACAAATACCCAGGCATGTCATTTGCCGAGCGCTACATCGCCATTGTCACCGAGTGCCCCGACGTGTATCGCTACCTGGGAATCTCCTTGCCCCTCAGCAACGGGCCCACCGATGAGAACACGTGCCGCGCTCACACAGGTCCCGAGCTTTTCAAGCTGCTCCGCCACCGCAAGGTCCTCGACATCGTCGAGTCGATCATCGGCCCGGAGATTCTCTCCAATCCCGTCCAGCAAGCACGCATCAAGCCGCCGATCGAGGCGCTGCAAGGGGCCATGGCCGGGTACTCCAACGTCGGCTCGACGACCTGGCATCAAGACTTTGGAGCGGTGATGGACGACGCTGCCGATACCGACATGCTGACGGTGTGGATCGCCATCACCGATGCCTCCCCGGAGATGGGGTGCCTGGTCGTCATTCCCCGGTCTCACGAAAGCGGGGAGCTAACGCTGCACTGCCCGGGTGTGAAGGTCGAGGGCGAGAACTACATCCCGGCCGCACTCTTGGAGGGGCGTCCGGCCGTTCCGCTTCCCGCCACGGCGGGGTCGCTCGTCCTTCTTTCGAAATGGACGGAACATGGCGCCCTCGACAACACCTCGGATCGCCTCCGCTGGAGCTTCGATCTCCGCTATCAGCCGATCGGCCAACCGACCGGCCGGCCGGCGTTTCCGGCGTGGGTTGCGAGATCCCGGAGCAATCCCGACTCAGAGCTGCACGATCCCGAGGAATATGCGCGACTCTGGGAGGAAGCTCGCCGGCGGATCATCGCCGGATCGAACGAAGGCCCGGTCTTCGAACAAGCTCGCTGGGCGGCCAACGCCGAGAACCCCATCTGCGCGTAGCCGCATCAGTCCCAGTCGAGGATGACCTTCCCGGCTTCGCCGGAGCGGACTGTTGCGAAAGCCTCTACGTAGTCCTCGACCGCGAAGTGGTGAGTGATCACCGGGCTCACGTCGAGCCCGGTTTGGAGCATCGCCAGCATTTTGTACCACGTCTCGAACATCTTGCGACCGTAGATGCCGTTGAGAGTGAGCCCTTTGAAGATCACATCGGTCCAATCGATGGGCGTTGGCGCGTCGGCCTCGGGGATACCCAGTAGAGCTATGTTGCCGCCGTTGTTCATGGTGCTGATCATCTCGTGGAGTGCCGACGGCACGCCCGACATCTCCAAGCCAACGTCGAAGCCTTCGGCCATGCCCAGCACCGTCATCGTGTCGGAAACGTTGTCTGTGGTCACGTTGACCACCCGGTCCGCTCCCATGGTGGCGGCGATGGCGAGGCGGTAGTCATTGATGTCCGTGACGACCACAAAACGAGCACCCACGTGGCGCGCGATTGCCACCGACATCATGCCGATAGGCCCTGCGCCGGTGATGAGCACGTCCTCGCCAACCAAGTCGAAGCTCAGCGCGGTGTGAGTGGCGTTGCCGAGCGGATCGAGGATCGACGCAATGTCGTCTGAGATGTCGTCGGGAATCACCTGGACATTGCCGCCGGGGATGGCCACGAAGTCGGCAAAGGCACCCGGCCGGTTGACCCCCACTCCGACGGTTCGGATGCAGTAGTGCCGGCGGCCGCCCTGGCAGTTGCGGCACCGACCGCAGGTGATGTGTCCCTCGCCAGAGACGCGCTGGCCAACCTCGAGGCCCTCAACTTCGGTGCCGAGCGCCGCCACCGTCCCCATGTATTCGTGGCCGATCGCCATGGGCACCGGGATGGTGTGTTTCGCCCAGTCGTCCCATTCCATGATGTGGACGTCGGTTCCGCAGATCGACGCTTTGCGCACCTTGATCAGCACGTCATTTGGCCCGACGTCGGGCTCGGGGATGTCCTCGAGCCACAGGCCCGGTTCAGGCTCGGCCTTGACGAGGGCCCTCATCCGGTAACCCCCATCTCGCGGCCCACGTCGGTGAACGCTGCGATCGCCCGGTCGAGATGATCTCGTTGATGGGCCGCGGACATCTGGGTCCGGATGCGGGCTTGGCCCTGGGGGACGACTGGGAACGAGAACCCGATGACGTAGATGCCTTCTTCGAGAAGCCGGTTGGCCATCTCTGTTGCCACTTTGGCGTCTCCCAGCATGACGGGAATGATGGGATGCTCCGCGCCTGCCAGGCTGAATCCAGCTGCTTCCATGCCGGCTCGGAAGTAGGAAGCGTTGTCCCGCAGCTTGTCTCGGAGGTCGCCTGATTGTTGGAGCATGTCGACGACCTTGAGTGTGGTGGCGGCGATCACGGGCGCCAGGCTGTTGGAAAAGAGATAGGGCCGGGACCGCTGCCGCAGCCACGCCACGATCTCCTTGCGACCCGACGTGTAGCCGCCCGAGGCACCGCCCAGCGCCTTGCCGAGTGTGCCGGTGTTGATGTCGACCCGGTCGGTGACACCCCAGTAGTCGGGGGTCCCGCCACCGTGCTCACCGATGAATCCCACGGCGTGGGAGTCATCCACCATGACGAGGGCATCGTGCTCGTCGGCGAGGTCGCAGATAGCCGGCAGGTTGGCGACGATGCCGTCCATCGAAAACACCCCGTCGGTGGCAATCATCTTGTAGCGAGCGTTCTTGGCTGCTTCCAGCTGCCGAGCGAGGTCGTCCATGTCGTTGTTGGCATAGCGAAAGCGCTGTGCCTTGGACAGCCGGACACCATCGATGATCGAAGCGTGGTTGAGCGAGTCCGAGATGATGGCGTCCTCTTCACCGAGAAGCGTTTCGAAGAGGCCTCCGTTGGCGTCGAAACACGACGAGTACAGAACGGTGTCTTCGGTCTGGAGAAACCCGCTGATCGCCTGCTCCAGCTCTCGGTGAATGGTCTGGGTGCCGCAGATGAATCGGACCGATGCCATCCCGTAGCCATAACGGGCTATGGCATCGACCGCCGCCTCTTTGAGCTGGTTGTCGTTGGCAAGCCCCAAATAGTTGTTGGCGCAGAGGTTGATGACCTCCGAGCCGTCTTCAAGCGTGATCACCGCGTCCTGCGGCGAAGCAATCACTCGCTCAGCCTTGAAGAGCCCCTCCAAAACCAGCTCATCGGTCCGCCCTGCCAACCGTTCCAGAAACTCAGTGTTCATAGCGGCCAACACTATCTCCTCCCCCAGGAGGCGAAGCCGACGTATGGGCGAGAACGCGCAGCGTTCTGCCGGGGGCAGGAGGAGCCGAGGGCAACGACGTGAGTTCCCAGTTTCCTCCCGCAGG
>JBFGJH010000059.1:0-21296 GCA_041577335.1 Acidimicrobiia bacterium | reverse complement strand
TCAATACCGGCCAGGCCTGCATCAGCCCCAACCGCATGTACGTGCAGCGCGGCATCGTCGACGAGTTCGTGGCTGCGCTGGCGGAACGGGTCGGCAAGATGCAGGCCGGCAGCGGTTTCGAAGAAGGGGTCAGCATCGGCCCGCTTGTTGACGAGCCCTCGCTGACCAAGGTTCATCGCCAGGTCGATGACGCGGTGGCGAAGGGCGCAACGCTCGTTGCCGGAGGATCCCGGCTCACCGCCGACGGCCTAGACGCAGGTTGGTTCTACGCACCCACGATCCTGACGGGTGTGAACGAGGACATGATCATCTACCGGGAGGAGACCTTCGGCCCGGTGGCGGCGGTCATCCCATTCGACACCGAGGACGAAGTGCTCGCGATGGCCAACGACACCGCCTACGGACTCGCCTCCTACGTCTACACCAGGGATGTGGGGAGAGCGCTGCGCATGGCCGAAGCCCTCCAGTTCGGCATCGTGGGGATCAACGACATCAACCCAACCGCGGCTGCGGTGCCATTCGGCGGTATGAAGAACAGCGGCCTTGGGCGCGAGGGAGGCCACGAGGGTCTCGCCGACTACCTCGAGACCAAGGTAGCCGGCATTTCCATCTGAGCGAGATGCACCTACTCGCCGATTGCAAAAGTCACGGTCAGCAACACCACGACGCCTGATACTCCGGGCGAGACCGGGATGTCGAAAGTGGCTGAGTCACCCTCGCCTCCTTGGTACATCCCCTGGGTTGTCGACACGAGGACCTTCTCGTGGGCGTCGAGCATCTCGCCGAGCGGCTCACCGGCCAAGCCGGCGAGTGCCTCTGCGCGGCTCGTCACGTCGGCCCAGGCGGCCGCTCGGGCCGTGTCGATCAGACCCGTCGGATCGGCCTCGAAGCGCACGCCCCACGCACGGACGTCGTCGCCGCCCGCGTTCATTGCTGACGCCAGCGCTGTGCCGACTTCGGCGACGTTCGGCATGGCAACCCGGTAGCCGATGTGGGTTTCATACCCACTGATCTCCGGCCAGTCGTCATGGAATGGGTACACCGAGAATTCCGACGTCTGGATGTCCTCGGGGAGCACTCCGGCCGCCAGGAGAGCGTCTGTCAGCGCGGCCGCCGACGAAGCAGCAGCCGCCCCGGACGCCCCAACCGTGTCACGCCGACTGCTCACACCGATATCGATGATGCACCGCACCGGCTCGGCGTACTCGGAACCCATGCCGCCCACCGTGATGCTCCGCACGGCGAGGTCGACCGGGTCGGGTGCGGTGGGGATTGGTGCGGGCGCCTCGACGAGGCTCGTCACCGGCGCACTCGTAATCGGAGGGGCAGTCGTCTCGATAGGCGTTGGTTCGACAATTGTCGTTTCAGTCGTGGTGGTCTCGATTGCGGTCGTTCCACAAGCAGAGAGAACGAGGGCAAGAGCCGCCAGTGCGATCAGTGATCTTCTCATCACGCACCCCTTTCAAGGCCATTGTCCGCCCGCCGGGGTGCGTCATGCCAGGGCCGGATGTCACGATCTGGCCGATGAGGTTGGGGCGCTCAGGCGGCGGCCGGCTCTATCGAGAGCACGTCGCGCAGGGCGATGGAGCACGTCTTGGAGCCATCTCTGAGCAGGATGGCCCAATCTCCGTAGGGAGTCTCCACCCCGAGGTACTCGCCGACCGCGAACCCGCGTCGGGTCCGTGCTCGGTAGGTCTGTCCGTGGCGGAGGTCGTTGATGTTTCTGGCGCGATCGTCGCGCGAGGTAGTTGGTGCCATCGGTGGCACTCCTTTCATTCGTCTTGCCCGACAAGCGTCGGGCGAGCTGGTTGTGTTCAGTTGTATTGGCGCCGCGGGCGGGCGATGCGGACCGTGAGGTCGCGACCATCGAAGGTCGACCCATTGAGCGCCTTGACGGCCGTTTCGGCCGCTGATTCGGGCATGTCGACGAAGCCGAATCCGCGGGAGCGGCCGGTCTTTCGGTCGATGATGATCGTGGTTTGGTGGACATCGCCATAGCGAGCGAACAGTGTCTCGAGTTCGTCGTCCGTCGCCTCCCAAGGCAGGTTGGCCACGTACACGCTATGCGCCGCGGCTTTCCGTTCCCGACCCTTGGCACGTCGGCCGTGAGTGGTGGTTTCGCGGGCCGGTCGCGATGACGGGTCTGGGCGTGGCGAGCGGGTTGGGCTGGGGTCGCCGAGCCTGTGCCCCCCTTCGCCAATCGACTGAATCTGAGGAGATTCGATGGGGGCCTTCATGTCGAGATCTCGCTGAAGACGACGGACGGCATGTTTCTGGTCTCCGGTCACCAGGCTCACGACCGTGCCGGTGGCGCCGGCTCGAGCTGTGCGTCCCGACCGGTGCAGGTAGTCCTTGTGGTCGGCGGGTGGGTCGTAGTGGATCACCGATTCCACCGCCTCGATGTGGATGCCACGAGCGGCGACGTCGGTGGCAATCAGTGCCAGCGCTCTGCCGGACGCAAACGCCTTCAGTGCACGATTGCGCTGGCTCTGGGAGCGTCCACCATGCATCGCCACCGATTCAACTCCCATGGCGTTGAGCTGTTTGGCGAGACGGTCTGCGCCGCGACGGGTCCGGGTGAAAACAATGGAACGGCCGGAGTCTTCGATGAGGTCGGCCGTGTGCTGCACTCGGTGGTGGGCTTCCACCAGCCAGAAGTGATGACGGGCATCGATCGTTTCTGACTCGACTGCTGCCGCTTCGTGGCGTACTGGATTGGTCTGATAGTCACGGCTGAGCACGGCAATATCGCCGTCGAGCGTGGCCGAGAAGAGCAAGGTCTGACGTTGCCGAGAGGTGCGGTCGAGAATCCTGCGGACTGCGGGAAGGAATCCCATGTCTGCCATACGATCGGCCTCATCGACTACGGCGATGTTGACGTCGCTCAAATCAACGGCGCCTTGTTCCATCAAGTCTTCCAAGCGGCCGGGAGTCGCCACGAGAATGTCAACGCCCTTGCGGAGGGCGCCCTTTTGGGGGCCGTATCCAACCCCGCCGTACACGGCGAGCACGAACCGGCGACTGGCCCGGGCGAGCGGCATCAACTCTTGTTTGATTTGTTCGGCGAGCTCTCTTGTTGGCGCCAGAATGAGCGCCCGAGGTTTGCCGCGGGTTCCTTTTTCGACGCTGGTCAACAGCGGAAGCCCAAAGGCGAGAGTCTTGCCTGAGCCCGTCGGGGCTTTCCCGGATACGTCTCGGCCCGCGAGGGCATCGGGGATGGTGGCGGCCTGGACGGGAAAGGGCTCGGTGATATCGCGGTCCGCAAGAGAGCGGACGAGCTCGTTGGGAATCCCCAACTGGGCAAAAGTGTTTGACATGATTTCTCCTGGCCCGGAGGCCGTCGTTGTGATTGGACCGATCTCGCTCGACCGCGCGGTAACAAGGCCGTGGTTCGTCGAGTATCGGCCGAAGAGGCGGTCCAACCGGTGAGAAATACTGCCGTGTGATCACCGGGGAAGCGACGTTGCGCTGGCCTCCACCCGGTGCGGCCACGTGTAACGGTAACAGAAGCCCAGCGAAAGGCCAGCATCGGACAGATCGACCGCCGTGCGTAGTTACTGTCACTGAGAGCGATTAGCACGATTTACGCGCCATTAACCATTTCTTGGGGAGAGCGAAATCGGCAACCGGTACGGTATCGCAGACAGGGAAACTCTCTTGTCGTTCGCCCCCCGAGTCAGGTTCACTCCGATGCAACTCACTCCCACGAGGCACCGCCGGGCGGTGCTCGCCGCCATGCTCGTCCTCACCTTCGTCCTTTCCACCGTGGCGTACCCACGTCCGGCTGGGGCGGTGGAGGGGATGGTCGGGGCGGTGGGTTGCTCGCAGACCAACGATATCTTCACCGGCTTGGGCCACATAGAAGCCGACGGGTTCTGGGCCCGCGAGTCCACCAGCAACTACGGAGGCGGTGCCCTCTACCAGTGGGCGGACCCCGATGAGATCTACTGGGACGAGTTCAAATCGGCTCTCAGTGCTCATCCGCAAACGACCGACATCTGGATCGAGTTGTGCCTTCGCCAGCCCGCCGAGCCCGCCGCAACTGCCGCAGACCTCGCCGCCGGAGAGGCGATTGTCGCCCACGTGCGCGAGCTGGCGCCCAATGTGAACATCTACGTGTCGCCCTACAACGCCTTCGAAGGCATCGAATGCTGGTTGGCTGGACCCTACGGACTGGACGTCGCCGAAGACATCGCCGATCACCTCATTCAAACCGGCCAGGCCTTGGCCGGTCCGATCGTCGGCCCGCTCGACGCTTCGTTGGTGGGACCCGACGGCTGCCACGCCAACGTCGACGGCAGTATCTTCCAGGCGGAACAGCTCGTCGCGTTCTTCTACGGGACCGGCGAACCAACCCCGATCCCCTCCGGCAGCGATGCGTTTTTGGACATCGCCGGCTCGGTGTTCAAAGCCGACATCGAATGGCTGGCCGATCGACAGATCACCACTGGGTGCAATCCACCCGCGAACGATCTGTTCTGCCCTTACGACGACGTCACGCGCGGGCAAATGGCGGCATTCCTCCATCGGGCCATGCCCCAGCTTCCCGAGGTTCGACCGGCTGTCGACTTCGCCGACGACGATGGGTCATCCTTCGAGTCGGATATCGAGTGGCTCTATAGCCGTGGTATCGCCGAAGGTACCACCGCCACGACCTACAGCCCCTACGACGCGATCACACGCGGGCAGATGGCAGCGTTTCTCACCCGAGCGCTTGGATACTCCGACAACGGCGGGGGCGATCTGTTCATCGACGACGATGCGTCACCCTTCGAAACCGAAATCGACATGCTCGGCACTGCCGGGATCACCACCGGGTGTAACCCCCCTGCCAACGACATGTTCTGTCCCGGCGATCCGGTGAAGCGCGGTCAGATGGCAGCCTTCCTGCACCGAGCGCTCGGCAGCTAGCCGGAAGCGCAGCTCAGCGTCCCTGCCAGTTCGGCGATCGCTTTTCTGTGAAAGCCTTCACGCCTTCGGTTGCGTCGGCGGAGTCGATGGCGGCTCGGTAGGAGGGGAACGCTCCCTCCCGCATCATCGCCAGGCCGGCTTCGGGACTCATGTGGATGGTGCGCCTGATCACGTCGAGGATGGCTGCGACCGAAAGGGGGGCGGCTGCGGCGACGGTGGCGGCCAACGCAACGGCTTCGTCCATGAGCCGGTCGATTGGGACGACCTTGTTGACGAGCCCGAAATGGAGGGCTTCGTCGGCGGTGAGGCGCCGGCTACCGAGCAGGATCTCGACGGCGATCACGCGCGGGAGCATTTGGGGAAGTCGTACCAAGCCAACGTCGGGCACGATGCCGCGCCGGGCCTCCGGCAAGAGAAATTCGGCGTGGTCGGCGGCCAGCACCAGATCGGCCGCCAACATCATTTCGAATCCTCCCCCTGCTGCCATGCCATTGACTGCGGCGATGACGGGCTTGTTCAGTTCAGGGAGCTCGGCGAAGCCGCCGAAGCCGCCAAGCCCGTAGTCCGATTCGTAGGCCTCGCCTGACGCAGCTGCGTCCAAGTCCCAGCCTGCCGAGAAGAATCGTTCGCCACTTCCGGTGATGATCGCCGCCCGATAGTCGGAGTCGTCTCGGAACTGCTGGAAGGTCTCGCCGAGTTTGCGACTCGTGGCGGCATCGATGGCGTTGGCTTTGCCACGATGAATGGTCACGGTGAGGATCGGCGGCGCCCAATCGGCTGTGAATTCTTGGGTCACGTCCATTGCTCCATGAGGCTATCGCCGATCCAAACGCCGCGCCGGCAGACGAGTAGCGGGTTGACTTCGATCTCGATGTTCCTGTCGACGGCCAGCTCGCTCATACGCGTGATGGCCTCCACTGCGGCGGTGATGTCACCTGCCGGCCGATTCCGATACCCGGCCAGTATGCGGTAGATGGCGAGCTGTCTCACTGCCTCGGCGACTTCAGACCTCCGAGCGGGAAGGAGCACGGTCACGGTGTCAGCGAGCAGCTCGGCGAGCACACCGCCCGCTCCGATCGTCAACGTCCAGCCCACCGGCGCTTCGATGCGGATCCCCACCAGCAGCTCGCCGACGACCTCGGGGACCATGCGTTCAATCAGGAATGAGTCCCCGAGATGCGCCATGCCGGCCAGCGCTGCGGCGAGATCCTCCTGATTGCGGATGTCGACGGCGACACCGCCGACATCTGTCCGGTGGGTTGCCGCCAGGGACTTCACGACCACCGGAAAGCCCACCTCGTCTGCAACCAGAGCAGCTCCGGCTGCCGGGGATGGCTGTCCAACGGGTACCGGGAACCCGGCTGCGGCCAGTAGGTGCTTGGCGGCAGCTTCGTCGAGGCTGGTAGAACTGGTCAAGGCGGGCGGGCCGAGGTGGCGGGCGCCGATGGGAGCGGCAACGGCGGCGTCGATGGCGGCGAGCGCGTTTGGCAAGCCCGGCACCGGTGCCAGGCCCGTGCTTGCGATGGTCTCGCAGATCGCCTTGGGGAGGTTCTCGGGCAACGTGGAGGTCACGACTCCCGTCACTCCCGAAGCGGCCACCGATCGAGTGAAGGCGTCGAGCGCCGGCCACCAGTCACCGTCGTCCAAACCAGGTGCGGGGAAGTCCATGACCAGCAAGGCAGTTTCGGCGCCGTCGGCGAGTGCCGTCGTGAAGCACTGCTCCAGCCGCTCTGCATCGCCCCAGATGAACGTGTGATAGTCGAGCGGATTCGTGATGGCGGCCCGACCCTCGAGAATCCCATCGAGGCGAGCTGTGGTGTCGGGGGAGAAGGCCGGGAACGAGATGTTGGTTGCCTCGCCCAGATCAGCGATGAGCGAGGCTTCGCCGCCTGAGCAGGAGAGCGCGACCACCGTTCCATCGACCACAGACTCTCCTGTATTGGCGATCGACAGGGCCCCCAGCAGTTGTTCCGGAGTCTCCACCTGGATGGCCCCGCAGCGAGTGAATAGCGCCCGATGAGCAGCCGCTGAGCCCGCCAGTGACGCCGTATGGGTCTTGGCGATGGCTGCGCCGTCTTCGCTCGCCCCCGATTTCAAAATGACGACCTCTTTTCCTGCACTGCGGGCCAGGCGGCACGCTTCCGCGAATTGGAGCGAATCCAAGATCCCCTCGAGATGAAGGCCGATCGCGGTGATCGTTGGATCGGCGGCCATCGCTTCGATCCACTCGGCCGCGGCTACCGAGGCCTGTATGCCGAGAGAGACAACTGCGGCGATCGGAAGACCCCGTTGCTGCATGGTCAGGTCGATTGCCACATTGCCTGATTGGGAGATGATCCCCACCCCACGCTCGACCCGAGCACAACCATGGACGTCGGGCCACATCATGGCTCCGGTGCGGGCGTTGATGATGCCGTGACAATTGGGGCCGACGAGGGGCATGTCTGCCGCTGCGGACAGGAGCCGTTGCTCGCGCTCTCGTCCCTCGTCGCCGATCTCGCTGAAGCCCGCTGCGTAGATGACCGCGCCCCCGGCGCCAAGGCGAGCAGCTTCCGCAACGACGCCGATGGTCGGTTCGGCGGCCACGCCGACAAACACGGCGTCAGGTACCTCGGGAAGGTCGCCGAGGCGGGGATAGCGGCCTGCGGGGTGGACATGCCAAGTCTTACCGGAATAGCCAAACGACGTGGCCTGCGACTCGGCCAGTTCTGCGCGCCGGCCGCCAACAAAGGCGATCGACGCCGGTTCGAGAAGCCGAGCGAGCCGGCTATCCGCCATGGGGTCGCAGCAGTGCTCGGGAAATGATGTGCCGCTGAATCTCGGACGTGCCATCCCAAATGCGCTCAACTCGGGCGTCGCGCCACATCCGTTCGAGCGGTAGATCGTCCATGAGCCCCATGCCGCCGAGGATCTGAATCGCTTCGTCGGTGACGAAGGCCAGCATCTCGCTGGCGACGAGTTTGGCCATCGCCGCGTCGGTATCGGTCATGGTTCCCTGATTCGACTTCCACGCCGCCCGGTAGGTCAACAGCTCAGCAGCTTCGCGTTGGGTCACCATGTCGGCGAGCTTGAACGAGACGCCTTGAAACTTGCCGATCTTCTCTCCGAATTGCATTCGGGTTGCGGCCCATTCGGTCGCGATTTCGATGGCCCGATCGGCCCGTCCGAGGCACACGGCGGCGACTTGAAGGCGGGTGGAGCCAAGCCATTCGTTGGCGACGTCGAAGCCATGACCCACTTCGCCGAGCACCTGCGAGGCCGGCACACGGCAGTCGTCAAAGGTGAGGATGTTGTTGTGATAGCCACGATGGGAGACCGATTCGTAGCCCGGCTGTACCTGGAAACCGGGGGTTCCCAGGTCGACCAAGAACGCGGTGATCAACTTCTTGGCGCCCTGTTCGGTCGCCTCCTCCCCGGTGGCCGCAAACAGGATCACAAAGTCGGAGACGTCGGCGTGACTGATGAAATGTTTGGTGCCCGTGATCACGAAGTCGTTGCCGTCGCGTATCGCCCGGCAGTTCATGCCGCGGAGGTCGGATCCGGCGTCCGGCTCCGACATCGCCAGGCAATCGACTTTGTCCCCGGCGATGGCCGGGGCGAGATATCGATCGATCTGGTCACCGACGCATGCTTGGAGGATGTTGGAGGGGCGAGCCACGATCATCTGCAGCGCATACGACGTCTTCCCCAGCTCCCGTTCCACCATCGCCAATGTCAGATCATCGAGCCCGCCGCCACCAAGTTCGGTCGGCATGTTGGCCGCGTAGATCCCGGCGGCGAGGGCCTTGCGCTTGATGGACTCTGCCAGTTCGCGTGGAACCTCACCGCTCTTCTCGACGGCGTCTTCGTGAGGGGCTAGCTCCCGATCCACAAAGGCCCGGACGGTCTCGATGATCATCTGCTGTTCGTCCGTGATCGCAAAGTCCATCGTGCGCTACCGATCGATCGAACTGGCGGCCATCGTCCGGTGACGCCTGCGCTTGGCGATCTCGCCTGCGGCCACATCTGCCTTTTCGAGAGCCTGCATGATCGAGACCAGCGCCTCGTCGCGAATACGCTCGAGTTCGGCGATCGATCGACCGTCTGCCTGCTGTTGGGTGCCATCGACCATGCGATCGATGAGTTCGTCGGTGAGTGGAGGAGCGACCAGCTTGGTCCACGGCCACTCCAACGCCGGCCCGAATTGCTCCAACATGTGGCGCATGCCTTGCTCGCCTCCCGCCAGGTGAAATGTGAGATTCGTGCCCATGATGGCCCAGCGCAGACCGGGGCCGTAGACGATGGCATCGTCGAGCTCGCTCGTGTTGGCCACGTCGTCAGCGACGAGATGCAGGATCTCCCGCCACAGCGCCTCTTGGAGCCGATCGGAGAGAAAGCCTTCGATCTCGTTGCGCACCCGAAGGACCTTCATATCGAGGTCTCGGTACACCTCCTCGGCAGCCGTGAGAGAAGAGAGGACGGTCTGCTCTCCTCCGACGAGCTCGACGAGGGGCAGCAGATACACGGGATTGAACGGGTGCCCGACCACCAGGCGTTCTGGGTGTCGCACCGCTCGCTGCAATTCTGAAGGTAGGAGCCCAGACGTCGACGACGCGATCATCGTTGTCGGTGGAGCGCCCTCGCTGATCTGCCTGAGCACCGCTTGCTTGACATCCAGGATCTCAGGGGCTGCCTCCTGGACAAAACCTGCGGCCTCACCTACTTCTTCGGGCGAACCGACGAATGTGATGGCGGTCGGGTCCGCCCCCGGGTAGAGCCCCATTTGGGTGATGGCCGGCCAGGCACGCCCGACGGCCGTACGCATGCGCGATTCGGCTCCATGGGCCGGATCGTGCGCGACGACCGCATATCCGCGGGACAGCGCCCGCGCCGCCCAACCGGACCCGATGACTCCTCCACCGACGATCCCAAACGGTCCGGTAATCGGTTTCCTGGGGCGGTCACCGCCCACTAGAAACTCACCTGGGCCAGGCCCTTGAGTCCCAGCACCTCACGCGTCTCTGCGGGTGAGAGGGGCTCGCGGGACAACTCATCGAGAATGCGGACGATCTTTTCCACCTGCTCGGCATTGGATTCGGCCAGCTTGCCCTTGCGGAGGTAGATGGAGTCTTCCATGCCCACCCGGACATTGCCTCCCAGGGTGGCAGCCGCGGTGATGAGATCGAACTGGGCTCGTCCGCTGCCCAAGACCCCCCACTCCACGTCGTCCCCGAAGAGGCGCACCGCGGCTTCCTTCATGTGGAAGACGTTCTCGACGTCGCCACCGATCCCGCCCAATGTCCCGATGACGAACTGCAGGAAGATCGGCGGCTCCACGAGGCCCTGCTCGGCGTAGAACGCCAGGGTGTACAGATGGCCGATGTCGTAGGCCTCGAACTCGAACTTGCAGCCCGTCTCGGGGGCGAGCACCTTCAACATGTATTCGATGTCCGAGAACCGGCTCACGAATGGCGTATGACGAGTCGATTCCAGATACGGCTCCTCCCACTCGTGCTTCCATCGCCCCTCCCATTTCGGAATCATCTGAAAGAGGCCGTAGTTCATCGTTCCCAGGTTGCACGTGGCCAGCTCCGGCTTGAGCTCGTGGATCACCCGGAGGCGTTCCTCCACCGATTGGTCGGAGGCGCCGCCGGTGGTGATCGAGATGACTGCGTCGCTGCGCTCCTTGATACCCGAGCAGTACTCCCGAAACAGGCCGACATCGGCGGTGGGACGGCCATCTTCGGGGTCTCGGGCGTGGAGATGGATGACACCCGCCCCCGCTTCGGCGGCGGAGACCGCGTCGCCGATCATCTCGCTGATCGTCACGGGGAGGTCCGAATTCATCGTCGGCGTGTGGGCGCTTCCACTCGTAGCGCACGTGAGAACTACTTTTCCGCTTGGCTTCATGGTGCCTCCGAGGGATCCCCAGGGTGCGGGCGGCGAGCCGGTTTCGTTGACGCCGCGCAAGGTACTCGATCGGCGGCTCGATTGCCCTTGAAAACGACCGTCATGTGAAGAGCCATCGGTGGCGCCCGAGGTTTCCAGCGGAAAGTGGTTGCCCGGAGTACATTCTGATGAGGGAAGAACATCGGAGGGCAGCACGGTGGCAAAGGACTATGAAGTTGGTGCAATGCGCAGGGTCACCAATTGGCTCGTCACAGCCATGGTCTCGCGCGGCCGCGGGCCCGCCAACACCTACATCCTGACCACGATGGGTCGCCGCTCCGGAAAACCCCGTTCTACTCCGGTGACCATCGCCGAGATGGAGAACCACAAGTATTTGGTCGCGCCCTACGGTGAGGTTGGTTGGGTCCACAATATCCGAGCACGCCCAGTCGCGACGATTCGCCGTGGTAACGCCCAGCGCGAAGTCGCGGCGCGGGCTGTCGAGGGCGAAGAAGCCGCTCCGGTGCTCAAGCAGTATCTGACCGACCTCGAAGGTATCGTCGGGGACTTCTTCGACGTTCCCGCCGAGGCACCCGTTGAGGCCTTTGTCGAGGTGGCCGACGACCATCCGGTCTTTCGCATAGAGTAAACGGATCGAGGGATCAGGTTGAGCGCTGCCCGGCGTCGTCCTCGCCGGGGGTGTCGGTCGTAGCGTCGGCTCGGTCCGCCCCGCCAGCCTTCGCCTCTGGGTCACTACGTTGTCTTGACCGCTGCGACGGCACGAGGAGCATGAGGCCGAACAGCACCAGCAACGCAGGCCCGATCCACCGCGGATCGACAAGTTGATCGGTTGGCCCGACAAAGGCCATGACGGCCACTCCGCCAAACACCAGGGCGAAGATCAAAGACAAAGGGTCGAATGAGTGTTTGGGCATCATGCCTCCTCGGCTCGACGCACTTCGATGGCGCCGAAATCGGTCGAGAGCCGGAGCTGTAGTTGCTCGCCATCGCCGCGGTAGACGACTCGTCGGGTCACGTTGAAGCCGTCTCCGTAGCCGACATCGCTGATGCTCCCCACACCAACCTCAGAAACCACTCGGACTGAGCCGTTGTCGGGCAGGATGACTTCGATCTTTCCGGCGTCGAGCTCCACGCGCACTTGGCGGCCGGGAAGCTCGACGATCTCGGAAAGGTCGAGGATGACCTCACCGGCGCCGTATCGGTAGAGCGGCTCGATTTCTTCGGCAGTTCGTGGTTGGAGATAGACCGTGACGACCTGGTTGTCATCGAAGGTCAACGACGTGAATGACAACAAGAATGCCGGCATGAGAATGATCAGCCCCGGCAGGATCATCAAACGGGCGCGTCCCCGCCAGGTGCCGATCAGGAGGGCGACGGCGATGATGGCCAGGCCGGCGGCGAGGTATTGCCTTGCCTCGATGCGAGAGCCGCTCATGTCCACGATGGCCATCACGCCGATCGTGATGAGCAGCGCCGCCACCGTCAGGCGGTTGAGGATCGACGGTGGTTTGGGCTGGCGGGGCACCCGAACCTTTGCCGGCTGCGGGCTCGCAGGCGGCAGCGACGCGCTCGGAGGTGGAGTCGTGGACTCCACCTCCGGTGCGCTCGTCTCGGCGGAGATCGAACGAGTGGGCCGGTCACCTGCATCGGGCGGGTGGGGCGGCGGTGATCGGTCCGGGACGCCACGGTAGAGAATGAACCCGAGCACGAAGAGGGCAACCGCAAACGCCAGCTCGCCCGAGACAAAGTCGAGAGAGCCGATCACGATGAGGGCGGCCAACGCGATCAGTGTGGCTCCCACCCAGCTGTCACCGCTGCGCAACCGTCTCATCCAGGTGTCGGCGATTGATTCCGTGCCGTCGTTGGGGGGCATGAGAATCCACGCGGCGCCGTAGACGAACACGCCCAGAAGTCCGAACACCGAGAGCACGGCGAATCCCAGGCGGATCCATGTTGCCGACACGCCCCAATAATCGGCGAGCCCGGCGGCGACGCCCCCGACGATATTGCGATCCAGATTTCGTTCGAGGGTCCCGGTGCGTCCCGTCGCTGACGGGGGCGGAAGAGGCGGGAGAGGCGGAGATGATTCGTCGGACCCATGGTCCTCGCCGCCAACGGAAGCATCCTGATCGGCAGCGGCGTCGACAGAGGCGGAAGCGTGCGGATCCGAGTGATCGGAATCGACGGTATCGCCGGGATCGCTCGTGGTTTCGAAATCGTCGTGGTCTGAGGTGACATCGGCCTCGGGGACGAGGCTGGGATCGGTTTCATCCGTCACCGGCGGTTCGGTCGAACGGCTCTTCGGGCTATCCGATTCTGCGGCCCCGCCGTCGAACTCGGATGTCTCGTCGGATCCGTCTTCGATGGTTGAGTCGGTGCCGTCTGGTTCGTGTTCGTTCATATCGACATCGTGCAGGATCCGATCACCGAACGCCATTGGGAACATCCCCGAGAAAACCCTGAGGGTGTGGGGGATCGTCAGGGAAAGTCCCGGTTGAGTGGTCCTCCCGCCTGTGGGACCATGATGGGAATGACCACGACCGAGTCTCCGTCTGCCTCCGATGCAACAACACCACAGCCTCCCGTGGCGAGGCCGAGCGCGCTCTGGCGCCGCTCCGACGACCAACTCATCGCAGGCGTTGCCGCGGGCATCGCAGATCGACTCGGGATCGACGCGTCCTATGTGCGCGCCGCCTTCGTGGTGCTGGTGTTCGCCGGCGGGGCGGGCCTGCTGGCGTATCTGGTGCTATGGGCAATGACCGCATCGTCGGTCACGGGTCATCCGTCGGGCCACATGGCAACCGCCCGCCAGAAGGTGGGCCTGGCGGCAATCTTCCTCGGTTTTCTCATCGTGCTGCGCGGATGGGGCCTCTGGCTCGGCGACGCCATCGTTTGGCCGGTAGCGTTGACGGCATTCGGGGCTGCCGTGGCGTGGGACCGTTCCGGGCGAGAAAATCGCTTCATCGCCTGGGCATTTCCTGGTCTGGAAGACGACGTTCGGCCTTCGACGCTCAAAGTCATTTCGGGGGCATTGCTCACCTTCGTGGGCCTGATCCTCTTCGCCTCGGGGTTCGGCGCCTTCGTGCAGATGGGGACCGTGCTGCTGGCAGTGCTCATCACCGGCATCGGCCTCAGTCTCACGGTGGGTCCGTGGATATGGCGTCTCTTGACCGATTTGCGTACGGAGCGCTCGGATCGCATCCGAAGCCAGGAGCGAGCTGAAGTGGCCGCCCATCTCCACGATTCGGTTCTTCAGACGCTGGCGCTGATCCAACGAACCGATGAACCCCGCCGGATGGTGACTTTGGCACGAGCTCAGGAACGTGAGCTGCGGGCCTGGCTTTTTGACAGGACCGGGGAGGAAAGCGAGCGCCAGCTGAATGCCAGCCTCGAAGACATGGCAGCTCGCATCGAGTCGGTATACGACGTGCCCACCGACGTGGTGACGGTCGGAGATGCTCCTATGAACGCTCGCCTCGAAGCCTTGGTCGCTGCGGCGGGCGAGGCGGCGGCCAACGCGGCCAGGCACTCGGGATCGCCGCGGGTGTCCATCTACGCTGAGACCACTCCTACGACCGTGGACATATTCATCTCGGATCAGGGCAAGGGCTTCGATCCGGAGTTGGTCGAAGACGATCGGCACGGAATCCGGGAGTCGATTGTCAACCGGGTGGAGCGCCATGGTGGAACGGCGACGATCACCAGCGAGGCGGGCGAGGGAACGGAAGTGCATTTGGAGGTCGATCGGGCATGACATCGGTCTATCTGGTTGACGACCACGAGCTGTTTCTCACCGGAGTGCGCACCGAGCTCCAGAAAGACTACGAGGTAGTCGGATGGTCTTCCGACGTCGATGAGGCCATCGAAGCAATCCGTGATACTCGACCCGACGTTGTTTTGGTCGATGTGCACATGCCGGGCGGTGGCGGCCTGACGGTGGTGAAGAACATCCTCGAGGGCGAAGCGGCCAGTCCGCGGTTTTTGGCCCTGTCGGTCAGTGACGACGCCGAAGACGTCATCGCGATGATTCGGGCAGGTGCCCGAGGCTATGTGACCAAATCGATCTCTCCTGATGAGCTCGTGGACGCCATCGACCGAGTCGACGCGGGCGATGCGGTGTTCTCGCCTCGTCTCGCCGGGTTCGTCCTCGACGCTTTCGCCGATGCGGTACCGGGCAATCACGATCCTGAGCTCGATCAGCTCACCAATCGTGAGCAGGAGGTCTTGCGCCAAATTGCACGTGGCTACAGCTACAAGCAAGTAGCGAAAAGATTGTCGATTTCGGTGAAGACAGTGGAGACTCACGTGTCCGCTGTGCTCCGGAAACTCCAGCTGTCCAGCAGGTACGAGCTCGCACGTTGGGCGAGCGACCGGCGCATCGTGTAGGACCAGCTGCTCGATACGCGATATGATGCATGTTCAAGGCTTTCCCATTGCACGCCGATATGAGGGGCACCTTTGTCTGAACAGCGCTTTTCCAACGTCGTCATCAGCGCACTCGAGCATATTGACGCACCGGTCGTAGTCACCTCCGACGAAATCGACGCGCAGCTCGAGCCCGCATTCGATCGCCTGAAGTTCCGTCCCGGACTCCTGGAATCGCTCGCCGGGGTGCGAGAACGCCGATTCTGGGAGCCAGGCTTGACTCCCGCCGACGTGTCCGCCATGGCGGGCCAGAAGGTCTTGGAAAACAGCCCGGTGGAAAGAGAAGAGATCGGTGTTCTCATCAACACCTCGGTCTGGCGTGAATACGTGGAGCCGGCAACGGCCAGCATGGTTCACAATCGACTCCGCCTCAACCGGAATGCCCTCAACTTTGATGTCGTGAACGCCTGTCTTGGTTTTTTGAACGGGATGGCGATCGTCGCGACGATGATCGAGTCGGGACAAATCAATCACGGCATGGTCGTCGACGGCGAGGGAAGCCGTGACGTCATCGAGGCCACCATCGGGCGTTTGCTTGGCCCCGATGCCACTCCCGCCTCGGCGCGTGACCAGTTCGCCACGCTGACCCTGGGTTCGGGCGGAGCGGCGGTGATCCTGTCCCGCGCCGATCTGGTCGAGGAGGGGCATGCGTTTCTCGGAGGTGTGTCTCGGGCAGCAACCGAGCACTGCGACCTCTGCGTAGCCAGCCCGGATCACATGACCACCGATGTGCGGGGACTTCTCACGTCGAGCCTCGACATCGCCAAAGAGTTGTGGCTGGCTGGTCAGTCCGGCGAGTACTTCAACGATGAGGCAGTTTCGTTGTACGCGGTCCACCAGGTGAGCGAGGTGCACACCCGGAGGGTCGGGGACGTGCTCGGGGTCGACCAGAACAAGGTACCGCGCATCTTCCCAACGTTCGGAAACACCGGGCCTTCGTCGATACCCATGGTCCTCTCCAAAGAAGTGGAAGCTGGGAACGTCAAGAAGGGTGACCGCATCAGCCTCCTCGGGTTTGGGAGCGGCCTCAACGCAGCGGCGTACGAAGTCATCTGGTAGTGGCCGGCTCCAAAGCCTGGCGTGAGCATTATCCCTTCCCGTCGCATGCCGTCGATGTCGGCGGCCTGCGCTATCACTATGTCGACGAGGGAGTGGGCGATCCGGCAGTCCTGGTGCACGGCAATCCCACGTGGAGCTTCTACTGGCGCCATCTGATTGCGGCCATCGCCGAGGATCATCGAGCGATCGCGCCGGATCACATCGGCATGGGGCTGTCCGACAAGCCCGATCGCGATCGTTATCCGTTCACGTTGCAGCGGCGCATCGAAGACTTCACCGCCTTCATGCGCTCGCTCGAACTCACCGAACCAGTGACGTTGATCGTGCACGACTGGGGCGGGGCGATCGGGCTCGCCTGGGCCGTCGAAAACGTCGAGGTGGTGCGGCGGATCGTGATCACCAACACCGCCGCGTTCGGCCTTCCGGAGGGCAAGAAGATGCCACCTGCTCTTGCCTTCGCCCGCAGCAGGCCATTCGGGGAGGCGGTCGTTGTCGGTGCCAACGGCTTTGTCCGTGGCGCAACGCGACTGGGGCTGACCACCTCGATGAGCTCGGAGGTTCGGGCAGGCTATTCGGCTCCCTACGGTCGGCGTGGGGAACGGACTGCGGTGCTCGAATTCATCAAAGACATTCCGCTCGATGCGGGGCACCGCAGCTTTGCCGCTCTCGATGCACTTGACCGGAATCTCAGCCGCCTCGCCGGCGTCCCGATGCTCATCTGTTGGGGTGGGCGAGACTTCGTTTTCGACGATCTCGTCCTCGAGGAGTGGCGACGCCGCTTCCCTGCCGCGGAAATCCATCGCTTTGCCGATGCCGGACACTTCGTCTTGGAAGACGCATCCGACGAGATCATTCCCCTCGTGTTGGACTTCATGCGATGACAGATCTCATCGCGGCCCGGATCGAGCGGTGGGGCACCACGGCCGGCGACCAGCTGGCCGTGGTCGCCGAAGAGCGCTCGGGTGGTTATCGAGGGTTCACCTATGCCGATTTCGCATCAAAGACCCGCAATCTGGCCTACGGCTTTGCCGACCTGGGCCTGACCAACGGCGCTCGGGTGGGACTGCTCGTACCGCCCGGTCGTGGATTGTTCGAGGCGGCCTTCGGTCTCATGCGCGCCGGAGCGACCCCGGTGCTGATCGACTCTGGCATCGGACGCAAACGTTTCGGGCAGTGTTTGGCCGAGGCTGATGTGTCGGCGGTGGTCGGCGTGCCGGAAGCCCTGGCCGCGCGACGGCTCTTGTCATGGGCACCCGGAGCCGAGGCAATCGTCGTGGGTCGAAACCGGCTCCCCGGCGTTCGCTCCAGCGACGAGATCGCAGAGTGGGGGAGGAGCTTGGTCGCCAATCCGGTGATCGAAGCCGAGGTCGCCGTCATCGTGTTCACGTCGGGGAGCACCGGCCCGCCGAAAGGCGTCGAGTACACCGGCGCCAATCTCGACGCTCAAGCTGGGATGCTCGCCGACGAATACGGCATGGAACCGGGGGTCGTGAACCTGGCGACCTTTGCGCCGTTCGCCCTGCTGGGGCCTTTGCTCGGCATGACCACCTTCTTGCCCAGGATGGACTTTGCCAATCCAGGTGCGGTCGATCCTGAGCGGATCCTCCGGGTGGCCAACGATTCCCAAGCGTCGATGATGTTCGGTTCTCCTGCTTTGCTCGACACGGTCGGTAGGCACGGGGAACGGACCGGCATGAGGCTGCAGTACGTGAAGACGATCCTCTCGGCCGGAGCTCCGGTCCTCTCCGAGATCCGCGACCGGATTCTGGCGATGACCGATCTCGATGCCGAGGTCTTCACTCCGTATGGAGCGTCGGAGGCCCTTCCGGTGACTTCGATCGGCAGCGCCGAGCTCGACCAGCTATCGGAAGTAGGCATCTGCGTGGGCGCCCCGGTCACGGGCATGGACGTCACCCTCATCGAGGTCACCGACGAGCCGGTTGAGTCGGTCGAGGCGGCAGGCGAGGTGGCGCAAGGTGGCGTAGGCGAAATCGTGGTGCGCGGAGCGGCAGTGACCCGTGGCTACCACCGACGGCCTGAGGCCGATCGGATCGCCAAGCTCACGTGGAACGGCCGGCCGGCTCACCGTATGGGAGATCTGGGGCGGTTCGACGGCGACGGCCGGCTCTGGTTCTACGGACGCAAGTCACACCGGGTGGCGACTGAAGATGGCGATCTGTACACGGTTCCCATCGAGTCGCTGTTCAATCGCCATCCCGCCGTTCGCCGATCGGCACTCGTTGGCGTGGGAAACGGGCCATTTCGGGTTCCCGTGTTGTGTATCGAAGTCGAGCCCGGGGCCGATGCGCCGGACACAATCGACGTCCTTGCCTATGGCGTTGGCGACCCAAACGCCTCGCGGGTGCGGACGGTCCTCGTCCACCCTTCGTTCCCGGTTGACATCCGCCACAACTCGAAGATCGACCGCCCGGCCCTGGCGGAGTGGGCGGACCACCGGCTGGCGTTCCGGTGACGGTCCTCGTCACTGGCGGCGGAGGCTTTCTCGGCGGCGCCATCGTTGACCGGCTTCTCGAGCGAGAGGTAATCGTTCGCTCGTTTGCCCGAAGCGCCAACCCGGACCTGCTGGCGAGGGGCGTCGAGGTGTTGCAGGGAGACCTTGCCGACCCTGATGCCGTGGCCGGCGCAGTGGCAGGCGCCGAAGCCGTGATTCACGTCGGTGCCAAGGCCGGCTACTGGGGGAGCGTCGAGGGCTACTACCTGCCCAACGTCATCGGCACCGCCAACGTCATCGCTGCGTGTCGGGCACACGGCATCGACCGCCTGGTCTACACCAGCACGCCGTCCGTGGTCCACGCAGGAGGCGATGTCGCCGGAATCGACGAGTCGGCTCCCTATCCGGAGAGTTACACCTCGCCGTATCCGGCAACCAAGGCAGAAGCGGAGCGCTTGGTCTTGGCCGCCAACGACGACGATCTGGGAACCGTGGCAATCCGCCCGCACCTCATCTGGGGCCCCGGCGACAACCAGTTGGTCCCGCGGCTCATCGAACGGGCTCGCCAAGGCCGACTGCGGCTCGT
Source organism: Acidimicrobiia bacterium (assembly GCA_041577335.1). GTDB lineage: Bacteria > Actinomycetota > Acidimicrobiia > Spongiisociales > JAENVV01 > JBFGJH01. The sequence continues at coordinate 1,974 of JBFGJH010000059.1, read as the reverse complement.
TGGTGATGGTGCCAACCTCATCGATACGACGTTCATCGACAACGCGGCCCACGCCCATCTCCTTGCGCTCGACCGGCTCCTGCCCGGAAGCGTTATCGCCGGACGCGCCTTCTTCGTAGCCCAGGGCGAGCCGAAGCCCATGAAAGAAACGCTCAACCTGCTCCTGGCGGCTGCCGGTGCTCCTGCGGTCGACAAGCACATTTCGGCGCCGGCGGCGGCTCGACTTGGCACCATTGCCGAACGTGTCTGGCGAGCGGGACGTCTGAAGGGCGAGCCTCCGCTCACCCGGTTCCTCGCCGAACAGCTGGCCACGGCTCATTGGTACGACCTATCGAGCGCGAAGCAGGATCTTGGCTACACCCCTCTCGTCACGTTCGACGAAGGATTGGCTCGATTGGCAGCGTTCTACCGTGGCTCAGGAGGCCAGGGCCTCTCGGATCGCGTCTGAGGCGGCCTGGCGGGCTTCGCCTTCCAGTGGCACGAGTGGCGGGCGGACGAGATTCATCGGGTCGACTGCGTCGACCGCCAACGCGGCCTTGAGCGCAACGATGCCGCCGTGGCGGTCGACCTCGTTGCGTACCGCCAGCATCTTGGCGGGATCCCCCGAGATCGCGGTTTCCACGATGCCTGCCGCATTGACGTTGGCGCCCGCCGTGATGAGGCCGGTGCCGCCGCCGGCCAGCCCGTCGAGGAGGCCCCGCTCGGTTCCCGGCAATATGGCGAGTTGGTCGGAATAGGCGAGGTACCGGGTGAGCGTCGCCGGATTGCCGGAGGAGTCCTTGACTCCGTAGACCGAGTGGGGATGGCTCTCGAGGAGGGCATCGATGAGCTCGTTGCCAATGATCACACCCGACAGCTGGGGGTAGTGGTACAGGTACACACGACCGTCGACATCGGCGATCTGATCGAGAAGCGCCCGATACCATGCGATCAATCCACGCGGCTCCGGCTCCTTGAAGAGGTACGGCGGCATCACCAACACCCCGGCCACGCCCTGCTCGGAGGCGTGGCGGCTCAGAGCCACCGTGTCGCCCAGTGACGGACATCCGGTTCCCACGAGCACCCGTTCTGGCGGGATGCCCGACCCGAGGAGGGTCTCGAGGGTGATGATCCGCTCGGCAACGGTGAACGACGGACCTTCGCCGGTCGTGCCGAACAGGGCGATGCCCTCGCACCCTTCTGAGAGCAGGTGGCCGGCATGGTTGCCGAGGCGATCGAAATCGACGGAGAGTTCATTCGTGAACGGAGTGATCGAGGCAGCCCAGACTCCGTGAATGGCTCCGGGGTTCATGTCGACAGCGCTCGTGGGGGGATCAGGAATTGCAGTTCACCGCGTCCCGGGCCAACCGCCGACCAGTCGGTGGCGCCGAAATCGACGCATGCCACTGCTGCGGTCGGGAAGCGTACCCAGCCACCTCCGATCATGAGTACGACGAGCTGGCCCCACGTGGGCTGGTGCCCGACCAGGAGTACGGTGTCCACCGATGGTGGCAGTTCGGTGAGCGTGAGGATGGCTTCGTCCGCGGAGGCGCCATAGAGGCGCGCATCCACATCGATCGTGCAAGTCCACCCGCCTGCCTCATGGGCGAGCTGGGCAGTGGTTGCGGCCCGCACTGCCGGCGAGGTGACCACCAAGTCGGGCGCTCGGTCGGCGGCGGTGACAAACCGGCCCATCGTCGCGGCGGCATCCACGCCGCGTGGGGCAAGGGGTCGTTGCGCGTCTGATGAGAACGACGCGTCCCAGTCGGACTTTCCATGACGCAGGAGTATTACGGTCTTCATCGAGCGTAAACGCTACCGGATAGAAGCTCGGTTAAGAACCTGTTCAGGAAAACATGAGACATTCGCTGCAGGGATGGGAGCCCGAGCCGCACAAGGGCCAGTCATTGGGGGGATGGCCCAGAGAACAAGCGGACTCGGCACACGACCTCCGGGACGTGGAGAAGCGGGTGAGACCAGTACGGGTCTCACCCG
>JBFGJH010000058.1:0-21328 GCA_041577335.1 Acidimicrobiia bacterium | reverse complement strand
GGAGCCCGGCCTCTGAGCCGGGCTCCACTCACGAATGATGCTGTATGCGTCAGTCGTAGTAGGGGTAAGGCGGTTCGCAGTCGGTGACCCAGAACACCTTGTGCTTGACGTCTGCGCCGATCGATCCGTCGGCATTCACCGTCAGCTTTACGTGATAGCCCTGTATGGGATGCGGATCGTACGATGCCAAGGCCGATGACAGATCGTAGGTTCGGGAGGCATCGAGATCCGTACCTCCACCCGCTGCGTCTTCTCCGATCGGAACCACGTCGGTCACCAACACCCCCGTGCCCGTGGGCGGGTGAGCTTCGAACGTGACGTCGGCGTATAGCTCGCCCTCGTCGTAGCCGTACATGTCGAGTTGGAAGATGCACCCGACGTGAGGCTCGTTGTTGGGGTGATCATCGAACGCCAGCCCATCGATCTTGACTGTGCCATTGTTTCCCGGTGGATCAGCCAGGGCCACCGGTGCTGCCACCAGCACCATGGTGAGCACCGCGCTCAGAAGGAACGTCGCCCTTCGCTTCGAAACCGTACGCCAACTCATGAGATCCCACTCCCTATGGCTTGCGACAAGCCCGCCCGGCCCGTCTCGTGCGCGCCACTCTAGACCGCCCTCCGTGAGAAATGAAACCGACTTGTCACTCTATGTGACCTTCACCTGCGAGGCCACGCAAGGGCCCTTCAATTGATCGCAAGGTGTGTTCTAGAACTGAAGTGCCGCCGATGCCCAGTGGAAACCGGCCCCAAACGCGGTCAGCATGACGAGGTCGCCCGGTTTGATCCGTCCTTGCTGGTGGGCTTCCCAGAGTGCCAGAGGAACGGTGGCCGACCCGGTGTTTCCGTAGCGGTCGACATTGACAACGACCCGCTCTTCGCCGAGACCGAGCTTGCGCCCCACTGCGTCGATGATGCGCTTGTTGGCCTGGTGTGGCACGAGGAGAGCAACATCGTCGATCGACTTCCCCAGTCTCTCGAGAAGGTCCAGCGTGACTCCGCTCATTCGCCGAACCGCTTCCCGATACACCTCGCTGCCGACCATGACGAGACGCTGATGATCACCCGCCGCTGCCGAGTCGGCGCTGAACGGATATCTGGTCCCGCCGTTCTCCAGCGTGAGGATGTCAGCCTTGCTGCCGTCGGTTCCCGAGATCACGTCGAGCACTTCGGCCTTCCCCTCCCCCGGACCGAGAACCACAGCACCGGCGCCATCGCCAAAGAGAACACAGATGGCCCGGTCTTCCCAGGACATGAGCCGAGAGATGAGCTCGACACCAACGACCAAGATCCGCTTGGGTTGGAAGGCAATGCGTGCCCTGGCCACGTCGACGGCCTGAACCCAACCGGCGCATCCACTCCCACCCAGGTCGTAGGTCGGGATGTTGTCGCATCCGAGACGGTCCTGAAGCAGCGAGGCGGTATCCGGGGTGTAGACCTCAGGGGTGTCGGTCGCCACGATGATCTCATCGAGATCGGCAGTTCTGAGGCCGCTGTCATCAACAGCCCGCCGCGCAGCCTGCTCCGAAAGATCGAGAGTGGATTCGCCTTCGGCGGCGAACCGGCGCTCCTTGATTCCCGTCCGGGTCGTGATCCACTCGTCGGAGGTATCGATGATCTTCGCCCAGTCGTCGTTGGTCATCACCCGTTGGGGCACGTAGCCCCCGAACCCAAGGACAGCAGTCATTGCACTACTCCTCGGGTCAGCATCGGGCCGATCATGAGGCAGGCTTCTTGGCTGGCTGCTGAGGCCAATAGAGCGGCGACAGCTCCTCGACACTTTTCACCGCTCGATGCGACGACAGCAGTTCGGACATCATCCCAACGTCGCTTTCTCGACAGCTCACCACGAGCACACCTCCTCCGTCGGCGGTCCGTTTGAAATCGAGTTGTTCGGCCTCAGGGTCGATTCGCCGGATGAACTTGAACAGCGCGTCGAGCTTGGCGACATGGCCGACTTGCACCTCCAGCCTGCTGCGAATCTTGGCTTTCCGACGGGCCACAGCGGCATCAACAGCACGCAGCCCATACAGCGTGCCAATCGTCACCGCAGTGCCCAGGGTGGCCAGCCAGTAGGTACCCGACCCGGCAGCCATCCCGATCGAGGCGACGACCCACAGTCCGGCAGCCGTGGTGAGCCCGCTCACCAGGGCACCGTCGCGGAAGATCGCCCCTGCTCCCAAAAACCCGACTCCGGTGACGATCTGCGCGGCGATCCGCGCCTGATCCGGTCCGGGAAAGCTGATGATCGAGGCAACGGAGAAGACGGCAGCGCCGACGCCAACCAAGGTATGGGTGCGAAGCCCTGCCGGCTTGCGGGCGGTCTCCCGCTCGTAGCCGATGAGCCCGCTGCATATCGCGGCCAGAAGTAGGCGTCCCAATATCGCGAACGGCGACATGACCCTCCTCGTCTGCCGTCAGTCAACACGCTATCGCACAGCTCGCCCGATTGCTTCAACCAACAACGAACTCCTCAGGAAAACGGTCGATTGTGCCGATGGAACGAAAGTATGGACACACATCCTTCGACGAAGGGCCGACCGTACGTGGCCCGATGGACTATCGCCGGAGCACTTTTTGGCGCGGTTTTTCCGCTCGTCGCATGGCGAGTCGGAGTCGCCGAGTCGGGAGCGCTGTCGTTCGGCGAGCTGCGCACGATTCATCCCACGATGTGGATCGTCGACCTCGCTCCAGCAGTGCTCGCCATCGCCGGCGCCGCCATTGGCATGTTCCACAAGAGGCTCGCCGACTCCAAAGCCCGCACTGAGACTGTTGCCCGCAAGATCGCCGAAAGCTGGACGGCGGACCTCCACGCCGCCAACCTCGAACTTGCCGAATCGCTCGAGGCACGAAGAGCCTTCTACGCCGCAGTGACCCATGAGCTTCGCTCTCCTCTAACGGCCATTGTCGGCTACACAGATCTGGCGGAACACATCGGTCCGAAGCCAGCCGAGCTCACCGGTTACCTCGCCGAGATCTACGGCGCCGCCACCGCAATGCTCGGTATGGTCAATGATCTCCTCGACGCCGCCAAACTGGAGACAGGTGGTATCGCCATCGACATGACCAGCGTGTCCTGCCGCGAAGCGATCCAGAACGTTGTAGGCAGAATGAGTCCCCTGGCAAATCAGAAGGGCCTTCAGCTATCGGCTCTGGCCACTGCTGACGTGGCGTGCTGGGCCGATCCGGTTCGGCTTGGCCAGGTTCTCACCAACCTTATCGCCAATGCGATCAAGTATTCCGACGCGGGCACGGTCACCATTCATGCCCTCGAAGAGAACGGCCACACCACTTTCGAAGTTCGCGATGGCGGTGCCGGGATTCCCACCCAAGACCTGGAGACGATCTTCGACGCGTTCGACTCGGGATCGATCGGCTCGGGACGACGCGATAGCAGCGGCCTCGGACTTGCTATCAGCCGGTCATTGGTTCAGGCCATGGATGGCGCCATCAGCGCACACTCTGAGGGCCCCGGCACCGGGTCAACATTCCGGGTCGTGCTGCAGACAGCAAACGGCAAGGTCGACGTTTCACGCCGAGCCAAGCTCGCTGTGTAGCCCACAGGCCTGAGGCGGCTGTAGCGGTCGGCTCCTTCTCGTGAGTTGATGGGGTCGGGCGACTCGCCCATGCATTACGGGCGCGGCGCGGGCGCCGCAATCTTGGACAGTGCGCTGACGGGCCACGGTTCGGGCCCGCCAGCGACAATCCAAATGTGTCTACCTGCCGCTTCTCCTCAGTCTTGGCTGGAGTATGAACAGCCCACGGTCCATGCTCGACACAGCAACGATGCCTTTCTGGCCGAAGTAGGGGTAGTTACTCCACGTGCCGCCTTCGAACGAGGGGTTGTCGTTTTCGGGATACACGTCGAAATACGCCACCTCGGGCAACGCCCCATTGGCGACTTGGTCGGTGCGGAATATCCGCAAGCCGGCCGTGTAGTTCGACGCCAGCAAGTAACGACCCTCCGTGTAGGCATTGTGTCCAATAGCGGCCGTGTTGTGTGCCACCGTCGCCACCAGAGTCGGGTTGTCCAGGTCGCTGACGTCGAAGATACGGGTGGTCGTGTTGATGCCGAAGAACAGCTCATCCAACTCGTCGTTGTGGAGGAAGTACCTCTGGTCAGGCGTCAGCCATCCCTGGTGGCTGTAGCCGTCGTTGGGGTAGTCCGTGTTGGAGATACCGACCGGGTTGGCCGGATCGGTGACGTCGACAATCGACAGGGTGTTGAAAAACGGCGTGTCGTCGAACGTGGCGTTGGAGCTGAAGCACAGGCTCCGCCCGGAATAGTCGGCGTCTGGACCGCGATACTGGACGCACTGTGTGTCGTGGCTGTACCCGTGATCGGCGAATCCGCCCGCAAACGTCGGGTTGGCCGGGTCGGTGATATCGACGATATGCAATCCACCGTCAAAGGTGTCGGTACCCACGATGTAGGCGTGACCAATGGCCGTGTTGATGTTGAGGTTGTGCGCGTGCTCGATCTCCAAGCCTTCCGGGCCAAAGTACTGCGCCGTGTCGGAGAACACCGTGTACGCGGAGACGCCCCGCAACTCGGTCAAGTCGAACACCTGCATGGGATGGTTGTCGAATTCCGCCACCACGAACGCGTGATCCGCGTAGACCTTGATGTCCCGCCAGAACTCGCCGCCTTCGGTTGACGCGGTGGGAAGCAGACCAACGACCCAGGGGCGCTTCGGGTCGGAGATGTCCACGAAGATGGTCCCTTCCGAAGCTCCGACCAATGCGTAGTCGATGCCGGTTTCGGGATCAGTCCATCCCCATATGTCGTTGACAAACGAGGCGCCCAGGTCGGCAGAGGGCACAAAGCTCAGCATGTCGATGTTGCTGCACGGGAACTCACCGGCGTAACCGCGAACGCAGGGCTGGTGGGTTCGTGGCGCGTTGCTGTTCTGAGCGGCGTTCGCCGCAATCGCTTCGAACGCCGCTACTTGCGACGAATCCTCCTGCTGATCGTGGGCGGCGGCAGCGCCACCCAGGACTGAAAGGGCCAATGCAGCGGCCATGACCAGGCCGAGCTTTCTTCGCATGACGTATTCCTTCCTAGCGCGAGGGAGCCAGGTTCCAACCGTACCCGCGAAGATGCCCGCCGTGGGGCGGACATCCCCATCGTCTTCATGCCGGTCGAATCAGAGATGGCTAGGGTCCCCAGATGGAGCTCATTCAAGAATTCTTTCACCACAATTCGATGATGAATGGTCGCATCATTTCAGCATGTCGAGACCTCACAGCCGGGCAGCTCGACGCCACCGCCACCGGAACGTACGGGAGCATTGGGGCAACCCTCGTCCATATCGCCAATGCCCAGGAGAGCTACGCAGCCCGTCTTCTCGACGGTCAGCGGCCCGACCGGCTTCCTGAGCATCCGTTCCCCGGTCTCGCGGCGCTGGCAGAACGAATGGCCGACGGCGACTCCGCCCTCGAACTTGCGGTGGCTCAGTCCGATGTCGACCGAGAGGTGGTCGTCACCGGCGACGACCCACCAGGATCCTGGACCATGCCGGTTGGGCTGTTTCTGCTCCAGGCCATCAACCATGGCACCGAGCACCGTTCTCAGATCGCGACGATTCTGACTCAGCTCGGAATCGAGCCGCCCAACATGGACGGCTGGACCTACATCGAGGCCAGCGGGCAGCTGATACCCGTCTAAGCCGAGTCCGGTTGAATCCGGCGGTTGGACCGGTGCCCGCTTTCTCTTCTAGGCGCCGGCAGCCCCCTTGAAGATCGCGTTTCGATGCGTGTGCCGGCTCGACATCGGCGAGCGTTCAGCGAGTCCCCATCCTGGGGCCCGCAGCAATCACAGGCCTCCCTGGGGAGAGCTAGACGCTGGTGCCTGAATCAAGCTCGCTTCCGTGGCGGCGCCGACGGCCTTTTGGTCCGCCTTGAACGCCTCGATTGCCCTGCCTATCGATTCGTCTGGGGAGACAATGAGCGCTGCGACTCCCTCGATGATCGACTGCGCCTGGTAGTACCCCGAGTGGCTCAGGTGGACCTGCTTCTTCAGGCCTCCCAGAGTCTCCAGCAAGGTCATGCGGAGCTCGTGGATCCGCTCTCGCTCCGTCACCTGTTTGGGCTGTGCCGGAACGGTTGGCGGGTTTCCATCGGCGAGCGACGCCTGCTCTGCATCGGCCCGCTCTTGAGCGCGCTCGGCCGCCTCCTGCTGAGCCTTTCCGAGCAGATCGGCATCGATCGAAACCTTTTCGATCACCCCCACATAAGGATCATTCCTCGTCCAGGTGGTCATCTCATAGTTGCGGAACATCACCGACCGGAACGGAAATCCCAGCCCGAACCGTTCGAGCAAGATCTCGATCAGAGGGACAACGATGGCGTACGCGAACGGACGAATGAGGAAGATCTCGATGAGACGGAGGGGCGTCCGCACGATCTTCTGAACTAACCCGACTCCTTTCAAGCCCGGGCGCCCTCGCACCAGCGCCCGGTACGTGTCCAAGGGCGCAGCGCCGAGCTGAAGCATGAGATCGGCCTCGTCCTCTTCGCTGATGACCAGCGCCACCGGTCGCGATCCCAACTTGTCGATCAAGTCCTGGGGATCGGGGCCGTAGGCGGGCTTTCCTCGGCTTCCCCCGATGATGCGCCGGAGGAACCGGATGAAAAAGAACGCGATCCAGAAGAGACCGACCAGGAGAACGATCGACAAGATGATCTCCTCCGGCAGGGTGAGCGCATCGACGTCGGTCTGGTTGAGACCCCAGTCGGCGAACCAGGCGACCTCCAAGCTGATCCAGGTGAAGAAGAAAAAGAACAGGATCGACAAGTAGATCAAGCGCGGGTCGGTGTATCGCCACGTGAGGGGGGTGCCCAGCAGCGTCACCTGCCGGGGCTTGACGGTGTCAGCTTGGCCAACGTACTTGAGCGATTCGAGCACCACATTGCCACCGTGCGAATGGGCGACGTAGTTCACGTGAAGGGGATTGTTTGCCGTGCAGCCCCGACGATCGGCGAGCATCCTCAGCGAGCCGGTCAGCTGCCGAGCGGCTTTGACGCGATCTTTGTGCTTGTTGGCGCTCGACCACTCCACCAATCGTTCGTAGGTCATGTCGCCGTCGCGTGGATCGGCGCCCGGCCGCCACACCGTGTCTGCCAATGACGGATTTCGCTTCTCGAGAGCCTCGCGGAGACGTTCGGCGGTGAGACCCTCCTCGGTCGGGCGCCACCAGAGCGGAAGTGGCGCCTTGCCAGGCTCGGGCGGCATGTTGGCGAACGTGCCGTGGATCAGAACGGTGATTTCTTCGCGTTGCTCCATCGCGGCGGTCCTTGCTGGCGGCGCATTTCGACCCTACACGCGGCATGCTGGGGCAACACCGCGAGCGCGCCTACGGGATGTTGAGCAGGACGACTGCGGTTTTACGACGACCAGATCCGCCTGGCGACGCCAGGCGGATGCTGCGAGTGGGCACCACCCACCTTGAACCAAACGGCGGGCTCGCGGGTGGGCACGAGTTTCACACGTACATCTGAACGGTGGCCGCTTCCATGATTGGCATGAAAGACAGGTATTCGATAATCGGCAGGTCGTCGAATACGAGGTCATCGGGTGTCACCTTGAACGGCTCCAGCGAACCACCACAGACATAGAACTTCGCGCCGAGGGAACGGAGCTGCTCCAGCTTCTCGCTTGGTGGAATGTGACCGCCCTCAGCCATCGCCGCCAAGGCAAACCTGCTGAACGGTCGCGCCCACCCGCTCAACCTGGGGTGGTATCCGCGAGTCAAAACTCGAACGGCGGGCCCTTGGAAATAGAGGTGGACGTCGACACCTGATAGAGCGCCCGCCAATGCGAATCCGAGCGGAGACAACAGCTCCGATAGACCGGCGCTCGAGATCACCATGGCCAGGCTGACGCCCCTTTCGACCTGGTCGGATTTCTCTACGAGAAAGCGGTGTCCCTCCTCTGTTTGTTCGGATACAAGAAGCAGGTGTCCCGTGGCGGAACACCACGCGGCAATGTCTGCGAGGAAGGGCGGAAACTCGTCAGTCAGAACCTCAACGAGATCACCAACGTTGAGATCTCGGAGTTCACGCACGATCTCGAATACCACGAAGGTCGTGATCGTCTTCCCACGGCCATCGATGAATGTCTTGCTTGGAGCCGTATGCGCGCGCATAGCAGTTGCCATATCGACCTCCCGGCCGGCCTTGACTCATCCAATGAGAGCACGCCTCTTCCATCGCCGCCAGAGGCAAGCGACCCATATTGAATGGTCCGGCTGGCGGCACAATCAGTGGGTCGGTGCTGCCAGTTGCCATCCGCAGAGGAGTAGGTGAAGGCCGAGCCGTTTGTGCGCTATCAACGAAGTCGCTCCTAGCCCGCGTCGAGCTCTCCCTCGTAGATCGCTTCTTCGCTGTCCCAGTCGAGGGTGGCGTTACCCGAACCGGTGAGGCCCGCATAATCGGCCGTCCCCGTATCGATCTCCCATGTGCCGACCGCCTGCTGACCTTCAAACTCGAATGTGGCGAAGTCGATCCGGTTGTGGAATCTCATCACAAAAGTCCCCGACCCGTCGTCGCAGGAGTAGTCGGCCATGACGTACATCTCTGCGACGCCCCCATTGGCCATTGCTGCGTCGAATATCGTGGCCCAGTCCTCATCGGTGATCGGGTCACCTTCCACCGATTCCAAACTGACGATCTCCATCATCCCGGCATCGCAGACATCTGCCTGTTCCACTGCCGGACCGGTCGCTGCGAACGGGATCAACCCCTGTTCTTGCGGATGCGAGAACTCAACCGCGAGTGGCCGGCCCGAACATCCGGCGACCAGCAATACAACTACCAACAATCCGATGATCCGACGCATCATGCACCCCCCCGAGTACGTCACGACCATCATCTACCAGGAGCGAGCCCATCAGAAGAGGCGGATGTCACATGTCAGGCCTAACCGGACCTCCCATCCGGGCACACCACTCATCCACAAACACAAGGAGGTTCGATGCCTCCTTATATGTTCTTGCTCGCCATCCCGAGGCGCGACTCGACGACGCTCAACTGGCCGCTCTCTCCGCCGGCCTCGCCAGCACATGTGGCGATGACTGAGATGCGCGGCGCCGATCAGAGGATTCCGGCCGTTCGCGCAGGAAGGTCATGGGGTGGCGGGGAGCGCAGCGAGGCCGTCCGGGGTCCCCGGACGGCCTCGGGCCGTCGTCTCGACGACGCAACTAGGCCCCTTGGGCGGGCACCAAGAATCGGTCGAAGCTCACCTTCGCCGGGCTGATAGAAACCGACACCCCAGACCCGGCCAGCTGACGCATCTGCTCGAGCACCGCCTGCCCCGGCGACCCGAACAGCTGGATCGACATCGAGGACCAGTCGATGTACTCAGCGGCCTCCCGGATGTGGTCTTCCACCAGTTTCATGTGGTAGCCCAGGTTCTCCGCGTCGGCGTGGACCTGGACGGTCGAGGTCCACGCGCCGTCTTCGCTCACGTGCTCTGCGAAGTACAGCATCTTCGGCTCGTTGGCCTCGACAATGTCGACGACCTCCCCGAACCGTTCGAAGTACTCCTCTTCCTTGCCGGGTACCACCCGGTATGTGTTGATAAGGATCAGCGGCTCGGCCATTTCATTCTCCTTTCTGCCGACAGCCCTGGGCGACATCGTCCTGTGGCCGGCTAACGCTCCCCTAACGGCCGTAGGGCGGATCGATATAGTTGGACGGCGAGGAGGCGAGGATCTCGATGGAAGTTCGAATCCTTGGGCCGCTCGAGGTGACCGGCGAACGAGGGGCGCTCTCCCTGCCCGGGGGGCGTGCCCGAGCCCTTCTCGCCATCCTCGGCGTCCACGGTGGCCAGGTCGTATCGATCGACAGATTGATCGACGACCTCTGGGGCGCCGCACCTCCGGTCACCGCTCGCGCCAAGCTCCACGGCTTGGTTTCCAGCCTCCGCAAGGCCGCACAGCAGAACGACGGCGACCAACGGTTGATCGATACCCGGTCCCCCGGCTACGCCCTGGCGCTCCCACCCGACGCCGTCGACGCCATACGGTTCCGAGCCATGGTCGACCGGGCCCGCGAGCTACCCCCCGCCGAGCAGGCCAGTCTCCTCTCCGAGGCGCTCTCCCTATGGCGAGGACCGGCTCTGGCCAATTTCACGTACGAACCGTTCGCACAGACGGAGATCGCCGCCCTGGAAGAGCTGAGGCTCGGCGCGGCAGAAGCGCGCATCGGCGCCGAGCTGGAACTCGGCCACCACGCCGCCGTCGTCGGGGAACTCGAGCTGCTGATCGCCGAGCATCCGTTTCGGGAGCGGCTGCGGGCGTTGGCAATGCTCGTCTTCTACCGGCTCGGCGACCAGCGGAGAGCGCTCGGCGTCTACCGAGACGCAGCGCAGATCCTGGGCGAAGAACTCGGCATCGACCCAGGCCCGGACCTGCGCGACATCTACCAGGCCATCCTCGACCACGACCCATCCCTCCAGATACCCGACCCCGGGCCCGCCACCACGGCCTCCGCCAACGACCCCCCACTGGCTCCTCTCCTGGCTGAGAGCCGCCGCGACGTCACGGTGGTCTTCGTGGGTGGCGGCGGGGCAGGAGATCGCGACGCCGATCCGGAGACGGCGCTGACCATCACCCGGCAGGTGCAAGCGATCGCCAACCAGGCCCTCCACCGGCATGGCGGGACGGTGGAGGGCACCGTCGGCGGCGTGGTCGTGGCGGTGTTCGGCGTGCCCGTCGCCCACGAGGACGACGCCCGACGCGCAGTGGCGGCCGCCGACGAGATCGTCGAGCGAACCGCCGAGATCGGAGGACGCCCCGGCGTCGCGCCGGGAATCCGGATCGGCATCAACACCGGCGAGGTCGTCGCCGGACCGCCTCCCGTCACCGGCGGTGGCTACGCAGGCTCGACCGTGCGCCTCGCCGCCAGACTTCAGCAGGCGGCGGGCCCTGGCGACATCCTCATCGGCGACGAGACCCGAAGGCTGGTCCGCAACCTGGTCCACGTCGAGCCGGTTGCACCGCTCCTCGGCGACGAGGGCGGCCGCCTGATGGCATGGCGGGTCGTCTCTGTCGACGCACCGGCCGGACCGGAGTCGCCGGCCACCCCCCTGGTGGGAAGGACCGACGAGCTCGCCACGCTCGACCGGGCCTTGCGCACCGCCTCGAAAACCCGCCGCCCCCTCCGGGTGGTCATCTCCGGCGAGGCCGGCATCGGCAAGTCGCGCCTGGCCGGCGAGTTCGTCGCCGGCCTCGACGGCCGCGCCCGACACCTCACCGGACACTGCCCGCCCTACGGCGATGGCATCACCTTCTGGCCGCTTCGCGAGATCGTCGAAGGGGCCGCCGGCGGCGTCGAGCGCGAGCGGATCGCCCGGATCCTGCCCGCCGCAGACGCCGGGCCGGTGGCGGCCGCGCTTGCCGGAGCCATCGGGTCCGAAGAAGCCGGCCGGCCTGACGTCCTCTACCGCGCCATACGGTCGTTCTTCGAGTCGCTGTGCCTCGATCGACCTCTCGTGGCGGTTATCGAGGACCTGCATTGGTCCCAACCCACCTTCGTCGACCTCGTCGAATACCTGGCCGACTCAGTCGAAGGCGCCCTCATGCTGCTCTGTCTGGCTCGCCCCGAATTCCTGGACGAGCGCCCGCAATGGGCCACGGGCGCTCCGAAGAGGTGGGCGCTCACGCTCGAACCGCTTCCCCCCGAGCAGGTCGGCGAACTCGTCAAGCTGGAGCTGGCCAGCACCAGCGTGCCCTACGAGCGCGCCCAGCAGGTGGTGGAACTGGCCGGAGGCAATCCGCTATTCGTCGAGCAAATGATGGCGGCGTTGCGGGAATCTGACGAGGCCACCATTCCTCCCTCGATCAGGGCGCTCCTCGCCGCGCGCCTCGACCGCCTCGGGCCGGCAGAACAGAGCTTGGTCCGTGCCGCCTCGGTCTGGGGAAGGCGATTTCGGGTCGCCGAAGTGGCCGGCCTGCTGCCTGACGCGGCTCGCCCAGGAATCGCCACCCATCTCGAGGCTCTCGAACGCAAGCGGCTGCTGGTGCGTTCCAATGGCCACTTCGACTTCCGCCACGCGCTCATCCGGCTCGCCGCCTACCAAAGCGTCACGAAGGAGAGTCGGGCGCAGCTCCACGAACAGGTCGTAGAGGTGCTCGAACGGTCGGCCGACGGTGATCTCGGCGACTTCGATGAGCTTGTCGGCTATCACCTGGAGCAGGCGGTCGCGTACCGGACCGACCTGAGCCTCGACGACGAGCACTGCGGCCGCCTCGCCCGCCGGGCCGGAGAACACCTCGGGCGGGCGGGAGTCCTGGCGTTTCGCAGGCTCGACATCGTGGCTGCGGAGAATCTGCTCGTCCGGGCCAACCAGCTCCTCCCCGCAGGCCATCCCGACGGGTTCACCACCCGCAGGTACCTGGCCGAGAGCCATCAAGTGATGGCCAAACAGACCGAAGCCGTCATGCTCCTCGATGAACTGATCAACGACGCCGGCGAGGACGCAGACCCGACGCTCCACCATTTCCTTCGGGTGGAGCGGGTGTGGGCTCGTCTCATCTCCGGACCGGATCCGATCACGCTCGCCGAACTCCAAGCCGAGACCGCCAGAGCCCGCCGGGTGTTCGAGGGTGCCGGCGACGACCTGGGCCTCGCCCAGGTCGAGCGGGTGCTCGTCGACATCCACCGGCGCCGCGGCGACGCCCAAGCGATGGAGGCGGCCGCCACCCGCTCCCTCGGCCACGCAGAACGCTCGGGCAGCCCTCGGGAAGCCGTTGCCGGCCCGTGGATGATGGCCCTGGCGCTCGAAGAGGGACCGCGGTCGGTCCCGGAGGCTGTCGACCGATGCCGGGAACTCATGGGCGACGGGAACAATCCCGGCGTTGCCGCGTCGCTGGCGTTTCTGCTGGCAATGACTGGAGACTTCGAGCAGGCCCGGCAGCTGATCGCAGATGCCCGCCGGATCCTCCGAGAGACCGTGCGGGCCCGGCGGCCCGTGGCCCATATCGTCCTGCGAGCGGGGCACGTCGGACTCCTGGCGGGCGACATCGAATCCGCCGAGGCGCTCCTGCGCGATGCGCTGCGACGCAACACCGAGCAACGAGAACCCGAGCAAGTGTCGGTGATCGCCGCCGAACTCGCCCGCCTACTGCTGCGGCAGGGCAGGGTGGACGAGGCCGAACCACTGGCCCGCACCAGCCGGGAAGAGGCACCGGTCGAATCGGTTGGCTCCCAGATGGCGTGGCGCACCGCCTGCGCGCTGCTGCTGGCGCGCTCGGGAGCGCACGAATCCGCCGAGGTCCTGGCCGCCGAAGCCATGGATATGGCGCCGTCGGGGTTCTTGAACCTTTCCGCCGATGCGGCCGCGGTCCGGGCGGAGGTCCTGGGACTCGCCGGCCATCGCCGGCGCAGCATCGAGGCGGCGGAAGCTGCCCACCGTCTCTACGAGCAAAAGGGCAACCTGATGGGAGCCGCCTTCGCCCGTTCACTGACCAACTGATCGGAGCCAAGCCTCAGCTCAGATTCGGATTCAGTGGGTTCGCCTCAGTGGTACTGAAGCTCTTTCTGCTCCTGCTCCGCCGCTCCCGTCTCGAGCATCGGTTCCGCATCCAGATCGCCAGAGAAGTACCGGTAGCCGTGGAACGCGAGGCCGATACCCCATGGGATCGTCACCAGGTAGGCGTAGTCGAGCCCGGTCCCAAGCGCGAAGTCCTGGGCCCACAGGAAGGCATTGACCAGAACGAACACTCCGCTGTGCCACAACAGATCTCCGCGTGGCGTAGAAGCCACCGGAGTCCTCGACCGACCGGCGATGATCAAGGCCAGTGTGCCGGCGAGGAGTACCAGTCCACCGATGATGAGTCCATACATCCAAGCCGACGAGATTTCCCCGACCTGCCAGGCGACGTCGCCACCTAGTCCCACATAGTCCTCTTCAGGTCCGAACATGATGAAGAATCCAAGGAAGGCTGCGACACCGCCGAACACCCCCATGAGCCATTCGCCGGCTTTCCAGCCGTAACCTCTCGTCTTCGCGAGCGTTACATCTCGCATCAGATACCTCCTCTCTCCGTCCCAGTCAACGCCGGTCTGGGGGTATGGACAAGAGGCAACAGTCCCTTTCTAATCCATGGTTTGGTGAACCACGCGCTGGCAGAAATCGGTGGTCGCGCGAGGTTCTCCTACGTCACTGGGATGCTCCCGAGAACCGATTATCCGCAGCAACGCCGCGGCTCTCATACCGAAGCGAGAAGCCAGTCGCGATGTCAACGGCCTGCGCATCGTCGAGCCCGGATTCAATTGCCAAGGACCACCAAGTCCCGAACGAGGTAACGAGAGTTGCCACCGCCATCTGTCGCTGCCGGCGACGGCCACGTGCGCCGGATCCCCTGACCGACCGCATGGAGGTGATACTGGCGACCTTCTAGACGGGATCGGTGTGCAGTTCAAGATCGACGGGGCTGACACGGGGGGTTTGGTCTCGATCGTCGAACACCCCTTCGCGGTCGGAGCTCTCGTGCCACCGCACGTTCACCATCTCGAAGATGAGATCTCATATGTGCTCGAAGGGGAGATCGGATTCCGGTCCGAAGATCAGGAAGTGGTACTGGCTGCGGGCGGGTACATCGTCAAGCCGAGGAATCAGGTCCATGCGATGTGGAATGCCGGGTCGACGCCCGCGCGAATGATCGAGGTGATCACGCCAGCAGGGTCTGAGAATTTCTTCCGAGGCTTGTCCGACTTGACGGCGTCCGGCGCTCCTGACTTCGAGGCAATGGTCGAGCTGGCAGGCAGATATTCGCTGCCGTTTGCCCAGCCCGACTGGCTGCCGGACGTGATTCAGCGGTACGGACTGACCCCGCTTCCGGGAATGTGACAAGACGCTCTGTTGCTTCCGAGCAAGCTCGATTCAACCAACCAGCAACCGCCGACCGTCGGTCGGCGGTTGCCGAGGATCTGACTCTCACCGGTGAGACGGCGCTCTCGTCAGTCCTTGCTTTTGCGAATCGCCGCCAAGATGCCGGCTATGACGAGAACCAGTACGGCACCAATCGAAACCTTCACCCAGGGGCTGGACTTCAGTTCGTTGGCTTTTGTCACCACCTCTTCAGCGGCGTGTAGGCCCTCCTGTGCGGCATCGAGAGCGTCTTGGGCCTTGGATAGGGTCTCTTCTGCGTCACGTATCGATTCAACCGTCGATGATTCAGCGGCGTTCATTTTCTGCCTCCAGTTCGGCTTGTCTTGTACGTCCTACCCCCGAGGGTAAACGGCAAACATCGCACACCCGACTGCCGCTGGCGAAGGTTGATCTGGTGATAGTTGATCTGCGCGGCTTTCGAAACGTGCCCGCCACAATTCATGTTTGGTGACTGGGAGGTCGGGGTATGCCTTTGCCATCACACACTATGTCATAGGAGGATCCCATGGCCGCCGAACGTACCGAACAATCACTCCTCGCCATCACGCCGCAGGATGAAACCACCCTCGAGCAGCCCCGGCAGACACTCG
This sequence comes from Acidimicrobiia bacterium, assembly GCA_041577335.1. Taxonomy (GTDB): domain Bacteria; phylum Actinomycetota; class Acidimicrobiia; order Spongiisociales; family JAENVV01; genus JBFGJH01. Next base: position 5,845 of record JBFGJH010000058.1, on the reverse strand, counting down.
AATCACTGATCCAGGTGAATCGCGATGCGGCAGAAGGGTTTGCCGCAGCGGCTGACAGGCTCGAGCGGGCTGACCATGCCGCAACGTTCCGGAGCTTCGCGGCAGAGCGAACCCGGTTCGCCGATGAGCTCGTCGATGCAGGATCGCGATTCCTCGCTGAGGACGCACCCGGCGACTCGGTTGCATCGAAGCTCCATCGAGCATGGATCGGCGTCAAGGACGTGCTCACCTCGGGCGACCATGCGATCCTCGCAGCGGCCGAGGCCGGCGAGGACCACGCCGTGGCTACCTACGCGGAAGCATTGGAAACCAACCTTCCGACCGATTTCGGTGGCACGGTGAGGAGCCAATACACGAGCGTGAAGCAGGCACATGACACCGTACGGGAGATGCGCGACAAGAGCGCTTGATCTCGTTCGACGAGTTCCATTCCGAAATCGCGGACCGCGGGTCAGGCGGCTGCCAGCTTGACGATCTCCTCGACGATGGCTTCCGGGGCCTCCCAGTTGAGAGAATGCCCCTTGCCGTCGAGCGTGACGAGACTCGAACCGGGGATGCCCGCGTGAAGATCGGCGGTATGGAATGGCGGAGTGGTGGCGTCTTTCGAGCCTACGACGACCGTGCACGGGAGATCGATCTCACCAAGCTTGTCGTACCGATTTTCGTCTACGAGCGCCTGCAGGATGGGCACGAGCGATCGGTGATCCTGGGCGCGGAACGTCGGGACGAAGGCATCCGCATATCCCGGCACGTAGTCGTCGCCGGTGAGGCTCTTCGTGAAGAGGGTTCCCACGGCCCCGATCCCGAGCATCTTGACGAGGATTCCTGACTTGATGAGCGGGATCTGAAGACGGTTCTGTGGGTTCTCGCGGTTGACGTCGCCGGCAAAGGTTGCCATCAGCAGGGCCGCCCCCACACGGTCAGCACCCTCCAGGCGCTCGACGAGGAAGGTGATTCCGAGAAACCCACCCATGGAATGCCCGACGAGGATGGCATTTCGTGCGGCGTAGGCTTCGAGGATGGCCCCGTAGTCCGACGCCATCTGGAGGGAGCCGATCCCGTCTGTGCCGATTGTGGAACGACCGTGGCCCCTCTGATCGAAGGCAATCACCTGCAACCCTCGCTCCGCGAGTGAAGGCGCAACGAGATTCCATTCGTCGGCGGTGAATCCGTAACCGTGCGCGAGAAGCACCGGTCGTCCACCCGAACCAAGGGCAACGGTGTGGAGCTTGGACCCGTCGGCTCGAGTGACCGTTTTCGACGCCCCCTCTAGCGCCTGGGTGTAGTCGACGCCGCTCATCTCGCCTCCTTCTTGGAATGGCGGCCCACCATATCAGGGCGCACATGTGTACTTCTGAATTCGTTGCTCCGGCTGGTGCGCCATCGATAGGCTTGTCCTGTGATCGCAGACAACCCTCTGACGCTTACCTCGGTCCCCTACGTGAACGTGGGCATGGGAATCCGCAGACCTCGCGAGGACGTGTTCTCGGCTCTCGTCAACCCGGCCAATACCACCCAGTTCTGGTTCACGAAGAGCAGCGGCGCCGTCGAAGCCGGAGCAACCCTGACCTGGGAATGGGAGATGTACGGGGTGGTCGTCAAGGTCTTGGTGAGAGAAGTAGAAGCCAACTCGAGGATTCTCATCGAATGGGGCGGCGGCGAAGTCTTCCGGCCGGTTGAGATCACACTCGAGCGCTGGGGAGAGAACTGGACCTACGTCGAGATTTCCGAGCGTGGCTTCGACGGCAGCGGAGACGATCTTGCGGCGTGGCTGGCCGATTCCACCGGTGGGTTCTCACTCATGCTGTGTGCTCTCAAAGCTTTCCTCGAACACGGCATTGTCCTCTCCGTGGTGCGCGATCGTTACCCCACTGGTTCAGCCGGTTGAGAGACGGCCAGCCCTGTCCAGGCGGCTGTGACCACCGCACGCTTCGGTCTGGTCACCGCTACCTCGTCCGGATTGCTCGATCATCCGTTGCCGTCGGCGACATGGGCGGTTGGGGCTGCCTCAGCCACCCCTCAGCTTGTCGACGAGCTGGGCTTGGTTGATCCTGCCGAGCGGTCCCGTCTCGTCGAAGACGCGGGTGTCGGCGAGGCCGATGCCGGAGCGGTGTTGGTGGGCGGCCGACTTCATGCCGACCCACTCGCCGAGGGGAAGCCGGTGGGCGTACAGCGTGATGTCGGGGTTGACGTAGAGGTACGCCTCCGGGTCGAGCGCCTGGGAGTTGCCGTTCGACATGTCGGCGAGCGTGGCCAGCCGCACGAACGGCGTCGTTTCCTGCCCGGCGATCACTGGGTGCTTGAGCCGGAACCATGAGACCCCCGGGCCGTACTTCGTGAAGCTGCCGTCGATCGTGCGGATCTCCACTGCGTCCCTGTGGAATCGAGTCAGGTTCGTAGCGAACGTCCAGAAGTCCTCGATCGGCTTCGCCTCGTCCGGTGGCGGAGGCTGCTCCCACGGCTCCTTCTCGACGTCGGGGAGTTCGACCTCGGCGGTGCGGATCTTGAGTGCAGTCGCCCGGCCGACCTCGATATCGCCATGGCGCAGGATCGCTTCGACCACCTGGATGCGTTTGCCGTCACGTAGGACGTGTGTCTCTACTCGGAGCGGTTCGAGCGGCACGGGGCGGAAGAGATCGATTGTGAAGCGAGCGACCTGCATCGGCGCCACGGTGGAGACACTCTCGATGGCAGCGGCGAGCAGTCCCGACGGCGGGCTGCCGTGCTGAGCGAGGTCCGACCATCCGCCCCGGGTCAGCTCGGTGGGCAGATAGTGATCGCCATCAGGAATGAACAGGGTGTCAGGCATATGCCGGGAGGGTACCGGGCGGATCGACCGTATTGGCGGCCTGATCGGCTTCGCCTCTCCAATTCCGCTGGGCCGTGCGTCATGGATGATGGTAGTCGTGGCGGAAGCTGACGGTCGGCGCCGCTGTTACTACGCCCGCATTATGAGGAGCCGCCCCTCGCCTCTGGGCTAGATACGCAGGAGCCGGCGTGCAGGCCTGTTTGTACTACCGAGCAGACGGCGTAGGCCACAGTTGAGAATCTCGCCGCCCCGAGAGAGCGCTCATCACTCTCTCCCAGCGTATGCTGAAAGGGTGGGATGGGTGCCTGATCAGGTTGGGATCATCGTGTCTGCTGCCGCCTATCGTCGCGGCCTGGCGGGCGCGCTCGACGCCGCCGGGTACGAGGCCGTCGAACCGGCGGATGTCGCAGAATGGGTAGCCAGCGGGAGAGCCGCCGCCGCCCTGGTCGGCCTGGTAGACGCAGGCTCCCTGGCTACGGTCGTGCAGCTGGCGGACTCGCTGACCGTCGTTGGGTTGATCCCGAGTATGGAGCTCGCGGGAATAGCCCAGGCGATCGACGCAGGCGCCACCGGAGTAGCCGATTGGGATGCCCCTCCGGAAAGGATTGTCGACATCCTCCTTCACGCTTTGGAAGGGCATGCGTTGATCCCGGTGTCGGTGCTTCGCCAGTTGGGCCAACTGTCTGAGCCGGCCCCTCAGGGGGACACAAGCGTCTCCCCCGAGCAAGCGCAGTGGCTCCGGTACCTGGCGGACGGGCACACGGTTGCGGACCTCGCCAAGAGAGTCGGCTACTCCGAGCGGACGATGTTCCGAAAACTCGACACGATCTACGGCCTACTCGGCGCTCGCAACCGCGTCGACGCCCTGATGGCCGCCCAACGACTCGACCTTTTCGAAGACGAGGTGTCCATTACCTAGAGGCGGGGTCACCGCTGCGGATGGGGTTTGTCCACCCACACTGGCCGGGGCACGTGCTTCTGCCGATCTCGCCAGGTGTTGGCCACTGTCTGCCATCCAGCTTGTCGGCACTCTGCCACGGAATGTCATAGACGCCGCCACGCGCCGCGGTCATAGTCCCACCTCATAGGGCTAGACACACGCTGGGAGGCAATATGTTGGTACGCGCTGGCCGTGGGACCGCGCCGAATAACCGCGATCTATCGAGCGATCCATCGAGGGACCTGCCGGTGACCCGGCACCGGCATCTGACCCCGGGGTTGGTGTCGGTAGTGGTCCCGACCCGCGACGAAGTTCTCAACATCGCCACGCTGGTCAATGCGATCGCTCAGGGATTGATAGACATCGTCGGCGAGATCCTGTTCGTTGACGACAGCTCGGACGAGACGCCGGCGGCGATCGCAGCCGTAGCCCGGGTGTCGCCCATTCCGGTCACGCTCATCCATCGTGAGCCAGAGGACCGGGCGGGAGGGCTGAGCACTGCAGTCGTCGCCGGCATTCGGGCTGCTGCATACGACTGGGTCGTCGTGATGGACGGCGACCTCCAGCATCCACCTAGCACGGTGCGGGAAATGTTCGACCGGGCCGCATCGACGGACGTTGACGCGGTCGTTGCCAGTCGCTACTCCGCCGGCGGGGATTCCAGAGGACTCTCCGGCCCACTGCGTCTTGCTGCCTCGCTCGGCCTCACGTCGCTCGCCCGGCTGTCATTCCCGCGCCGGGCCGGCCGGGTAAAGGACCCGATGACGGGCTTCTTCCTCGTCGACCGGCGTGCACTATCGCTCGAATCTCTGCGACCTCATGGGTTCAAGATCCTGCTCGAGATCCTCGTCCGAAACCCGGCACTGCGCCTGCTCGAGGTGGGCTTCGAGTTCGGGACCCGGAACGCCGGCGAGAGCAAGGCGTCGGTGCGTGAGGCAGGCAGGTTCCTTCGCCACCTGCTTCGGCTGCGTACCTCGGCGCCGCGCGCTCCACGCGTGTGGTCGTATGACATCCACGGGCTCATCCGATTGGAATCAGAGGCGCGCCTCCCCGAGTTGGATCGCTTCCAGGTGCGCAGGCCGGTAGGCCCACCCGACATCCAAGTATCGATCGAGCGGCCCATCCGGAGACGGTCGACCGCCCAAGGATTGGTATACAGGGAAGTGTTCCGAAGGATGGGATTCGTCGTCGAGATCGACCGGGAGCATGCGCTCACCAATATCCGTGCCAGCCGGCTGCTCAAATCGTCGCCTCACGTTTTGTACACCAACGTGGTCGAGCCCGTGCTGCGTTGGGCATTCGTCGAGCGGGGCTATGCCCTGGTTCACGGCGCCTGCGTCTCGATTGATGATCGCGCATACCTAATCACAGCTCGCACCGACACCGGCAAAACCACCACCACGCTGATGCTGCTCGAGGCGCTCGCAGAGGAGGGTGTCGAGTTCCTTGGCGATGATCTCGCCCTGGTGGATCCCAACGGCCAAGTCCTCGCCTACCCGAAGCCGATGACGATCAGCGCGCATACGGTGTCCGCCGTCCGGAAACACAACCTGCGGCGCAAGGAGCGGCTCGTGCTGCCATTACAGAGCCGTATCCACTCCCGCGGTGGGCGCAAGGTAGCGTTTGCCATGACCCGCCTTCCCTTGCCGATGGCCACAATCAACGCCGTCGCGCAGATCGTGGTGCCGCCGCCGAAGTACCGCGTCGGGCGGCTGATCAACGGCGTTCGCATCGGCGAGGCATCGCGGCTCGCAGGCATGTTCGTCATCGTCCTCGGCGACGAAGAGGGCAAGCGGATGCTGACGGACGTTGAGGCTGACGACGTCCTCGCCGCCAACACAGCCGACGCCTTCGGGTTCCCGCCGTACTCCAAGATCGAGGACTTTCTCGGCACGTCGTTCGACGGCTCTGCGCTCGCCGAACGGGAGCGCGGCATCAGACGCGCAGCGCTCGCCGATAGCCCAACCGTCGAACTCCGCCGCACCGACCGGGGCTGGGCCCCGGACGTAGCCCGGCTGATCCTCGCGGACCGGCGCGCTGCGTCCGGAGGAGACGATGTCCGCCCCGAGCCTTCCGCGGCATCGTCTCCTCCCTCG
>JBFGJH010000057.1:0-22120 GCA_041577335.1 Acidimicrobiia bacterium | reverse complement strand
GCCGAACCTGATCACCTGGTACGTCGACGGCATCCAATACCATCAGGCGGAGCCGTCCGACGTGCCCGGGCCGTGGGTGTTCGACAAGCCGTTCTTCCTGCTGCTCAACTTCGCCATCGGAGGTAACTTCGGAGGCGCGGTCGATCCCCTCAATACCTACCCGCAGGAGTACCTGGTCGACTACGTCCGGGTGTACCAGGGTCCCGACACCGCCGAGCGGTTCGAGACATCGTTCACCGACGACGTGGCGGGCTGGACCGAGGTTTCGATCCCGGTGACCGACTTCGTCCGCAGCGACGACCAACCGGCCGGTGCGCCCGACGACGGTCTCGGCCTGACCGAGGTCTGGGGTTACAGCCTCGGGTTCCCGAACGGAACGGCCAGCGGCGAGGCCCGCATCGACTACGTCCGGCGGACACCGATTCCGCCGCCGACCGAGTTGGTGGTGACCAACCTCGACGACAGCGGGCCCGGCTCACTTCGTGAGGCCCTCGGGCTCATCGCTGACGGCGGCACGATCACGTTCGATCCAGGACTCGCCGGAGGGACGGTGGCGTTGTCGTCGGGACAGTTGCTCGTGGACCGTTCCGTGACCGTCGACGCGTCTGGGGCGGCTCCCGTGACGATAAGCGGCGGCGACGCATCGCGCGTGTTCGACGTCGTGGCCGGCGCTGTGGTCTCCATGAACGATCTCGTCGTGCGCGACGGCGCTGCCGGACCCACCGGCGGTGGCATCCTCAACAATGGTGAGCTCAGCCTCGAGAGGGTGGTCGTTACGAACAACACGGAGAACAGTGCCGGTCCGGCGAATTTCGCCTTCGGTGGCGGCGGCATCTACAACGGAGACGGGGCGGTCTTGAACCTCACCGACAGCACGGTCAGCGACAACACGTCGCTGAACCAGCCCGGTGGTGGTGTTTACGGGTTCTTCAACTCGACGATCACCATCACCCGCAGCACGGTGAGCGGCAACGTCAGCGGCGACGTCGCAGGTGGGCTGCGCTCGCTTGGAGACTCGACGATCGTCAACAGCACGTTCAGCGGCAACACGTCGACGGCGTGGCATGGTGGCGCGATGTTCCTGACCGATGGGAACGTCACGATCTCGAACAGCACAATCGTTGGGAACAACGCGCCGGCAGGTACTGCAGGCGGCCTGATGGTGGCTACGTTCGGTGCCCCTGTCACCGTGACCATCGAGGACAACATCATCGCCGACAACGGCACATACAACTGCCAGATCGAAGGCGGCGGGGCTGCGGTGCTGACCTCGCTCGGTGGGAACGTCAACACCGATGGGTCGTGCTCGCTCATCGGCAGCGACCAGGACGTGGGTCCAGGCGGCGCTCAGGTCGATGTTCTCGCAAACAATGGCGGACCGACCCTGACGCACGCTCTACTGGCCGGAAGCCCGGCGATCGACGCCGCGGTGGGGGCATGTCCGGCCACCGACCAGCGCGGCGTGGCTCGACCTCAAGGGTTGGGCTGCGATGTCGGGTCGTTCGAGTTGGAGTGACCTCCTACCCTCGTGGCGGGTTCCGGCCGGTAGCTCGGCCGGAACCCGCGTCTGAGGGGAACACAAAGGATCTTGCTTTGAAGCTCGAAGGAACAATCGCCCAACTCGTCGCCGACATGACGCTGCCCGAGAAGATCGGGCAGATGACCCAGGTCAACAAGGGCAGCATCACTCCGGCCGAAGTCGCCGACCACGCCATCGGGTCGATCTTGAGTGGCGGAGGCGGCAACCCGCCCACCAACGACCCTGCATCGTGGGCGGACATGGTGGAGAGCTACCTGGAGCCGGCTCGCAGCACCCGCCTCGGAATCCCCCTCCTCTATGGCGTCGACGCCGTGCACGGCCACAGCAACGTCCGAGGAGCCACCATCTTCCCGCACAACATCGGTCTCGGTGCCGCCGGCGACCCGGAGCTGGTCAGACGGATCGGCCAGGCCACCGCCCGAGAAGTAGCTGCCACCGGCGTACGGTGGACGTTCGCCCCCACCGTCGCCGTTCCCCAAGACATCCGCTGGGGACGCACCTACGAAGGATTCAGTCGCGACCCTGGCACCGTGGCGCAGCTCGGCGCAGCGCTGGTCGAGGGACTCCAACAACCAGGGCCGGGAGCAAGCCCCATCTTGGCGTGCCTCAAGCACTTCGTGGGCGACGGCGGCACCCAATGGGGATCCGTGACCAGACCACAATGGGTCGAATGGTGGACGAACTGGGGCGGTGAGTGGCAGATCGACCAGGGCGACTTCCGGGCCTCGGAAGATGTCCTGCGATCCCAGCACCTCCCTCCTTACGCCGCCGGCGTGGCGGCGGGGGCCCACACCGTGATGGCGTCCTATAGCTCATGGAACGGCGAGAAGCTCCATGGCCATCGCCAACTCCTGACCGATGTGCTCAAGGGCGAATTGGGCTTCGACGGATTTGTGGTCACTGACTGGATGGGGCTCGACCAGATCGACCCCAGTTATGCGGCTTCCGTAGTGGCCGCCATCAACGCCGGTATCGACATGGTGATGGTCCCCTTCGATTTCAAGCGTTTCATCGCCGTGACAACGGAGGCGGTCGCCGACGGACGGATCCCGCAAGATCGCATCGACGACGCCGTCCGCCGCATCCTCGCCGCCAAGGCTGCACTCGGCGAGGGTGACGAACGCCCGTCCCTGAGTGTCGTCGGCGCGGCCGAACACCGCGAGCTGGGGGCGGAAGCTGCTCGACGCAGTGCAGTCCTGCTGTCGAACGACCGGACCCTCCCCCTTCAGCCGACCGCTGGACCGATCTACCTGGCGGGCGAGGCTGCCGACGACATCGGCCTTCAGTGCGGAGGCTGGACCGTTGAATGGCAGGGAGCACCCGGACCCATCACCTCGGGCACGACGCTTCGCCAAGCATTCGAGGCCGAATCGGCCGACGTCCACTACTCGCCAGACGGGCGTTTTGCCGACGATGATCCCGTCGACATCGGGATCGTCTGCATCGCCGAGGAGCCGTACGCCGAGGGCCCGGGAGACCGGGCCGCGCCTGATGTGCGAGCGTCGGATCGCGAGGTGTTCGAACGAATGCGCACACTGTGCAGACGGCTGGTGGTCGTCGTGTTCTCCGGTCGGCCCGTGCTGATCGAAGACATTCTCTCCCGTGCCGACGCGGTGATCGCGGCATGGCTGCCCGGCACCGAAGCAACGGAGCTCCCCGGCTTGCTACGGGGCCGCGACCCATTCGAAGGCCGCCTGCCCCAGCCGTGGCCCGGCTCTCCTGCCGACCTCGATGACCCGCAGGCAACGCCGCGGTACCCGCTCGGGCACGGTTTGACCTTGGGCAGGTCGCATGGGTGACACCGGACGCCTGGCGACGGTCGAGCCACGAGGAATGGTCGGCGCACCGAGTGGTGAAGGGCTCATCGAGATCGACGGCACCGAGTACTACGCCATTCCCGGCGTAGACCGGATCGCTCCGTTCCTGATGAACGTGGTGAGCGACGGCGACCGGTGGATGTTCCTGTCGAGCACGGGAGCCTTGACGGCCGGGAGAAGAGACGCAACCGGGGCTCTCTTCCCCTACGACCCGGACGATCGCCTTCATGATGCCGCAGGGAATGTCGGCCCGGTGACGGCGATGTACGTTCACACCGACGACGGGCGAACACTGTGGCAGCCGTTCCGCGACCACGACCCAGCCCCGGTGAGCCGGTGCCTGTACAAATCGGTAGTGGGCGACTCGGTAGTCTTCGAAGAACGGCATTCTGGCCTGGATCTCACCTTCAGATACAAGTGGGCGAGCAGCGAAGAGCTCGGATTCGTGAGAACCGCAACCCTGGCGAACACCGGAGCGCACCAAGCTCGCGTCGACCTGGTGGATGGACTCGTCAACCTGCTCCCCCACGGAATCGATCCATATTCCTACCAGCGGATGAGCAACCTCTTCAACGCCCACAAGCGCTCCGAGATCGTCGACAACACGACGCGTCTGGCCGTCTTCACGCTCGAGAGCCGGCTCGTCGACCGGCCCGAGCCCGCCGAGGTGCTCCGCGCTTCCACGGTCTGGTCGGTGGGCCTCCCAGGCGCCTCCATCACACTCGAGGCGTCCGCAGTGACCGACTTCGTGGCAGGCCGCCCAGTCGTGCCGAAGCAGCTGATCACAGGACAGCGCGGCGCCTACCTCCTGAATGGCTCGGTTGCGTTGAAGCCGGGAGAGGAGGTGACCTGGCACCTCGTCGCGGACGTCGGACAGGATCAGGCCGAAGTGGCAGAGAGGCGACTTCGCCTCCAATCGGCAAACGACTTGTCGGCTGACATCGCCGAGTCGCTCGCCGAAGCGACCAACACGTTGGTGAAGATCATGGCGCGTGCCGACGCCAGTCAACAGACGGGTGACGAGATCGCCACCGCGCATCATTTCGCCAACGTCACCTACAACACAATGCGCGGCGGCGCGCCCCTGACGGGATACCGGATCGGGACCAAAGACTTCGCTCAATTCGTTTCCCAACGGAACCGTCGGGTGGGCAAGCACCATGCGGAATGGTTCGCCACTCTTCCCGAGACGATCGGGCGCCGCGAGCTCGTCGACGAGATCGCCGGCAGAGGCGACGACCAGCTCGTCCGCCTCGCCCTGGAATATCTGCCGTTCAGTTTCTCGAGGCGCCACGGCGATCCCAGCCGGCCCTGGAACGCCTTTTCCATCCGTGTGCAGGATTCGGCCGGCGACCCGATCGTCTACTACGAGGGCAACTGGCGGGACATCTTTCAAAATTGGGAGGCCTTGTGCTTGAGCTTCCCCGAATATCTGCCCAGCGTCGTTTCGGTGTTCGTCAACGCCTCCACGCCAGATGGATTCAACCCGTATCGTGTCACCCGCAATGGGATCGATTGGGAGGTCCCCGATCCCGACGATCCGTGGAGCAACATCGGCTATTGGGGAGATCACCAGATCGTCTACCTTCTCCGTCTCTTGAGGGCCTTCGAACGGTACGGCCCCGGACAATTGACAGAGATGCTTGGCCGGCGCTGGTTCTCCTATGCCGACGTGCCCTACCGCATCAAGCCGTATCACGAACTCGTACAGGATCCCAAGGAGACGATTCTCTTCGACGGGGAGGCGGCCACTCGGACCGCGGAGCGGGTCGATCACGCCGGCAGCGATGGCAAGCTTCTGTGGGAGGGCGCCGAGGTGTACCAGGTGACGCTCGCCGAGAAATTGCTCGTTCCGGCACTGGCCAAGCTCTCCAACTTCGTTCCGGGCGGCGGCATATGGATGAACACCCAGCGGCCCGAATGGAACGACGCCAACAACGCTCTTGTCGGCTACGGACTGTCGATGGTGACGCTGTTCCACCTGCGCGACTACCTCCAGTTTCTGCTGACGCTCTTGCGGTCTTCCCGCCTGGAAACGGTGGCGATGTCGACGGAGGTGGCGCACTGGCTCACCGCCGTCGGCGGTGCGCTGGCCGCTACTCCTCCGGGCGGAGACGGTGGCGGACGCGACCGGGACCGCAAGGCCCTCGTCGACCAGCTCGGCGCCGCCTTCTCCGACTACCGGTTGCAGGTGTATCGGGCGGGTTTCTCCGGCGTCACGGCAGTAGCCCTCGATGAGGTGGCCGAGTTGTGCCGGGTGGCGCTCGCTCATCTCGACGACACGATCAGCGCCGGACGCCGCTCCGACGGGCTCTACCATTCGTACAATCTCATCCGCTTCGCCGACGACGGCTCCGCCGCGTCGGTGGAGAACCTCTACGAGATGCTCGAAGGCCAGGTGGCCGCGATCGGTTCAGATGTGCTGTCCGCCGAAGAGCAGGCAGACCTCGTCGACTCGCTGTTCGCCAGCGCCATGTACCGGGCAGATCAAAACAGCTTCACCCTTTACCCGCCACAGCCCCCACCCCCGTTTCTCGAAAAGAACGTCGTCCCGGCCGACGCCCTGGCGGGCAACCCCCTTCTCGGCGCGCTCATCGCTGCGGAAGATCACTCGCTGATCGTCGTCGACACCGACGGGCGGTTCCGGTTCAACGCCGATTTCGCCAACCGTGGCGACGTCGAGGAGGCTCTCGACCGACTGGCCGGCCAGGACGGGTGGTCCGATCTCGTGGCGGCGAATCGAGGCTCGACATTGGACATATATGAGCACGTATTCCGCCATCACTCCTTCACCGGCCGATCCGGGACGATGTATGGCTACGAGGGTATCGGGTCGATCTACTGGCACATGGTCGCCAAACTGCTCGTCGCCCTGCAGGAGTCGGCCGTGGCTGCGGCTGCGAGCGGTGCTTCATCTGCGACGATCGACCGACTCACCGATGCCTACTGGCGCGTGAGGTCGGGTCTCGGCTTCAACAAGAGCGCACAACAGTTCGGCGCCATCCCCATCGACCCGTATTCGCATACCCCCGGCCACGCCGGTGCCCAACAGCCCGGCATGACCGGATTGGTGAAGGAAGAGATCCTGACCCGGCCGCTCGAAACCGGCGTTCAAGTGGAGAACGGCGAGATTCGGTTCTCCTCGCTCTTCCTGCGACAAGACGAGTTGCTCGCACAGCCCCGAACGTGGCGGTTTCACGATGTGGACCTCGCGCCGCAGACAGTCGAACTCGGCGCGGGCTCTTTGGGTATCACGGTGTGCCAGGTACCCATCGTCGTGTCGACCACCTCCGAGGACCCCTTCGTCGAGGTGCATCTCGCCGATGGCACCACCCATCGCCATGCCGGCTCACAGATCGACCGGCACACCAGCGCCGGCGTCTTCGGCCGCACGGGCGAGGTCGCAATCATCCGCGGGTTCGTAGCGGCCGAAGCGGTTCGACCGTTAGCCGGCCGGTGAGCGAATGGACATGAGCGCAGCGCCCGTCGGTCGTCGACCACGCTCCGGACCACCAGGCCGGAGGCGGCGCCTGGCTGCAGCTTCACTCGTGGTTGCACTGCTGGCTACGGCTTGCACCACCTCGGGCGAAACGGCCGAAACGACGACGCCACCGCCCCCCTCCCCCACCTCAACCTCGACCACGAGCGCCGGCGCCACCGCCGCCCCCTCGAGCCTGGCGCCCGAGCCGGTGCCGGCGGAACGGTACTTCGCCGCGTTTCCGGTTTCGATCACGGTCGACGGCGATCTCTCAGAGTGGACGGAGATCCCCAAAGTCACGATCCCCCCGACCGCTGACGTGGTCATCGGGGCCACCTCGGTGGAGTTCGCCGCAGCCGCCGACGACGAGTTCCTGTACGTCATGGGCGACGTGACCGACGCAAAGATCGTGACCGGTCTGCACGGCAGCGACTACTGGAACGAGGACTCCGTGGAGTTCTACATCAACGGATCGGGAGATCTCGATCTGACCTCGTACACCGATGGCGTCGCCCAGGTCACGGTGCCGCCCCTCAACGCCGGACTGCCTCCCGAGGAAATCGTTCTCGGCGGCATTCAGGCCCATTCGGCGGAGGCCACGGTGGTCGTGGCCGAGACGTCCTCGGGCTATGCGGTCGAGATGGCTGTGCCTCTCAAGAACCGGGTCTGGAACATCCAACGGGAGCACGGCAGCACTATCGGCTTCCAAGTCCACCTGAACAGCGCCTCGGAATCGAGCCGGGATCTCAAAGTGATCTGGTCGCGGTTCGACACTGCAGACACCTCCTACCTGAACCCCAGCGTGTTCGGTCTGCTGACGTTTTTCGAAATCGGCGAGACCGACGTGGAGCTCGCCGGGCCGGCGCCGGCGCCCGACGCGGTTCCCGGGGAGCCGGTTCCCGACGACGCGCCGTACAAGCAAGCCGACGTGCCGCTGGCCGATCGGGTCGGCGATTTGGTCGGCCGAATGACCCTGGCCGAGAAGATCGGACAAATGACGCTGGTCGAGAAGAACAGCATCGTTCCAGAGGATCTCGCCAGGTACGGAATTGGTGGCCTCTTGAGCGGTGGCGGGGGCTCCCCCGCCGAGAACAGCCCCCGAGCTTGGGCAGAAATGGTGGACGGGTTCCAGGAAGAGGCGTTGGTGTCCCGTCTCGGCATACCGCTCCTCTATGGCGTCGATGCCGTGCACGGTCATGGCAACGTCCGAGGTGCGGTGATCTTTCCCCACAACGTTGGCCTCGGTGCCGCCAATGACCCAGAGCTGATGGAGCGGGTCGGCCAGGCCACCGCTGCGGAGATGATCGCCACCGGCATCTACTGGAACTACGCCCCTGCCGTCTCCGTGCCCCGGGACATCCGGTGGGGACGAACCTATGAGGGCTACTCGGAGGACACCACCATCGTCTCCGACCTGGCGGCGGCCTATATCCGTGGCTTGCAGGGAACCGACCTCGCTGACGGCGCCACCGTCCTCGCCACTCCCAAACACTGGATCGGAGACGGAGGAACGTCGTGGGGGAGCTCTTCGACGGGCGACTATCAAATCGATCAGGGCGTGACCGAGGTCGACGAGGACACCCTTCGCTCCGTGCACCTGCCCCCTTACGTGGCCGCCATCGACGAAGGGGCCATGAACATCATGGTTTCGTATTCCTCGTGGGACGGGATGAAGATGCACGCCCAGCGCTACCTCATCACCGACGTGCTCAAGGAAGAACTCGGCTTCGAAGGTTTCGTGCTGTCGGATTGGGGCGCCATCGACCAAATCAGCAACGACTACTACGACGCTGTCGTCGCCTCCATCAATGCCGGCATCGATATGAATATGGTGCCATCCGACTACCGGCGCTTTGTCGACACCTTGACCCGGGCGGTCGAGGCGGGCGACGTTTCCGAGGACCGCATCGATGACGCCGTGCGAAGGATCCTGACGGTCAAATTCATGTTGGGTTTGTTCGAGCGTCCCTTCTCGGGCGACGAGTTTATCGGCACGGTGGGCTCCGACGAGCACCGGGCCGTTGCCCAAGAGGCGGTGGCCAAATCCCAGGTTCTCCTCAAGAACGATGAAGGTTTGCTGCCTCTCGCCGACGATGTTCCTGCGGTGTTCGTGGGTGGGGCGGCCGCCGACGACATCGGCATCCAGTCGGGCGGATGGACCATCGAATGGCAAGGCAAGGAAGGCGACATCACCGAGGGCACCACCATCTTGGAGGCCATCGAGGAAACAGTTTCAGCGAACACTGCGGTGGTCTACGACCCATTCGGCCGCTTCGACGGCGCAGGCGATCCAGAGGTCTGCGTCGCCGTGGTGGGCGAGCGCCCGTACTCGGAAGGCTTCGGAGACGACGCCGACCTGAAGCTGCCCGTCCCCGACCTGCGGCTCCTCGATCGAATGCGAGAGCAATGCGACGAGCTGGCGGTGATCCTCGTCTCCGGGCGGCCGCTCATCGTGAGCGACATGGTCGACGACTGGGACGCGTTCGTCGCTGCCTGGCTCCCGGGAACCGAGGGTCAAGGAGTGGCCGACGTTCTCTTCGGGATCGAGCCTTTCACAGGAACGCTGCCATATACGTGGCCTCGCACGGTCGAGCAGCTTCCGATCGAGGACACGGTACCGATCGAGAGCCCCCTCTACCCGCTCGGCTCCGGCATCTCGACAGGCTGATCGACCCGCTCGATCGACCGCATCCCGTCGGACCGCGAGACCGTCCGGGGTTCAACGGTTTGCGTCGCCTCCCGAGCCATTGCCACCAAAAACCTCATCCGAAGTTCACCCCGCTCACCGCCAGGGACCCGAGCGCACCTTCGCCATCGTCTCTGCGCCGGCGTCATAGAAGTTGAAGAACATCCACGTGGCACCGAGAGCTTCGAGGTCATCGACCGAGCGGTCCTCGGCGTCGTCGTAGCCGATGACGAATTCATACGGTCCGTCCGACGTGCGATGGGCAGTCACATATTCAGCCATCTCGCCAATGTCGTCGTACGACATCTGAACAAATCCGCCGTCGCCGATGAGGAGGGGGAATACGCCATCCCACTTCGCTGCGCGACGAAACGGCCGCTTGTTGGGCCAGGTTGCCGCCACCCAGATTGGCACTCGCGGCTCCTGAATCGGCGCGGGAAGAAAGGTCCGCTCGACCACTCGGTAGTGGTCGCCCGAGAACGAGAACGACTCGCCCGTCCACATACCGGTGATGACATCGAGGCCTTCATCGAGCTTGTCGGCCCGTATGCGCGCGTCTGTTTCGTGGCCGAACGTCCCGAACTCCACTTCCGGCGGGAAACCAATCCCAACCCCGAAGTCCACCCGGCCACCCGACAGCCGGTCGAGGCTCACCACCTCTCGGGACAGCTTCCACGGATAGCGGCGAGGGACCGGCGTCACCATGGGCCCCAGTCGAATCCGCTCGGTGAGCATGGCAGCCGCGGCCATCGCCACCCACGGGTCGCACATCGGCCTGCCATCTTCGACCAGGATGTGATCCCAGATGTAGATGCCGTCCCATCCGGCCGTCTCCGCTTCGGCAGCCAGGTCGGCAAAGACCCTCGGCTCGGCAAAGTCTCCGAAGTTGGGAACGAATAGGGCCCGCTTCATGATTTCCACTCTACGCAAAATGGCAACCCCTCATTTGTCGTCAAAGCCCGACTAGAACTCGGGGCAGCGATAGCGACCTGTCGATCGAGGGAGCCAACAATGCCCGAGCCAAAGACCACCCCTCAAGTGATTCAGACTCGAGTAGTCCTGACCACATCCGACTTCGAACGGGCCGTCGCCTTCTATCGTGATGGCTTGGGCCTGGAACAGCTGGCGGACTTCTCCAACGAACACGGACATGGGCTCGTCCTGGACGCCGGTCACGCAACCGTCGAGATCCTCGATGCAGGTCACGCTGGATGGGTGGACACGATCGAAGTCGGTCGTCACGTCGGGTTGCCGGTACGAATCGCCTTTCAAGTGCCTGAGCCCGAGGCCGTCGCGACGGCGATTGGGGAAGAACAGACCACGTCGGTCTTCGCGCCGGCGATGACTCCGTGGAACTCACTCAACGTTCGCATCGAGGCTCCGGACGGGATGCAGCTCACTCTCTTCACGGAGCTCGACTGACCGGGTGATGCCGGAGATCCCACAATCGACAAGCTGCCGATGACCCGATCCCCGGCCGTTAGCCTGCCGCTTTCGTGCCCAGAGGAGGGACATGTACGGATTGATCGGTCGAATGAGAGCCGTTGCAGGAAAACGGGATGAGCTGGCAGGCATCCTGGCGGGAATCGGCGATGTGCCCGGCTGCCTCAACTACATCGTGGCCCTGGAGGATTCTGACCCACAGGCGATTTGGGTAACGGAGGTGTGGGACAGCGCCGAGGCCCATGCCGCCTCCCTCAGCCTTCCTTCCGTGCAGGCGGCGATCGAGAAGGGCCGGCCTCTCATCGCTGGATTCGATCAGCGCATCGAGACCGCACCGATCGGCGGCATCGGCGTCCCATGAACGCCGGCCGAAGTTGGGCTCAGGGTCGAGGCAGGAGCCCGTTTTCCTGTCCCGATCGGCGACCGGTACCATCCCTACCCGACCCTCGCGGCCTGTACCTCATCGCCTCCACGAAAGCCAAGCCAATGCCCTTTGACGTAACAAAGCTCGCTGACCACATGCTCATCGATCCTGATGGCAACCACGAACGCCTCGGCGATCGTTGGAAAGAGAAGCCTCAGGTCGTCCTCTTCCTCCGCCACTTTGGCTGACTGACCTGTCGCGAGCGGGCCGGTCAGGTCCGCGACAGATATGAAGATATCCTTGCAACAGGCGCGGGCGTCGTGGCCATCGGCACGGGAGGGAAGCGATACGCCCAAGCGTTCATCGAGGACGAGCGGGTGCCGTTCGATGTGCTCTTGGACGAGGACGGATCTGCCGCCGAGATCGTCGGGACGAACGCCCTTGGTGGACTAGACCTCGTGAAGCCCGGCCAGTTGGTGGCGGGCGTGCGGGCAACCATCAAAGGCAATCGCCAACACAAGACAGGCAGGAGACCAATGCAACTGGGCGCCACGCTGGTCATCGGGCCGGGAGACGAGCTCTTGTTCGAAGACTACGAAGAGTTCGCCGGCGACCACGCCGACCTCGATGAGGTTCTGTCCGTCCTGGCCTGACCAAGGGTTCGGACGCCACTGCACTGTCCGGCTCGTTTTTTCGCCATGGCCTCGCACCCGCCCCGATGGCATTGCCTAGGTTCGCCACATGGAATTCTCCGAAATCATCCGTGTTCGCCGTAGCGTCCGAAGCTATTCCTCTGAAGTGCCCGAGCCTGCCGAGGTGGACCGCATCATCGATATCGCCCGGCGAGCGCCAACTGCCGGGTATTCCCAAGGCATCGATTTTCTGGTCGTCGACGATCCCGATCAATTGGCGGCCTTCTGGGCAGTCACAGCCGGCGAAGACGAGGGCGACCATGGTGGTTCAGACCGTCCGCCCGTGCTGGTGATGGTGTGGTCCGATCCGCAGCGCTACCTGGACCGATACTCAGAAGCCGACAAGATCGGGTTCGGCCTCGATCACGCCGACGCCTGGCCGGTTCGCTTCTGGGATGTGGACGGCGGCATGGCTGCGATGCAACTCCAGCTGGCCGCAGTGGATGCCGGGCTCGACACCTGGTTCTTCGGCATCCCGGATGACACGGCCGTCCGCGCACACTTCGGAGTGCCGGCAGATCGGAACATGATCGGCATCGTCGCACTCGGGTTCCGGGACCCCGACGAGGCCCCGACAGGCTCCGGAGTCAAGCGAAGGCGGCGTCCCCTGGACGAACAGCTGCACCGCAACGGGTGGTAGTAGGTTCGCTGCGACCAGGCGAAGCCCGTCTAGTCAGCCTCGGCGCGCTGGGCACAGAGGATCTCCCGGAATGGCCACTGCAGCCGTGGAGCCAGGTTGTGGCGGAGGCTCGTCGCCGGGCCAGAATGGGGGCATGAGCAACCTCTTTCGAAGGAGCGTGCTCGGCGGGGCCCTCGCAGGTCTGAGCGTCGTGGTCGCGGCCTGCGGCGGCAGCGGCACTGCCGGCCCGGCTTCGACGGCCGGAGCGGACGCCGGATTCGACGTCCAGGGTCACCGGGGTGCACGCGGGCTCAAGCCCGAGAGCACCCTGCCTGCCTTCGAGACCGCCCTCGACGAACTGGTGACGACACTCGAGCTCGACCTGCACCTCACTGCGGACGGGGAGCTGGTGGTGTGGCACGACCCGTACGTCGATCCGGCGAAATGCCGGCTGGCCGGCGGCGCGCCCGCGGGCGCCGCCGACCCCGACGACCCGGCCACGCCGCCCGATGAGTTGCGGATCAGCGCCCTCACCCGCAGCGAGCTCGGCGCTTACCGATGCGACCGGAACCCGGACCCGTCGGACTTCCCGGTGCAGGACACCGTGCCGACCGTGCTGGCCGGGAACCGTTTCGAGATCATCACGCTCACCGAGCTGTTGGATTTCATCGATCTGTACGTCGCTTCCGGCGTCAAGGACCAGGAGCAGCGCGACAACGCTTCCACGATCGGCTTCAACATCGAGACCAAGCGGGTCGAGGACCGGCCGGAGCTCATCGGCGACGACTTCGACGGCGTCAACCCGGGCCGCTTCGAGCAAACGCTGCTCGACGTGCTCGACGAGCGGGGCCTGGTGAACCGTGTTGTCGTGCAGAGCTTCGACCATCGCTCGTTGTGGGCGATCCGCTCGCAACGCAGCGATGTGACCCTGTCAGCCCTCACCGCCAGCACCACCCCGCCTGATTTCGCCGACCTCGCTGCCCGGGGCGCCTCGGTATGGTCGCCCAACTTCCGCACGCTCGACGAGGAGATGGTGGCCGCAGCCCACGCCGCCGGCCTTCAGGTGCTGCCGTGGACGGTCAACGACGTCGAAGAGATGCGGCGCTTGGTTACGCTCGGCGTCGACGGCCTGATCACCGACCGCCCCGATCTTGGAAGAGGCCTCTGACTTGTGCTCTGGACCGCGTGGCTCCACCGGAATCCGGGACTGGAGAACGACCGTAGGACTGCGAACAAAAGGCACGCCTAGGCGACACCGCTCCGCGGCATAGCGCGACGATTGAGCCGTCGCTGCGCTGGACCACCAATATTCAGCTCACTGCGACAGCAGCAGGTGTTCCTCGGTGTCCACCACGGCGTCCTCGTACCAGAACGCGATCGCCAGCTGGCCCCACCCGAAGGTGGGCTGACTGAGCTGGTGGGCCTGGTTGATCGTGATGCCTGGGTGGGCGTCCAGCCAGGCATTGACCGCTTCTTCCAAACTGGCGAATTGGTTGGCAGGCTTACCCCAACTGGTGCCGCTCGTAAACAGCTTTACCTTCATTCCACACCTCCAGCTCCAAGGTAGGAGGAACCGCCGGGGTGTCGCCAGAGGAGAAGGTCCCAGCCTTGCTTGCCGAATCTCGTATCACGCGTCGGAAGCCGCTCAATCGACCTCACGCCGGTCTGCGCCGCGCTCGAACCGGTCCCGAACCACCGCGACGACCGTGACGAGAATGGCCCCGGCGATAGCAACAATGTTGGCAACAGCCCGACCGTACGCGAAGTAGCCGAGCACCGAGGCCACGACCGTTATCCAGACTGCGGTAGACAACCTCGGCACATGCCAGCCGCCAAGCGACGGTCGGTCCGAGCCGTCGTTCATGTTCACATCTTCTTGCGCGGAAGGTCTGCCGCTTTGAGGACCTTGCCGGTGGCGTCGATGATGCCGGCCTTGCTGCCGAGAGATAGCGTGTTGGCGAGGAACAGGTCATCGCGATTGATCGCCACCCACCGATAGCCCGGCACCTTCTTGATGCGTTTGAAAGCTGTTTTGAAGTCGTTGGCGTCAGCGGCCACGACGATGTGACCCTTTTCCGACACCAGATCGGCTTGGCCGCTGTCGTCGGGTGAGGCATTCATGATCTCGCTGATTGCAGCAATCAGTTGTGCTTGATCAAGTCGTGACATATCAGTGCTCCGTAGCGTTCATGATTGCGAGCATGGCGGATACTGCCGCCTCGGCATCTTCACCCTCGGCAATGACGGTAACAGTATCTCCAGTGTTAGCGCCTAGCGCCAAAACGGACATGATGCTGGCAGCGTTTGCCGTCTTCTCTCCCTTCTTGATCTGAACCGTGGCGTTGACCGTCTTGGCCTGCTCCACGATCTCTGCGGCCGGCCGGGCATGAAGCCCGGACGGATTCGCTATGACTATCTCCTCGGAAATCACCGATGTATCCCTTCTCTCACTAACAGCTTCGAGTTGAGCACGCACCGCCTCGACGATTGCGCCCTTCTCAGGCACGCCCCCATGCCCAACGAGGAACTGCTCCCAGCCTGTCTCCTTGATCTCTTCTTTCAACTCTTCGAGGCCCACTACCGCCTGGTCTTCGAGGCGGAGCGCCGCTGCGATTCCGGCGGCGAAACCTCCGATATCGAGCGACCTTGCCTCGGCGGCGACCGCCGGACCGAGAATCCGCTCACCCGGCCCGAGCTTGGCAAGCGGATTGCGGGCGACCCGGACGGTCGGGTCGGCCAGCTCGGCGTTGGCGAACCGACCGAGCACAGTGGCGGCGTACGTCTGTAGCGCCTCGAGCTCGAACTCGTCGGTGAGGTCGGCGAGAGCACGGGCGGCGGCCTCGGCCGCTGCCGCGACATCCCCACGGATCTTCGGGTCGACGATCGCCTGGTGGATGTACTCGTGACCAGCGGCGATTCCCATCCACGCCGTGATGGCGTGAATGCCATTTACGAGCCAGAGTTTGCGGAGCTCGTACGCCTCGATGTCGTCGGCGAAAGTGATGGAGGCCGTCTCGGGACGGGACCCGACCCACGCAGTCCCGTCAACGACAAAGTCGAACTCTGTTTCCACGTTGACGTCGATGGTGCCGCCGGCTCCCGGCACGATCCGGTCCACCACGACGTTGGGGAAACCCACGCCACGGGTTACCTCGTCGCTGGTGGCTGCCGCAATATGGTCGCCGAGCAGCGTGGAGTTGGGATGTATGTTCTCGCAGGCCAGCACGTTGACGGTATTTGCCAGGCTGGATTCGAGCCCAGCGCCGATGGCAGGCGCCACCACACGCAGGATCGGCTCGCCCACGGCGGTTGCCACCAGTTCCGATCGAGCCACTGACGCGATGACTGCATCCAGATCAGACGCGTCGATGGCAGCCTCGATGGGGATGCGGCGACGATTCTCTTGAGTGACGAGCTCGAAATAGGATGCGTCACTGAGCAGTGCGACGAGCGCCGAGTCGGCGTCGACATAGGTGAGGTCATAGCCGCTATCTGCCAGCACCGCCCCCACCAGTCCCCTGCCGATGTTGCCGGCGCCGAAGACGGTCGCCTTCATTCGATAGGCTCAGCCATCAGCGAGTCGTACACGAAATCAGCGTCATCCGTGGTCCACAGTTGTTGGCACAATTCCTCGTCCTGGAGTATTTCGGCGAGCTGGGAAAGCACCGTGACGTGGTCTTCGTTGCTTGCGGCCAAACCCACCACGAGATGAGCAGTGCCATTGGGCCATTCCACCCCATCAGGGTATTGCAGAACCACGATCCCCGTTCCGAGCACCGCGTTCTTGGCGTCGAACGTACCGTGGGGCAAAGCAACGCCGTTGCCCATGAACGTAGAGACCGTCTCTTCGCGCTTCAGCATTGCGTCTAGGTAGTCCTCGCTGACGATCTGGCGCTCTACGAGCATCCGCCCGGCTGCCAGAACGGCGCTATCGCGATCAACCGACTCGAGGCCGAGGGCAATATATCGCCGATCCAGTACGGGGACTGCTTCGGTATCCATCGCTAGATCTCCGACGTGACCGGTTCGCCCGCCTTGAGCTTGGCGACGACGCCCAGCACTTTCGGGTCGTTGAAAAACATGGTGAAACCCACGACGGCGGCGTTAGGCGCTTTGGCCTTGGCTTGCGTTGCCAGGCCCTTGTGGGTGAGCACGATATCGGCGGCAGGGGGGATCTGGCCCACTGGCGCGTGAACCACGTTGATATCGAGCTTTGATTTCTTGATGAGCTTCTTGACCTGATTGGCGCCCATCAGGCTCGAACCCATTCCGGCCTCACAGGCGAACACGATCAGTTTCACGTCCGCCGCCTGTTTGGTGACTAGATCGGACATCGCACCTCCCTAGGTGTTGTTGACAAGGGAGACGGTGACCGGGCCCAGTCCCGGTCACCGTCCCACACAAGTACCTTATGCCTCGGCGGTGGTCGCTCCAGGAACGCCCGCCATTGGGTCGAAGTGCTCGTCAGCGTGCAGATCGATCTCCGTGTCCGTGATGTCACGAACAGGCACGATCCGCAGTAAGAAGACACCCACGATGAAGGTCATGATCGTACCGACCGCTATCCCGAGGAGAACGCCGAACGCGCCCCCTCCCGAGGGTAACAACGGTAGGTAGGCGAAGATACTGCCCGGCGATGGAGGCCCTACGAGCCCCGCGTCGGTGGCGACGAACACGATGTCCGCCGAGATCCCGCCCGCCCACATCGCGAAGATCATGATGGGGTTGATGAGCACATACGGGAAGTACACCTCGTGGATGCCACCGAAGAAGTGCACGATCGCAGCACCTGGTGCCGAAAGCTTGATGAGACCCTTGCCGGCGACCCAGTAGGCCAACAGCAGACCCAGGCCGGGGCCGGGGTTGGACTCGAGCATGAAGTACACCGACTTGCCTGCCTCGGCCACCTCGGTCGTTCCCAGTGGGGTCAACACGCCGTGGTTGATGGCGTTGTTCAAGAACAACACCTTGCCAACCTCGATAGGTATGTCTGCCAGTGGCAACAGCCCAGCGTCCGTGATTCCTTCGACGGCGTTGCCGAAGATCGTGGCGATCCACGACATCACCGGACCGATGACCCAGTAGGACAGGAACGCCAAGAAGACGCCTGCGATACCTTGCGAGAAGTTGTTGTACAACATCTCGAACCCGGCCGGCGTACGCGGCTCGATGAAGTCGTCGATCTTCAGCATCACCCAGCCGGCGAGCGGGCCAACGACCATCGCGCCGAGGAACTGAGGCGGATCGCCCGTTGCTCCCGACGCCAACTCGAACGCGGCGCCACCGATGGCGCCGAAGACTGCGATGGCACCCAGCACACCGCCGCGGTGTCCATGGACCAGTTTTCCACCGGTATAGGCAATCAAGACCGGCAACAGGTACTTGATCATGGGTCCGACCAGGCCACCTGTCAGGTTGTCTGCCGTCCCTGTACCCATCCAGCCAAGTTCCACCAGCCATCCGGTTGGAATCACGAGGGCGGTAATAAGCCCCCATGCGATAAACGCCCCAATGTTGGGGATGACCATTCCGGAGAGAAACCCACCGAATTTCTGAATCCTCGCTTGCACTCAAGCCTCCTCATGAGAGATTCCTGTTCTTGCACTTTCGTCGAAGAACCCGCTCGATGCCAGTAGCAATACGGTCTTTCTGAGTTGTGACAATGCGAGCGGTCAGAGCCGTCTCGAGACCTTGCGCACATCGTCGGCGGGCAAAAGCGCATTGACGACCACGATCGGCACTCCGGGCGGGGCATCGGCGATCGCGACAGTGGAAATCACCACGTCGGCGTCGAGGTCGGCATGATCATCGATCGACCCGGCAGACAGCACGTCCACGAGGTCGAGCTCGGGAAACTCCGCCTGGATGCGGGACACGAGAATCCATGCCGTCGCCACACCGCTCGGGCAAACGACGATCGCCCGGCGGCGAGGTTTCAGGCGGAGACGTTCCATGGCCCCCGAGAGGTACATCGTGATGTACCCGGCCTCGTCCTCGGTGATCGGGCCGCCAAAGGCCAAGCCTGTCTCGTTGGCGATCTTGGTCGCAACGGCGTGCACATCCGGGTAGCGAGCCGAGACATCGCTCAGCAGCGGATTGTGAACCGGCAGGCCATACCGGATGCGGATTCGAAGCCGGTCGAAGTGCTCGTTCATTGAACGGGCCAGCTCGGCGTCGTCAGCCAAGCCCGGGTGAAGCGTTGCCGACGCGATGGCGATCGCCTGTTCCACGGAGGCGTCGAGTACCGAGCTCTCGGGTTGAGTGATGGTGAGCTCCGCCATCCCCAGCAGATGCTCCGTGATGCCACCGATCTCGGGATCGGCAAGCGGCGCGCCGACGATCTCGGCCATTTCGGCCGCCACTGCCACCGCCGTCTCCCACACTGGGTGATCGACCAGCGACCGGAGCTCACCTGGCTCGAGTGTCAGCACCTTGCCCGTCGAAATCCGAAACGCTGTCACCGCCAGGTCGGCCGCCAACCACGGATGGCCGTGCCGTGCCTGCCTTCTGAGTGCGTCGATGCGTTGGACGATGCCATGGCAGTCAGACAGCGGCAGCTGACGAAGAACACGGCGGATGCCGGCGCCGATGTTCGGCACCCGATACCAGGTTGGCCCAACTTCCTCCGAGGCGAGAACATCGAGCGGCACCGTCTCGAGGAGCAGCTTGACGAGGGAACGACGGATGGCCGTCTCGGTCCCGATCACCGATATTCCCAGTCCGGGCTGCCGGGCGAGAAAGAGCCCCTGCTCGATGAACCACGGTTCGGCGCGCACGAGATCCCGGCGGGCCGATGTCAGCGACACTTGAAGTGCTTCGGCGAGTTGCTCGACGGTTCGGGATGCCGGGGCCGCCACCAACAACTCGAACAGGGTCAGCTTGCGCCGGTCACTGGCCGTGTAGACCTTGACAGAGTCGGAGTCCTCCATGGCCTCGATCGATAGACGGGCCGCCTTCAATCCAGGGGCTGGGCCCTCCAGCCAGATTCCCAATCCACGTCGACGTTCGAGGCGGACGGCGAACTCCGCCAGATATCGCTCGATCCCGTCGAGACTGCTGCGAACCACCCGAGGGCTCAGGCGCAGCTCGGCGGCGGCGGAGGAGATACTCGTCGGTGAGTCCTGCTCGAAGAGCCACTCGAGGGTTCGCACTTGGCGGCTCGTCAGGACGACCGTCATCAGCTTGGTACGGCCTCGGCAACGAGGCCGCGGACCTCTTCAGATGACGATGCCTCCAGGCAGGCCTCGAGCAAAGGTGCCAAAGCGGAGGGGTTTGCCTGGTCGACCGTCATCTTGATTTGGTTCACAGAACCCGCCGCCACCGACAGCTTGTCCATTCCCATGGCGGCGAACAGCAAGGCAAGAACTGGATCGGCGGCCGCTTCTCCGCATACCGACACCGAGATACCGCGTTCATTGGCTGCCCGAGCCGTCATTGCGCACAGTTTGAGAACGCCTGGGTCGGCGGCATCTCCGTATTTCGCCAACGCTCCCGAAGTGCGGTCGGCCGCCAACGTGTATTGGGTGAGGTCGTTGGTGCCGATCGAGAAGAAATCGACGTGGGCGGCGGCGGCGCGTGCATTCAGCGCCAGCGACGGAACCTCCACCATCGCGCCGAGGCGTATCGGTCCCATGGCTACGCCCTCCTCTTCGAGCTCCGAGCGCGCTCGATCGAAGATCGCCCGAACCATCTTCATATCATCGACAGTGGCAACCATTGGCGCCATCGCCCACACGTCCCCGCCGGCAGCCGCACGAAGGATTGCCCGAGCCTGAGTGCGGGCCAGTTGTTCGTGATCCTCGTACAGTCGAATCCCGCGAACACCCAAGAACGGATTCTCCTCAGGAGGGATATCGAGGTAGGGAGCAGGCTTGTCGCCGCCGATGTCGAACGTCCTGATGACGACAGGGTGCTCGAACGAAGACGCAGCCTGCGTGTAGACGGCAACTTGCTCTGCTTCGGTTGGCGGTCGATCGGAGCTGAGAAACAAGAACTCGGTGCGGAACAGGCCGATGCCATCGGACTCTTGGGCCGTCGCCCCCTCGATATCGGCGACGTTGCCGACATTGGCGGCAATCGACATCGCCCTCTCGCCATAGGTGATTGCCTTGCCGCGATAGGCTTCGGCTGCTTTGGCCATCTCCACCCGCCGGGCAGCCCGCGCTTGCAGATCCGAACGGGTGGCATCATCGGCGTTGACGACAACTTCACCAGAGCTGCCATCAATGATGAGCGCTGTGCCATTTTCGATGTGTGTCAGCGCACCAGCCAGACCCACCACCGCCGGGATCGCCAGAGACCGGGCGATCACGGCCACGTGCCCAGTGGGTCCGCCGCCTTCGGTGACAAGACCGATGGTCGTCGCCGGGTCCATCGCCGAAATGTCGGCGGCGGTGAGAGTCGAAGCGACCACGATCGCCGGATCCGTCAAAGCAGCGAGCGAGCGGGGCTCTTCACCCGCGAGGTTGCTCAGGATGCGACGCACGATCTCTCGCACATCGGCCGCCCGCTCGGCCAGGTATTCGCTTCCCGACTCGAGCAGCATCGTGATGACGTTCTCGGACGCTTCGACGAGGGCATCGCCGAGCGCCACACCGGCCGCGATCCGACCCTGGACCTCGTCGGCGAGCATCGGATCGGCTGCCATCAACGCCTGGGCACTGAGGATTTCGGCGGCCTCGGCCCTACCGGCGCTCTCGGCGGAAGCGGCGAGGTTGGTCAGTTGTTCAGCCGAAGCAGCCGCTGCGGCGGTGAACGCGGGCCCCGGATCGGTTACTCCGCTGATGTCGGGCTCAGAATCGACGATTGCATAAGCAGTGCCTTCTACGACACCAGGCGAGGCCGCGAAGCCGCGGAGCTGCAGCTGAGATCCGGTAGTGGTCATGAGCCCTCACTTTCAACTAACCAGCGATAGAGATTGGCGCCAGCACCCATCGATATGTTCGTGGTCACAACGAGAAGCAGTGCCGCCGCTACAACCGTCAGCGGCGAAATCTCAATCCCGATAGGAGCCGCGGCCGCGAGGTTGAACGGGAGCAAGACTATGCCAAGCGCCGCAATGGACCATCTCCGGCCTTGCCCTATCCGAACACTCGTCCCGAGCGCTTTGAGGCCGCGTTCGTTCGTAGAGGCGACCGCATACCCAAACAGTGCGTACCAAAGCAGCACGAAGATCGCCGGGATGCCGTACAGATATCGCAGCCCAAACAGGACACCAGCCCAGAAGACAATCGCGGCGGCAAGCATGGCCGTAATCCTGGATGCGGAGGTCGGGAGCCCGTTGGGATCTGCTCCGACCGCAATCAGGGTGCGACGGAACCAGGGCAAGGCGGCCACCGTTGCGAGCACCAAGCCACCACCATCGACGAATATCGCCGCGATCAGCTGGTCATCGTCAACGAGGGTTGCAGCATAAGCACGGGCCGAGCCGTAGACCGCAAAGACGACCAGAGCCATCACCGTGCCTGAGATGAGCATCGAG
>JBFGJH010000056.1:0-22851 GCA_041577335.1 Acidimicrobiia bacterium | reverse complement strand
GCCATCAGCCCGACCGACAGCAGCAGCTATTCCGGTCATGGCAAGCCGGCCGACATCGCCAGCATCGGTTCGCGCTACCCCTCGGCCACCGGCGGTGGCGACATGACCACTCCCGAGGGGTTCTACCAGGTCGAGACTTTTGGCTTGATGGCGCCGATCGCCGTCATGGTCGTGACGTTGGCGATCGGTGCCCGAGCGCTGGCGGGCGAAGAAGCAGCCCGAACGATGGGCCTTCTCCTCGCCAACCCCATCAAACGGTCAAAGATCGTGATCCAGAAGAGCTGGGCGATGGTCATCTACGCCTTTGCCGTCGGTGTCGCCACCGGTACCGGAGTTGCGGTGGGCTCACTCGTCGGTGGACTGGACATGTCGATGACCAACATCGCCGCCACGTCTTTGCTGGTGACGCTGCTCGGGCTGGCCTTCGGTGCGTTTGCGCTCATGTTGAGCGCAGCCACCGGGCGGGTGAGGCTCTCGATCTACACGACCATCGGTCTGGCGCTCGCCGCCCACATCGTCAACTCGTTCTTACCCCTGAATGAGAGCCTGGCCGGCTACGCCCGCTGGTCGCCGTTCTACTACTACCTGACGAGCGACCCGCTCCTCAACGGCATGCAGTGGGGACACGCCGCCGTCCTGGTGGCAATCACCGGCGTCCTCGTTTGGCTGGCGGTGATGCTCTTCCACCGACGTGATCTCCGCCAGACGGGGTAGTCGACCTCGAGAATCGCCGTGCCGTGGAAAGCAGTCTTCCTCTGCGGCGACCGTCGCCTGGCCCCGATTGGGCGTGCTCGGATGGCCCTGGGCCGTCACACGACGGCCCGGCTCAGTGCCTCGGTCCCGGCTGCGAGATCGTCCCAGACAGCTGACCGTCGTACTCCACTGTTACGACGTTGAAACTGCCAGTGATCGTGGCGCTTCCTGTCGCATCGTGGAATCTGCCGGTACCGCCCGTGATCACGATCGTCTGTTCATATGGAAAGACTGGAAACGACGAGAAGTCACCGAAATCTATGACGAAGCTGGTTGTCTGGTTGGTGACGGTGTCGCCATTGGCGGCGACCCACACCGTATCTTCCCCACCGGCTAGGTCGACCACCCCGGTGAAGGCTCCCAGATGAGAGAAGTTCCCGGAGAACTCGGCTCCGATGCCCACGAAATCACCCTTGAGCGGAACCTCATTGTTCGGCTGCGTGGCCAGCGCACTCGGAACCAGCAGCCCACCGAACAGCAGCGCCATGACCGTCGAAGTCAGCAGTCTTCTCGATAGAAACATCTCTCAGTCCTCCCTCGCCCGACAGCGTGGCTCCGGCCTCGCCAGCGGTTGGATTCGCCCAGCGTATGATCCCGATCCTAACCCGGCGACCACAGAGGGTGACGCTCCGAAGCACCGCCTGGGCAATCCGGGGGAAGAACGGCGTCTCTTGGCCCGTGACGCAATCGGCCCCCACCTCACGGCGGGGGCCGGTTCGCGTCAGTTCGACTACGTCGTCTCTAAGGAACCTGTATCACCTCGGCGAGGCCGGGGATCAAGGCGTTCTTGGTTGCCCACAACGTGCCATCTCTGCTGAGGGTTATCGCGGTGAGGATGGGAATATCCGTGGCCACCTCTGAACAGGTCATTGTGACAACGTCGCAGGCGCTGATGGTGCCACCCACGCCATCGTGGAAGATCTCCACGGCCGCCCAGGACGCTTCGTCCATCTCGGCCACGTAGAGCTTCCCGTCCGGCCCGAAGGCAAGATCGATGATCGAGGTGAAGCCCCCGTCGAACACCTTCACGCACTTCGGGGAGGGGCACATCTCACCGGTCGCGCCGGGCGCCAGTCTCCAGATGTTCGACTCGCCCGTCGGACCGGGGAACCCCTTCAATTCCCCGACGTAGAGGTGCCCATCCGGACCGACGGCGACACTCGTTGGAACCGCCTGCGCAGGCATGAAAGGTGGTAGGGCGCACGCCGCGGGGGGCCCGAAGGGACACCCAAAGGTCGCAACGAGATCTGCGAAGTTCGCGGTGGACACGACCTCGTCCGGGAACACCGCAACAACTTCGACGTTGCCCCGGGTGTCGACGCGAAGCAGATCGTTGCCTCCTGCGTCCACTACCAACGCGGTATTCCCGCGGGCGGCAACGTCGTACGGGTTCGAATCGACGCCGGCGCCATCGGGGTCGTTCGCTTCTTCGAACGCGAAGAGGTTCGCTATCAACCTCACGTTGCCGCTCGAAACTCGATAGAGCGCCTGACCATCATCGCTCTCCGGATCGGTCGTCGCCCCCACGGTCGCCCATACCGAACTCCGGCGAATCGGGTCGACGGCTGTGACGCCAGGCAGTGCGATCGTCGAGCCAACGTTGCCGTTCCGTATCGCCGTGATTCCGGCGCCGGCGTCGGCCACCAGGATGTCGCCGTTGGGTGCGGTGGCCAAGCCAAACAGCGGGCTGGCGAAGCCACCTATGGCACTGGCACCTGCCGGTAGCGCAACGAGCGCGACCACCGCGCCAATCACCAAGGATCGTCTCATCGATAATCTCATAATCTCCTCCTCATTTCATCCCCATACGCCCCGGACCTGCTCGCGTCGATCGCAGACGTTCGCAGACTCGAATTCTTCCGAAGAAGCGCCGGCCGCTGGTCACTCCATAGGGCGCGTCAAGAAATGAACCGCCCCAAACCTGTCACGAGAGCCTCCCTCTCTCGCCGTCCATCCCAGTCGGACCAAGCCGCGCTGACTTCGGCGTCCTCCGACATAATCGAAGAACACTTGAATCATGCTACTCAACGCGCGAATCGCGATGCGGGGGTTCGGCGCCTCCGTCGACGCCTGGCCTTTTCCCAAACCAAGAGGAGGAGGAGGAGGAGGAGGACGAGGAGGAGGAGGACCATCACGACAGCCACAACAGGTCACGGACGTCTCTCGGGTGATCACCTAAAAGATGCCGGCGCTGATGCGATCCAGTTGGGCTCGAACTACGGGCAAGCTGCGTAGGCTCGGCATATGCACTCAGAGGTTCTCTACACCACCGAACAGGGATACATCGACGGCACGGTAGCTGCGGTCGAGTTGTTCGACGGCGCGCTCCTTCAGATGATTGGCAGGGGGCAGGGAACGATCGATTGGGCAGGGACGCACGGTTCGATCGAGTGGACGAACTTTCCGCCACGACGCGCCGACGGCGCTTTCCTACCGGACATCACCGGAATCATCCGGCTGGAAGGCCACGACCGTCCAATCATGTATCGCATGAACGGCATCAGTCTCTTGCCGGACGAGCAAGGACGCCGCCTGTTCTCGGGCCCAGTCCGCTGGTACACCGACGATCCCGGCCTGCTCTGGCTGAACGACCGATGGGGCTATGAAGAAGGAGTTCTGGAACCCGAGACTCTCCAGTTCCGTTCCACTGCCCACCTGCTCAATCCGGAGTCACCGGGGTAACGCACCGGCGAGGACGATCGCGAGTGGCTCGGTCGGTTGGTCAAACCGGTGCGTTGAGATCCCTTCGGCGACCCCAGCATGCGCAGTTTGCGGAGCAAACTGCAACGAACTCGCGGAGGCTGCTATCACAAGCAGCCGCAGCGAGTTCGCGGCAGCCCCGAGTTCGCAGCAGCGAACTCCAATCGTGAAACACCTCCGGTGTTTCACGCCCCGACCAGGATTCGGTTCGAATCTGCACAGAACCATCAAGAAACCCCCGCCTTCGGCGAGGGTTTCTTGATGGGCAGCCCCGACCAGATTCGAACTGGCGTTACCGGCTTGAGAGGCCGGCGTCCTAGGCCACTAGACGACGGGGCCAACATGGATGGCTGGTAGGCACATCCGCTCGGGGGGAAGGACTCGAACCCTCAACGACAGGACCAGAACCTGCTGTGTTGCCAATTACACCACCCCCGAATGAGGCGCCAAAAGCCTACGTTGGCCCCCAAACCTTGGCAAGCTCAACCGGAGACTTCCAGGGAGGTCAGCTGGTCGAAGAGCGCGGGTAGCGCTTCGATATTGATGCCTCCGGCGACCCGCTGCAGAACGGTCCCATCCGGACCGACGACCACCCAGAATGGGAAGGCGCTGAGGCCGAAAGCACTCGCCACGGTTTGTGCCTCGTCGTCGACTATGACCGGGGGCTCCCACCCTTCCCGGTCGAGCCACGCGCTGGGCGGAAAGTTGGGTCGGGACGGGTCGGTCGAGGTTGCCACCGAGAGGAACTCCACTCCTTCCGGCGGGCCGCCGTTCGCATCCAAGAACTCCTGAACCATCGGCACTTCCTGCTGGCAGTGTGGGCACCAGTGAGCGAGGAAGAGAATCACCTTCGATGTGCCGTTGGCAGGGTCGATCGTAACGGTCTGCCCGTCGAAATCTGTGCCGGTCACCGAAGGTATCACTGCGCCGAAAGAGGCATCGTTCGTGTTGTCGGCGAGCGGCAGCAACCCGTCTCCGCTGACTTCGGGAGTGCCGTATTGGCCTTCGGTGGACACGCTCCCGCACGCGGCGAGAACAAGCGCAAACGCGGCGATCACCGCGAGCCATCGAGTCATGTTGTCGGCTCCTTCAATGAGTTGAGGACTATCAGAACGAGAAACGAAACGCCGGCCATGAAGGGTATCGACACAAAGCCGTACTCCCACACCCATGCCGCCGAGCACGGCGCCTCGAGTGAGCACGCCTCGCCGGACCAACTCGGAAAATGCTGGAGCAGATAGTGATATCCGGACACTCCCAGACCCAGGCTCGCTTGGATCAACACGATCGGACGAACGCGGAGACGGAACGCCCAGGCGGCGGCGAGAACGATCACCAGCGGGTACATGAAGATGCGTTGCCACCAGCACAGCGGGCATGGCACAAACCCGGCAACTTCCGAGTAGAACAGGCTGCCGGCCGTGGCGAGCGAAGCCATCCCCAACGACAGCGGAATACGGCGGAGACGCACCCAGTCCGGACGAGTGGTGGCGACCACGACGACCGCTGCGACCAGAAGCAGCGAACCGGTAGCCAGGATCTGATTCACAGTGGCGGTCACGGCCCCATGATGGTCGCTCGGATGGCCAACCCGAAGTTCAGTCGCCGGGAATGGTTTCCTCGATCAACCAATCCACCACGGCCACCAAGGCCTCATGATGCTCGGCACCGGCCGCAATGGCGTCGTGGTAGGTGGCGACCTGCGTGTCGGCGGAAGTACCTCGGGCGACGATGGTCCGTGCATGAATGACCTCGTTGACACACCCGAGTGCCTCGGCGTCGTCGGCGACCAGCTCGATGATCTCCTCGATGAGGTCCGCGAACGGAACGAGCTCGCCCTTGCCAAAATCGATCAGAGCTCCTTCAACGCCGTAGCGCTGTGCTCTCCAGAGGTTCTCTTCGATGAGCATGCCCGCATAGTGGCGCCAGCGCTGATTGTGAGTTCGCTGCCTGTACAACATCGAGAGGAGTGTCATGAACAGCGAAGCCACCGAGGCGGCGTCTTCAATGCGTGTGCAGATGTCGGAAACCCTGAGCTCGAGCGTCGGGTATCGGGCCGAGGGACGGATGTCCCACCACACCTTGGTTGCGTCCTCGATGACTCCAGGTCCGGTCAATGCACCGATATGGCGCTCGAACTCGGCCCACGACGTGAACTCGGGGGGCAGTCCGGTCCGGGGCATTGCCTTGAACACACTCTTGCGGTAGCTCTTGAGGCCGGTCTCGGTCCCGCCCCAAAACGGCGACGAGGTCGTCAATGCGTACAGGTGCGGGAGGAAGTAGGTGATTTGATTCATCAGATCGATCCGCAGATCGGGATCATCGATGCCCACATGAACGTGCATGCCGCAGATCACCAGCCGGCGAAGCACCGCCTGCAGGTCGGCGGCGAGTACGTTGTATCGCTCCTTGTCGGTGGTGAGCTGATCCTGCCACTGCGCAAATGGATGGGTCGACGCGGAAATGATGGCGTACCCGAAGCCGCCGGCTGCCGCACCGACCGCTCGCCGAAGGTGGACGAGCTCATCTCTGGCGTCGCCAATCGTGGCGCAGACCTTGGTCCCGACCTCTATTTGGGAGCGCAAGAACTCGGGCGAAACCTGGCTGCCGAGTATGTCCTCGAGTTGCGGCATCAATGCCGGCGGTGGGTCGGAGACGAGATTGCGCGATTCCCGATCGACGAGAAGGTATTCCTCCTCGATCCCTACGGTGAACTTGGGCCTATCGATGGGCATGAGGCGGATACTAGAGCGGGACCGCCACGCCACGGCGGCCTATCCCAGGCATCCAGCTGGGCCAGGAACACGACCAGATTTGTCCCCGCTGCTCGACCAATCGTTGGGTAGCATTGTTTTGTGGTCGTGGGGACTGCGAAATGGGGATGATGTCGTGCGGACTGTGATCGTTGGACGAGGTACGGCGCAGCACGCGAGCAGATCGGCCCGACAGTGAAGCTGTCGATCCGTTTTCCACCGGTGAGCCCAGCAGTCACCGCGGGCAAGGTATCCGAGTGGCACCTCCAGGTTGGCGAGGCCGTTTCGTACGGTGACCACCTCTTCGACGTCACGATCATCAGCGTGGCGATTGCGCAGCGAGAACTCGGTGCGCGCCTTCGCCGTTTCGTCAAGGCGAAGGCGCGCAAACTCCCGGAGGTCAGTGTTGTGTACCGCATCACCTCGATGGATGCCGGGACGCTTTCGGCTATCACGGCTTCGACAGGCACGTCCATCGATGTGGGAGACCCGGTCGGTGAGATCGACACGCACGATGGGTCGGACAAGGCTGGCGAGGCTCGCACCAGCTTCGACGTCGTTCGCGCGAATCCGGGAGCGGAAGCATGAGCCCTCTCGGAAGACGGTTGCTCAGACTGTCACGAGCCATTGCTGCTTCCAACCCTTACACCGCCAAGCTGATGAAGAAGAAGCAGCTGAAACCCAGAGTTGAAACCGGCGATGACTATACGTTGGTCAGCGGCCGCAACTACAAGGTAGTTCAGTCGAAGCAGGATCCTGACGCCCAGCGTGTCGGCATTTACCTGCGCGGCGCATGCGATCTCCCGGCTCTGCTGACGATGGCTGCCATGCTGGCTCCCGATGTCGTGGGCACCGTGGCAATCTTTCGTGATCCGATAATGATCAGCGGTTCCCGCTCGGATGTGTTGCTCCAGTCCCTCGACGTGTTGGACCGGGCGCCTCCCGAGTCGCTGCGCGAGGTGAGTCGGGCGTTGAAGCTTGGCCGACGGTATTTCTCCCCCGACTTCTTCGATCCGACTTTCCAGCTGCGAGCCGAGCTCGGATTCGAGACCATCGACAAGACAGTCATCGCATTGTCGACGGCTCCCGATTTCTCGCGCACCATGTACCGCCACCGCGACCATGGTTTCCTCGTTGATCCCGGAGGATTCTGGCTGAACCATTCGATCGACAACGCCCTCCAGGACCCCGACACGGTGAGGTGGTTCAGCAAGACATTCGACAGCATCGGACGTTTCGCGCCCGAAGACTTCGAAGAGAGCTACGCCCGGCTGATCGTCGAGACAAAGGCACGCACCGGCGCGCACCTATTGGTGATCAACATGCTCACAATCGACCCGTCGTGTGCTACCCACAACTACCGACTCGTGAATGAGGCAGACAATGCCCGCCGCCGGGAATTCAATATTCGTCTTGCCGAGATGTCGCGCAGACTGGACTTCGATGTTCTTGACGTCGACCGCATCCTCAAGCTAGGAGGCGTTGACCACCAGGTGGACTTTGCGCATTTCTCGCCTGAGCAGTTCAAGCCGATCGGCGCAGAAGCCCTGAGGGTGTTGCGAGCGCGGGAGCTTGTCTGACGCTCGCCGCCCCAACGGGATTCGTTTCGAATCCGGTTGGCCCAATCCAAGCGCCCGCCACAGGGCGGGCGTTGGAATTGGGTAGCCCCGACGGGATTCGAACCCGCGTTACCGGCTTGAAAGGCCGGCGTCCTAGGCCGCTGGACGACGGGGCCAGAGAGCGGCAATGGTAGCGGCTGTCAGCCGGCGGCCAATCGAGCCGAAGCGGCGCCGATACGGCCCAAGCTCGCCTGTTTGCCCAGTACTTCCATGCTTTCGAAGAGCGGAGGTGAGATGCTCGATCCGGTGACAGCTACCCGGAGCGGTTGAAACCCTTTGCGGGCACCGATATCCAGCTCCTCCAGCATGGCTCGCATCGCAGCCTCGATAGTCTCGGTTGTCCACGGATCGACCTTCTCCAGACGGCCCAGCGCATCAGAGAGAACTGCCGCAGACGGCTCCTTTTCCATGACCTTGCTCCAGCTCTGCTGGTCGTATTCGACCTCGTCGACGTATAGCCAACGCACCATCTCAGCGGTCTCCGGCCACATCTTGATGCGCTCCTGAATGAGCGGAGCGAGCTGGCGGTATTTGTCGAATTCGGCAGGCTCGAGGGGGCTTCCCAGCCCCTCCTCCAGGGCAGGTCGGCTGCGCTCGATGAACTCGGAGACCGGCATTGCCCGAATGTACTCGCCGTTCATCCATTGAAGCTTGTCTACGTCGAAGACGGCCGGATTCTTGGACACATCATCGAGATCGAAGCGGGCGATCGCCTCGTCGGCGCTGTAGATGGTGATCTCCGGGTCGTATGACCAGCCCAGAAGGCTCATGTAGTTGAACATGGCTTCCGGCAGGTACCCGGCAGAGATGAACGCCTTCAGGGATGTGTCGCCGTGCCGCTTCGACAGCTTCTTGCCGTCCGGTCCGAACAGGAGCGGCAGGTGAGCGTAGGTGGGGGACGAAGCTCCCAATGCTTCGGTGATGAGGATGTGTTTGGGGGTCGAAGACAAAAGGTCCTCTCCCCTGGCGACATGGGTGATGTCGTAGTCGACGTCATCGACGGTGGAAGCGAGGTGATAGGTGGGTGCACCACTGCTCCGAAGCAGCACGAAATCGTCGATGTTCTCATGATCGAAGCGCATGTCGTCCCGAACGAGGTCGCGAAATTCCGTGACGCCCGGCCTGGGAACCGCCAATCGAAGGGAGGCTCGCTCGTCATCGGCGACCCGAGCGCGAGCTTGTTCGGTGTCAATAGCCCGGCACAGCCCGTCGTAGCCGGGTGGCCTGCCTGCCTTCTGCGCCTCAGCCCGACGCACGTCCAGTTCCTCCGGCGTGCAGAAGCAGTAGTACGCATCGCCGCCACGCCAGAGCTGCTCGGCAGCTTCGCGGTAGCGGTCGAAGCGATCGCTCTGTCGGTAGGTGCCGTGCGGGCCCCCGACCTCGATCCCCTCATCCCAGTCGAGGCCGAGCCAGCGCAGGCCATCGATCATCTCCGATACATGGCGCT
This sequence comes from Acidimicrobiia bacterium, assembly GCA_041577335.1. Classification (GTDB taxonomy): domain Bacteria; phylum Actinomycetota; class Acidimicrobiia; order Spongiisociales; family JAENVV01; genus JBFGJH01. The sequence goes on along the minus strand of JBFGJH010000056.1, from coordinate 13,579 downwards.
CGTCAGATCGTGCCGTGTCGGTGTCGTCGACCCTCACGATGAACTGCCCGCCATGCCGTCGGGCGTAGAGCCAGTTGAACACCGCCGAGCGGGCGTTGCCCACATGCAGGCTGCCCGTGGGCGATGGGGCGATGCGAAGCCGGACGGTCATGCGGCACCCACCGGGTTGGAGAGGATCCCGATCCCCTGGATCTCGACCTCCATCCGATCACCTGGTACCACCGGCCCGACTCCGGCCGGGGTTCCGGTGAGAAGAACGTCGCCAGGGAGCAGGGTCATACCCTTGGTGATGTATTCGATGAGCTCGGCAACCCCGAACACCATGTCGGCGGTCGAACCTGATTGACGCAACTCGCCGTTGACCCGACAGGTGATCTCCATGCCTTCGGCAGGATCGAACTCGGTGGCTATGGCCGGCCCGAGCGGGCAAAACGTGTCGAAGCCTTTGGCGCGAGCCCACTGGCCGTCCTGGCGCTGGAGGTCGCGAGCGGTCACATCGTTGCCGACGGTGTAGCCCAGAATCACCTGACCCACATCCTCGGCTCTGACGTTGCGAGCAACGGCGCCGATGACGACTGCCAGCTCCGCCTCGTGATGCACGTTCGCCGACTCGGCTGGGTACACCACTGTCGCGAGCGGGCCAACGACCGAGGTCGAGGGCTTGATGAAGAGAATTGGCCGCTCCGGGACCTCGTTGCCCAACTCGTCGGCATGGTCGACGTAGTTCCTGCCGACGCACACCACCTTGGATGGCAGCACAGGCGCCAACAACGTCACGTCTCCGAAGGACACAAAAACGTCGGTCGCTTCCCAGTGAACCAAGGGCGAGCCTTGATAGAGACGGATGCCCTCCGGCTCCACCGTCCCATAGGAGATACCCTCGGTAGTCTGCATGCGCACGATCTTCACTATGGCGTCATTTCTCTCGTTGAATCGTTCGGGTCGCCGGTTCCGGCATCGATCAGGCCAGCAACGCCAGGAGCTCTTCGGGGGTGGCGGCCAAATGGGCAAGCGGGATCTCGTCGAGCAGCCCGGCGCCCTTCGAATGCTCATGGGCAGCATGGTCGAGAGCATGCTCTCGTCGCGACCGCAGTGACTCGACTGTCCCTTCGGGGAGGCCGTCTGATCGCAGGCCGAGGAGGGTGAGCCCAACCTCGACGTCTTGGGGCACCGGTGCTCGCCCATAGTGGGACGCTCGGGCTCCCACCAGAGCCGCGAGTACTGATTCGGTTTCCTTGACTCGATGGGTTCGATCAAAGTCGGCTCTGGTGATCAGACGCAGCGCCCATCCGGTGTCAGGCCCAGGACGTCCGAATGTGCCGCCCCACGGCTGCTGGTCAGGGCTCGTGATGGCACCGGGGCGCTCGTTGACCCAACGGCCGGGCGCTCCCGGCTCGGCGGTCCGCCGGGGAGCGTCCGCAGAAGTGAGCTCGATATTGGGCTCCTGGCCCATCAGACGAAGTCCAACCAGTGCTTGTATCGATCGAGTTGACCGGTGACCGCCTTGGCGAATGTGTCCTGGACGTCGCGTGTCACTGGGCCGGGCTTGCCCGTGCCGATGGTGCGGTCATCACACTCTCGCACCGGGGTGACCTCGGCGGCGGTCCCACACATCAACACCTCATCAGCGTGATAGATATCCGATCGGGTGAGCGATTGTTCCCGCACCTCGTGACCGTCGTCTCGCATGATCTGCATCACCGAGTCGCGGGTGATCCCCCCAAGGCACCCATCGGATAGCGGCGGTGTCGTGATTGCTCCGTCCCGCACCAGGAAGATGTTTTCGCCGGAGCCTTCTGACACGAACCCGGCCATGTTGAGCATGATCGCCTCGTCGTAGCCGGCCTTGACCGCCTCGGTCTTGGCGAGGATCGAATTCAGGTAGCCGCCGGTTCCCTTTGACGACGGAATGAGCGACGAGGGGTCGATGCGGCGCCATGACGAGACCCGCACGCGTATCCCGTTCTGCACGCCTTCGTCGCCCAGATAGGTGCCCCACTTCCAGGCAGCCACCATCGTGTGGACCGTTGCCCCGGCGGGATTGAGACCCATCGAGCCCAAGCCGAAGAACACGAGTGGGCGGATATAGCCTTCGTTCAACTCGTTCGACGAGATGACTTGACGAGCAGCGTCCATCAGCTGTTCTGATGTCTGCTCGATGGGAATGCCGTAGGCGTTGGCCGACCGCACCAAACGCTCCATGTGTTCCCTGTGCCGAAAGATCGCCGGCCCGTCAGGCGTTTCGTATGCCCGGATTCCCTCGAAGACCCCGGATCCATAATGCAGCGCGTGGGTGAGAACGTGGATGGTGGCGTCCTCCCACGGCACGAGCTGGCCGTCCATCCATATGTAGCGGGATTTCTCCATGGGCATAGTTTGCCACGCCCCATGCCTGGTTGAACAATGCGTGGAGAACTTGCTCAGTGGTATCGATCGGGAGGGATCAAGCGAGGTGCCGTTGATGCCATTCGAGGATCGCCTCGAACCGCGCCAGACGGTGCTGCGGTTTGCCCGCTCGTGACATCTCATGCGACTCGCCGGGAAAGCGAAGGAACTCGGCGTCGACACCGTTCTTCAGGAGGACGAAGAAGAACTGTTCGGCCTGCTCGATCGGGCATCGGTAGTCGCCTTCTGCGTGCACCAGGAGTGTTGGAGTGGTGATTTCATCGGCCAAGCGAAGCGGACTCGCGGCCCACAGAGTCTCATGGTCTCGGGGGGTGGTCGCTCCCGCCAAGTACATTCCCGAAAAGGCCGAGGAGATGTCCGACGTTCCTGTGAACGACGTCCAGTTCAGGAGGGCACGTTCGACTACTGCCGCACGGAACGATTGATCATGGGCCGTGATCCATGCGGTGAGGAAGCCGCCGTACGAACCTCCCATGATCCCCTTGCGGGTCACATCGAGTCGGGGATGTCGAGCCGCTGCGGCCGCGACGACCGCTTGCACGTCAGCCATGTCGTTGACGCCCCAGCCGCCACCAGTGACGGCACGCAACCATTCTCTGCCCCGGCCGGCAGAACCACGCGGATTGCACGCAACCACGCCGTAGCCTGCGGAGGCGTACACCTGGAACTCGTCGAAGAACCCGAACCCGTATTGACCTGCCGGGCCACCGTGTATGTTGAGAAGCAGCGGGACCCGATCGTCGCCGGGCGGGAGATAAGCCCAGGCATCGATCTCGACGCCGTTGGCTGATACCTGGAAGTAGTCCCCGGCGACGAGACCGAGGTCGAGGTCGGCGTTTGGCTGGGCAATCACGCGCTGTTCCGTGCCATCGATTGCCACGACGTGACCGGGGTCGGCATATGTGCTGGCCACCGCCGCCACGACACTCCCCGAGGAGGCCAGCGCTTTGATGGCTGCCTGCTCGTCGTATACGCGGGCAACCGACCCATCCGGATCGATCCGCACTGCAACGTTTCTTCCCCCGTCGTCGATCACACACACGGCTGCGTCACCGTCCCAGCCGAAGCCTCCGTCCGCCAAGCTGATCGTTCGATCCAGGTCAGGCGCCACCGGCGCCAAGCCATCCGGCTCGAGCCGCAGGAGTTGCAGCGGGGCCGGCCACTCGAACTCATCGACCAGGCCAACAGCATGGAGGACCCCATCGGGGCGGTAGGTGACATGCGAAAACGAGCCGAGCTCCGACATGGCCACGATCGGCCCGCCCCCCGCGTCAACGACGCAAAGGTGCTGGGATGTGGTGCCAAACCGTCGCCCCGATCGGTCTGATCGAAAGGCGATCTGTGCTCCATCCGGCGCCCACACTGGTCCTTCACACGATCCCGTTCCTGTGGTGATTTGCCTGGGCTCGACGCCGGATTCCACGACCCAGAGTTGATCGGCGGTCCCTCCTTCCCACCGTGGATCGTCGAATCGATAAGGGATCGACGTGATTCGGCGAGGACGGACTTTGCGTTCCTCGTCGGTGAGGTGGGGATCGTCGATTTGCTCGGGGACCTGCACCACCAAGCGCCGGGAGTCAGGAGCCCACTCAAACGCAACCACCTTGTGAGCGAACGAGGTGATGATTTCGACGTCACCGCCATGGGGAGCGACCAGAGCGAGCTGGTCGCTCTCTTCCACCCCGCGGAGAAAGGCGATCTTGCTTCCGTCAGGCGACCAGCGCGGCCGTCGGTCCGACGGGCCGTCGGTGAGGGGCCGGATCGATGCGCCGGCCAACATGAGCACCCGGTGATACCTATCCGCGTCGAGATCCATGCGCGCCTGGCCGTAGACCACGGTGGAGCCATCAGGAGAAACATCCACCGACTCGATGGTCACGTACTGGTCGAGGTCGGTTGGTTTCACGTCCGTGCCTTTTCCTCAGACAAAGCCGTGTGGCTCGGCCAAACCGGTTCGCACCAATGATTCGAACTCGGTCAGGGGCAGCGTGTCGTAGGCGGGATCGAAACAATTCTGGTCGTAGAGCTCGCAGAACTCCACGGTCGCATCGAAGAGCGGATGGTCGCGATAAGCATCGCGACCATTGGGATCCTGGCCGGTGTGGTGGAAGTAGTAGAAGCCCTGGAAGAGGCCGTGATGCCTGACGATCCAATACAGGTCCTCACTGATGTAGGGCCTGAGCAACGCAGCCGCCGCTTCGGAATGATTCGCAGGCGCCAGGACGTCGCCGACATCGTGTAACAGACACATGAGCACGTACTCCGCCGCTCGCCCGTCGCGCTGTGCACGTGTCGCCGACTGAAGCGAGTGTTCGAGCCGGGTGATCCGATACCCGGTCGGCTCATCCATCGAACGGAGCCAACCCAGTACGCGCTCCGGAAACGCGGCCAGCTCGACGGCTTCGATTTCGGCCAGCAACCGATAATCATCGGCGGTTCCCTCGTCCATTCGGGTGAAACTCACCGTCTTCATTCCGCCTCCTCTGCGACCGGCCTCCTCAGCCACCCAGGCTACCGGTCGGTTCCGGCGAGAAACCGTTCGACCGCGCTTGGGCTGCGCAGCCGGAAGACCGACAGGTGGTCGGCGCCGGCAGCAGCTTGCTCGTATCGCTCGCGTAGGCCGCGGTGCTTCGTCCAGGTCCAGAGGAGGAGGTTCTTGTCTGGATCCCGCCGGAAGACGTTTCTCAGTTCTTCGCGATTCCCGTTCCATAGCTCTGTGCGCTGCAGGCCTCTCCCCAGGGTGCGCGGCACAAGACGGCTCATGACCCGAAGACGTGACAGGTCGAGCCACACAACCGTGTCGGCACGTTGCCAGATGATCGCGGAAACCACCGGGTAGTTGCCGTCGACCACCCACCGGTCGGCTGCTACGAAGCGGGCCACTCGGGCCTTCATCTCGTCAGTGGGCAACGGCGTCCAGTTCTCCTGATGAAACACGGAATCCAGCTCGAGATGCGGCAGGTCCAGGTCGGCGGCGAGATGACGGCTCACGGTGGTCTTGCCGCTTCCCGAGGACCCGACGACTGCAATGCGTTCCATGGTCAGAGCGATGCACCCGGCGGGCCGGCCTCGGATGGGCCGGGCGCTCGCCGACCGGCCACCGTGGCGACGTCAGCACTCACACACATCATCCGCACAGCACACCCATGCGCCGGCGCCTCGTGGGGAGGAGGTCCGCTGGCCATACCATTCGCGATGGCGACGGACACCATGAACCCTTCCGGCTCATGATCGCGGGGCCTGTGGAGTAAACCGGTGCGGGCACACACGCCGATGGTACCGAGGCACTCTCTATGGGGGTAGCCAACTACCCTGCCGGCGGTGCATCGATTCATCGCATCGTGGTTTGGGACCGGGCTCCTACTCCGCCGATTCCGAGGATCCGATACCGGGTCTGGGACTGTGGGTTCGGTCGCCGCGCTGGCATTGGTCTCTCTGATCGGGCCCGACCGGTGGACATGGCAAGTGGCGGCGGCCGTCGGCGTCGCGGCGTTGAGCGTCTGGTCTTCCCGCCCGTTCACGAGCGAAGGTGATCCCGGCTGGATCGTCGTGGACGAAGCCGCCGGAACTCTCGTCGCCACGGTCGGCCTCGGCCTGGTACCCGCCGCCGTGGCTTTTGTGGCCTTCCGGATCGTGGATGCAACCAAGGTTCTTCCCGGGATCTCCGCAGCCGAGCGCCTGCCAGGGTCGTGGGGCATCACCGCTGACGACCTCCTCGCCGGCTTGTACGCCCTCGGCATCGGCTGGATCGTCTACGCGCTCATCTAGGCGCCGGTCTTCTGGCCCGTGCCGGGTAGCGTTGGAGCGATGAAAGAAGATCGCACGACCGGCGTCGACGCGGGCGAGCTGCATATCGATGGCGTGGCCACCCTCGAGCGTCGAGGACATCGCCTGTGGCATGGGTTCGAGTTGGTCGCTGATCGCCACGTGGTCGCCGTGCTCGGCCGTCGATCATGGCTGTGGATCTTCCTCGGGCCGGGCCAGCGGGTGCTGTTGGCAGATGGCACTCGCGGCCGCATCGCCGCCAGGACGAAGGGCCGGCACATCGCCCCCGTCGTGCTCGACGGGCGACGGCGCGTGGTCAGCCGAGCCTTGCCTGGGCCGGGAGGGACGTATGGCATCAACACGGCGCTCTCCGGCTATCGGTTGGTGCCGCACTCACCAAATACCTGGCGGCGGAGGTCGAAGGTCTGGGAGCTACGGCGCCACGATCTGGTCGTAGCCGATCTGACCATGTCGCCGAGTCGGATCGTGACAGCCGAGGCCGTGCCGATCTCGGTGGTATTGCTCGCGTTCACCGTCATGGATTTGGGGATCCCTGGAGAAGAGGACCTGGGTCTCCGCTCGCACGGATGGTGAGTCAGCGAGGCAGCTCGACGAATCGAGCGGTCACGACTCCGTCGAGCGCCCGCAATGCCTGTACATCGTCCTCGACCAGGGTCTGGTCGAGGCTGAGGCCCATCATGGCCGGCTCATTCGAGCCGGGCTCGCGGCCAACCACCATGTCGGCAATATTGATTTGGCGGTCGCCCAGCAGTGTCCCAACCCTCCCGATGAGTCCGGGCACGTCGTCGTTGCGAATGATGAGCAAGTATTTGGAGAGCGGCAACTCCACCTCGAGCCCCTCCACCTCGACCAGAGTCGGGCCCTTGCGGGTGACCGTCCCAGCCACCGAGACAGGGTCGCCACTGTGGCTCACGAGCCGAACCAGTGAAACATGATCTATGGCCTCGATCGATTTCTCTTCTTCGATGATGAGGCCACGGGCAGCCGCGATGCCGGGAGCGTTGACGTACGAGACCTGGTCACTCGAGGAGTCGGCCAGAACGCCCTTGAGGGCAGCCAGGCGCATCGGCCGCATCGGATATTCGGCGATTCTGCCCTCGGCGCGGATAGCGAAACGCTCGGGGATTCCTTTCGCCAATGATACGAACACCTGGCCGAGGTCCTCGATCATCGGCAGGAAGGACCGCACGTCGTCGCTGACCTCGTGACCGAGATCGACGTTCACGGCGGACAGCACGAGCTCGCCCCGCAACGACGCGGCTACTGCGTCGGCTACGTCAACGCCTGCCTTGTCCTGCGCCTCTACGGTCGACGCTCCCAAGTGGGGCGTCAGAACGACCTGTGGCAGCGAAAACAGTGGCGAGTCTTCCAGCGGCTCCGAGGCGAAGACATCGAGTCCTGCCCCCGCCACGACGCCAGAGCGGACTGCCTCGGCCAACTCGTTTTCGTCGACAATGCCCCCGCGTGATGTGTTGATGATCCGCACGCCGGATCTCATCCGGCCGAACGCGGCTGCACCGATCATGCCCTCCGTCTCTCGGGTTCGCGGCAGGTGAATCGTGATGAAATCGGACTCCGACAGCAGTTGATCGAGGTCAACGAGGTCGACGCCGCTTCGCCGTGCCGACTCGGCGCTCACAAAGGGATCATGCGCCAAGATACGCATCCCAAAACCGCGCGCCCGCTCGGCGACGAGCAACCCGATCCGGCCGAGCCCGATGATGCCAAGCGTCTTGCCGTGGAGTTCGACACCCTGGAAGCTCTTGCGATCCCAGGAGCCACCACGGGTCTTGGCGTCCGCCTCCGGAATCTTGCGTGCCTGGGCCAGGAGAAGCGCCATGGCATGTTCGGCAGCTGAGATTGTGTTGGCCTCGGGAGCGTTCACGACGATCACGCCGGCGGCCGTGGCGGCGTCGAGGTCGATGTTGTCGACACCGATCCCAGCCCGCCCGATAACACGTAACTCCGGCGCGGCGGAAATCATCTCGGCGTCGACCTGGGTGGCCGAGCGAACGACGAGTCCCTGGGCACTCCCGAGCGTTTCGAGGAGCATGGTACGGTCCATGCCCACCGCCACGACGACATCGCAGTGCTCGGCCAGGGCCTTGAGACCGGCATCGGCGATTGTCTCAGCGACAACGACCGTGGGGCGTTGTGAGGTTCCCGCGCCTTGCATCAAAGGTATTCTCATCCGCTAGGTGAGGAAGGCAAATCGGCAACATTGGCGTCGCCCAACCGGGTCGGCGCCGAGCGTCGACTAATTGATTTGGGTGAACCAGAACCAGAGCCCGACCGCGGCGATGGCGCCCACTATTGCCAGCTTCACGGCCTTCTTGATGATCCAAAAGGCGACGAGGATCACGGCTCCGAGCGACAAGAAGAGAGGGATGTTTTCCATGGGCGAGGACGCTAGCCGGATTCGCCCGACGACGCCGAAGTCGCCGGGAGCATGACGGTCGCCGGGGTGAGGCGGGGCACGACTGCGTCGGGGCTCATTCGCGATAGATCGGCATCACCTCGATTCACCAGAACCGTCCACATCCCTGCGGCCTTGGCAGAGAGAACTCCGGCGACAGTGTCTTCGACGGCGACACATTGGCCGGCCTCGACCCCGAGCAGACGCGCAGAATGGAGATACAGGTCGGGAGCCGGCTTCGGGTTGGCGACGTCATCAGCCGACACGGTCACGTCAAAGAGGTCCGCCAGCCCGGTGGCGGCAAGTGTCTGTTCGAGCCGGCCTCTCGGCGAGTTCGACGCCACGGCCAGCTGGATACCCCGGGCCGTCAGGCTCTCCAAGGTATCTTTGGCGTCTTCGAATGCCTGGAGCTGACCGTCGAACAGCGAGAACATCTCGTTACTCAACTCGTCCCAGAAAGCATCTTGGGGCGGAAGCGAGCCGCGGGCGGCGAAGTGTGCGTAGTCGTCGGGAAATGAACCACCGTGGAGCGCTTTGATGTCTGCGTCCGACACGGTCACGCCGTAGCGGCCCAGCGTCCGTTCCATCGCCTCCCAGCCGAGTGATTCGGAGTCGGCCAGCACTCCATCGCAGTCGAAGACGATTGGCCGGTACTTCACTCCGACAGCCGACGTCGGAGGATCTCCGTCACCATTTTCGGATCAGCCTTGCCGCCCGACGACCGCATCACCTGACCGACGAAGAAGCCGATGAGCTTGTCTTCACCGCCCCGGAGTCGCTCATAGTCTTCTTGGTTCTCCGCAATTGCAGCGTCGACGGCCTCTTCGAGAGCGCCGGTGTCGGAGATCTGGATGAGGTCACGTTGCTCGGCGACCTCGGTCGGCGATCCCTCGCCTCCCAAGACGCCCGCCAAAGCCTCCTTGGCTGCGGTAGCCGACAATCGCCCGTCATCGACCATCGCAGTGAGCTCGGCGAGATGAGCTCCAGTGAGCGGGACATCGGACACGGCGACCTCCTCTCGCCGCAGGTGCGCCGTGACCTCCCCTGTCACCCAGTTGGCGGCGGCGGTGGGGTCCGCCCCGGAGGAGACGGCGTCCTCGAACAAGGCGGACATACCTCCGTCGGATGCGATCAATACGCCTGCTGTTTGAGCATCGAGACCAAGCGCGACATATCGAGCTTTGCGTGCCCCGGGAAGCTCAGGAAGCGTGGACCGGATCTCGGCCTGCCAGTCTTCGTCCACCTCGATGGGCAGCAGATCGGGCTCAGGGAAGTAGCGATAGTCGGAGCTCTCCTCCTTGGATCGCATGCCATGTGTCACGCTCTCTTCTTCATCCCAATGGCGAGTCTCCTGATGCAGTGTTCCACCCGCCTCCATGACGCTCGTCTGGCGTCGAATCTCGTACTCGATGGCCTTTTCGAGCGAGCGGAATGAGTTCATGTTCTTGATTTCGACCTTGGTGCCGAGCACATCCGAACCAGTCGGTCGAATCGACACGTTGGCGTCAAAACGGATGCTGCCCTCTTCCAGCTTGGCGTCGGACACGTCGAGCGTTGCAATCAGAGACCGAAGGGTCTGGGCATATGCGCGGGCCTGAGCGGCCGAGTAGATGTCAGGCTCCGAGACGATCTCGACGAGGGGAACCCCTGCCCGATTGAAATCGAGGAGCGTTGCCGTGGCCGAATGAATTCGGCCGCCGTCTCCGAGGTGAATTGATTTCCCGGTGTCCTCCTCCATATGAGCGCGATTGATCCGCACCGTCGTCGGAGCACCATCGACTTCCACCTCGAGCACGCCATCGTGACACACCGGGATATCGAATTGGGAGATCTGATAATTCTTGGGCTGATCGGCATAGAAGTAGTTCTTGCGGTGAAACTGCGATCGAGTCGAGATCTCACAGCTCAGTGCCATGCCGATCTTCGAAATCCACTCGATGGCGCGACGATTCGTCACGGGCAGCGCTCCCGGAAGGCCGAGGCAGACCGGGCACACGTTCGTGTTGGGCTCCGAATCGAAGTCGACTCGGCAGCTGCAGAACATCTTCGAATGGGTCTTGAGCTCGACGTGGACCTCGATTCCGACGACGGGTTCCCAAGTCACGAGGCAACCTCGGAGAAGCGCGGTCGGGCGACCGGCTCGGCCACTTCCTCGACAGCCTTCATGGCCCGGAACAAGACCCGCTCCCCCAGCGCCGGGCTCATCACCTGGAACCCGATCGGCAGGCCCAGCGAATCGACGCCTATCGGCACCGACGCCGACGGTTGGCCACTCAGATTGGTGGGCACCGTACACACGTCGCTCATGTACATCGACAGCGGATCGGTTGTCTTGGCGCCGACTTCGAACGCGGTAGTCGGCGTTGTCGGCGAGACGAGAACATCGACCTTCTGGTAGGCCTCGTCGAACTCTCGAATGATGAGGGTCCGCACCCGCTGTGCTTGCCCGTAAAAGGCGTCGTAATAGCCCGCCGAGAGGGCGTAGGTACCGAGCAGAACCCGCCGAGTCACTTCGGGCCCGAAACCTTCGGCTCGCGTGGCCGACATCATCGCCTCCACGGTCTCACCAGGAACACGCAATCCATACCTCACGCCGTCGAAGCGGGCCAGATTCGCCGAACACTCGGCAGGAGCGATGAGGTAATAGGCGCTGAGAGCGATCTCTGTGGACGGGAGGGATACCTCGGAGATTTCGGCGCCTGCGTCGGCGAGTCGATCGACCGTGCGGCGGAACGCGTCCGCGACCTCCGGTTCGATGCCGTCACCCGACAGTTCACGAGCAACCCCGACCTTCAGCCCGGCCGGCCCTTCGTGTTCGACGCCGCCAACCCGGGGAGGTTCTCCTGGATAGGAGGTGGAGTCCATCGGGTCCGGGCCGCTCACGGCATCGAGCAGCAGCGCAGCATCGTCGACGGTCTTTGCAAACGGGCCGATCTGGTCGAGCGATGAGGCGAACGCGATCAGGCCATAGCGTGAGACCAATCCATACGTTGGTTTCACTCCTACGAGTCCACAAAACGCAGCCGGCTGGCGGATCGAGCCGCCCGTATCGGATCCATACGATCCGAGAGCCGACCCGGCCGCAACTGCCGCTGCCGAGCCGCCCGACGAGCCGCCCGGTACGCGGTGCGTGTCGTAGGGGTTGCGAGTCGGGCCGTACGCCGAATTCTCGGTGGACGAGCCCATTGCGAATTCGTCGAGGTTGGTCTTGCCCACGATGACCGCTCCCGCCTCACGCAGGCGCTTCACGACCGTTCCGTCGTAGGGAGGTATGTAGCCCTCGAGGATCTTCGAAGACGCAGTCGTCGGCAGACCGGCCGTGGTCATGTTGTCTTTCACGGCGACCGGGATGCCCAGCAATGGGCGGGCGTCACCACGGGCACGCGCCTCGTCGGCAGCGGCAGCCGCCGCACGAGCGCCCCCATGGTCGATGGTGAGATATGCGTGGAGATCAGCCTCGGTCAACGCGGCTCGATCCAGCACCGCCTCGAGGAGCTCGACGGCCGAGGTCGATCCTTCTTCGAGAGCGGCCGCGGCCTCGACGATGGTCAGATCCACCAGATCAGTCATTCGGTTTCCAGAGCAGGAGGCACCCGAAAGTAACCGTCGTGAGCATCGGGAGCCTGGTCGAGCGCCACCGCGTTGGGGAGGCTGGGACCGACGACATCTTCACGGAAGGCGTTCACCATCGGCAACGGGTGGGCAGTCGGCGGTACTCCGTCGGTGTCAGCCGCCTGCACCCGGGCAGCATGGTCGAGGATCACTCCGAGCTGCTCGCGATACCGCACCAGTTCCTCGTCGTTCAGGCCCAACCTCGCCAGTCTGGCCACGTGGGCAATGTCAATGTCGATCGGCATGGCGGGAATTGTAGGCCCAGCCGCTTCATGATCAGATCGCGCCTTGACGGGACGCTTGCAGGTGGGCCGAGATGGCCGCGTGAATCACCGGCCGCTCGTCGAAGAGCAACGCATTGTGGGGCGACCTCTCCAGCCAAACCACGGAGACATCTGCTTCGGCGAGCGCATGGGCAAGCCGCCCGGCGCTCTCCGCCCGTACGGTCTCGTCGACCTTCGACTGGATCACCAAGGTGGGAGCCGTTACCGAATGCGCCACCGCCAGAGCTTCGTCACGCAGCTCGGCGACCTGCACGATGCCGGCTGTGGGCATGCCGGCGTAGTGAATCCAGTACTGCGCAGCATCGGCTTCTGGCTCGTCGCCTCCCTGTGCCCACATCCGGTATTTCTTGAACGGCGCCACGAACCGGGCGGCGTGGATTTGCCGATTTCTGTGCACCGTCGGGGTGTTGAGCGTCGATAGCGTGGCAACAGGAAACGCCGCAGCCGCCCGCACCGTCAACAGGCCTCCCATCGAGAATCCGAAGAGATGCACCCGGTCACTGAGGCCGAACGCCATGCGCAGAGCGTCATTCACGGAACCCGACCAGTGGTGACGGCCGGTCGCGGCCATGTCCTCCAGGGACGTTCCATGGCCGGCCAACCGAGGCAAGAGCACGGTATGGCCATGAGTGCGGTTGATGTGCTCACCGAGCATCCGCAGATGGGCAGGCGTTCCGGTGAATCCGTGCACCCCGACGAAGACCTCGCCGGATGATCCCTCGATGCGATGAGAAGCCGCCAGTGGATGCATGAGCCGAGTCATGCCGGGTCGCCGCCGTCGACATGCGTTTCCGCTGAGAACCAACTCGCCGCCGACAGGGCGGAGGACAACCGCGCCGCGGAGGCGTTCGATGTTGCGCCAACTTCCGCCGGAGCGTGCGCGTGATGAATGCCGTGCGGCAATGTGTTCTCAGCCATCCCAGCTCCGCACAACGGAATCCCGGCGACCATAGCCGGACCACGCCTCGTATGCGGTGAAGGTGCCGGAGGAGCCCAACTCGGTATTGGGGCCACTAGCGTTCGGGGCATCACCAAAGCAGCCGGTCTCCGACCGGGTCAGATGAGAGGAGCCGAG
>JBFGJH010000055.1:0-23550 GCA_041577335.1 Acidimicrobiia bacterium | reverse complement strand
GCAGAACACCACCGGCTACATGGTGGGCAAGGATTACGAGCAGCGGGGCATCATCAAGGACGGCGCCAAAATGGTGAACGCCGTTGCCAACTCCACGGTGCCGCACATCACACTGATGATCGGCTCGTCGTACGGCGCCGGCAACTACGGCATGGCCGGCCGGGCCTACGATCCCCGGTTCTTGTTCGGCTGGCCGTCGTATCGCAGTGCCGTCATGGGGGCGGAGCAGTTGTCGGGCGTCATGTCGATCATCACCCGTGCCGCCGCCGAAGCCCGCGGCGAAGCCATAGACGAAGCTGCCGACGCGGCGATGCGCCAGGCGATCGAGACTCAGATCGAAGACGAGTCGGTTCCGTACTTCCATTCCTCCCGGGTTCGAGACGACGGCATCATCGATCCGCGCGACACCCGCACCGTGCTGGCGATGGCGTTGTCGGCGGTCCACAACGGGCCGGTCAAGGGAACCGACGCCTTCGGCGTCTTCCGCATGTAACTGGCCGGCCATTCGAATCAGGAATCGATTGGATTCTGGAGAGCTGCTTGGGCCGACGAGCATCGAATCAACGATCCGAGCGGAACTCTCTCAGCCGCTCATCGCACCACCAGCGCGCCTTGTTCAGGTTTCAGATTCGACGAGCGTCCGATGTTGTCGGCGGTCCCTTGGATCATCCCCTCCAGCCGGGACGAAGCGTCGGGATCGTCGAGCCATGGCATGTCCGCACTGATGAACATCCGCGTCTGGTCAGCACCCAGAGGCTCACAGGCCATACGACCGAAAGTCTCTGTTTCACCGTCATGGATGACAACTCCCATGGCATGGTTCTCCTCGAACTCGGTGACCTCATCGTTCCCTCGACCGGATCACCGAAATGGGTGTTACGTCGACGGATCACAGTCCCGACGCCAATAGGACCGTCGCTGATCTGCTCTAGTTCCATCATCGGGTCCCAACGGGGGTGGTTCCGAACATGGTCGTGGGCGTACAACTGAAAGACCGTCGCCACCGGTCTGTCGATGACTTGGGAGACTTCAACCTTCATTTGCACTTCTCACTCCGCCACCGCTGAGCCTACGCGGCCACCCATTAATGGTGTCACAGACCGTCCATAGCGGCACGCTGTGCTCCTTGTCGCGGGCCGGTCTCCAGTCTTTCCGATTGCCGGTGAGGCGCTATTCAAGGGTGAGCGGGCTACGACTCTTGAACGAGTGACAGTCCGTTTCCAGCAGGGTCCTTGAACCAGGCTATGGAGTGGCCGTTGCTCCTGTGGATCCCTTGTTCATTCGCATCGATTCCGGGGTAGCGCAGGAACTCGACGCCTTTTGAAGCCAACTCTTCCACGGCGGTCTGGATGTCCTCGACGGAGAGGTTGAGGACCGTGAACGCTGCTGGTTGATGGTCCCGCTTGAGGTACACCAGCGTTGCGCTGCGGTCTGGACCATGGAGAAAGAGAGGGCCATCTTCGCCCCCCTGCTCCACCTCTAGATCCAACGTCTCGACGTAGAACTGCCTCGCTGACTCGATGTCGTCCACCGAGAAGCTTGCAAAAACTCGTCTCGTCTGGACCATCCTTGCCTCCTCATTGAGCGATTGGTAATATACTGTCATATAGACAGCATGCTGTCAATAGGCAAGGAGCGATTCGATGGTGACCCTTCCCGAATCAACGAGATCGACGGATGAAGGCTTGTCCCGGCCACACCGACCAACGGAACAGCAGCGGCTCTTCAGTGGCATAGCCAAGACGGTGTTTCGCCTCAACGGTCAGGCACTAGCAATCGCCGAAGAGCTGGCGGGGCCCGTCGGTCTCACCGCAGCCTGGTGGCAGGTTCTAGCCACCGTCCTCAGAGACCCCCTATCCGTTGCAGACATCTCCCGGCTGGTAGGCACCTCACGTCAGAGTGTCCAAAGGGTCGCCGACCGCCTCGTAGACGACGGGCTGGCCGAGTACCAACCGAACCCCGCTCACCGCCGCGCCAAACTACTGACACCCACCGACGAGGGCAGGTCCGCCGTACGAGCAATCGCACCAGCCCACGCCGATCTCGCACACCAGCTAGCCGTGGAATTCGGGGAAGAGAACCTGCGCCGAGTTCTGGACTCCCTCCAGGAACTCTCTACTGCCCTCGACAAGCTGCCACCGCCAAAGCGATCCACGATCTGATCCACGTGGGGCCAAGAGATACCAGGCCAATCCAGTCCGGGCCACGCATATCGCGACGTCTGCGCTTGTCACTGGCTAACGGTCTGGGAGGCATCATCGCAACTCAGGATCTGCCCGGCTGCGATCCTACGAGCAGCCCTCCACCACCTGACCTCGGGGAGAGTGCCGGCTCGACCCCGCGGTCGGCGCTTTCGTCGGGATCGGTGCTGCCGGAGCTGGGCGCGGCGTCTAGGTCGGCAGGCTGTACAACATCCGGGCGGCAACTGTCCTGCTATAGCTCGGTCAGCATTTGGAGGAAGTCATCTCGATCTACTGCCTGCATCGTTTGCGATCGGGCGCCGATCAGATTGCCGACCTTCGCCGCTACCTTCATCGCAGCGCGACTGTCGGGGCAATCGATAACCGTAACGATGTCGTAGGCACCGAGGAGGCCGTACACCGAGTCGATCTCACAGCCCTCTGCGGCAACGATCTGTTGGGCTTGTGCGAAGCGTTCCGGGCCGCCACCCTCGATCTTGCCGGTGTAGTTGAACAAGCTCACGTATTTGGGCATCTGATCCTCCATTCGTCGCCCAGGTTTTCTGGACCGTCTCGCCCCGCTCGGGAGGGCGCAGCCGGCACGTCTTCGAACGTTCGGCTTCCCTTCTGCAGAGCACCCTGGATCTGCTGCTGCCGACGGTGGCAAAACAATCCCGCGCTATGGGAAACCTACTCCGCGAGGAACGCCCTGCGCTGCGCTCGACGACGTTGGGTCAGCCGTCCAGGCGAGGCTCAACGCCGTCCAAGGAGTGCATTGGGTCGGTCATGGTTTCCGTTCCCATTTCCCGGCCTCCGTGTTCGACGCCCGGCAAGGCATGCCGGTTCCCACTTCGGGCCGTTGGATCGGCACGGTGCAAGACGAACCCTCCGACCCGCTCCAGATTGCCGGTTCTCGCGCATGTTGATCCGGTTTGTGGGGGGTTCGGTGGGCGTGATTATGGGTGCGCAACTCTGACTGGCTGAACGACTTACATTGGGGTGAGTTGATCATCAGGATGGGTAGGTTCGTGCTCAGCGGGTGGAGCGTTGGCCGCCAAAATGCTCACGAGTCGCCACCCAAGATCCAGTTGGATACATCTAGCCTCTCTCACATTTGGATCATGCCGGTCTGCATACTTGCGGTCAAGGTATCCCTTGCCATCCACAATCCTGTAAGCCTGCCATCGTTGAAACGCCAGATCTCTATGGCGGGTGCCGTGAAGGATTTCCCCGTTGCAGGTATCCCCATGAAATCCCCCTTCATGGTCCCGGTCTCTGAGTAACGCACAATGACCTTATCTTCAACGGCATACAGGTCCTTGATGACAAGGTGGTAGTCGGGGAATACGGCCAACAGCTCGGCCATACGCTTCCTGTACGACTCCTTGTTGAAACTCTCCCCCCTCTCGTCCTCGATGACACAGTCCGATGCCATGACATCGAAGGGTGCATCGTGTTTCCCACTATTGAAATCCCCGATTATCCCCCTGAACAGAACCTTGTTCTCCTCAGTGGACATGTTCCTCCCTCCTGAAAATATCGCGACGCTTTTGAATCCGCACCATCGTCAATGACACTAGGAGCGAAGCCAAAGCTTGGGGGGGCGAGCTGGCGATAATCGAGCGGGACGAAATGCGAGTTTTGGCGCCCGAAGAAGTCGCTACGGTCGCGGACGCTCGCGGCGATTTTCGCGGTCTCGTCCTGACCGCCGCCAATGCGGGTCCCCGTTAGGGCGAAAGGCGGGGCTGCAAGTGGAGGACGTGAACCTCTTGAAGCACACTCCGACTGTAACTCGGTTTCGCTCGCCGAGGTACGCGGGCGCTGGCCCAGGGCTTCCCCGGCGACGATTCTGCGGACCTGACGCGGAAGCCGCTCGGCGAACTCCTCGGGTTGCTCGACACCCCCAGGATTCCCTTTGACGGCATCAACGAAGCCGGCCTGGTGATAGGTATGGCGGCCGTGCCCGAAGTGTACGTGCCGGTGGATCCCGGCAAGGACACGGTGGATTCCCTCGCGATCATCCGGTTGGCGCTCGACGGGGCTGCCACAGTCGGAGAGGCTGTCGAGTTGATGCGGAGCTACAACGTCGATTTCGAGGGTCAGACCCCGCTCCACTACCTGCTGGCCGACGCCGCGGGAGACGCCGCTCTGGTCGAGTACCACGCGGGCGAGATCCGCGTCTTGTGGACCCAGACCGACTGGCACCACGCCACCAACTTCCTGATGTCCGCAGTCGAATCACCCGCAGGCCAGTGCCAGCGTTATGACGCCATCACGGAGGAACTCGAATCGAGCGGGGGCGACCTCGACTTCGATGCTGCCCTGAGACTGCTCGAACGGGTTGCCCAGCCACACGCACAATGGTCGCTGGTCTACGGCATCACCTCGGGCGAGATACGAGTGGTGATGGGACAAGCCTATGAGCGGGTCCACACCTTCTCCCTCGAGATGCGGAATTGAAGGTCGAGCCGGCTTGCGACGCGGAACTAGCCACTCGGGACTGGGGACCACAACCGCCACCGGCCACCTCCGCCAGATCGCCCTGTTCCCGCGCCATAACGAGCACTTCCCCGAAGAGCGCATACCGGCACGTCTGCGCTCGTATCTGGCTGACGCTTCGGGAGCGAGGTCGGCCACCAACCTCGTCTCAGACGCCCAGACGGTTTGGGGTGCACCTGAGGACGTCAACGACGGTCGTGTCGGTTGGTGAACAGCCTTCGGGAGCGTCGGGGCTTGGCCGCAGCCAAACGCGCAGCTTTTGGTGACGACCCTCGGCCGACCTGGCGTCGTGCGGTTGCACGCAACCGCATTGAAGAACGCGGAGCCGTTCTTCACGTTTGGGTCCGGTGCGCAAGCCGGGTGCTCCCGCAACGATCACATCGGAGAGGCGGTGAGACGCCGGACCCAAAGTCGGCCGAGCGACAGGCCAGGCGGATACGATGTTCGGATGAATGAGAACCAGCCGCCGTCCGATGCCGATCGGCTGGCCGACGAGGCAGTTCGCCTCGTCGAGGATTGGCTGACCAGAGCTACCGCCGGCCTCTCCCGATCCGACCGCGCCGTGGCGGACCGGCTCGGCACGCTGATGGAAGATCCCGAGGCTGTTGCCTTCACCATGCGGTTTGTCGATCGGGTTGCCCGGCCGGAGAACAACCGATCGGCGGCCCACCAATTGGCGGTGCTGGTTCGAGACGATCCGCTGCCATCTTTCCTCGCGCCGGTCGACCGAGCTTTGCTATGGGCGGGCGCCAAGCTCGCTCCCCTGATGCCCGGCATCGTCATCCCATTGGCTCGGGTGAGGATGCGAGCGTTGGTTGGCCACTTGGTGGCAGACGCCGACCCAGCGAAGCTGACCGACCATCTTCGGCTGCGACGCGAAGAAGGGTACGCCATGAACGTCAACCTGCTCGGCGAGGCCATCCTCGGCGAAAAGGAAGCGGGGCGACGCTTCGACCGGCTTCTGGCAACGCTCCGGCGCCCCGACGTCGACTACGTGTCGGTGAAGATCTCGGCCATCGCCAGCCAGATCGACCTGTGGGCATACGACGACTCGCTGGCCAGGATCAAGGACCGCCTCGGGAAGCTCTACGACGCGGGCGAGGCGGCGGAACCGCCAACCTTCGTGAACCTCGACATGGAGGACTACGAAGACTTCGACCTCACCATCGACGCCTTCACCCAGCTCCTGGACGAACGACCCACCCTCGACGCCGGCATCGTTCTTCAGGCCTACCTGCCGGACGCCCTCGCGCGGCTCCAAGAGGTCGTTGCATGGGCCAACGCCCGCCACGAGGCAGGAGGCGGCTCCATCAATATCCGGTTGGTCAAGGGAGCCAACCTGGCCATGGAGAAGGTCGAAGCCGAGATGCACGGCTGGCCGCAGGCACCCTATGACACCAAACCCGAAACCGATGCCAACTTCAAACGCTGCCTCGACTGGGCGCTCCATCCCGACCGGCTCAAGGGCGTAACCATCGGCGTTGGCAGCCACAACCTCTTCGACATCGCCTGGACATTGCTGCTGGCGCGGGAGCGGGCGGTATCGGACCGGGTCGCGTTCGAGATGCTCCAAGGGATGGCCCCCACTCATTCCGAAGTGGTCCGAGACGATTCGGGCCACATGCTGCTCTACACCCCAGTGGTGGCGGCGGCGGACTTCGACGTTGCCATTGGATACCTGTTTCGGCGACTCGAAGAGAACGCCTCGCCGGAGAACTTCCTCCACGCGCTGTTCTCACTCGTACCCGGCTCGGTGGCCTTCAAGCAACAAGAGGAGATCTTCCGCACGTCACTGGCCAACCGCTGGTCGGTTGCCGACCAACCTCGACGGCGGTACGAGCGCGATCGCCCAGCCTCCCCTACCGACCTGCAGAGTCCCTTCGCCAGCGAGCCCGACTCCGACCCCGCCGATCCGGCCAACCGCGAATGGGCCCAACAGGTGGTGGCCACCAAACCGGTCGCCACCAAGGAGCCGATCACCGACAACGTCGAAGACCTCGGAGCCCGCCTCGCCCGGGGACGGGCCGCCGTAGCTGGTTGGGCCAGTCGATCTGCCTCTGAACGGGGCGCCATCCTTGCAGCCATTGGCGATGAGCTGGCGTCCCGACGGGGCGACCTCATCAGCGCAATGGTTCACGAGGCATCGAAGACCTTCGTTCAAGCCGATCCGGAGGTGAGCGAGGCGGTCGACTTCGCTCGCTACTACGCGAGGCATGCCCTCGACGGCACCCCCAGCGAATACGGATCATTCACGCCTCTCGGGTTGGTGGCTGTTGTGCCACCGTGGAACTTCCCGGTGGCAATTCCCACCGGCGGCGTCATGGCCGCTTTGGCGGCGGGCAACGCCGTGATCTTCAAGCCCTCACACCAAGCGACTCGCTGCGCCGAGCTGATCGCAGAAGCATGCTGGACCGCCGGCGTGCCGGAGGATGTCCTCCAGTTCGTTCGCACACCTGACCATGCGGTTGGCCAACACCTCGTCACCAGCGTCGACGGCGTCATCCTCACCGGCAGCTGGGAGACGGCCAAGCTCTTCCGAGGGTGGCGGCCCGACATGCACCTGTTCGCCGAAACCAGCGGCAAGAACGCCCTCATCGTCACTCCGCACGCCGACCTCGACCTGGCCGCCGCAGACCTCGTCCGATCGGCGTTCGGGCATTCGGGCCAGAAATGCTCGGCAGCCAGCCTGGGCATCCTGGTTGGCGACGTGTTCACGTCCGATCGTTTCCGCCGCCAGCTTCTGGACGCCACCAAAAGCATGGTGATCGGCCCCACCGATGAGCTGCCAACCAACATGGGCCCGGTCATCAGCCCAGTGACCGGGCCATTGGAACGAGCCCTCACCGATCGCGATGCCCAGTGGCTCCTCGCCCCTCAACAGCTCGACGATGAGCGAAGGCTATGGTCGCCCGGCATTCTCGACGACGTCGCCCCCGGCTCGTGGTTTCACGAGACCGAGTGCTTCGGCCCGGTGCTGGGTCTCATGGCGGCACGTGACCTCGACCACGCGATTGCCCTGCAGAACCAATCCGCATTCGGTCTCACCGGAGGCATCCATTCGCTCGACCCTCACGAGGTGGACCGGTGGCTCGACGCCGTCGACGTCGGCAATGCCTACATCAACCGCCACATCACCGGAGCCATCGTGCAGCGACAGCCCTTCGGCGGCCGGAAGCGCTCAGCGGTCGGCCCTGGCGCCAAGGCCGGTGGCCCCAATTACGTGGCCCAATTGGGCAGCTGGACGTCGGATACGGTTCCCGCTCGCCACATCCACCCCCAAGGTACGCAGCTGAGTCTGCTGGAACGACTGGTGGTCGGCATGGCTCCCGAGGATGCTGATTGGCTGGCTGCCGTCGCCGCCGATGACCAATTCTGGTGGGAAGAAGAGTTCGGACGCGAGCACGACCCCGCCGGCCTGAAAGTCGAGGCCAACATCTTCCGATACCAACCCCGAGTCGTGGTCATCCGAGCCGACGGCGGATCGCGACGAGACATCGCCCGTGCCGTCTTGGCCTCCAGCCGGGCCGGGGCGAGGCCGTCGGTCAGCTCCGCTCAGCCGATTCCCGGACTCGAGGTGGCGGGCGTCGACGTGTCGGTGGAGAGCTTCCCAGATCTGGTGGCTCGCATGCCTCGCTGGTCGCGGATCCGCCACCTCGGAACACCGTCAGACGCCGAACTCGCCGCAGCCCACGACGCAGAGATCGACGTCGAAGCCGCCCCCGTCGCCGCCAGCGGCCGCCTCGAGATGTTGCGCTACCTCCAAGAACAATCGATCAGCCGCACCATGCACCGCTTCGGCAACCTCCTGTGACCAGACGGACGGGTCGTTTCCGCTGATGCGCTATCTCATCGTGGCGGCGGGAACACTGAAGAAGGGTTTCTACGCCGACGGATGCGCCCTCTACGCCGGCCGGCTGTCGAAGGTCGCTGCCGTTGAAGTCGCAGAGATTCGAGAGCGGCATCGCGACCCGGCCCGCCGCCAAGCCGAGACCAGTTCAGGACTCCTCGGCAGATCCGAGGGATGGCGTCGGATTGCTCTTGACGAGGCGGGCCGCCAGTTCAGCTCAGAGGAACTGGCCAATCACCTCAGCAATCTGGAGAACGACGGCATCTCCCGACTCAGCATCCTGATTGGCGGCGCCGACGGACACACGGATTCGCTGCGTGCTTCTGTGGAGGAGCTGTGGTCGCTTTCGTCGATGACCTTTCCCCATGAGTTGGCACGCCTCGTGTTGCTGGAGCAGCTCTATCGGGCGGAGACCATCCGGGCCGGCCATCCGTACCACCGGGCCTAACAGCGATGGTTAGTCTCTTCCAGCGATGATTCACAAGCTGCTCATAGCCAACCGGGGCGAAATTGCCCGTCGGATCATTCGCACCGCTCATGGAATGGGTATACCAACGGTGGCCGTGTTCTCCGATGCCGATCACAAGGCTCCCCACGTCAGGGAGGCCGAGGAGTCGGTTCGACTGGCGGGTACTGCGGCTTCGGACACCTACCTCGATATTCCCAAGATCATCGAAGCAGCTAAAGCAACGGGTGCCGACAGCGTCCACCCTGGCTATGGGTTCCTCGCCGAGAACGCCGAGTTCGCCAAGGCCGTTCGGGCCGCCGGGCTCATCTTCGTCGGTCCCTCCGTCGACGCGATCGCCGTGATGGGCAGCAAGCTGGAGTCGAAGAAGCTGATGCAAGACATCGGAGTGCCGACCCTGGCCAGCACCGATGTGACCGGTCTCAGCGACTCTGAGACGACCGCCGCCGCCCGGACGATTGGGTACCCCGTCCTGGTGAAGGCCTCGGCGGGCGGGGGCGGCAAAGGCATGCGAATCGTCACCGAGCCGGCCGCATTGATTGAGGCCGTTCGAGGCGCCGAACGGGAGGCAGAGGCGGCATTCGGCGACAAGACCGTGTTCCTGGAGAAGTACCTCGAGTCACCCCGCCATATCGAGGTTCAGGTGTTCGGCGACCACTTCGGAAACCATGTCCACCTGTTCGAACGGGAGTGCTCGATTCAACGCCGCCACCAGAAGATCATCGAAGAGTCTCCGTCTCCTGCGGTTGACATCGACCTACGGAAGAGGATGGGAGCGGCTGCGTTGGCTGCGGCATCGGCGGTCGACTACGTCGGTGCGGGAACAGTCGAATTCCTACTCGGCGAAGACGACGACTTCTATTTCCTGGAGATGAATACTCGTCTGCAGGTGGAACACCCAGTCACCGAGATGGTCACGGGAATCGACCTCGTCCGACTGCAGCTGCTCATCGCCGACCGCGAACCAATGTCTGATTCGGTGCTGATGGCTGCGATGCATGGGCATGCGATTGAAGCGCGGCTGTATGCAGAAGACACGCGCGCCGGCTTCCTACCGCAAACAGGAACACTGCATCGCTTCGCAATCCCCGATGGTGTGCGCGTCGACTCGGGTGTTGAGGATGGATCTGAGGTATCGATCCACTACGACCCGATGCTCGCCAAGGTGATCGCCCACGCCCCCACTCGCAACGAGGCTGCCCGGGCGCTGGCCCTGGCTCTGGACCACGCTCACATCCATGGCGTCACCACCAACCGGCGCCTCCTCGTTGAGATCCTCCGCCACCCTGAGTTCTTGGCAGGTGACACCGACACACACTTCCTGGAGCGCCATCCACCCGCGGAGCTCGACGACCCGTTACCCGATCCGGTGCTCGGCAGACATGCCTTGGCGGCAGCCCTGGCCCGCCAGGCAATCAATCGCTCTGAGACGCAGGTCTTGGCGCAGGTGCCGAGCGGCTGGCGGAACAGCCCTTCACAGCTGCAGGAGGTTTCCTTCGAGATCGAGGACCGAGAGATCGCCGTCGGCTATCGGTTCAGTCGTGGCAACACCTTCGAGGCAACAGTCGACGGCCAAGTGCTCGAGCAAGTGGCGGTGCCACGAGTCTCCTCGGATTGGGTGACGATCGAGAGCGCTGGTGTTGCCCGCGCCTACACGGTGGCCCAGGTGGGAGACCGGTACTTCGTCGACGGGCCAGACGGCGCATCGGAATGTCGCGAGCTTCCCCGTTTTGGCATCGAAGAAGTGGAAGATGCTGCGGGATCGCTTGTCTCTCCCATGCCGGGGCAGGTCGTTTCGGTCTCAGTTGAGGAAGGCGATGAGGCACAGGCGGGCGACGTCCTGGTGATCGTCGAGGCGATGAAGATGGAACACTCCGTCCGCGCCACGTTCGACGGGACGGTCTCCTCTGTGCACGTTGCAGCCGGCGACCAGGTGGAAAACGATCAAGTCCTCGTCGTCGTGCGGCACGCCGATGAAGACAACGCCGACGGGACCAGCTGAGCCGTCACTGCGTGGATACCGACGCCAGCAGCCGAAGCGCATCGACCGTGTGATGGTCGCCGGTGATGCCTGAGGAAGCCCGCCTGCCCCACAACCAGAGGTCGAGATCTCCCGCCGTCCCGGTGATGACGCTCAGCGGATTGGCATCGGTGAGTACGGCGGCCGGCTCTGACTCGTAGCTCTTCCCCGAGTCGGGTGACTCCCCGCTGAAAGCGCCGATTTCCAGCACCCACCGATGGCCGGTATCGGTTGTCTCCACGGCCACGATGTCACCACCTGGGTGGAAATCTGCCCAGTCGGGTACTCCTGACATCATCACGGTGAGGATCTCGTCCACGCCATCGGAGGCGAACTCCTTGTCAACCGCCTCGGCGGCAAGGCCGGCGGTGAGCTCTGCGTCAACCCGATGAATGAGTGCCTCATGGGCTTGGCGTCGTCGGACGAAACCAACGGTTTGGTCGTCCGCCCACGTCCATACGGCGGTTGCCGGCCCCGTCGCAGCCAACACGGCCTGGAGCTTCTCAGACTCTCGGTGGAACAGCTCCAAAGCCGACCGATAGTCGGCCTCTCGTGTCAGATCGGCCGCCTTTGGAGCCGGCGCCCGTTCTTCGACGATCCTTCGCCAGAACGCCTGCACCTCCGTCAGGTGCCACAGCAGATCCGAAGCCGTCCAAGCCGGACAGGAAGGAACCGCTCGATCGGCGTCGACGCCGGCCAGCACCTCGCCAAATCGGGCGCTGTCGGCCGCAAGAAAGGCCAAGTAGTCCATTGGCCGACGTTAGCGAATCGGCTTTGCCACAAGCTCTGGAGCCCGCACGATGACGGAGACTCCGACTGAGGGGTTAGCCCGCGGCTCAAGCCATTCAAACCGAATGACTCAGCCTGCGGAATGAACAGGCTTCGTGGACGACATCGTCCCTGACCTGGAAGCGATCAAAGCGCTCATCATCGACGGAACGATCATCGTTCCGAGCAGCTAGACGCAGCATGATTTCGAAGCGAGGCGGGTATCGGCTCGCCTTGCTTCGCGTAGGTTTCCCTTGTGGCGCGCACCATCTTTCACATCGACGACGTCGGAGCGACACACGGGTCGAACGTCGCCATGGAGGTCCTGAACGGAACCGGTCTCATCACCTCGGGATCGATCGTGGTTCCCAGCGGGTGGTTTCCCGAGGCGGCCGCCTTGGCACGGCGGCGCACCGAACTCGATCTGGGGGTTCACCTCACGCTGACCAGCGAGTCAGCCAACTACCGATGGCAACCACTTTCCACCAGCTCGCGCACCTCCGGTCTCATCGATGATGATGGTTACTTCTGGGCCGATGTCCCATCGGTTCGTCGACACGCTCAACCCGAGGCGGTTTGGGTAGAGCTCGAGGCCCAGATCATGAGAGCCCAGGAGTCCGGAATCGCGATCACACACCTCGACCACCACATGGGAGCCGCGCTGGTTCCCGAGTTCGCCGCCCTCACCGTGGACCTGGCGATTCAGTTCGGACTGCCCACGCTGTTTCCCACCCAATTCGATCACTACGCAGCTTCGGTGGAACTCGGCGATGAAGCTGATGGCCTCGACGGTGTCGACCTGGCCGAGATGCAGGCGCTGCGGGG
Source organism: Acidimicrobiia bacterium (assembly GCA_041577335.1). Classification (GTDB taxonomy): domain Bacteria; phylum Actinomycetota; class Acidimicrobiia; order Spongiisociales; family JAENVV01; genus JBFGJH01. The sequence continues at coordinate 10,945 of JBFGJH010000055.1, read as the reverse complement.
CACTCTCGACCAGGCCGGGCTGGCAGTGGCTGACCGATTTGTCATCGGCCTCCGCCATGTGGGCCGGCCAGCCCGCGCCGTCTACGAAGAGCTCCTTGGCGAGGTGCACGCCGGGACGACGTTTGTTTCACTGCACTGCAACGCGCCGGGAGAGGTGTCGGCCGTCCATCCCCGCGACGCCGCCTTCCGGGTTCAGGAGTTCGATCTCTTCGGAGACCCGGTGTTCATCAATTGGGTAACGGACCTGGGGTGGGAGCCGGTGGGGTTCAGGGACCTCAGCCGCTGAGTGCGCCGGCCAGACCCACCCAGGTGCCACGGTCGGCCGATTCACGGGCAGCGAGGGCGATGGCGAGCGCCCGGTTCGCTTCTCCGGCACCCGGGACGAGCCCGTTTCCTCCCTTGATTCGACGAACGAACGCCCGGGCCTGTTCGGCGACACCTGCCGCCATTGCATCCTCGGCATCGGCCTCGACGAGCCTTTTGATGCCGTCCGGTCCGCCGATGCGCAGGCGGCCAGCAGGCAACATCTCCACAAACAGCGCTCCATTCGATCCCAGCACTTCCGTGCGGACATCATCGGCATAGCGAGCGTTGCGGGACAGGTCGACAGTGGCGACTGCTCCATCGTCCAGTTCCAGGAGCACGACGAGGTTATCGACGTCTCCGACGACTGCGAGCGACTCGTCGACGACGGGGAGCGGGCGAGCCAGCACCCGAGTCACCGTCCTACCAGTGAGCCATTCGATCAGATCGAATTCGTGGATTCCGCAATCGACGGCGAGCCCACCGCTCACCGCCGGATCGCAGAATGCCGCAGGGGGCGGATCGGCGTCCCATTGCGAGAGCCGCAGCATGAGCGGCCGCCCGATGTCGCCTTGGTCGATGGCAGCCTTGGCCAAGGCCCAGGGCGGCGAAAAGCGCCGCCAGAATCCGACTTGGAGGATCAGATCACCGACCCGCTGCTCGAGCGCCATGCCGACGGCGAGGTCGAGCGAGAGCGGTTTTTCGCAAAGGACAGGAATCTCGTGGTCGAGCGCGTTCGCAACGATCGAGGGGTGCAGGTGGGTTGGAGCAGCCACGATCCATGCTTCGGCGACCTGGGAAGCGATCAGATCGTCGACAGACGCCACCGTGATCGCGACCCCTAGCTCCTCAGCAAGGCGCGCGGTGTGCGGGTCTGGGTCGGCGAGAGCAACCACCTCCACCTCGTCGACTCGGGTCAGCGCTCTGGCGTGGAATGCGCCCATTCGCCCGGCACCAACGATCGCGACAGGTACCGCAGCATTCATCGACCGGACTCTACGTCGAGACGGCGCCTTCGGCTGCGATCGCGAAGTAGATTCCACCCGGCCCCGAGCGTTCAGCCTTGCCCAATGCCTGCAGGTGAATGAGGTGGGCGTAGGTCTCCGACTCGGCCAGGTATCCCCAGAGTCGCCGGGGGTAGATCACCTGGGAGAACTGTTCCGCCGTAGCAGGCCCCAGATCGCGGGCGGCCTCGGTCAGCTGGCGCAGACGCTTGTCGTGGTGATGCTTGATCTCTTCGACACGGTTCGCCAATGCGCCAAACGGCTGCCCGTGAGCGGGAAGCGCCTTGTCCACGTCGAGCTTGGCGACTTTGTCGAGAGAGGCGAGATACGTGCCGAGTGGATCGGGGCCGGAGCCCAACGCCCCCACGTGAGGCGTGATCGACGGCAGCACATGATCGCCCGTTATCAGTGTCCCCTCGGCGGGGTCGAAAAGGCACAGGTGGTCGCCGGTGTGACCAGGGGTGTGAACACCGATCCAATCGGTGCCGCCGAGGCCGAAGACCTCGCCGTCCGCAATCCGGCGATCGGGCACCGGCGACCGCATCGAGCCGAGAAAGAAGTTCTTGGGGCCCAACGCCGACAACGCCCCTCTCCATCCGCGCGCCTTGGCCGGGTCATGCCACGGATACACCCCTGACCGAGCGCGGCGTTCCATCGCCTGCGCTTCATCGCCGATGTCGTCGGCATCGATATGGCCGTGGGGTCGCCACCAGGTCCGATAGCGGGAGTGCGCCACCATCGTCGCGTGTGAGGCTCCCAGCAAACGCCGAACTCCGCCGAAGTGATCAGGATGAGAATGCGTGACGAGGACCGAATGGACCCGGCGCAGGGGGATGCCGGCCTCGCCCATTCCGGCCGTGATCGCTCTCCACGAAGAACGCGTCGGCAACCCGGGGTCGATGATGGTTGCGCCCTCGGAGTCCTCGAGGACGTACATGTTCACATGACCGAGGCCCGTGAAACGCACCGGCAGTTGAATGCGCAATACCTTGGGCGCCACCTCGGTGACACCGGCTTGGGCCGGGAGTTTTTCTTGCTTTGAGCTCATGGTGTTAACGATCGTTCACACAGTGTACATCGAGTCGCTCCAGGCGAATACCATTGCCATCGATGTCGAGACGTTCTCTACTGGGCACAGTTGTCTTCCTGACGCTGATTGCGGTGGCCGCCGGTATCGCTGCTCTCTCTGGCGACCAAGCGGCAGTCCCTCGGTCGATACTCGCAATCGATGAGCCGACGAGCGTCGACACCCCCGCACCAGCGCCTACGACGGATACCGCTTCTGCGGAGGTATCTGGGCCGTCGGTCGACGCGGGCACCGCCGCTGCGGTGCCGGCAGGTGACGGAACTGCCTCGCTCGATGGACTTTCCGATGGGTGCCTGACCGGCAGTGAGCACGCTCCCACCGGCGATCCCGTCGTCGTCACCGGGACCTCCGAGCCGTCGGGAGGCGGCACGCTCGTCCGGTATATCGTGGAGGTCGAAGAAGGGTTGGCCGTGGATCCAACCTGCTTCGCGCATGTTGTCGAGTCTGTTCTCGGCGACGAGAGAAGCTGGGGGGGCGGAGATCGGCTTTCGCTTCAGCGGGTCGACGCCGGGCCGGTAGCCTTTCGGGTCGCCCTCCTCAGCCCTGCCCTCACCGACGCCGAGTGTGCCCCATTGCAGACCAACGGCATCTTCTCGTGTTGGACTGGCTCCCGGGCGGCGATCAATGTCTGGCGATGGCAGCACGGGACCGATGAGTACGCCGAGTCACTCGACGTCTACCGAGAATACGTGATCAACCACGAGGTCGGGCACGGCCTGGGCCATGGACATGTCGGCTGTCCGGCCGCCGGAGAGCCGGCACCGGTGATGCAGCAGCAGACCAAATCGCTCGACGGGTGCATGATGAACGGGTACCCGCTCGAGTCGGAGCGTTAGTGCCTACTCGGAGAGGCCGAGAGCCCGCCTCCGCAAGTCTTCCCGGACCGATTCCCACGCAGTGGAGTCGAATCGGCCCTCCTCGATCTCGTTGAGGAGGGACTTCGTCGCAGCCACTGCCGGCCCGGACAAGGTGGCGATGTGGCCGGCCATCCGACTGGCTTCGTGGTAGGCCGTCCCGGGCGGGACGAGAGGCGACACAAACGGCCCCAACGCTTCCGCCGACGTTCTCTCGTTCGCCAAGAGCAGTCGACGAACCGCATGCGCCCCGAGCCGGACGGACAGTCTTCGTAGTCCCTCGGGTCGATAGAGGATTCCGAGGCGAGTAGCCGGCACCTCGAAGAATGCGGTCGTGCTGGAGACTCGGATGTCACACGCAGCCGCCAGCTCCACGGCCGCTCCGAGACAGGGGCCTTCGATTGCCGCAATGACCGGAACCGGGCATCCGGCGATGGCATCAGCAGCAGCAGCCAGCTTCTCCTCGAGGAGACCAGCTCTTGCCACATCATCCAGCTCGTCGAGGTCCGCCCCTGCACAGAAGACCTCGTCGTCGCCCCACAGGATCACGACCTCGCCAGATACGGTCCTGGTGACCTCGGCGAGCGATTCGAGCATCGAGCCTGTGAGGGCATTCTTCCGTTCCGGGTTGGCGATCGTGACCGTCGTGATCCCATCGATGGTCACATCTCTGATCTGTCCTGTCATCCGGCCAGCCTATCGGCCACCGCAGCCGCCGCCCGATCCCTCGAGTCGTTTAGCGTGGGGCCATGACTCCTGAAGCATCATATGTTTGACATCGCCGCGACCCGAGCACAGTTCCCGGCACTGCGCCGCGAGGTCGGCGACCATCAGGCGAGTTACCTCGACGGCCCGGGTGGGAGTCAGGTCCCCGCCTCGGTGATCGAGGCGATGGATCGCGTCTTGTCCGACGGTGTCTCGAATCTGAGTCCCCTGTTCGCGGCGGGTCGAGCCGCAATCCGGACCACCAACGCAGCCCGTCGAGCGGTTGCAGATTTGTTGGGGGCGGCCGGCCCGGAGTCGATCGTGTTCGGCCAGAACATGACCAGCCTCACGTTTGCATTCAGTCGAGCGTTCTCACGCACCTGGAACGCTGGCGATCACATCGTGGTCACCGCCCTCGACCACGACGCCAACCGAACACCATGGGTCTTGGCTGCCGAAGAGCACGGAGTCGACGTCACCGAGGTGCCGTTCGATACCGAGACGTTCACGCTCGATTCCCGAGCGGTCGCCGATGCCATAGGGCCGCGCACCCGGCTCGTGGCCGTGACCTATGCGTCGAACGCTCTGGGAACGGTGGTAGATGTTGCCGCCATCACCTCGGCCGCCCACGCAGCCGGCGCCCTGGTGTACGTCGACGCCGTCCACTACGCCCCCCACGGTCTCATCGACGTCGACGCCATCGGTTGCGACTTCCTCGCCGTGTCGGCCTACAAATTCTTTGGCCCCCATACCGGGATGGTCTACGGACGGCCCGAGCTGTTGGAGACTCTCGACGCCTACAAGGTACGGCCGTCACCTGCGAGCGGGCCCGCCAAGTGGGAGACCGGCACGCAGAGTTTCGAGAGCCTGGCGGGGGTCACGGCGGCCGTCGACTATCTCGCATCACTCGGAGAAGGCGAGACGCGGCGAGACAAGCTGGCTGCCGCCTACGCAGGCATCGGCGAGCACGAGCTCATGCTGGGAGCAAGGTTCCTGGAAGGAGCCAGGGACATCGACCGGATACGGCTCTACGGCATCGCGACCATGGACGGTCGCGTGCCGACCTTCACGATCGACGTGGCAGGCATGGGCGCCCGCGATGTTGCCGCCCGCCTCGGCAAGCAGGGCATCTTCGTCTGGGACGGCCACTACTACGCAGTGGGGGTCATGGAGAGCCTTGGCCTCCTCGACAGTGGCGGGCTCGTCCGGATCGGGTTCCTGCACTACACGTCGGTGGATGAAGTCGATCGCCTGCTCGAGGCTCTGTCGACGCTGTAGCGACTATCCGCCCAGCGACTCGATGTAGGCGACGACCGCATCGAGGTCTTCGGCACTGAGGACGTCTCCAAGCCCCTTGGGCATCGCGTCGTCGAAGTCTGCCACGAGTTGCGCACTGGGATCGAGGATCGACTCCACCAGGTAGTCCGTGTCGGCCACAACGGACGTCCCGTCCGCCAATGGACGGTCGCTCCCGGCCACGGCCAGCCAGGAGGGCCCGATGCCGCGGGTGCCATCGACGCTGTGACAGGCAGCGCACCCGTAGGCCGTGGCAGCCGCCTCACCCTGGCTGACGACGAGAGCGGGATCATCCGCCATGGCTGTAGGGCTGGCTTCGGCACCCACCGACGCGAAAAGCGCCACGGAAAGGCCCAAAGTCACCGCCACCACGAAGCCGATGCCGATGCCCGCGAGGAATGTTGCCCAGGAAGGGGATTGGTTGTCGGCTGTTGTCTTCGGGTCCACGCCAGGCAGCCTCCCGGAAGACCCGAAGGAGCTCCAGTGACCAACGGCCCCATGACGGGGCCATAGGTCCCTTGTCCGCTCCTATGCTGGGCCAGCACGATCACGTGCAAAAGAGGAGTCATCAGTGGAAATCACGCGCCGGGAATTCTTGTGGGCAGGCATCGCCGTTGGAGCAACTACTGCGGTGGGCGTCGTCATCCCCGTTACCCAGTCGTTGCAGAGCGATGGCACAGTCGCCACGGCAACGACCACGATGCCTCCAGGAACCGTCCCGCCACCGCCGGTTGCGCTCGTTTCCACCTTCCCGCGTGTGAAAGTGGCCGATCTGCCGATCACCGAACCGGTCACCTTCGACTATCCGCTAGTTGGCCAGACCAACCTCCTCGTCCAGGCCAACCAGCCCATACTCGGCGGCGTCGGCGAGGGCGAAGATTTGGTGGCGTTCTCCCGCATCTGCACCCACATGGGATGCGTCATCGAGGCCTACAAGCCTGAGATCGGCGTGCTTGGTCCTTGCCCATGTCACTACTCGACCTTCGACTTGCAGAAGGGTGGCCAGGTCGTCCTCGGCCAGGCGACCCAGAACCTTCCCCAGATAAGCCTCGCCATCGAGGACAACGCCGTGTACGCCACGGGAGTGATCCGGCTGATTTATGGGTTCGCTGACAACCTCTCCGGAGGCGAAGCGGTGGGAGCGTCCGCATGAGTGTCCCGATCCCTCCCGTCGACGCCACGATCAAGTCCATCTGCTGCGAGTACTGCCCCATCGCTTGCGGATACAAGGTGTACACCTGGCCCGTCGGCACAGACGGCACAGAGTCTGACAATGCGCTTGGGGTGGACTTACCGACCTTGCCGCTCTCCGGCAAGTGGGCATCGGAAACCATGCACAACGTAATCGAGCTTTCTGGGCACCCCCACAACCTCCTGATCCTGCCTGACGGGGATTCGCAGGTGGTCAACAAAGGAGGCACCCACTCTGTCAGAGGTGGAGCGCTTGCCAAGAAGGTGTACACCAAGGACGGCCCCACCTCCGATCGCCTCACCACCCCGCTGCTCAAGGTCCGGGGCGATTTCGTCCCGATCTCATGGGAGATGGCAACCGACCTCGTTGCGGACCTCGGACGGCATGTGATCGATAACTATGGCGAGCTGGCCTGGGGCATGAAGATCTACTCGTACGAGTTCTACGAGAACACGTACGCAGCCAGCAAGCTGGCGCTCAAGGAAATTGCCACGCCCAACTTCTCGCCTCACCATGCTCCGGCTGATGGTGATGATGTCCCCGGCCTGTCCGACACCGGCATCGATGCATTCGGATCTGCATTCGAAGACGACGCCGAGGCCGACGTCATCTTCATTGCCGGCAGCGACCCGTACGAAACCAAGACGGTGCGCTTCACGACATTCCAAGCACCCGGCGGGGCAACGATCATCTACGTCGATCCTCGGAAGACGTTTACGGCGGCCTTTGCTGAAAGCCGCGGCGGACTGCATCTTCAGCTCCGACCAGGAACCGACGTTGCCCTCTACAACGCCTTGGTGCGCGAGATCATCGCCAACGGCTGGGAGGACACGGAGTTCATCGACCAGTACGTCGCCAATCGTGAAGAACTGGACGGTGAGTCAGGCTGGCGCCGGCAACTCTTCGGTAGGACATTCGAAGAGCTTCAGGACTACCTGTTCAGTCGCGACGAGTTCACGCCCGAAGGTGCCTCTGCCATCACCGGCGTGCCTGCGGACAAGATCCGGCAGGCCGCCGCAATTCTGACTGGAGGCGGAGCGGCACGACCCAAGGCGATGGTGTTGTTCGAGAAGGGTCTCTACTGGTCCCACAATTACGAGAACACCGCTGCGATCGGAAACCTCGGTGTGGTGCTGGGCTCCTCTGGACAGCCGGGGAGAGCGACTGGACGCATGGGAGGGCACCAGCGAGGCGGACGGAAAGCAGCCGGCTATCCCATCGAGAAATCCCCCGACAGCTACCAAGGCAATCCCATCGAGATGGATACGGAGCGCTGGCTGGTCGAAGGCAACACTCGGTTCCGGTGGATCGTCGGGACGAACTGGATCGGCGCTATGGGCGCCTCCCAAGGTCTCGCTGCCCGCGTTGAGGAACTCACCACCGTAGGGCCACCGGTGACATCGACCAGACCTGCCATCGCGTTCGCCGAACTGCGAGACCGCATCGATGCGGGCGGCATGGTGGTGGTCCATCAAGAGATCTATCACAACGATTCCACCCCCTTCGCAGACATCATCCTGCCCGCGGCCACCTGGGGCGAAGAAGACTTCGCCCGCAACAACGCCGAACGCCGGCTTCGCATCTATGAGAAGTTCATGGACGCGCCGGGAGACGCACGTCCCGATTGGCAGATCTTCGCCGAAGTCGCCCGCAAGATGGGCTATAGCGGCTTCGACTGGAGTGACTCCAACGAGATCTTCGAGGAAGCCGCTCCGACCTCGTCGGGCGGGCGCCAGGACTTCCTGGCATTGGTGGAGTTGGCGCAACAACAGGGAGAGCGAGGTCACGATCTCCTCCGCACCTACGGCACGCAGGGTTTGCAAACGCCGCTGCGTCTGGAAGCGGGTGCGCTCGCCGAGACACCACGCCTCCATGCAGACATGAAGTGGAAGACGAACAGTGGCAAGTTGAACTTCGTCTTTCCCGACTGGGATGCAGTCGATGCCCGAAACGCCATCCTGGCCCCAGGGCCGGGAGAGCTTTGGGTCCTGAACGGGCGCGTGAATGCACTGTGGAACAACCTGTTCGACAACGCTCGCCGGGTCATCTCTGTCGATCGTTGGCCGATGAACTTCCTGGAGATCAACGAAGAAGACGCCCGGTCTGGCGGCATCGTGAGCGGAGACCTGTTGTCAATCAGCTCCGATTCCATCCGGGATCAGCTCGGAAATCCAACCAGCGGAGCCTTCACGGCGGTGGCCTATGTCAGCGACATCGTGCCTCCGGGAGTGACGTTCACCTACTTCCTGTATCCGGGAAGTCCGGCGAACTCGGTGACCCCAGGCGATTCGTCGCTCCAGCCAATCAGCCTCCGTTACAACTTCAAGCTCGGCAAAGGCCGGGTTGAGAAGATCGGAACGACCGGCCTCGCCGACGTGATGACCTTCGCTCCACGCAACCTGCCCGCCTAGGCGCTCAAGAAATCCTGCAAAGTCGACTCGAAGAGGTGCGGCTCCAGCAAGAACGCGTCGTGGCCCTTGTCAGATGACACCACCTCGTGCCGCACCGACACTCCCGCGGCCGCGAGTTGGTCGCGCATGTCGTCTTGCTCGTCCGGATAGAAGCAGACGTCGCTGTCGATCGTGAAGAGAAGGTACTCATGGCCGACCGACCGCTCGAGAGCCTCGGCGACCGAATCGACCCCCGCCTCGGCCGCCAACTCGAAGTGCTGCCAGGCGGTCATGAGGCGGACATACGTATTGGCATCGAACCGCTCGAGAAACCGCTGGCCCTGATGCCACATGTATGACTCGAGCGGATGACGCATCTCATATCCTGGCGGGCCCGCCCCGCTGACTTCTCCCCGCGCCCGGAGGCGCATGGCGTCGAGCGACACGAAGGTCTTGTGGCCGATCATCCTTGCCAATGACAGCCCCTCGTCTGGGTGCTGACCGTCGTAGTAGTCGCCTCCGTTGTAGTTGGGGTCGTTGAGGATCGCGTTCGTCTGCTCGAAGTTATGCACGAATTGCAGAGCCGTCGTGTGGAGGCCGGCTGCGATGGGAATGACCTTGGAGACCCGGTCGGGGTGACGGGTGGCCAGGCTGAGGCACATCATGCCTCCCACCGACCCGCCGGTCACCGCATGCAGACGCGTGATCCCCAGGTGGTCGAGGAGGGGAAGTTGCGCGTCAACGATGTCTGACAGAGTGAGCTCGGGGAACGATCCACCATATGGCTTGCCGGTCCGGGGGTCGATCGAAGAAGGCCCGGTGGACCCGTAGCAACCGCCGAGATAATTGACGCACAGGACCGCGTAGTCATTCGTGTCGAAGGCAAGGCCGGGGCCGACGAATCCCGACCACCAGCCGGTCTGGCACTCTTCTGACCATTTGTCGACACCGGGCACCGATTCGGTCCATCCGCTGGCATGCTGGCTGCCCGTGAGGGCATGGAAGACGAGTATGACGTTGGAGCGGTCGGCGTTGACCTCACCATAGAGCTCATAGGCCAAGCGCAGTTCGGGCAGTGTTTCCCCGGACTGCAGCTTGAACGGCAGCAATTCGTCCGGGTAATCCAGAAACTGCGTTTGGGTTACGCCTACGCCGGGCCAGTTGCTCATCGAGCGCCTCTTTCGCGCGGACTCCAAATCTAGACCGAGCGGGCCGGCTTCACGCAAGCCGGTCGAACATCTCCCACAACGCCACGACGTGCTCGCGGCGGGTGTTGGTCTGGCCGATCGACACACGGATGAAGGAGGAATCGTCGGGCAGCTTCGACGGAGTCAGGAATGCAGGACCCTCCTCGTTGACGGCAGCAGCCAGTGCATCGGTCGCCGCGTCGCCGTCGACATGCCGGAAACAGACAAGGGAAAACGGGACGGGCGCCACCAGCTCGAAGCGGGGATCAGCGGCGAGGTTCCCGGCCAGCTCGCCGGCTGCCGCAACATGCTCGCGGATGACCGCCCGGAGTCCCTGTGCACCGTAGGCGCGGAGCACGAACCAGAGCTTCAGCGCTCGGAAGCGGCGACCCAGCGGAACATGCCAGTCGCGGTAGTCGATCACCTCTCCAGACTCGGAGGCAGAGTTGCGGAGGTAGGGCGGGAGGATGCTCATCGTATCGAGCAGCGGACCACGATCTGCCACAAAAAGCACCGAGCAGTCGAAATTGGTCATCAGCCACTTGTGGGGATTGAACGTGTAACTGTCGGCCATCTCCAAGCCATCTTGGAAATGCCGGAACTCTTCGCAGATCATCGCCGACCCGGCGAAGGCCGCGTCGACGTGATGCCATAGGCCATGGCTACGGGCGATCGTGCCTATCGCCCTGACCGGATCGACCGCAGTGGTGCCGGTCGTCCCAACGGCAGAGCACACCCATGCCGGAGTGAGCCCCGCAGCAACATCGTGGCGGATCTGGTCGCCCAGAGCGTCGGGCCGCATCGCCAAGTCTTCATCGACATCGATGAGCCGAATGTGCCTGATCCCGGCGACCTTGGCGCCCTTCTCGATCGAGGAATGGGCTTGCTGGGACGCATAGGCAACCGAGGATTCGGGGGCGGAGGCTC
>JBFGJH010000054.1:0-23575 GCA_041577335.1 Acidimicrobiia bacterium | reverse complement strand
TGTCGCATTCATCACCCCTGGACCATTGGGCGAGCTACGTCGCCCAGGGGCCGTTGAGGCTCAGCTCTGGGTGGCCGTAGAACGTGTAGGCAAGCCAGGTCGCGTCAGCGCGGCCGTGTTCGTCTTCCATGAATCGAGAGCGAGCTTGACGTAGGAATTCTGCCACTGGCACGCCCGCACGCTGGGCTTCATAGAACGACTCCGAAACCTCTCTTGCTATGCCATCGCTCACCGACCAGTAGGGAGCAACGACTCCCTTGTATCCGGCTCTCACGGCTGACCCGACAGCGCCGGCCGGTTGGCCAAACAGGGCGATGGACGTACCTGCCCTGCAGGCATTCAAGAACAGGAAGCCGTCACGATGCTCTAGTCCTGAGGCGGTTGCGAAGATGATGGCCGGTACCCGGTAGCCGTCCTCGAGGAGAAGGGCGACCGTGTTGCTGGTGGGCGAGTGTTCGCCATGACCGGCGAAGTGGATGGCGTCGACAGAAGACGGGGGCTCGCCCGCTTCACCACGCAGCGCTCCATCAAACGAGTCAGCCGTCGCAGGGATGACGACCGCCCCGAATTCGTTGCGGAGCGCTTCGGCCTCCGCTTCGGCTTCCGGCAGGGGAGCGATACCGGTCGAACGTTGGTAGTGCCCGACAATCACACCAAGCGATCTCGCCTGCATGGTCGCATCTGGTGACGGCCGGGCACCGGGCAGACGCAGCCACCTACCGACTCGACACTGAGCGCCGAGGAACGCCGGGATATCGGACCTCGCCGGGCGCGGCATGAGAGTCAGCTCCCACGGAATCTGCGTGTCGGTGGTGATCAGCAGGACGGATGGTGGGTCACCGTCGTCGGGCCTCCTCGTCATGATCTCGTCGAACGTGCGCCAGAAGGCGTCGCCAAGCGCATCCGAAAGCGTGGTGGCCACTCCGCCAATCAGCTCCTTGGTGAGCTCGAGCGGAACTGCAGAGTCCATGAGCGCCACGAGCCTGGTGCCGATCCCAGCTTGGTCGGGCTCCCAGTCGATGTCGTGAGTGATGGCGGGTTGGTGACGGGCGTGTTTCGACGCCATCTGGACCTGGTATCGGTTTCCGCCGGCTCTGTTGGTTCGGGCGATAGTGATGACCATGTCCGGGACTGCGGAGGGCACGGGCATCAATTGGGCCTGATGAGAGGATGTCGACGTCGGCCCGGCTTCTCCGACGTGCACAGCGGCACTCACGATCGAGACGGGCATGCCCAGGAAAGAGAATTCGGCCTCGACAAGGATCGAATCCGAGTCGAAGGGGGCCTGGAGGCGGAAGGAAACGGGCTCGTGCTCGAGTGTTGTTCGGTCGACGGCTAGCTGCTTTGTTGCTTTCTCGCCGTCGGCGAGCGGGGCGTTGACGGTGACGTCGAACTCGATGACCGGCATGTCGTCTGGAAGCTCTTCCAGGAAGAGGTTGGGCGACTCCGAGCGTTCGATCTTCGGATTGATCTCGAAGATGGCCCCAGGCGCAACCTGGGTTGGTGCGACGATGCTGGCAGCGGCGGCAAACTCTCCACTGTCGGACAGGTCTGAGTCGCTGGGGCTTAGATCGCTGTCGCCGCCGAGCGCGACAGCCCGAAGGCTCAGCCCTACGACTTCCGTTCCAAGGACAACTACCCCGTATCCGATGGCGTCGAGGTCACGATCGGGCATGGGGATCTCTGCGATCTCGTTCATGGAATCGAGGTACAGGACCGAGTCGATCGGTTCTGAGAGGCGACCGCCGGTTGCGTCGGCAGCCGTTTGCCGGGAAAACAGGTGCCATGTCGGCGTTGCAGCAGCTCGTACCAACACATAGTCAACCTCCGGCTGCGCGGAAAGCAGGACCTGCAGCGTGCTGGCTGGTGCAGCGGAGTCGACAACAACGGCCGGGGCGAGGGGGATTGGTTGCGTCATTGGATGTCGAAGAAGATGGTCCAGAAGTCAACGTCGATGCTCACCTGATGTTCGCACAGGCTCGGCTGACACCATGCTGCTTTGTCGGAGACGAAGATCAGCGTGTCTAGCGTGATCACGATCGGCTTCTGGCCGCCGATCTGGTCGAAGAATGGCATGAGGTCAACGTTGACTATGAGCTGATCGCCGACGGCGAGACTGGACACACCGAGATCGGTCACAGTCGCGAATAATGTGTTGCTGTCACCAACGTACGAGACTTCGGCCAGGACGGTCGGGCGCCGCTGTGAAAGCGTGTAGAGCTGGTATCCCAGCGTGACCGTGAGCTTCTCTCCGGCATGCGCGACGACGAAGTCGTTGCTGCTACCGCCATCCGTTGCACCCTCGAATGTCGGGGAGCCGTACTCCGCCGGACGGCTCACCACTGCGACGCGTTCTGTCGCGGTCTCCGAGGCTCCGGCGTCGGCGGTCAGCCAGTCCACCGACCAGGTCACACCGCCGATCTCGGCGAGTTCGAACGTTTCAAGAGCTATCTCGAGATACGACTCTGATGCCTCGTCCAGATGAGGGGATTGAGTGGCGGTCGGTTGATCGAGGAAGGCCTCGTTGTCGCAGTTGACCTCGTCGGGATCGCACGTCGTTGTCACCCGGTATCCGCCAGGTGGTGGCGTCTCGGACGACCAACTCAGCGGTAACCCTGCGATGTCCCCCAGCCACAGGACCTCGGGTATCGGCTCGAGCACCGGAGTCGACGGCTCGACCGACTCAACCGCTACGAGGTACTCCAATTCCGTTTCTATGGTCGGAGCGTCGAGCCCGTATCGGAACACGAGAGTTCCCGTTATGGGCCCTGCGGAGGCGGGTCGCGTAGTGGCGTCGAAGCTCACCCCTACGGTGCATATCTCCGCCGGACCCACGAAATCGCACCCTTCTGCGACGAGCCCACCGGTGGACTCCGACGCGACTCGCAACGGGTGCGTGGTGACGTTTCGCAGGGTGACCTCTCCAGCGAACACGGACCCCTCGGCAACCGACCATGGTTGTGCGATGGTCGCCTCGAGGCCGTGCACCGGTTGTCCAGAGAACTCCACGCCGGCACCGTTGATGGAAACCAACGCGGCGAGCGGGCCATCGACATGATCGGGAGCCCACGTCACGATTACATCGCAGCTGCTCCCCTCATCGACAAACTCACAGGTGTCGACACGCACTGGGCCCTCGACATCGACTGAAACCGGCGTCGCTCCAAGGCTCCCCGTGAGCGTGCCGACCAGCTGCGTCTCAGTGAAGAGAGGGACGGTCCCAAAGTCGGTCTCGTCGAACGCAATGTCGAGCGTCGGTTGGAGGATTTCCACTTCGACCAGGCCCGTTGCTTGCATCGCTCCCAACGAGACGGTGTATTCGATCTGGGCGGTGCCTTCGAACTGCTCTGAGCTGATGACCAGCTGTTCGCCATCTGCTCGGACGTTGACGCCCTGCCCAGGATGGGTCACGGTTGCTCCTTCGAGGGTCAGCTCGCCGGCCGGCCAATCGTTGACGAGCACCGGGATCGAGACCTCGGTGCCCGTGGTCGTCGACGCGAAGTCGGCGAGTGTTGCCGGCCCCGATGCCGGCACCGCACACGCTGCGACGACCAGGGCAAGGACGGCAAACCACCTCACGATGAGCCGGCCATGGCCGTCGGACTATCCGCGCGAATCTGGGCATCGGCCATCCCATGGATGGCATAGGCGAGGCCCAGCGGGTTGAGCTCTTTCAACAGCTGGCGTCGCAGGTCGAGAAGCTCCGTGCCGATGGGTGTGCCGCCGAGGGCGGCTTCGAAGAGTCGTGAGCCGAGCCGGCCGGCATGGGGGTCGAAGACGGTCGATTCTGTAGTGATGACACTGGCCGCTCCAAAGCTCCGGAAGAGCCGGATGAAGCTGGTTGCTTCGGCGGCCGTGATCGCGCCCGACGAACATGCGTTGACGAACACGACGGGCCGGTTGGTCCAGCTCGGCTCCCGTCCACCGAAGGCGAGGAGCGTGAGATGGCCGTCTCCGATCTGGAGGGCGGGCCGATCGTCGACGCGGGCGTCGTGGGTGTAGATATACAGGGCCCGCATGTCTCGGCGGGCAACCGAGTCGACCAGGTCGCTGAGGCTGGCGATCCACTGAACGAAGGGCAGCTTGGCGAGGTCGGTTCGTTGGCGCTTCGTATCGCTGAGGCCTTGTTTGAGGTGAACGAGGATCGGTCCGGCGTCGCCGCCGGCGACATCGATCGGTGGCACTGCGATGTTCGGGTCGGCTGCCCGCACCTCTGCTTCGGGTTGCTCGACGATGAGCCGGTATCCCCAGAATCCGGTCGGACAGAAGACCAGCGGATCGCCCTCCGCTGGGCACCTGTCCGGGGGATGGGTGGGGTAGGTCTCGCAGATCGTGTTGGCGTCGGGGTCGTCTGCGAATGGCCGGTCGTAGATCACGCTCCAGGGAATCGTCGCCCGTCCCAGTCCGGAGCGGATCTGATTGACCTGAATGATGGCGCCATCGGTCAGAAGAGCCTCGACCGCTTCTTTGGAACCAGTCGTGTGTTCGTGGGCAGGGAACAGTGCCTGATACAGATATGTGCCGTTCACGACCAGAGCGCGCAGTTCGTCAACGGCCGCCGACGTGGGCAGCATCCCCCCGTGCTCGGCCCAATTCTTGAGCCCACCTGAGAGCCTCCGCCTCGCCCGTGCGCATTCGTCGAGAATGGCGTCGCCGGCGGCGGTCGAGTCGATGTAGTACAGAAGGCGGCCGGTCGTATCGAAGCAGCGTATGTTGGCTGATCCGTCGAGCGGGTCGTGCTCGAGAACGATGGTGAGAGCCCGTGCCTTGCGTTGTTTCAGCTCGTCGGCGGAGAAATCAGATGCCGCGATCAAAGTGCGGGCCTGGGCCGGCATTTTGGACGTTGTCGCTTCACCCGCCGAACGAACCACCGACAGATCAACCCGCTCCGTCTGCAGGAGGTGGCCGTTGTAGGTGATGTCAACGGCGAAAGACTGTTTGCCCTCGCGTCGCGGCGTGAGCGGAATCGTCAGGTCGACAGGGAGACCGAACGGGCTCAGCGTGATCGCCGGCCGAAAGGTGAAGGCCGACGAGCTGGCCGTCGCTCGGAGGTGCTCCTCGGAGGTTTCGTCCACTTTCAGATCTGGCCGGATGGTCACCAACAGTCGATACTCACGGCCGGCCACGAGCGGTTGAGCAGGGTCGACGGGCGTGGGGGATGCGGCCCGACCTGATCCGTCCGAGGGTGCTTCTTCGATCGACAGCTCCACTCGGCCGTTCGTCGGGCCGACGTGGGCGAGCGCGGTTGGGGCCGGCAGCGGTGGTGGTGGGGGCGGGGGAGGAGTCGGCGGTGGTACCGGGGTCGGAACAGGTGCGGGTGTTGGCGCCGGCGCAGGCTTTGGGGCCAGTCGGGGAACCCAAAGCAGGCCGATGAGGCCCAGCAACGTCATTCCTATGCCGGCGATGCCGAGCGGCGTCGAGATCGGTTGTGATGTGAATTGGATCCAGATGCTCTGCTCGCAGGCCACTGGTGCATCGGTGAGGAGGTCGGTCACGGTGACCACGACCTCGAACACACCGAGCTGCGGAATCAGGAATCCTGAGTCGTTCAAGACGAATGCGGGTTCGGTGGCTTGCCCGCTCACCAGCCGGTCGGTGATGCGAATGTCGCCGCCGACAATCTCGCCGTGGAAGATCAGCGTGCGGTCGCCTTCCAAGGGCACGAGGGGATTAGAGGCTTCGTCCATGAACACTCGCAGCACCCCGCGTTCAATCCCTGGCGCCGAGGCGAACAACTCGATTGCGCCTTCGCCGACCGGGACGACCGCAGGCGAAGCGGCTGATCCGGCGAGGAGGTCGACGGTGGTTACATCGCCGTCGATCGTTGTGGTGATCGTGAGGCTTGCGAGGCAGTTGGCGGGCTGAGCGGCCGCCGGTTGCGCCCCGATGAATATGGTGCCGGCGGCCAGAGCCAGCGCCACCACCGTTCCCGCCCGCTGAAGCCACTTGCCCGGGGCGGCTGCGCCCCACACGAAACCAAGGATGAGCCCAGTCGCGGTGACGGCGGCGGCCGGCTCGAACGCGAATCCTCGGCCTTGGACGAGGATGATCGAGAAACCGGCTGCCGCGAGGAGTCCTGAAAAGGCGCCTGCGATTCCCAGCAACAGACGGTGGTGCCATTTGATCTTTCGCATCAGTCCTCCCGGACGTGGCTCCTTGGGTGGAACGCGGGTTGGCGGCGACGGGGTTCGCTCCGGTATGTCGGGTGAACGCGGCGCGGCAAGGCCGGACGATGACCGTGGTTGCTTGGGCGCGACTGAAGGCCTGACAGCCCTGGGCCCGTCGACGTGCTCATCCCCATGAACTTCCCCTGTTCAGATGTTTCGGTCTTCGTGTGGAAACCGGAACCCTGCCCCAGTCTGACCATACACCTCAGGTTGTCGTCAGGCCTGAGAGCCACGTGGGTTCAGTGCTAGGTGGCCGATTCGACGAATGCCTGCACGGCGTCCCGGAATGCGATCCGGCTTTCTTCCCAGGCGTAGAACATGTGCCCGCCACCGAAGTGCTCGGACGTGATCCGCTCGGCGACCGTCGGATCGAGCCGCATGAGGTTGACCAGCCGATCCGAGCCGAAATAGGGCGTAGCCAGGTCGTAGACGCCGTGGCAGATGAACGCCTTCATGTGTGGGTTGAGGCTCATCCCGTAACGGAAGTCGTCGGTGGCCCCGACCTGCCCCTCGAGGGCGTGGCGCGGGGTATCGATCTTCCAGGCGTTGTTGACCTCGTAGCTGAGCAGCCGATAGTCGCGTTCGGAGTCGACGCCGATCTCCTTTCGCAGCAGGGTGTTGGCTGCGGCGGTGAAAGCCGGCCCGTAGCCGGCGAGGGTCGGGTCGGGCCCGGCGAAGGGCTCTCGATCGGGGAAGGGGTCGGTGGCCGTGATTGCCGTGTCGTAGAGGCCGAGGACCTTCTTTTCGTCTCGCAGCAGTTCGCGAGTGAAGGTCAGGACACCGATGCGACCCTCATTGCGCGCCACCACTTCCGGGGACAAACCGAGGAGATCTCCAAGGCGGTCGAGTACGGCTGCGCGGTCGGCAGCGTCCATGGAGGCGCCCCGGACGAGGAAGGTGGTGTAGTCGCCGGTGGCGAACTCCTCAGCCGCAGCGCGGATATCGACAGGGTCATCGGCAGAGCCGAAGGCTCGAGACCGTCCGTGGAAGGCAGCGGCGAGGGCCATGGTGGGGAGCCGGTCCACCCATGCCAGCACGTCGTAGTCGGTTGACGACAGCAGCTGGAATTCCAGCGCCGGCGAGATGAGGATGGTGCCGCTGACGCCGACACCGGAGTCGTGCTGGAGCACTTTCGCCATTTTGGCGGCCCGAAAGCCACCGTAACTCTCTCCGGCAATGAAGATGGGTGAAGCCCATCGATCGTTCTTCGACAACCAGCGGCTGATGAACTCGCCCATCGACTGCAAGTCACGATCGAGCCCGTAGAACTCGTCGGCCTCGGCGGCGTCTTTCGGCTTGTCGTCGCCCTTCTTGTCCGACTCGATGACCCGGCTGAACCCGGTTCCGACCGGGTCGATCAAAACGAGGTCGGTGAAGCCCAGCCACGACTCTGCGTTGTCCACCAAACGGAACGGCGCGGCGGGCGGGGCGCCATCGGCGGGGAAGTCGACGCGCCTCGGCCCGACCGTGCCCACATGCAGGTAGGCCGACGAGGCCCCAGGGCCGCCATTGAAAACAAAGGTCACCGGCCGGTCCTCGTCGGTGGTGGCGAGGTAGCTGACCGAGAAGATCTCGGCGACCGGGGTTTCGTTCTTGCGCAGAACCATCCAGCTGCCCGTGGCGGCGTAGGGCAGGTCTCCGTCGGGACCCGGCCATACCGCCTCCATCGACGCCGGCGGCGGCGGCTCGTGATCGGGTTTCGCCGCCGCCTTGGCGTCGTTCTGTTCAGGTGAGGTGTCGTCAGTCATGGAGCGAAGTTAGTCGACGATCGGCGTGGAATCGCAACGACCACTGGACGCCCTCAGCGTGTGGGCACCGACCGGCAGATGCCTCGCCTGTCGGTCATCGAGCGGAGTGATCGATGACCCTTCGATGTCATAGAGAGCCCTACACCGCCTGGGTGGTGAGCCGTTCCTGGCTCTGCTGCTGAGGGGCGCTCTGCGGCCAGCTCCACGCCAGCCAGATGATCGCCGCCAGCCCGATGACTTCGAAGGTCATGAACGCGACGTCGTCGAGGTCGCGGGGCAAGTTGGCGCTGAACGCGGCCAAGGTGACCAAGCTCACACCGATGTTCGCCCAGCGATTCGCTCGGCGAGGCAACACGCGGGACAACACGACCATCCCGATCATCAGTTCCAAACCGAAGGCTGCCGCCAAGAACGCGCCCTCGGAAACTGTTAGGGACATGTATTCCTCCATTGCGCCGGGACGGAAGATCTCGTGAATGTCGCGGAACAGCATGTTCAGCAGGACAAAGACCCAAAGGGTCGAGAGCAAGGCCTTGCGGTCATGGATGGTTTGCATGATTGGTTCCTTCCGAAACTTACGATGTAAGATGATTGGGGGCAGTCTGCCATACGCTGTAAGTTTTGTCAAAGAGCTGCTGTCCCAGGTCGGCGCCGTGGGGAAGACCGCTACCTGTTGAACGCCGGCCGGACCACGACCAGCTGGTCGGGCTGTCGGGTCAACCCCCACGCTTCTCCGGGTCGTCCAAGGATCTGGCGAACGTAGCGGGGTAGGTCGGCACGTTGAAGAACACGTTGGTGGCCGGGTTGGATCATTGGGAGCAAGAATGCCAGGACCGTGGACTGTGATCAGTCAGGAGCTGTTGGCGTCATTTCGGCCCGGCGAAGCTCATTAGGTGTCTTGCAGCTTGGTGGCGAGCTTCTCAAGCCGGTCGGGTCGGTAGGGATGTTGCATGGCGAAGATGACGACGTCGACGCCGGCTGCACCGTATTCGTGGGCCGTGGCGACCAGCTCTGCCATGTCGGCGTCGGGGTGCCAGCGGAGGTGGATGGAACGTCGGATCTCGCTCTCGTCGCGGACTTCGGTTGCGCAATGCTGGCGCAGGATGCCATCGAGCCGGAGCCAGTCGGCTACCGACCCCGGAAACATGGCATCCCAGTAGTCGGCGTGGCGCGCCACGGTGCGGAGGGTGCGTTTCTCGCCCTTGCCGCCGATCACGATCGGCGGCGTTGGCTGCTGCACCGGCTTCGGCTCGCAGCGAGCGTCGGTGAGTTGGTAGAAGACGCCTGCGAAGTCGGTTGTTTCGTTGCTGAGCAAGCTCTTGACCACCTCGACTCCCTCGTCGAAGCGATCCATGCGCTCCCGCATGGTCCCCAGCTCGATCCCGTAGGCGTTCGATTCGAGCTCGTACCAGCCGGCGCCCAGGCCCAGGTTGAATCGTCCACCCGAGATGATGTCCAGGCTGGCGGCCATGTTGGCGGTCACCGCCGGGTGGCGATAGTGCATGCCGTTGACCATGCATCCGACCCGGATCCGTTTGGTGGCTTGGGTGAGCGCCGCCAATGTCGTCCATCCCTCCAGGCAGGGGCCGGTCCGTGGCTCGGCGAGGGGATAGAAGTGATCGAAGTTCCACGCCTCGCTGAACACGTCCATGTCGTCTGCCGCCCGCCACACTTCGAGGATGTCGGTCCACTGAGCATGATGCGGCGGAGTCTTCACTGCGAACTCGACCACTTGGTACCTCCTCGTCGTTGGCGCCTAGCTCGCAAGCTAGCCCGACTCGACTGGACCGTCGCTGACTGACCGCTCCTGGCCTGAGATACTGGGTGGCTGCTTGTCGAGTCGAATTGAAGCCCCCACGGCTCGCACACTCGTGCCGAGGGGGCTTTCGCTCCGCTTGCGGTGGTGGCTATTCGAAGACGTACCGTTGAACGTCTCGCCTACTCGGTCCCCTCGATGACGCCACCCTGGCTGTTCGAGTCGCTACCGCGCGGCGGCCATCTGGCACGGCGGCGACACGCCTCCGACCCGACCAACCTCGGAAGCCAACTTTGGCTTCGACTGGTGTGAGCTGCTCCGGTGCTGGCTCGAGGCCGGCGTCATCGGCGACGATTTCGTGAAGTGCCTAACGGAGTGGGGGATCGACGTTCAGGCCTTGCGCCGATGCCTCGGAGAGGCCTGTGACGATCCGAAACGCCCTCGCTCAACGGTGCCTACGTACACGGCGATCAACCTGGCTGATGTGCTTGGCCGGCTGTTGAAAGAATGCAGTGTCCGGAGGCAGTTGATCGTCGGACGGGTCGGCGGCGCCGCCGCGGCCGACCCGTCGATGGCCTTCCTCGCCTATGAAGAGCCGAGCACCGAGCTGTTGGTGCCTGGCGACGTGTGGCGGTGTTCTCGCGTTGCCATCCGGCTAGAGCTGACCAACCACGAAAACCATCTTGAATACGTCAGTCGAAGTAGGCGACCATTTGCCCGCCGACGAGTCCGATTCCTGTGTCGTTCAAATGGCAGCCGTCGGAAAGATGATTGCTGGGCAGCGGACCGAGGACCGGCCCACTGACGATCAGGTCGTAGGCGTCGGCGTCAGCGACCTGGCCTGCCAAGACGCCGGCCAGCACGTCGCCATTGAGCCCAGTCCTCGTGCACACGTGTCCAAGCTCGTACTCGTTGAGCCCTGACAGGTACACGGTGGCGCCGGGGTCGCGAGCTGCGATTTCGTCGAGAACATCCAAGACCCATTGCTCTTGTTCGACGGTGGGTACACCAGACGTGTCATGCTCGGAGACGTGAAAGACAATCTGGAACCAGACGCCGACGTAGCCACCGGCAGGCCGATGTGATTCGTAGACGGCCCAGCAGCCCTCGTAGCTGAAGTCGGTGGGTGTTGCCCACCTCGACACGACACAGTTGCCGATATCTGTGCCCGACAACTCGACCACGAGATCAGCGGACGAGGCGGCTGCGTAGCCTTGCGTCGCCTGCCGGGTATTCGACACCCCGATCACTCCTATGCTGCCGGCCGTTGGCGGATCGGCGATCGTCGTTGTCGAGCTTGTCGGCGGAACGGTCGTGGTGGTGGTCGCAACGGTGGTCGTGCTCGATGGAGCGGTAGTTGTCGTCGTTGCGCATCGCGGGTCGTCAGGTCGTCGGTCGCACGCTCCCGGAGGTGTGGCTTGTGCCGTGGCGATTCCTCCTCCGGCCATGGCGAAGGCGAGGATGCTCCCAAGCAGAAAACCTCTCATTCGGGTCAGGTAGCGGCCGCGTGCGTGCCTGGTTCCAGTATTGGCACTAGGGGATTCGTCTCTCATGCGCTTACTAAGTCCTTCGTTGGGCGCGGTCTCGCCATCGTGGCGGGCATGCGTGGTCGGTGGGGCGGTCGGGTGTTTGCCGCAAAGTGGTGGTGTCCCCTCGGCTCGCACACTCGTGCCGAGGGGGCTTTCGCTCCGCTTGCGGTGGTGGCTATTCGAAGACGTACCGTTGAACGTCTCGCCTACTCGGTCCCCTCGATGACGCCACCCTGGCTGTTCGATTCGCTACCGGTCGGTTCGTTGCTGTTGAAGGTCTCGCCCATTTCGGTCCCCTCGATGACGCCACCCGGGCCATTCCACACGGTGCGGGGTGACCGGTTGCCGGTGAAGGTCTCGCCCATATCGAGGCCCTCGATGACGCCACCCTGCTGGTTCCAGGCGGTGAAGGTCTCGCCTATAGCCCTGGCGTCCGTCGAGCTCTGCACCTGGTCCTGAGACCGGTCAACGCTCTCGAGGCTTTCTGTTGGCGGTTGCCAGTTGGCCAGCCCGGTGAGTCGTGCCGATTCTGCGGCGATCGCAGCCTCTGATCGACCGTCCGGTTCCGTCGAACGAACCATTGCCGTGGCCACGACTGCTGCCACGACCACAAAGACCGCCACCGCTACTGCGGCCTGCTTCATTACGTTGCGGGCCGTTGGCTGGACCGGTTGCTCCGTCTGTGGTTTTCTTTCCTGGATATCGGTCATTGCTGTTCTCCTTCTTCTTCGCTGTGGCTACTTGAAGACGTACAGCTGGACGTCTCCGCATTCGCCTTCGGCTAGCGGGATCGGGAAGTCACCGAGCTGGCCCGGGGTGGGCCCAACCTGGTATTCGCAGCCCCCGTTGAACGACGACAGCTGCTCATGGACGAGACCCGCGATCTTGGGGCCGTGGGAGCGGATCACCAGATGCAGTTCGTTGTTGGGACCTGGCTCGTAGGCCGCGGTGGAGAACGGCGGCGGCTTCGACCCGCCGACGTACTCGGCTCCGTCACCTGCTTTGAGTTTGGCTGTGAACGTGACGTCGCCGTTGGCGGTGCCGACCCGGCCGGCGCCCCAGAGCACACCGCCACCTGCGGCGGCCCGATCGGCTCCGGTGCAGCCGCCGATGCATTGGGTTTGGTCGTTGAAGTACGCCAACCACATTGTGTAGGTGTGCCCAGGTTCGAGGCCGGTGGCCTTGACTCGGACCGTGGCGCCACTGTCATTGACTTTCACCCAGCCAGACGATCCCTCAACGGGGTCGCCCTGCTCGATGCCGTTTTCTCCGTCCACTCCGTCGGGGTCCGATAGCCACTTGGCAGGGTCGGGCCCTTCGAGGTAGGTGTTCGAAGCTGCTGCCGGGAGGGCTGCCAGGAGCATGGTGGCCGCCACCATCAGCAAGATTGTCTTGTGTCGCATATCAACCTCCTTGGTTTGGTTGCGACTCGCCGACCGGTTCCGACTCTTCGTCGGACGTCGGCTGGCGTAGTCACTGTGCGCCAAAGAGGTTTGCGCTGCGTTAGCGCTCGATTAGCTGCGCATCAGGGCGGATCGCAGCCTGCATGCCAGGCCGAGACTCCCATCGAGGTCGCGGTCCCTGAGAGGCCCGAGGGTCGAGGCCGGGACCGATCCCTAGACCCGCGGCTGAGCATGAGCTTGGCGGTCGATTCAACTGGAGATGAGGCTGCGAAATGCACCCGATCGCGGCGATATCGGTGGATCGGCTCGGCGGCCGGCTAGCGATCGTGAGGCTTGGGCGTCTGGCGTGCGAAGGCGACGGTTTCGCTCGTCGGAAACTCTCGAGCCGCATCCGTCGGCGGCAAGTACCCTTGGGCATGGACTATCGAGTGCTGGGTCCATTGGCTGTTCGCGGCCACAACGCGACCGCGCTTCCGGCTGCCAAACAGCAGAGCTTGCTGGCGATGCTGCTCGTCGATGCCAACCGCCCGGTCTCCGTCGATACGCTCATGGATGGACTGTGGGGGAGCAACCCGCCAGGCGGTGGAGTGAGGGCCCTTCGTTTTCACGTCTCCAAGCTCCGAGACGCCTTGACCCCGCAACGCGATACCGGCGAGGGCGGGCCGCTCGAAACGACGCCGCACGGGTATCTGCTTCACGTTGGCGCAGATGAGCTGGACGCCCTTCGGTTCGAGGATTTGGCACAGGCAGGCTCCAGAGATCTGGCCAGCGGCCAAACTGTCCGCGCTCGCGACCAGCTGGCAGCGGCTCTCGAGTTATGGAGAGGCTCGGCGTACCAAGATTTTCGCTACGAGCCCTTCGCCCAGAGCGAGATCATCCGCCTCGAAGAGGAACGGCTGCTGTGCCTCGAAGACCGAATCCAGGCCGACCTGGAATTGGGCGACCATCGAGGCGTGCTGGGCGAGCTGCGGGACCTCACGACGCGGTATCCGCTGAGGGAACGCTTCTGGGGCCAGCTCATGGTGGCGCTGTATCGGACCGACCAGCAAGCGGAGGCTCTGAGCGCGTTCCAGTCGGCCTCTCGTGTGTTGGGCGACGAACTCGGTATCGAACCAAACGAGTCGTTGCGCAAGCTGGAAGATCAGATTCTCCTCCACGAACTGCCCTTCGAACCGTCTCGTCCGGCCTGGGCCCGCCACAATTTGCCGGCACGGATCCAATCCCTCGTCGGTAGAGCAGCCGAGATCGAAGAGTTGGAGATGCTGCTTGGCTCAAACCGGCTCGTCACCGTCACGGGGTTCGGGGGGGTCGGCAAGTCGACTCTGGCATTGGAGGTCGGCCGTCGAGCCGGCGGAGCGTTCAGCCAAGGGGCATGGTTGGCGGAGCTCGCCCCGCTCACTGAGGACCGTGAAGTCGCCGACCAGGTAGGGGCGGCGCTTGGGCATCCTCCCTTGGTGGGCAGCGACCCAGTCGACGCGCTGGTCGCTCGGCTCGTGGACCATGATGCGTTGCTCATTCTCGACAATTGTGAGCACCTTGGCCCGGGAGTGGCTGATTTCGTGGAGACGCTCTTGCACGGGTGCCAGGGACTTCGGGTGATGGCGACCAGCCGTGTTCCGCTAGGAATCATCGGCGAGCAGGTGTACGTCGTTCCGCCGCTACAGGTGCCGGCTGGGTCATCCGCCATGGAGGTGCTCCAATCGGAATCAGTTGCGCTCTTTGTCGACAGGGCGAATCTTCACGGGGCCGTCGGCTCGTCGCCCGGTGAGATTGCTGCCATCGCAGAAATATGCCGGAGGCTGGACGGCGTGCCGTTGGCTATCGAACTCGCCGCGGCGCAGGTGAGACTGGTGTCGGCGCCTCAGCTCCTCGAACGGCTCGATGCCGATCTGGGCACCCTCGGGTCCGTGACTTCCATGCCGGAACGTCACCGTTCGATCCGAACAGTGATCGACTGGAGTCACTCTCTGCTCGAGCCCCCGCAGCAGGTCCTGTTTCGGCGGCTGGCGGCCTTCGCGGACGCACCCACAATGCGAGCCATCGACCAGGTGTGCGGCGGCGGCGGTTTGGATGGGGAGGAGATGCTCGGCCTGGTCGGGGACCTCATCAGCGCTTCACTGTTGGACGTCCGCGATACCGACCCAAGACGATACGGGATGCTCGCACTTGTTCGGGCGTACGCCCTCGATCAGCTGCGTGCTAGCGGAGAAGAAGCGAAGATTCGTCAGCGGCACTGCGCCTACTTCGCGTCGGCCTACAGCGACCTTCCAGCTTTTGATTCGCCTGAATTCGCCGGTCGGCTCGCAGGGCTGTCCCGCAACGCGCCTGAGGTCCGTGCGGCGCTTGCATGGGCTGTTGAGTCAGGAGATGCCGGCTCCGCGGTCGCTCTTGCCGCCAATCTCGATGTTCACGCCAACTATGCAGCACCCAACCCCCACGTCATTCCGATGTTCGATCGCGTCCTCGCAATCAGCCGTGGAACGATCAGCGCGGAGC
This sequence comes from Acidimicrobiia bacterium, assembly GCA_041577335.1. Lineage (GTDB taxonomy): Bacteria > Actinomycetota > Acidimicrobiia > Spongiisociales > JAENVV01 > JBFGJH01. The sequence goes on along the minus strand of JBFGJH010000054.1, from coordinate 8,476 downwards.
GGGCTCGAATCCTCGGCGCAACGGTCGGTGTCCACATAGAGTCGGGGCGGCTTGCCGACGCCGAATCCACCCTCGAGGAGCTTCGGCAGGCTGCGGCCTCCTCCGCCGATTTGTTCGTGTATTCGACCGCAGCGTGGGCCGAAGCCGACTACCTCATGGCGGTTGGCGCAACTGTCGAGGCCTGCCAAGCGGTTGGGCGAGCCGCTGAGCACCTCGAGGCTCATGGCGATCCGGAGGCCGCGCAGCTTCGGGGTTGGCTGGCTAGCGAATGCGTGAGGGCCGGGGACGTTCGGGGGACCGAATTCCATCTCGAGAAGATGGAAGGGGCGGTTGCCTCGATGGGTCTCCCAATGATCTCTATCTGGGTGACCTCGATCCGGGGAGAAGAAGCGCTCTATCGCGGAGATCTTCAGGTCTCCTATCTGCTCTTGAGTCAGGCTCTTGCACGGCTCCGAAAGCTGGACCGGCACGGCGTTGCCGGCGTCGCCCTGGGGCCCCTCGTCGAGGTGTGTCTGGCTACCGACCGAATCGACGAAGCGAAGCAGCATGCCCTGTACTTCCTAGAGAACGCACGCATGAGTGGATTCCCATCCGATGTTTGCATCGCCACGCTCGGCCTTGCGCGGTCGCTCCTCCGAGAAGGCAAGGTTGGTGCCGCGATCGAAGCGGCCGCCGAGGCAATCGAAATCACCACGGTTTGGAACGACGCCGGCGAGAGGTCGCATCTGTTGTTCGTGATTGCCCAGATCGCTCGAGCCAGGGGTCAAGTGGCCGATTCGGTGGTATTCCACGCGGCGGCAGCGACCCGGTTGGACTTGGTTGGGGAGATCCTGCCGAAGCCGCTCGAGAGAGAGCTACGCGCCGCTCTCGACCACGCCCGATCGGTTCTGGGCGATAGGTCATTCGATCACGCCTGGGAGATCGGCCAATCCGAGCCGTGGGAAGCCTTGACGCAAAGGGCGCGCCGTCTTTTCAGCCAATGGCCAAACGACACCGACCGTGCCGGCGATGTCCCAGCTGGGTTGTAGGCGCCTAGGCGGCCGGTTCGTGGCACGGCGAGGGGATAGAAGTGACCGAAGTTCTCCGACCACCGGCGGCAAGCCGAGGAGATCTCCGAGGCGGTCGAGTACGGACTCGCCTTAGGAAGGTGGTGTTATCGCCGGTGGCGGGTATCACCCGGGTCGATTAAGACGAGGTCGGTGAACCCGAGCCACGACTCACCGTTGTTCACCAGGCGGACCGGCGCGCCCGACCGTTCCACGTGCAGGTGGGCCGAGGATGCACCCGGCCCCCGCCGTTGAAGACAAAGGTGACGGGTCAGTCCTCGTCGGCGGAGGCGATGTTGCTGACCGACAGACCTCGGCTACAGCGGTTTCATTCTTGCGGAAAACCATCCAGCTGGCGGTTGGCATTGCACGAGAGAAAGAGGCCGTGAGGCCCCTTTCTCTCGTTATCCGTACCGGCAGGTACTTAGGAACATCCCGTCGTGTCGCCGCAGGTCAGGCAGACGTAGCAGCTGCCGTTTCTCACCGTCATGTGGCCGCAGTTGCTGCACACTGGGGCGTCGCCCATGGCTTCGCTCAGGGCTATGTCGGCCATATCGGTTTTGGCGGCTACTGCCGTGGCGGCGCCTGCCGCCGCTCCGGCCGTTCCGTTGGAACTGTGGCTGCCGGAAGCCATCGCACCGGGGCCGTTCGATGGCACACCGTTGCTCGGCTTCGCTGCCACCGAGATCTCGGAATCGGCGATCGCGGCGGCTTCTTGCATGGCCTCGACGTCACGTTCGGCTGACGCGTCGGTCAGGTCGAGCTGGTAGCCAGCCTCGACGGCCATGCCCGAAGGCGGCTCCGGCAGCGCACCGATCTCACGGTTCGGAGGCACCTGCACCAGGTCGTCACGCTCCAGGTACTCGACTCCGAGCGCCCGGAACACGTAGTCGACGATCGAGTTCGACAGTTTGATGTTGGGATGACCCTCCACCATGCCGCGGGGCTCGAACGTCTGGAACGTGAACGTGTCCACGAACTCCTCCAACGGCACGCCGTACTGGAGGCCCTTGCTCACCGCAATCGCAAAGCAAGAAAGAATGCCCTTGAGGGTGGCGCCTTCTTTGGCGAGGTCGATGAAGATCTCACCGAGCGTTCCATCCTCGTACTCGCCGGTCCGCAAGAACACCTTGTGACCGCCGATCCGGGCTTCCTGGTTGAAGCCGGCCCGCCGACCGGGGAGCATGAACCGTGGTGGACGCATGCCGGCCGCATATGCCTGGGTGGGGGACATGCCGGCTGGGATCTGCCCCCACGCCAGCGCCTGTTCTTTGTCGAGCGCATCCACGAGCGCATCGTCCATCTCCTCCGAATCGCCGTCGTCGGAACTGGCCGACAGCGGCTGGCTTGCCTTGGATCCATCCCGGTAGAGGGCCATTGCCTTGATGCCCAGCTCCCAGCTCATGAGGTAGGCCTCTTCGACCTCGTCGGTGGTCACCTCGTGAGGCATGTTGATCGTCTTGGAGATCGCCCCCGAGATGAACGGCTGCGCGGCCGCCATCATTTTGATGTGACCGGTGTGATGAATGAAACGGGTCCCGTACTTGCCGTTGCGGTTGGCGCAGTCGAACACCGGCAGATGCTCGTCGGCCAGATGCGGAGCTCCTTCGATGGTCTGGCGACCGCAGATCCAGTCGTTGGCCTCGGCGATCTCCTGGTTGGTGAAGCCCAACGCCTTGAGCAGGTCGAACTCCCAGCTTGTGTACTCCTCGACGGTGAACCCGAGACGCTGCAAGGCTTCTTCGCCGATCACGAACACGTTGACGGCGTGCTTCAGATCGAAAACACCCGGCAGGGCCGACTCGATCTTGCCGATCTCCTCGGCGGTGAAACCCTTCTCGGTGAGGGCGACCCGGTCGACGCCCGGGGCGCCCAACAGGGTCATCGATCCGACGACGTAGTCGTCGATGTCCTCGATCTGGCTTTCGGTGTAGCCGAGGTGGCGCAGGGCCGGATTGACCGACTGGTTGACGATCTTGAAATAGCCGCCGCCGGCCAGCTTCTTGAACTTCACCAACGCAAAGTCGGGCTCCACACCGGTGGTGTCACAGTCCATGAGCAGGCCGATGGTCCCCGTCGGGGCCAGCACCGACACCTGGGCGTTGCGGAAGCCGTGGCGTTCGCCCCGGTCCACGGCCAGGTCCCACGCTTGTTGAGCTGCTTCGAGCAGGTCGGCCGGTGCCAGCTCTGGGTCGATGGTCATCACATGATGGTTGACGCCTTCGAAGTCATCCCGGTTGTAGGCAGCGCGGCGATGGTTGCGCATCACCCGCAGCATGTTGTCGCGGTTCTCCTCGTAGCGCGGGAACGGCCCGATGGTGGTGGCGGCGATCTCTGCCGACGTGGCATACGAGTAGCCGGTGAGGATGGCGGTCAACGCCCCGGCAATGGCCCTACCCTCGTCGGAGTCGTAGGGGATACCGGTGCGCATGAGCAGCGAACCCAGGTTGGCGTAGCCGAGACCGAGGGTGCGGTAGTCGAACGAGCCCTGGGCGATCTCCTTCGAAGGGAAATGCGCCATGGTCACCGAGATCTCCAGGACGATGGTCCACAGCCGGACGGCGTGGCGGTAGTCGTCGAGGCTGAACTGGCCGGTGGCGTCGTCGTAGAACTTCACCAGGTTGAGGCTGGCCAGGTTGCAGGCAGTGTTGTCCAAGAACATGTACTCCGAGCACGGGTTGGAGCCACGGATCTGGCCACCGGCCGGTGACGTGTGCCACTCGTTGATGGTGGTGTGGTACTGCATGCCCGGATCGGCGCACGCCCAGGCCGCCTCGGCAATCTGTCGCCACAGGTCACGAGCCTTCACCGTCTTGCGGACCGAGCCGTCCTTGCGGTTGAGGAGGTCCCAGTCGCCGTCTTCGGCAACGGCCTGAATGAACTCGTTGGTGACCCGCACCGAGTTGTTGGAGTTCTGCCCCGACACCGTGGCGTAGGCCTCACCGTTGAAGTCGGCGGGGAAGCCGCCATGCTCGATGAGGATCTTGGCTTTCTCCTCTTCGACCTTCTTCCAGTTGATGAACTCTTCGATGTCGGGATGGTCGATGTCCAAGATGACCATCTTGGCTGCCCGGCGGGTGGTGCCACCCGACTTGATGGCGCCGGCCGCCCGGTCGCCGATCTTCAGGAACGACATGACGCCCGAGGACTTGCCGCCACCGGACAGCTGCTCGTTCTCGGAGCGGATGGTGGAGAAGTTGGTGCCGGTGCCCGACCCGAACTTGAACAGGCGGGCCTCACGGGTCCACAGGTCCATGATGCCGCCCTCGTTGACGAGGTCGTCGGAAACGGACTGGATGAAACAAGCGTGCGGAGCGGGACGAGAGTAGGAGTCAGGCGAGGGGAGGAGCTCGCCAGTGACCTCATCGACATACCAGAAGCCCTGCGACGGGCCTTCGATGCCGTAGTTGTTGAAGAGACCGGTATTGAACCACTGGGGGCTGTTCGGCGCCGCCATCTGAGTGGCCAGCATGTACTTCATTTCGTCTTCGAACGCCTGGGCGTCTTCGGAGGTGGAGAAGTAGCGGTTGTTCTCGCCCCACGTGCGCCACGTCTCGGCGAGACGGTTGAAGACATCCTTGGCGGACTGCTCGGGCCCGGTGACCGGATGGCCCTGATCGTCGATGATGGGCTCGCCGGCATCGTCACGCTGAGGCACCCCGGCCTTGCGGAAATACTTCGAGACCATGATGTCCCCGGCGACTTGCGACCAGTCAGCCGGAATCTCGGCATCGTTCATCTCGAACACCACCGACCCGTCCGGGTTGGTGATGCGGGAGTCACGAAGGCTCCACTCGATCGTCTCGTACGGGTCCCGGCCGGCATTCGTGAACCGGCGGGTAATCCGCAATCCCTCCATAAGCAATACCTCTCTCATCTTCTCCGCCACAGGCCCGGTCTCAGAGCGGCATCCCCCACGGAAACCCGTCTCCCGAGACCGGACCGCCCCTACCGGATACTCCGTTAGGGGCGTGTCTCTTACCTCCCGACCGGGTGGAGAAACGCCTGCGCGGACTTCTCCGGAAAACCGGTCGCACCACAAGATATTGTGGTCTACTGCTGGCTGACCGCGATATCTTGGGTGTATGACGGCACTGTAATTACACGTCTGTGAGTTGTCAATGACCATTGTGCGGCCACCATATGTAGTGGTTCGCGCACCTGCGGTGACTAGCGCGCCTGTGCGCGGGACCACCGGTTTGGTCGTGCCGACAGGGTCGGCGTGGGGAAGTGACGGCACTGTACGACAGGCTCGGTGGGTCGCGAAAACCGAGGACGTGGTTGGTTTTCGCGGAGGCCTTTTCGCTTTTCGCGAGGCGGCGCGCGGACGCGTTGTTGCTGCACGGGCCCCCCTACCCCTGCCCGCCCATTGGGCGGTCAGCGGTACCTTCCCCCCAGCGGAGCTGGGGGGACTATTGCGCGCATCCGCTGCTCGCCGGCGTTGTTGCTGAACCGGCCCCCCTACCCCAGCCCGCCTTTTGGGCGGTCAGCGGTACCTTCCCCCCAGCGGAGCTGGGGGGCTTTGCGCGGCGCGTCTGCGGCGGTGTGTTCTCCGCCCTCAGCGGAGCTCGGGGGGCTATGGCGCGGCGGGCGGATGGATGGTTAGGGAGCGATTAGTGGTGCAATAGTCCCCCCGCCGGGGAGGCGGGGGGAAGGTACCGCCGGCTGCTCGGAGAGCAGGTGGGGGTAGGGGGGTGGGGGCTGCGTTGGCGGGGATTTCCGAGCTCGAGGCCACGCTCTCGCCCGTCAATGCCTGGGCCTGGCGCGACTTTCCTCGGAGGCACCGCATCCGAGGCGTCCCGGGGAATCAGTGACCCGGAGCGCGCATCGAAACCGGCTCTGATAGGCGACCCACCCGTCGGCCGCCGGCGTGTAGGTTGCGGCTCATGGCTGAGTTTCCTACCCCTGGCATGGCACTCACGACGATTCTCGTGGTGAGTGATCTCGAGAAGTCGGTTCCCTGGTATCGGGATGTGCTGGGGGCTGATCTGTACCGGGAGTACGGCGGCTCGTCGGCAGTGTTTCAGTTCAATGCCGCCTGGCTGTTGGTCGTCACCGGTGGGGAACCTACTGAGGACAAACCCACGATCACCTTTGCGCCGCCTACCGACCCTGACCGGGTGAGTGTGTCGTTCACCATCCGAGTTGACGACTGCATGGCTTCCTACGAGATCCTCAAAGCCCGTGGCGCAGAGTTCCTGACCCCGCCCGTCGACCACGCCTCGGAAGTGCGGGCGTTCTTCCGGGACCCCGACGGGCACTTGTTCGAGATCAGCTCGGTGGGCTGACCAACCCTCCGCTAGCCCTGACGCCCCCGCGGCTTCAGTTGGCTCCTCTTCCTGCCGATGAAGTGGGAGATGGTTCGCAGTGCTTGCCGGGGCTGCGGCCACGAGTGACGCGACCAGGGGAGATGGACACATGGACGTTGGGGATCCGTTCGATCCGAACTGGAAGCCGCCGGTTCTGACTGAGGAAGCAGCTAAACCGGGGGCACGCGAGCCAGCGACCTTCTCGGCGCTCGCCACGCATGAGGCGCCGCCATCGTCTCCACCACCTCCTCCTCCGCCGCCGGTGCCCGGAACCGCTCCCCCCGCAGCCGAAGCCGCCACGTTTGATCGCGAGGCCTTGGTCGCCACCCCGGGCGACTCGGCCGAGAACCTCGGCAGTGTCGCCACCGGAATGAAGATCTTGAACGGGGCCGTCGCTCTCTACCTCTTGCTGGTGGTCGTCAACTTCCTCCCGCTCGACGGCGCTCTTGCGCTCGCATTGGGCTTGGGCATCTTGGTCGGCGCTCTCGCCGTCTTGGTCTTGGCGCTCATCGGCATGGGCAAGATCCAGGGCGGCCTTGGCAAGGCTATGGTCGTCAGAGTGCTGTCTGGATTGGCGCTCTTCGTTCCTCTGGTGGGGCTGGTCGTCATGGTGATCGTCAACAGCCAGGGCACCAAAGCGTTGAAGAGCGCCGGCTACACGATCGGCAGCTTCGGCCTGAAGGTGGAAGCTCCGCAATAGCAGGCCTCCGACGGTGAAGGACGCTCACCGGGCCAGATCGGCGATACCGTCGACCAAGAGCGGAGCTCGTATCCGGGCGACCCACTCACCAAAGGAACCGACCAGACGGGCCAGTCGATCGCGTGTTTCGGGATCGACCAAATAGCCGTCAGCATCGAAGAGGGATGCGGCACGCGCCACGAACATGGTCGGCTGGGGCATGACCGGCGCTCCCGCCGACGCCAGCATCTGGCGTAGAGACGTTTGCGCGATTCGTGTGCCCCACGGCCCGGTCGTCGCGCCGAGCACCGCGGTTGGCCGGCCACCCAGCCCGTCCCCTGGTTCAGAACGTGAGAGCCAATCGATCATGTTCTTGACGGCGCCCGGCACGGATTGGTTGTACTCGGGAGTGGCGATGATCACTCCGTCCGAGGCGGCAACGGCTTGGTGGAGCAGTGTCACGCCCTCAGGGAGCCGATGCGACTGCTCGAGGTCTTCGTTGAAGACCGGCACGAGATCGAGATTCTCGAACACGGTCACCTCCACGGTTGGCGGGGCGACTTCGGCCGCGGCTCTGAGAAGGGACTTGTTGTAGGACTCCTTTCGCAAGCTGCCGGGGATGGCCAAGATGTTCAAGGGTCGATCGGTCATGTGCATACCTCCAAGGTGGGTCCCACGTGTTCGGGGGACGGTTCGGACGTGGTCGATACCTCTGCCTCTCCGAGAGTGAGGCGAGCGAGGAAAAACTGAGTGAGCGGACCGATCGAGACGGCGAAGAGGACGGTTCCGAACCCGACCGGACCACCCAAAGCCCAGCCGATGGCGAGAACCGACACCTCGATGGCAGTTCTCACCGCGCCGATCGATCTGCCGGTGCGGCTGGCAAGGCCGGTCATCAGCCCATCCCGCGGTCCCGGGCCCAAGCCCGCCCCGATGTAGAGGCCGGTAGCCACGCCGTTCAGCACAACACCCAAGACGAGCAGCGCGATCCGCCCTGTCATTTGATCCGGCGTAGCCAGGTATCTGAGGGTGATATCGACGACCGGGCCCACAACGAGCGCATTCGCCACGGTGCCCAGCCCCGTACGTTGCCGGAGGGGGACCCATAGCAAGAGCACGCCCAGGCTTGTGGCCACGGCCACCAGCCCGAACGACCTGTTCGTCAGGAGGGCAACGCCTTGGTGAAACACGTCCCACGAGTCCACACCGAGACCGGCGGCGAGCATGAGGGCGATGCTCACGCCAAAGAGGACCAGGCCGAGCGCGAGGCGGAAAAGCCTGTTCGGGATGTCGATGCGGTTCGCGGTCATGGATCCCCTCTGGTACATGACGCATCATATAACATTTACATGACGTGTCAACATCTTTCTGGTAGCGTGTGATCCATGACGTCGAGATGGCTGAACGCGACCGAAGATCGAGCCTGGCGGGGATACCGCAGG
>JBFGJH010000053.1:0-23718 GCA_041577335.1 Acidimicrobiia bacterium | reverse complement strand
TCGCAGCTGCGGCGGCACTGCCCCGTGCATTGAGAGGTCGGTCATGGTCGGGACGCCCCGTCGACCAGTCCGACTTGCCGTGGCGCATTATGAGGAGGCGCTTCACGATTCGAGCCTAACCAGGGACCCGCCGCAGTATGCAACGCCATTCGGACCCGGACCGAGCGAGGAGTCACCCACTCCACCTGCGGCATCCCAGTCTGCATCTCGGCAACACGCCTCCACCGCAGCATCGATGACCCCGTCGTGCTGCTCCAAAGCCCGCATCATCACGTCAGGCAAGTCCTGCCACAGCCGGGTGCTCCCCTCCACATCGGTGAACGGGAACGTGACAACACCATCGGGAAGTGACATGAGCGCCGGCTGGGCCAGGGCCAGCGTGTCCGCCGGCCATTCGCCCTGCCAACGGGCGCTCGGTCTATCGGCTTCGGTAATCGAACCACCCTCGTCACCCGAACTCGGGCGCGTTTGGTGCACCTCGGGTACCGTGCGTGCATGACACTGTGGCCCCGTTTCATCACGTTGTTCTCTCGAAGGAGTGACAACGCTGAACAGGGAACGGACTCGCCCGCTCGGCCACTAGCGCGGCGCGGCCGAGCGGGCGTGGTGTTGCCGACCGACGATCAGGAACCCCTCGCCAGTCTGCGAGATAAAAACCACCGCGCCCTTGTCCATCGGTGCCACCACTACACGAGTCAATCCGTCGAACCGCCGCTTCACCCACCGCACGCGGTCGCTAGGTATGCAACACCGCTCCACTGACCGCGGCGACCACCGCGGCGACGTCGTCCAACGTGTTGTAGAGATGGAAGCCGACCCGGAGGCGGCCGGCGCGATAAGCAACGGCGAGATCGCTGAGCCGGTTCCGGTCGAAGTCTTCGGCAAGCGGCAACGACACGATCGCCGAGTTGGTCGGCGACATCTCGAGTTCGTTCAGGAGAGTATTCGCCAGTCCGACGTCGCGCGCCGAAACATCGCTCACGATGGTGTAGCCGGCAACGTGATCGATTGCGGTTTCTAATGGAATGTCTCTTCCCCTGACCCGATCACGATCGCGAGCTCGACCTCCCAGTCGATCTTCTCTGAGATCGCTGGTATCTCGATGGAGGCGTCCGGGCCGATGATCGCGCTGTTGTGGAACGGGAATGTGACCGGTGACGTCGGGATATCCATACCTGCCTCGGCAGCGTGGGCTCGGTAGTTCATTCCGACACCGATGAACTGGGGTGGATTGGGGATCGGGGCAAGGAGCCGGACCGTGTCCAGCGAGATCGACACTCCGGCCGCGGCCCGAGCGGCTCGCATTAGCGGGCGATCAGCCAGAGCAGCCAGCAGCTGGACACCGTCGCCAGCACGTATGATGTTGCCGCCTTCGACGAAACCCCATCCGGTTCCTGACGCGTGAGCAAAGCCGGCGATTTTCACGATCGTTGAGCTCCACGGCTAAATCATCAGGTCCCCACCGGTGATGTCCAAAGCAGCGCCAGTTATGTAGCCGGCTCGCTCCGATGCGAGGAAGGTCGCCACGTTGGCCACTTCGTCAGGTGTCCCCAACCTGGCGATCGGGAAACTTGCGGCGTACGCCGCAGCCTGGTCTGCCGTGATCGTCGTGCGGACCATCTCGGTATCGATCAGGCCGGGACAGATGGCGTTTACGGTGATTCCATCCCCGGCAACCTCACTGGCTAGGTGTCGAGTCAGGCCGAGGATTCCGGCCTTGGCTGCCGTGTAGTGGGCGCCGCCGACCGTGCTGATGCTCTTGCCCGCTGTGGAGGAGAGGTTGATGATTCGGCCCCAGCCCCTATCCCGCATGAGCGGCACGACTGCTTGCGAACATAGAAAGGTGCCTTTGAGATTCACGTCGATCACCTCGTCCCACTCGTCCTCTGGAATGTCGACCAAACGGGTTGGGTGCAGAATGCCGGCGTTGTTGACCAGCACATCTACCGAGCCATACGCGCCGGCAACGTCGGCCACCATCTCAATCACATCGTCTCGATTGGTCACGTCGGCCGGCACAGCCAACGGGGAGGTGGCGAGACTTGCTGCCGCCGCTTCAAGCCTCACTTTGGAGATGTCATTGAGTGCTACGGCGGCGCCCGCCGTTGCAAGCTGACGGGCAATTGCCAGGCCGATACCGCGTGCGGCTCCGGTTACGAGGGCAACCTTCCCGTCGAGTTCTCGGCCGCTCATGTGGCGCTGACTTCGGGGGCGAGCGCAGCGGAGTTCAGGGCATTGCGCACTTCTTCGCCATCGAGAAAGCGCAAAGCCTCGATGGCCGTGTTGATCGCGAGCTCATGTTTGGCCTCCACCGAGTACCAAGCCATATGCGATGTCACGATCACGTTTTCGTGGGCTAGCAGTGGGTTGTCAAGATCAGGGGTTGGTTCGCCATCGAGCACATCCAACGCGGCGACACCGACAACGCCCATACCAACTGCTCTGGAGAGGGCATCGAGGTCGACAAGCCCGCCGCGGCTCGTGTTGATGAGCACGGCGCCCCGCTTGAGCAGACTGAAACGCTCATCGTTGATGAGGTGCTGAGTCTCGGATGTGAGCGGGCAATGCAGTGAGATGGCGTCGCTCGTTCGGAGCACTACGTCAAGGTCGTGCACCGTCACCCCATCAACTTCACTGCCGGCGGGGGCCATCGGGTCGTAGCCGACTACCTCCATACCGAAACCGTCTGCTCTGGCTGCGACCTGGCGCCCGATGCGACCCAATCCAATGAGCCCGAGACGTTTTCCGCGCAGGCGGCGCAGCGGTGGAAGCTGCGACGTCACGTGCCAGTCGTGGTGGCGACGCCACGCATCCAACGCGTGCGGAAGGCGACGCATCGCAGCAAGGAGCAGCGCCATGGTGTGATCGGCCACCTCGTCAACGCAGAAGTCAGGCACGTTGGCTACCAGGATTCCGGCCGACGTAGCCGCGTCGATGTCAACCATGTCGTAGCCGATGCCGGCTCTGATGATCAAGCGCGTCTCGCGGAGCGTCGCGATCTCAGCGTCGCGGAAGGGCATCACGCCGATGATCACGACGGGACTGTCTGCAGCCTGAGCCGCAGCCACGGCCGGGTCAGCGCCCTCTGCAACGACTGTGACTGTCACCCGGTTGCTGCGCAGGTGCTCGATTGCCGGCGCGAGAATCGTGGCGGCATCGGTCACGACAACACTCCGTGGAACAAGCCCCGACATCCCGAGAGTCCTCCCGAGCCATTTAGTCAAACTAATTGATGTTTTACCTTAGTCTTTGATCGAGCTCGGTGAAGTCAGAGTCTGCGTGCGGTTGCCCTTGACCTCAGCGTCGGCGGTTGATCGACGCCAGCATCGCAATGACGTTCTCGGCGGCGAGGCGGTGGAGGTCCGCGCGCGAACCGTCAGACGCAGCAGCCATGTGCGGCGTGCTGATCACGTCAGTCCTGCCTCCGAGGCGATCGTTCACCACTACGGGTGGCTCTGGGTCGCGCACGTCGAGTGCGGCGACACCGACTTGCCCGCTGTCGAGCGCATCAGCGAGTGCCTCTTCGTCGACCAGACCGCCCCGCGCAGCGTTCACAAAGATCGTGCCGGGCTTCATGAGCGCAAACTCGTGGCGACCGATCAATTGGCGAGACTCGTCAGAAAGCGAAGCGCACACGGCGATCGCATCGCTCGTTCTGCAGAGTTCATCGAGTGAGACGATGGGAAGGTCCGGATCGACGGCTTCGCTGAGGCGCCTCCGGGTGCCGATCGTGCGGAAACCAAAGGCGCGGGCGCGGACGGCGGTTGCCCGTCCTATCAATCCCGTCCCCACTATGCCGAGCACCTGCCCGCGGAGGCGGCGGATCGTGAGGACCTCCGGAATGGCGGTGAGGTCCCACTGCCCGGTCGCGGTTGCCGCCATCATCGCTCCCAACTGGCGTTCTGCTGCCAGCAGCAGCATCATCGTGTGATCGGCGACGTCATCAGTACTGGCGTTGACGTTGCCAACCAGAATTCCGGCTGCGGCAGCAGCCTTTGTATCCACGGCATCCATGCCGGCGCTGTAGCAGAGGATTGCCCGGCATCGTTCCATGCGGGCAATCCACGAGTCGTCGATTGTGATCAGGCTGCTCGAGATCACAACGTCGGCGACTGCTATCAGCCGATCCCGCTCGGCCTCATCGCTCGGGATTATGAGGTCGATATCGGCCGCCGACAGAATCTCGTCTTCCACCGCGTAGCTCCAGCCGTGTGACCAAGTGAGCGGATCGACCACGGTGACCAAGGGTCTCTCAGCCAACTGGTCGACCTCGACCTAGGGGAACGAGTCCTGACACGCATCGCTGTGAGCCGGTTTGAGCGCAATTCATCACAACATTTGACATTAACGGCTGCCAGCACAAGTCTGCCGCGGGTCGCAATCACGCAGTTCTAGTGCGGCAATCACCGATGGCACTGCGACGCTTAGGAGCACATTGATGAAGCGAGTGTTCGCCCATCAGGGGAAGGCAGTAGTGCGTGATGTCGACGCGCCGACCCTTCGCCCAGGCGAAGTACTTGTCCAGACTGCCTTTTCCGCCATAAGTGCCGGCACCGAGCTGTGGATAATCGACGGTACTGCCGATCCCGACTACGAAGTCAAGGAGTATCCGTCCAATCCGCCGCGGTGGCCGAAGATCCGCTCTGATATCGCTACTCGGCATCCGCTCCCGCGCTCGCCCGATCCCGAATACCACGCCGTCGGCTACAGCCTGGCCGGGACCGTTATTGCAGTCCATGAAGACGTGGTCGACCTCGAGCCTGGTGATGTCGTGGCATGCTCCGGATCGCAGTGTTCGCATCACGCTGAGGTGGTCGCGGTGCCGCGCAATCTCGTAGCCCGTGTTCCCTCCGACATGGCTCTGGAGGATGCCGCATTCGTGACTCTCGGCGCCGTAGCCATGACGGGGCTCCGAGATACACGCTGCCAATTCGGAGAGACGGTCGTGCTCTACGGGTTGGGCTTGCTCGGTCTGCTCGCGGCTCAAATGGGTCGGGTTGCCGGTCTGCGGATTATCGGCCTCGACATCGACGAAGATCGACTCGACTTCGCCCGCCGGCTCGGAGTGAAGCACGTCTTCAATCCGGCCGAGGTGGACGTAGCTCGAGAAGTGCGGGGTCTCACCGATGGGTTTGGAGCGGACGCCGTGGTCCTCGGGATCAAGACTGAATCGAGTGAACCCCTGAACCTCGCATTCGACATGTGTCGTCAAGGTGCGCGAGTGATTGCCCAAGGCCTCTTCGGGTGGGAGATAGATCGGGGTCGGCTGTACGCCAACCAGGTTTCGCTACACCCGGCGATCGGATATGGAGTCGGTCGCTACGACCCGGTTTATGAGGAAGGGAATACTGATTTTCCCATCGGGATGGCCCGCTGGACCGGAAACCGCAACGCAGAGCATTTCCTGCGTCTGGTCAGCGACGGAGCCGTATCGCTGGCAGGCTTTGCCCCGGAACCCGTGACGATCGATCAGGCTGCCGACGCCTATGACATGTTGCGGGGCTCAAATCGCCCCCTGACGGTTCTACTTTGTTATCCAACAGGAGGCGCCGCCGACCCCACCCAAGAACCGTGATCTCCGAGAGGCGCGGCGTCAGGCGAGACGATCTGGTCGCGATCCGATGGCCGATGGAACCGGATCTCAGCGCCGACGGAGCCCGACTTGCGTACGTGGTGTCGGGGCCAGACGCCGCCGCCGACCGAGTCACATATCGGCTCCACCTGTTGGACTGCAGGTCGGGTTCCACCGTCGCGGTGGATAGTCAGCACGACCTTCGTATGCCGCGGTGGCTGTCGCGGGACGATCGCTTGATATGCATTGCGGGCACCGGTCTAGCCGTAGTGGAAGAGAGTGGGTCAATTGCGCCATTGCCGGGCTCACCCGAAGGGGTGAGGCTGTTTGACTTGTCACCAGACGGACGTCACGCAGTGGTCGTCACCAACCGGCAGCCGGCAACTGAAAGCCTTCGGATGAGGGAAGTCGAGAGCCTCGAGGATCTGCGTGGCTCGAGCCAGGACGATTTCTGGCTGTGTTCTGTCGACGGGGGCGCGCCGACCCGGCTGCCGATCGAGGGCGTAACGGCGGTTGAGCACCTCGTTTGGTCACCCGACGGCCGACGCGTTGCGTTCACTGGTCGTGACCGCCGCCTCGATTCACCTGCTCAGGTTGTGTCGATTTCGGTAAGCGACGTGGCCACGGGAGAAGTAACTGAGTTGGTTACTCCCGACGGCCCCGTGCGCGCCGTGGCCTGGAGCCCCGGCGGCGACTCTATTGCATTCATCGGCCATCGAGATGGTGCCTCTCATGTGGCGAACCTCGAGCTCTACGTGCTGCCCGTTGCTGGCGGAGCACCACCTCGCTCCTTGACCGCAAGTCTCGACCGCAGCGTCGGACAGGTCGTGCGTGGCGATGACGAGCGAGGTAGCGGAGCTCCCGACCTGGCATGGACCGGCGACGGGATTCTGGCGGCGTATGCACGCGGCGGGTCCTCTGCAGTCTTCCGCTTTGGGCTCGATGGCAGCGGGACCGAGATCGTCGGCGGTCAGAGGGCAATCCTCGGCTTCTGTACATCGCCCAAGGGACAGGACCTGGCATTCGTCTGGTCTGACCCGGCGAACCCGGGCGAGATCTCAGTCAGCTCCATCACCGGATCAGGCGAGCGCCCCGTCGGCGCGGTGAACGACGAGTGGCTGGCCTCGGTAGAGCTGGCAGAGACCGTGCCGGTATCCGTTGTGGCGTCGGACGGGATCACCATCGAGGGCTGGCTCACGACGCCTTCTGGGGAGTCGGGCCGACCATGGCCCCTCGTCCTCCAGGTCCACGGCGGTCCCCACTACCCGGTGGGCAACAGATTCTCCTTCGATGCACAGCGCCTCGCTACCGCCGGCATTGCCATGCTGCGCGCCAACCCGCGAGGTGCCCAGGGCTATGGCCGCGAGTTCGCCTCCGCAATCCTCGCAGACTGGGGCGGCCGTGACTTCGCAGACCTTCAGGAGATTCTCGACAAGGTCTCCGCTCGGCCGGACATCGATGAGTCCCGCATTGCCATCGTTGGGGAAAGCTACGGCGGATTCATGGTGAACTGGGCACTGACCCACGACGCTCGTTTCGTTGCCGGCATCGCGGAGAACGGAATCTCCTTCCCGGCCGGCGTGGCGACCGGCCTGATGGGCCTCGACTTCTGGCACCATGAACTGGGAACGACGCCCTGGGATTCGCCGGAGCTCATCACGGCATCATCGCCGCTCCTGTCGGCCGCACACATCAAGGCACCGCTGCTGCTGATCCATGCCGAGGCCGACACCACCGTTCCGATCGCGCAAAGCGAGGCCATGTATATCGCCCTGCGATCGCTCGGCAAGGACGTTCGATTCAATCGCATTCCGCAGGAGCGTCACTTCGTCAACCTGCTCGGCACTCCGAGTCGCCGCATGGCTCGCTTGGCTGCGTTCGACGCCTTCCTCAAAGAGCATCTACTCACCCACAGCGCGCCGCCCAGAGACGGAGATGGTTCATGAAGATCGCAAGAGTCGAATGTTTCGAAGTCACCCACCAACTTGATCCACGAACCGGCCCGTCGATCGCGTACAGCTCCGAGCACGCCTACGTCCTGCTCAAGCTGACGGATGTCGACGGTGCTACCGGGTGGGGCGAGACGTACCGCACTCCCGGGGTGATGTCGACAGTCTGTGACGTGGCGACATCGCTGATAGGCGCCGACCAGTCGTTGCGCGGTCACATGCGGCAGGCCAGATGGGTTGCCGGCGGCCTCGAAGGCGGCGGTTTTGCGTCGTCGGCTATCGCGATCGCTCTCGAGGATCTGGCTGCTCGGCGCCTCGGGACATCGATTGCGGAGATGTACGGCGGGCCGCTTCGCCGCGACATCGAACGCTACGCGGCTAGCGGTGGCTATATCGAGGGTAAAAGGCCGGCCGACACCTGGTTCGACGAGGTTGCACGCATCAGAGATGCCGGATTCACAGCCATGAAGTGGCGAGTCGGCCGCTATCCCATCGAGGAGGAGGCACCGCTCCTCGAACAGATCCGGGAAGATGTGCCGGATGGCTTCCAGATGATGGCCGACGGCAATGCCGCATACACGTTTGGCGAAGCGGTGCGAATGGGTCGCGTGATGGAGTCGCTTGGGTTCCGCTGGTACGAAGAACCGATGGAACAGCGGGGCCGGTATATCGGATACGACCGGCTGGCCGCAATGCTCGACGTACCGCTCGCCGGAGGTGAGGCGTTGATCACCCGCGCCGATGCAGAGCTGCTTCTTGCCAGGCATGCCATTCAAATCGTGCAGCCGGATCCCGTCATCTGCGGCGGAGTCGGCGAGGTACTGTGGCTGTCCGAATTGGCAGCGCTCCACGGCATTGTGACCACACCGCATACCTCGAACTCGGCCATTGGGATCGCGGCTGCCATGCAGGCGATTGCCTGCATGCCGGACCGAACGCGTTCACCAGCGACGATGGAGCCGCTGCTCGAGTACGGCGTGGATGACAGTCCCTGGCGCGAATCTCTGCTTCGGGAGCCGCACGAGGTCGTCGATGGTCGCATCGCGATTCCAACGTCGCCCGGGCTTGGAATCGAAATCGACGAGGATCACGTGCGTGCTGTAGCAGCAACGACACGCGTCGGAGCTACCCGATGATTCGGCCGGGTGACGAGACGCAGTCATTCCTCGAGCGAATGCCCAACTTGGTCCTCGGCACGTTGCGTAGGGATGGGTCGCCACAGGCCTCGCCGCTGTGGTATCTGTGGAACGAGGGCGAGTTCGTGATGTCCACCGTTACGAGCACCGCTAAGTGGTGGAACCTGAAGCGAGATCCGCGATGCTCTGTCTGTGTCGATGAGCCGGACAGTGGTCGTATGGTCGTCGCATACGGATCGGCTGAGCTTCGGGTTGATCAGGTTCGAAGCGAGACTGCGCCGATTGTTGCCAAGTACTACCCAGGTCGACCGGAACAAGCAGCTGCTCATATGGCTCGCATCTTTGGCAATCCGGCGCGGCGTGTGATCATCGCCCTGCGCCCCGACGAGCTGATAACTCGCCGCCTAGACGAATCCGGCTGAGGGCGCCCCCCTGTGTCATTCGCCAATTGGTTAAGCTTCTTGAACTATTGAGCCCGTGACCACGGTAGGAGAGACAGCTTGACCCAGCCGTCGCAAGAAGCTCCGCTGCTCGCCGTGAGGGACCTGCGGGTCCGTTTACCCACCACCTAAGTAACCGTATACGCCGTCAACGGTCTCAGCTTCGACATCAACGCTGGCGAGACGCTGGCAATTGTCGGCGAGTCTGGGTCCGGCAAGTCGGTCACGGCGCTCGCCGCCATGGGACTGTTGATTCCAGAGGCTGAAGTCTCCGGCTCGGTGCGGCTTCGCGGCCGCGAGCTGCTTGGCCTGCGAGACCGAGAGATGCGCCGGATTCGCGGCAAGGAGATCGCCATGGTCTTCCAGGATGCGATGACGTCGCTCGACCCGGTATTCACCGTGGGTAACCAAATCGTGGAGGCGCTGCGGGCTCACGACCGTGACGTCACGACGAAGGCGGCCGAAGCCCGAGCCGTTGAACTGCTCGATGTCGTCGGCATCGCAGCTCCGAAGGACCGAGTCCTCAGCTTCCCCCATGAGATGTCGGGCGGCATGCGCCAGCGAGCCATGATTGCGATCGCCATCGCCAACAATCCCAGCGTGTTGATCGCAGACGAGCCAACCACCGCCCTGGACGTGACTATCCAGGCTCAGGTGATGGAAGCGCTCGAAGCCGCTCGCGCAGCAACAGGGGCCGCCATGGTCCTCATCACCCACGACCTCGGGCTCGTTGCGGAGCACTCCGACAAGGTTCGGGTGATGTACGGCGGAATGACGTTCGAAGCAGGGACGACGGAGGAGATCTTCTACCGGAGTCAGAACCCGTACACGTTGGGCCTCATGAGCTCCATTCCGCGATCGGATCAGCGCTCCGCCAAGCTCCACTTGATTCGCGGCGCGCCGCCCAACGCCATCTTCTCGCCGGTGGGGTGCGTTTTTGCACCTCGTTGCGACTTCGCCCAGGACATATGCCAAACCTCCATGCCGCAGCTCGAGCCTGTCGGTCCGGACCACAGCAGTCGCTGCCACTTCGCAAGCGACATGGATCCCGGTGCGACCTTTGTGGAGTCCAGAGCCGCCGCCACATCGGAAGCTTCGGCCTCGCCGACGGAGCAGCCGCTGCTCGAGGTCGAGAATCTGGTCAAACACTTCGCAGTTCGCAAGGGGGTGCTGCGCGGTGACGGACGCGTGGTGCGAGCGGTCGACGGAGTGAGCCTGCACGTCGACCCTCAGGAGTCGCTGGGCATCGTCGGCGAGAGCGGCAGCGGGAAGACAACTCTGGCGCGCTGCATCCTGCGGATGGTCGAGCCGACGTCGGGCTCGGTCCGCTATCGAGGCGAGGATTTGACGATGGCCAAACCGAAACGGATGCGAGAGCTGCGCAGAGAAATGCAGCTCGTATTTCAAGACCCGTACGCATCGCTCAATCCGAGAATGACGGTCCAGGAGGTGATTGCTGAGCCGCTGCGGGTTCAGGGCTGGTCGCGCAAGGACTCGAGGAAGCGAGTCATCGACCTGCTCGGCGACGTGGGCCTCGCCAAGGAGCATGCATCGCGGTATCCCCATGAGTTTTCCGGGGGTCAGCGGCAAAGGATCGGAATCGCCCGTTCTCTCGCGCTCGACCCAGGCCTCTTGATCCTCGATGAGCCCGTGTCGGCGCTCGACGTCTCCGTGCAGGCCCAAGTCCTGAACATGCTCAGCGAGCTCCAGTCGAAATTCAACGTCACGTACGTTTTCATCGCGCACGATCTCGCGGTTGTGCGACACGTCTCGGACCGAGTCCTGGTCATGTACCTGGGGGAGGTCGTCGAGTCGGCAGATCGCGACGACCTATACGAGAGCCCCGCCCACCCGTACACGCAGTCGCTGATGTCCGCGATACCCTTGCCGGACCCGTTGTTGGCACGCTCCCGAGAGAGGATCCTCCTGGAAGGAGACGTCCCGGACCCGTCACAGGTCCCGTCTGGGTGCCGCTTTCACCCGCGATGCCCGATCGCTCAGGATGTGTGTCGCACGCAAGCACCTCCGCTGGTAGAACTGGACACGGGGCATTGGGCGGCTTGTCACTTCCCCCTCGCCAGCGGGGAGAAGCTCGAAGATCGTGCATCGCCCAGCGCCGTCTAGAGGACGCCGAATCGTGATTCTGTGCCACTAAGTAATTAGACAAGAACATTCGCGTTTCAACCGTTCGAGGGTTTAGAGTCGCATCAGGACCGCTGCTCGGAAGCTCCACCGTCACGGCTCGGGGTGCTTCTCAGGAGCTTCCATCGCTAACGAGGGAGTTGAAGGCATGCGAGGTTTGTCCATCAAGAGGTGGTTGGTCGCCCTGTTCGCGTTGGCCCTTGTCGGGGCAGCTTGCGATTCGTCGGACGGTGACACCACGACCACACAGGCAGCTGCGGCCACGACGACCGCGGCGCCGGCCGCAACGACAACGACGGCGGCTCCGGCTCAGACAACGACGGAGCCGCCGGACACGGCTCCGCCGGGGACTCCCATCCCCGACACGCTCAACGTTCACGTAGCGGAGTTTGTGACTCTCAACCCGTTCCTCTCTAGTGGAATCGGACGAGCGACTGTTACCGGGATCATCTATCAACCGCTCGTCTTCCTCGGTCCAGACAACGCAGTGACAGGCGCTGCCGCGACGTCATGGAGCGTGAGCGACGACGGTCTGACCTGGACGTTCAATCTGCGCGACGACCTGTCCTGGAGCGACGGCGAACCCTTCACATCCGAGGACGCGGTGTTCAGCATGGCCCGGTATCTCAATTCCGACTTGAGCCTGTGGGCCGGACGCATCGGCGGGGTACTCGGACAGGGCGAGGGTGACGTGCCCGCCGGTTTGGCGGCACCCGATGACAACACGCTCGAGGTCACTCTTGCGGGTCCCAACGCGTCCTGGCTGACGATCCTGGCCGCCCAGGGCCACATCATCTCGATGCTGCCCGAGCACGTGCTGGGCTCGATGTCGATCGACGAGCTGGCAACGACGGAGTACTTCAACGACACGCCCGTAACGATGGGGCCGTACACGATGGTGCGTTGGGAGCGTGATCAGTTCGTCGAGCTCACCCGCGACCCACTGTGGCCCGACCCGCCGGCCTTCGAGAATGTGCGACTCAGTTTCCTGCAGACGGACGTTGCATCGGCACAGCTCGAAACGGGCGACCTACACGTTTCCGCGCAGGTCGCGCCGCTTGAGGCGGCCCGCCTCCGCGAGCTCGACAACCTGAACGTGCAGAGCACGCCGGGCGTCTGGCCCGAGGTCCTGCAGTTCTCCGTCGATGATCCGCTGATGGAGGACCCAAGGGTTCGCCAGGCGATGATCTACGCCTTGGATCTCGACGGTCTGTGTCAAGAGGTCCTACTGGGATTCTGCAAGGTCACCTGGAATCAGGTCCGGTTGCTGAGCCCGGCGTGGGCGATCCCGCCGGATTCCGAGCTGACGATCTATGAGTACAACCCGGACAGGGCGCGTGAATTGCTGGCCGAGGCCGGATGGGACGAGAACAACCGCATCACGCTGATGAATATCGGCGGACAGGACCGGGTCCGCAGCACGGAGGCAGTCATCATTCAGGGAGCGTTCGAGGCTGTTGGCATCAAGACCGACATCCTCTCGACCGACGTCGGAACCCTGCTCGATGTCGGTGGCCGCCAAGAAGGCAGACGCGACGAATTCCAAATGTTCATCAATCGCGGCGCTCACTTCACGGCGGACCCGAGCCAGGTCTCGCCCTACAACTCGTGCGACCGCTTCTACCCGAACGGTGCGAACCTGTCCTGGTACTGCAACCCGGATCTGGATGCGCTCTGGGCAGCCGGTCTCGAAGCCGTTGGCCCCGAAGCGCGCGCCCCGATCTACCACGAGGCGTTCAAGATTCTGAACCAGGATCCTGACGTTGTTGTGATGAATTGGCCAGACGTGATCGTCGCCAGCAACACCGGCGTATCCGGCATCCAGCCGCTTGGCCAGCAAGAGCTGATCACGTGGAACATTGGAGAGTGGACCTGGAACGCCTGATAGGAGAAACCTCGCAAGGGTAAGTTGACAGTCGGGGCGTCCCACGGACCGGGGCGCCCCGACTCCATACTGCGCACACATTCAACATATTGGACGAGTGAGGAGGTGAGGAATTGGGTCGATATGTGGTACGTCGGCTACTTGCGGCTATCCCAGTCGTCACCGGGATAATGCTTATGGCTTTCGTCCTCGTCCAGTCCATGCCGGGTGACCCGCTCCTCATGTTGATCCCGCCCGACCTCCTGCAGGGTCCAGAGGGAGTCGAGTTTCTCGAGGCTCAACGCGAACGATTTGGGCTCAATGACCCAATCATCCTGCAGTTCTTTCATTGGGTTGGAGAGCTTTTCCAAGGCAACATGGGCTTCTCATTCCAGTTGCAGCGACCCGTGACCGAGGTGTTGGCGGAGCGAGCAAGTCCCACCCTGCTGCTCATGGGATCGTCCATGGTGATCGCGCTCTTGGTTGCGCTTCCGGTTGGCCTGATGGCGGCGTTGCGGCGAAACCGAGCGTTCGATTACGCGGCCTCAGCAATCGGCATGTCGGTGATTGCCATTCCCAGCTTCTTCACGGCGCTTGCTGCTATCTACATCTTCGGGGTCAAGCTGCGCTGGCTGCCTGCCGGTGGCATGGGCGAAGGGGCTCTCGCCACCCAGTTGAAGCACATGATTCTGCCGGTCGGCGTTCTCAGCGCCGCCCTTTTTGGCCCCTACATGCGTTACACGCGTCAGTCGGCACTCGAGGTGCTCAATGAGCCGTATATCACCGCGGCTCGCGCTCGAGGAGCAGCCCGCCGACTGGTGATAGGCAAACACGTACTGAAGAACGCGGCGATCCCGATTGCCACGGTGACCATCGTTCAGATCCCGCTCCTGGTCGGAGGCGCCATCGTGATTGAAACGATGTTCGCATGGCCCGGCGCCGGCTTGATCGTCTTCAACTCGATAACGCGCCGGGACTTTCCAGTCATCATTGCGTTCACCCTCGTCGTGGCGCTCATCGTTGTGGTGTCACAGCTGATCCTCGACCTCTTCATTGCGTGGCTTGATCCACGAGTTCGTGTCGGGAACACAACGTGAGAGACACTCATGATCCCGCATCGAGGCCACCGGTGGATCCAATCGTCGCGGCGCTGGATTCGCTCAAGCCGCGCGAGATTCCAGACGTCGATGCGCTGCCAACGACGCCGCCGCGGTCTCCAGCGAAGCGAGCGTTACGCCGCTTTCTGAGAAACAAACTGGCGGTGCTTGGCGTCTTCATCCTGCTCATCGTCATCGTCGCTTCCGTAGGGGCTCCGGTGTTCGCCAAAGTCAACCCGTCTGCGATCGACTTGTCCTCCGTGCTCGATACGCCGTCGCGCGAGCACCTGCTCGGGACAGATCAAGCCGGACGTGACGTGCTGGCTCGAGTCCTCCACGGCGGCCGGGTGTCGCTCACAATCGGCTTTGCCGCCGCGGCATCAACGGTCTTGCTGGGTCTGGCGCTCGGCCTGGTAGCTGGGTATCGGGGCGGAATCGCCGACTGGGTGATCATGCGGCTTGTCGAGGTCGTGCTTTCATTCCCCACTCTTGTCCTGATCATCTTCTTCATCACGAGATTCGGCCGAACCGTCGGCACGATCGTGCTGGTGATGGCCCTTTTCCAATGGCCGTTGGCATGTCGGCTGGTGCGCAACATGACCGTGTCGATCAAGGAGCTCGAGTTTGTCCACGCCGCTCGTGCCTTCGGCGCCAAGGGACTCCATACGACATTGCGTCACGTGCTTCCCGCGGCAATCGGACCGTTGACAGTCGCCGGCACCCTGCTGGCGGCGCAGGCGATTCTTGTTGAATCTGCGCTCGCATTCCTCGGGTTTGGTATTGCACCGCCCACGCCGTCGTGGGGTGGGATCCTCAACGAGGCGCAGTCGCTGACGGTGCTCGAGACCATGCCGTGGCTCTGGATTCCGCCCGGGCTCCTGATCACTCTGACCGTGTTGTCCATCAACTTCGTCGGCGACGGTCTACGTGATGCCCTCGACCCCAGGGTCAATGAGAGTCGTTAGCCCGTGTTGAGTGTCACTCTGGTAGCCATTCGATGGGTTGCGATTGTCCGGTAGCGACGGCGGCTTCGATCGCTCTACAGATCAACAGGGCAATTGTCCCGTCGCGCGGCCCGGCCGTAGCGGGCCCTTCAGTTGCGATGGCCTCCAGGAAGGCATCCAGCAGCTCCATCGTCCCTGCAGCAAAAGGGTCGTCGATCGCGTCAACCCTCGCCGTGGCCGGATCATCGGTAGATGCGTCGTGGATCACAACCCGCCGCCCATGTTGGTGAATCGTGGCGTTGATGCCGCGACCCGCAGTCTGGAACGACCAGACGGACAGTAGGTCCGACTCGCCGGCCGTTCCATGAACGAGTGAGGCGATGGCGCCGTTGTCGAACTGGAGGGCGGCGACGACGTTGTCTATGTCGTTGAGTCCCTCGATGGCCAGGTTGCCTCCGATAGCCGTAACCGTCGTGACCTCGGCGCCTGCCAGGAAGCGCAGCAAGTCGACGGAGTGGACCATCGAGCTGGTAACCCGACCACCGCTGAGGGATCGATCGTTCACCCATGAAGAGGTGTTCTGCGTGTAGTCGTAAAGAGTGTGCGCGGTCAGTACCAGTGGTTCAGGTACAGCGCGGCGGGCCGCGATCGCCGACTGCATGAACCGGAACTTGTATCCGATCATCATCGTGATGCCGGCCGCGGCGACCGCCGCTTCAATCGCAAGGCATTCAGACACGTCGAGAGCCATTGGCTTCTCAAGCAGGACGTGTTTGTCATGCGCCGCAGCGGCGATGGCCAAGGGAGCGTGGGTATTGGTGGTTGTGGCAATGACGACTGCGTCGATCGTGGCATCGTCGAGAACAGCTTGGTAGTTGGTAGTCGCAGCTGCGCCGTAGCGGTTGCCGACGTTGCGGGCAAGCCTCCCGTCGATATCGCAGCAGACTGCCAACTCTGCCCGATCATGGGCAGCTATGTTCGCAGCGTGATACTGGCCTTGGAATCCACAGCCGGCTACGGCGACGCGGATCGGATCAGGCACCCTTCGGCTTCTCGAACAGTTCAGCGAGCGAGGGGGATGAAGCTAGGTTCTCGAGGTTCTCGAGATGCCACTCCATGGCTTTGCGAATCTTGGCGGCATCCTTGCTCTCGATGGCCTCGAGGGTCGCCCGGTGTGTTCGGATCACGAGATCGGGGTCCTCCTGGTTGATGTAGTAGTCATGTAGCAGGATTGCAATCTCGCCGAGAATTTGGTGTTGGTAGTAGGCGAGCATTTCGCTTCTGGCAGCGCTGCCGAACGAGTAGTGAAACAGGTGGTTGAGATGGCGGATCGTTCCATCGTCTTCGCCGGCTTCCACCGCTTTCTCGTAGCGGACTATGGAGTCGCGCATTTGTTCGATGTCGTAGCCAGTGGCGCGCTCTCCCGCAAGCAGGGCCAGCTCCATTTCGATCGGACGCCTGGCCTCGACCAATTCGGCGAGGGCGGCGCTCCGCCAGCCGGCTGTACGGCGCATGAGGGTCACCGGAACATCTTCAGACACCACCGTTACCCCACCCTGGACACCTCGTTTGGATCGGAGAACTCCGTGATCCCGCAGGACCTTGACGGCCTCGCCTATGACGGGCTTGCTGACATCAGTCATCTCTGCGAGCACTTCGATCGTAGGAAGGCGATCGCCCGGTTTCAGCCAACCGGATCGGATGGCAAAGGTGATCTGGGCGATCACCTCTTCATGGGCGCGCGCCGCAGAAATGTGGTGGAATCGCAATTCTTGTTGTCGTGACGAGATGTCAGTCATTCCAGGCCGTTCCTTCCGGAATCGGGTTGCTTACTCTACGAGGGTCCATGCCACCGGGATGCCGACCGGAGTCAGATGGCGCCTTCACAAGGCGACCCCGTTGCCAGACGTGGGTGACCTGGTCTGGGCCTCCGAGGAGGGAAACGTCGTCTAGCGGATTGCCCGCTACCACGATCAAGTCCGCCGGGGCGTCGGCAACAATCGCGCCCGGACCCTCGGCCTGTCTGCCGACTGTGAGAGCAGCGGTCACCGTGGCGGCCCTGATCGCCTCGAACGGGGACAGGCCGCACTCGGTGAGGAGCTGCAGCTCGAACCCGTTGTGGCCCCAGTGGGACCCACTCGAGATCATGTCAGTGCCGGCCGCGATTTTGACGCCGGCGGAGATGGCGTGTCCAAGCGCTTGGCGGCCTCGCTCGTACGCCGCCGCCAGCTTGGCCCTGGCGAACTCCGGCAGACCGGCTGCGTCTGGATCGCGCAACACGTCGTGGCCCACGAAGCGCGTAGGTACAAGGATCGCACCGGAGTCTGCCATTGCCGATGCGGATTCCTCGTCGAGGTATGTGCCGTGTTCGATGGTGCGCACGCCGGCGCGTATCGCAGCCATGATCCCGGCCTTGCCGTGGCAATGGGCAGCCACCAGGCGGTCGGCTCGGGCCGCTTCTTCGACGATCGCCGTCAGTTCCTCATGTGAGAACTGCGGGTGTTCGAGGTCGTCGAGGCTGAGCACCCCTCCTGTCGCAGACACTTTGATGACGCAGGCGCCCCGTCGCAGCTGGCGGCGCACCGCGCGGATGCACTCGGGCACCCCGTCGCACAACTCCAAGTCGACGACCCGCTCACTCGATTGCATCCAGGAAATCGGAACGTGATGGATGTCGCCGTGGCCTCCAGTCATGGAGAGGATGGCGCCTGCCGCGTAGACGGTCGGACCGGTCACAGTGCCTTCGGCCACGGCTCGGGCTAGGTAGACCCCCAGTCCACCAACTTCTCGCACGCTGGTGATCCCGGCCATGAGTGCTCTCCGTGCGTCTTCACCGATCCGTAATGCGCGCTGAATTGGCGATTCTGCCGCTAAGAGCCCGAGGTCGACCTCTCGTATACCGAAGAAGTGACAATGGGCGTCCCACAGGCCCGGCATGACGGTCGGCACGCGCCACACCGCTGCTCCCGGCGTTGGAGGAGCGGCACCGGCCGGCCCCGCGTAAGCGATGCGCTCGTTCTCAATGACTACTACTCCCATATCTATCGAGGCTGCGCCGCCAGGGATGAGAAGGTCGGCTTCGATGCGCTGCGGAGCAGTGGCGGTCATGGCTGCAGCAGCCGCCCATACCGGAACCCGGCATCGCTCGGTCCTTGGTACGCGACCATGCCGTTGACCAGGACCATTTCGATGCCCGCCGGATATCTCGCCATGTCATCGGGTCTTGTTCGATCCTCGATCGCATCCAAATCGAGCACGACCACGTCCGCGTAGAAGCCGGGTTGGAGGGTGCCGCGGGAGCGGAGGTTGAGTGCTTGGGCCGGCAGGGCGGTCATCTTGTGAATGGCGTCTTCAAGCGTGAGGAATTCCTCGCCACGGACGTAGTGCTCGAGGACACGAGCCGTGTAGCCGTAAGTAGATGCGTTCCAGCTCAGCGAGCACTCGGACCCCTCACCGGTTGTGACAATGCCGTCGCTCTCGACACTGCAGTAGGGCAACTCGAGCGTGCGGCGCAGGTCGCTTTCTGTCGCATAGATGTGGCGTATCCCAACGGTCCGATACAGCTCGCCGGCCTCGCGTAGCAAAGTGGAGCTCAGCCGTCCTACCGAGCGGCCCGCACGATCCGCCAGCTCACCTAGCGAGAGTCCGATTCGAGCGTCGGGCTTTGGCATACCAGATATGTATATCTCGTCGTATCCAGCGATCCGCGCCAGGAAGCTCGCTTTCGACTCGAAATACTGGTCGATCGAAGCCAGGACCGATTCTTCGCCGAGCCGATCCAGCACTTCTTCCACCGAACCCGTCATGACTTCGGCCGGGAATAGGTCGACCAAGAGGGCAGGGCCCCAGATCTCAGGAAACGTATCGACACCGATGGCTTGGCCTCCTGCAACAGCCTCGGCCACGGCGGCGAAAGCGGCGTCGACTTGCTCTGGCGGCGCATACGGCCGGGGTGCGAAGTGTGAGAGTTGGAGGTGGGCGCCGGTGTGCGCTGCCGTCGTGATGGCCTCTAGGGTCGAATCGGCAAACAGGTCGGCCCTGTTGCGCATGTGAGTCGCGTAAGTGCGGCCCGCCTCACCCACAATTGTGACGAGAGAGCGGATCTCGTCCCGGGACGCCCAACTCCCCGGCAGGTACTGCAGCCCGGTGGACATTCCGAATGCTCCTTCTGCCAGCGCAGATCGGAGTGAATCCTCCATGACGGCGACTTCGGCCGGAGACGCCGATCGCTGGGCCAGGCCCATTGTGGCGTTCCGAATAGCTCCGTGGGCGACCAGCGGGGCAACGTTGATAGCAGTTGCGTCGAGCCGACTGGCGTACTCGCCGAAGGTCTTCCAGTCCAAGGAGACTCCCCACTCGGGACTGACGGCGAAGGCGACCTCGCGCACATCAAATCGCTCAGAGGTGGGTGCCACGCCGCCGCCGCAGTTGCCAACGGCCACCGTCGTGATGCCCTGCCGCAGGGCACTTTCGGCTCCGGGGAATGCCAGCAGCGTGAAGTCCGCATGCGAGTGAAGATCGATGAAGCCCGGGCAGACGATCTTTCCGGCTGCCTCTACGACCTTGGCATCGCTGCCAACTGATAGGTCGGGGCCGACAGCGCTGATCGAGTCTTCCTCGACCAGGACATCGGCACGGTATGCGGCGCCGCCGGATCCATCCACCACGATCCCATCCCGAATGAGAATGTTGTTTCTCACGATGCAAGGGCCCGCTTGAGCTCTGCGGGCGACAACCAGCTGCCCGTGATGATCAGCGCGATCGTCTCTGCGGGGATCTGCCCGCCATGCTCGGCAAGAGCCGCGATCGTCGCCGCAGCTGCTCCTTCCATGATCAGTCCGGTCTGGCGAAACGCCAGCGCCACGGCGCGGTAGAGATCGTCATCATCCACCAAAACCATGGTCTCCAGCCAGCCATCCATTACCTGCCAAGACATCTCACCGGGAAACTCAGTCGCCAGTCCGCCGGCGAATGTGTTGCACGGCCGGGTCACGACCTTTCCTGCCAGCCAGCTTGCCGTAGCGCCCGGGGCTGCCGTCGACTGGACACCGATGATGTCTAGGTTCGACGAGAGGTGCCGGCCCGCCATGAGCGAACCGGCTACAAGGTTGCCGCCGCCGACGGGAACCACGATGGCGTCCACAGGCTGATCTGTTGAGGCAACTTCGTATGCCACGGTGGCGGCTCCCGCCATCAGATACGGATCCTCCCCGTCCTCCACGTAGATGCCACCAGCCGAATCGGCTCTTTGTTCGGCGCCTGCCTGGGCTGCGGAGAGATTGTCGCCTTCGATCACCACGTTGGCTCCGAGATCCCGCATCGCCTGAACTTTCTCATCGAGAGCGCTACTCGGCGCATAGACGGTGACGCCGAGTCCAAAGCGCGCCGCCGCGTAGGCAACGCCCTGACCGTGGTTGCCGGTCGAAGCCGTGTATACGTGTGCTCCTGGCTGCTGGCTGGCGATCGTTGCGGCTGACACCAGGGCGCCTCGAAACTTGAAGGATCTGATCGGAGCCAGGCTTTCGAGTTTGAGATACACCGCTCGGTCAAAGATCCGACTCAACGGCAACGACAAGACGATGGGCGTCGGCGGCCAGGCTTCGTGCACGATTGCAGTCGCCGATTCGATGTCTTCTTGTTGTGGGGCCGGGGACTGCGGCCAGGAGTTCCCTGTTGCTTGACGCCGGTACACCCCGCTGACGAGCGGGTTGATTACGTCACTCATTGGGCAAGAGCGCGATCGCTTGCGTCGGGCAGCTGCGCGCCGCGGTACGAGCCCGCTGCAAGTCAGCGTCGTCCTGGATCGCCCGCCGTGGTCGGGAGCGTTCTGCGTCATCGAGCTCAAAGAGCCCGGGAGCAGTCATTACGCATTGGGCGGTGCCAAGACACTCATCTGAGACCTCGATGGTGACTGGAAAGCTGATGGTCTCCTCGTTCATGCGGCCGTCAAGATTGGGAGCGTGGTGAGTCCGCGGTGAGTCGATATGTCGTGCCACTTTGGGCGGAACTGCGGCGCGAGCCTCAGGCGGGGTATGTGATCGAGCAACTGACGAACGGCTATCGCCGCTTCGAGGCGAGCCACCGGAGCGCCCAGGCAAAAGTGGATGCCGCGCCCGAATGCGGCATGGTGTTTGGTGGTGAAACTGCGGTGGATATTGAAAGTGTCCGGGTCTGCAAAGTGGGCCGGATCGCGATTGGCGGCGGCGAGAACGCTGTAGACCTTGTCGCCCTTGTTGATGATGATTCCGTCAAGGGTGGTTTCTTCGACCGCGATACGACGATCGCGCGGGAGGGGCGCCTCCCAACGCAGCGTTTCCTCGATGCAGTTGCTCAATAGGTCGGGTTCTTCAATGAGCGCATCGAGCTGCTCTGGATGAGACGCCAACGCATAGATGATGTTGCCGATGAGTGCGGTTGTTGTGCCGTTTCCGGCAATGACGAAATGCAACAGCGTCGCGATCGCCTCATCGCGCGACAGGCCACCCTCGTCAACAATGGTGGCGGCCCGGGTCATCACGTCATCTCTAGGCTCGACGAGCCGATCTCGAAGCCATCCCGAGAGAAGCCCGTGCCACTCCTCGAGACTGGCATCGAATTGGATCGCCGTCACCTCGCTCGGATGCACCGTTCCGAAGAAGTAGCGCTGATCCATCGTGACGATTGGAATGCGATCTTGGTGGCTGGCAGGTACGCCGATGATCTCGGAGACGATCCGCACAGGCAGCGGCTCGGCAAAGCTCGAAATGACGTCGAACAGGTCGGCCCGCAGCCCATTTGCGAGAAGCTCGTCCGCGGCCGCCTGTATGCGGCCTGCATAGCGAGCGATATCGCGCGTCAGGAAGGAGCGCCCAAACGCCCTGCGGATTCGGGTGTGATCGGGCGGATCCGATGTGTTCAACTGAGGCACCGCGAAATGGCGGCGCAAAGTTGCCGTGTCTTGCGCGGTCTCGGGATCAAGCCGTTCGATGAAGTGAATCTCGGCGCCCGCGCTCGAGAATCGGCGTTGGTCGGTCAAGACTTCTTCGACCAAGTCGAAGGAGGTCACGAGCCAGCCCCCTACCGCTGCGCTGTAATACACGGGTGCGGTTTCCCGCAGCGCCCGGTGAACTCGATGCGGATCCGATCGCATGAGCTCGGATGTGAGAGCACTCTCCAAATCCGCGTGCGTTGTAGATTTCACATTCCCTCGGACTCCACGCTCCCACTCGTCTTCGAGGAGAATATGCGCCGGCACGTCCAACAAGCAAACATAAAGATCATTGGCTAAAGGGGTTATGGTGCGTGGGTCGGTCGCCGCTAGTCGGCACGCTCCTGTTTGACATCGTCGCCGCCTGTGCCGACCGTTGTTAAGTTC
Organism: Acidimicrobiia bacterium; assembly: GCA_041577335.1. Lineage (GTDB taxonomy): Bacteria > Actinomycetota > Acidimicrobiia > Spongiisociales > JAENVV01 > JBFGJH01. The sequence goes on along the minus strand of JBFGJH010000053.1, from coordinate 1,220 downwards.
ACAACTCACCCGAGCATCCTCGCCCGGCGCAACCCCAATCTGGGTCAGTTCGTGCTCACCGGGGCGAGGCGCCTCCAGCCACACTTCCCTGCCTTCGCCGACGTCGTCGCCGTCGAGGATCCATTTGCACGCCTCACTATGATTCCGCGCACACGAAGACTTTGGCGGAGGCACGCGTCAATCTCGGCGACTTCGGTGTCGATAGGATCGCCGCCGCCGACCGGGGTCGCAAGTCGGCGATCAAGGGACCGGAAGCATCCCGGTTCGCTGATCGCGCACTGGCGGGTCGACAAGATTCGTCTGCGATGTCCCACGTATGCGACGGCCACGGCGGCGCAGGCGGTTGAGCGAGCAGCCGCCCCCGGCTCGGAGCTCTTCGAGTTGCGGCGGGAGGCCGGCGAACACGAGCTCGCTCTTGGCAGCACTTAATCCAGGACCTGAGAGAGCGCCTCGGCGCTTGACGGGCTCGACCTCACGCGGCGCCACCTCTCAGTCAGCTGAGGTTGGGAATCACCTCGGTGCCCAGCAACTCGATGCTGTCCATCCATCGATCGAAGCTCAGGCGGAGATCGAAAACGAGATGGTCGACCCCGACGGTGGCGAATCTGGCCGTTTGCTCTACGACCTGGTCGGGAATTCCGGCGATCAGCGATCCCTCGATGTCGGCCACCGTCTCGAACTTGCCCGACGGAGGCTTCACCCACCACTTGCCACGATCGTTGCCCACTTCAACAGGCCGGCGACGCTGGTGCAGGCCCACGCTTCTTCCTCGGTGGTGGCGATCGTCGTCGGCGGGACCACGCCCACAGTTGGCATCGGTCGTCCGTTCTCCGCGACCAGATCGGTCATTTGGGCAACCCTTTTTGCGATTGTCTTCAGAGTGATTCGTCCGGGCATCCAGCCATCGCAATACTCGGCGGCTCGGCGTGGCGACGCGGGCGTGGCTCCGCCGTACCAAAACGCGACGCGGGCATCCGGCTTCGGGTAGAGCGATACGTTCTCGAATGAGAAGTGGTCATCGGAGTATGAGATGTCGTCTTCGTTCCAGTTCGTGAGGGCAGGCGACGTTTTCAACCTCTTGCGGTCATGGCGGCGATGAAAGCGCGAGCTGGCGGCGCCACCGCGGGATCGGACCGGGCGGCGATGAGAACATCGCGCGTTGCTACGTCGTTCATCACTCGGTTGAGCGGGGTCTGGTCGGCCACATCGGGAGGCAGCAC
>JBFGJH010000052.1:0-23758 GCA_041577335.1 Acidimicrobiia bacterium | reverse complement strand
GGGCGTCGCAGGAATCGGGCAAGGCGCTCCTCGGGCCAATACGCCAGCAGGACGAGGCCCGACGGCACGGCATGCATTTCTACGAGTTCGTCCGTCCAGTCCCGTACCTGGACGGCATTGCCGCTGTCGACTTGGTCGATGTAATGCACGAGGTACCCGTCGGGCACGGACAGGCCGGCATCTTCACCTACCGAGTCGGCGAGAAACATGAGGTGCGGTCGGGCTCGCGAGATCAGGGCTGCCGATGCCGAGCTTGCTCCTGCCAACCTGCCGAGGGCGGGGCCGACGCGGTAGCGAGCATCCGGCGATCGCTTCACGACCTCCATGCTCTCGAGCGTCTTGAGCAGACGGGCCACCGTGCTCTTGGGGAGATCGACGCGATCAGCCAGATCGGTGACGCCGAGCTCCTCCTGGGAAAGGGCGTTGAGCACCTCGAATGCCCGTTCGATTGACTGCACTGTTCCTGCCATGGGTTCCACGATACAGCCATGTTCCGCATTGTGGAATCAGATCAGACCGGTAGTCCTACGGCTGGGAGGCTTCGCGATCTCGGAGGATGCGCCGCAGGATCTTGCCCGACGCCGACTTGGGAATCTCGTCGATGAACTCGACCATGCGCACCTGCTTGTAGTGGGCCACCTGATCAGCAACGAAAGCTTGCAGATCGGCCTCGGTGAGCTCATGGTCGGGCTTCAGCACCACAAAGGCTTTCGGTATCTCGCCGGCCTCTTCGTCCGGCACGGGGATCACGGCAACATCGGCAACCGAAGGATGCGTGATGATAAGAGCCTCGAGCTCGGCAGGAGGAACCTGGAATCCCTTGTACTTGATGAGCTCCTTCAATCGGTCGACGATGTAATAGTGACCGTCGGCGTCGACGTGGCCGATGTCTCCGGTGTGGAGGTATCCGTCCCCGTCGACCGTGATCGCGGTGGCCTCTGGGTTGTTGAGGTAACCCTTCATGATGTTGGGCCCCTTGATCCACAACTCGCCATCGGCATCGACGCCCAGCTCCTCACCAGTCTCGGGGTCCACGATCTTGCACTTCTGGCTCGGCAACAGGTAGCCGATCGAACCTGGCTTGAACTCGCCCATGGGTGTGGAGTGGGTCACGGGGCTCGACTCGGTGAGCCCGTAGCCTTGAACGACTTCGCACCCGATCCTCGCGCTTGCTTCGGCGGCCAGCTCGGCGCCAAGTGGGGCCGCGCCGGAGAACACCTGGCGAGCCGCAGAGAGGTCGTACCTATCCACAAGTGGGTGCTTGGCCAACGCCAGCACAACAGGCGGGACCAGGTAGTAGCGAGTCACAGAGTGCTTCTGACACAACTCGAGGAACTCCTGAAGGTCGAATCGGGGCATCGTCACGAGCGTGTTGCCTTGTGCGATTGCGCCGTTCATCAACACCTGCATCCCATAGATGTGAAAGAACGGCAGCACGGCGATCCCTACGTCGTCATCCTCGAGTTCCATGACCGACTGGGTCTGGAGGAGGTTGGAGAGAAGGTTGCGATGGGTGAGCATCACGCCTTTGCTCAGGCCGGTGGTTCCAGACGAGTACGGCATCACAACTACATCTTCTCGGGGCTCGACGGGCGCGTGCGCAGGCAGCGGCTCGCCCATGAGGGAGGCAAACGGTTGGGCGCCGTCTGCTTCACCGAAAACGAATATCTCGTCGACCCCGGCCATATCCGCGGCGGCCCGGGCAGTCTCCATGAACATGGGAACGGTGAGGATGATCGAGGCACCGGAGTCTGTGACCTGGTCGGCAACCTCGTGGGGCGTGTAGGTGGGATTGATCGTTGTCACGGTGCCCCCCGTCATCGCGACGCCATGGAACGCCACCGCGTACTCGGGAAGGTTCGGCGCCAGGATCGCCAGCACGTCCCCCTTTCCAAACCCGCGCGCGGCGAGGCCACCTGCAGTTGCATGGATACCCGCCTTCAGCTGAGCGAATGTGAGCGTGCGGCCCGTGGGCCCGTCGATGATGGCGGGTTTGTCGCCGAGAGCATCGGCATGTCGAAGGACAAACGGTGTGATCGGCATGTCGGGAATCTCAACGTCTGGGAAGGGGCTCGTGAAGGGCATGCGGCTCCTCGTGATGGCTAGGTGAATAGATCCCACATTATTCGGTGATGGGAACGGTGAGCCGCCCGGTCGTCAACCTTTTGGGGCTCGCATCGCCGGCCGCCGGTCAGCAGCTTCCTCTCAGAAGCGCCCGGAGCGAAGCGTACAGGTGCTCTCCAAAGTCGATCTTCAGAAAGGCGAGGCCGGGATCGGCCATTGCCGACGCCACCGCAGTATGGGGGTAGGCCGTTGTCCACAAGCCCGTGACCAAGGAGTAGAACGTGACAACGAGAGCCGGGATTGCTGCCCGGTCCAGACATGGCAGAGCATCGCCGACAGCCTCGCTGGTCTCGTTGATGGCGGCCGCAACCGTCGTCTTGAACTGGAGCGCAGCCGGCTCGCTCACATTGCGCTCGAGCACCGTCGGGAGTAGCGCCATGAGCTGGCACAGCCGTGGTCGGGCGACCGTGCAGGCCGTGATGGCCTCCGTGACTGCTTCGATGTCGTCGGTTCCGGAAAGCGGCCGGAGAGCGATGACCATCTCACCGGCGTAGTCGGCGAGATCTTGGTCCAGCACGGAGAGGAACACCTCTTCCTTCGAGCCGAAGTACCGGTAGACGGTGCCCTTGGCGAGACCCAGCCGATCGGGGATCTCTCGCACGGCGATCTCGTCGAATGATCGAGAGTCCATGAGGTCCCGAGCGGCATCGAGCATGGCCTGCCGGCGAGCTGCCTTCTGATGCGGCTTGCGTGCTCGTTGCGGGACAGGCGTCATGGCTCTCGTAACTCTATGTGACGGAAACAGGCTAACTGGTCACCGACGGTAGCATTAGGCGCCCGGTATGGGCGCCTAACGCGAGTACTTACTCCTCGTCGCGACTGATCCAGTAACCCACCGCCAACAGCGCGGAACCGAACCCGGCGAAGAGCGAAATCCGCCATATCGGCTCGACGGCGGCCAGGTCCACCAGGAAGAGCTTGCCGATCGTGAGAGCGATCGTCCCCAGGCCGGTCATCAGTGCCGGGCGGAGCTTCCATTGATGGCCCACAACGACGAGGCCGGTTCCCACCACGGCCCAAACGGCTGTCACCAGGCCCACGTTGATTGGGGACAGCTCGGTGAAGGTGAGCGCCATCGTGCCGAGGTACGCCACCAAGGCCGGCCAGGTGACCAAGTATCCAGATCCAACTCTCCGGTGTTCGAACAGGGCGACCATTGCAGCCAAAGCAAAAACACCGAACCGGACCAGAATCGTTCCATTGTCACTCACTGCGAACGCATCGATTGTCGATGAACCCAGCGTATAGAGGGCCGCAATTGCGTATACGCCGACGCCACCGAGTTCGATCGGTAGACGATCCAGACGAGTTCCGAGCAACACGAGGCCGGCACCTACCGCGGCGGCCACCAGCGCCGTGGCGTTGGCGTCGAATAGGGCGGCGGCGCCGGCGAGACCAAACGCAGACGCCGGGATGAGTTGCAACTCGCCGATGGCGTCGTCGCGAGAGGCAATGTAGAACCACAGGTGCAATGCTGCTGCTGCGGCGCAGATCGCCGCGGTGACGCCAGGCGTGGTATCGAGGTGGGCGAGCACAAACCCCCCACCGGCCAGCGCCATGACCGGGCTTGCCGCAAGGACCAGCCGATCGCCACCCGTGCTCACGAGATGGGCGAGCGTGGGGGCAACTCCGAGCAACCCATACGTCACCACGGCAAATGCCAGCGGAGCCCCTGTGCCGCTGTCGCCGTTGACGGCCGTGACCACGAGGTCGGCACCGGCGACGATGACTGCTCCCACCGACGCCACCGCATAGAGTGCCGGCCATTCCTTCTTGAACGCCATTCCTACCGCAGTTGCCATGACGACTCCCAGATAAACGACGTCGCCCACGCCATCGGCAATCCGTCCACCGATGAGGAATGGAGCAGCAAACGCGCCGGCCACGCTGACGCCGGCCAAGACGACACTGTCGCGACGCAGCGACAGCCCGACCCCGAGTGCCGAGATTGCGATGAGCTGGGCAAATGCCACCGTCCTGTCTGTCATCGCGAACGCTTGATGGGCGGCAAAGGCCGTCAGATACAGACCGGCGACTCCACCGCCCTGCAACATGTGGCCGAACACGTCGCGCCGTCCGCGCATTCGATCGCCCAGAACCACGAAACCAAGGCTGACCAGGGCACCGGCCCCGATCTGCGCAGATGGCGTGATCCAGCCTTGCTGCCACCCATACCGGAATAGAAAACCCAGTGCGAGGAGCACCAGTCCGAGCCCGATCCGGAACAGGTTCTTGCCGGTCACGAGGGCATCGAATTCGAGGCCGGCCGGCTTCTGATCTGGCAGGGGAGGAGGCTCGTGGATGGCCGATGGTGCGATTGGCGGGCCCGGATGGTCGGTCATGGCAGGTCCTTTCGTGTCCGCATGCAGCATCGGCGCGCAGCGCCCGAAAAGGAATCAGTCAACACCCTGATTCGGGCCTCAGGGTTGGTCCGGGTAATCAGGAAGTTGGCTTCTCCATCTCCGGGTAGCCTGTCCCGATGGCTTCTCCCCTGGTGACTGCAACAGACCTCACCAAACGATTCGGCGATTTCCTGGCCGTCGACGCTGTCTCGTTCGAGGTCAGAAACGGTGAGGCGTTCGGGTTCCTCGGGCCCAATGGCGCCGGTAAGTCGTCGACGATGCGAATGATCGGTGCCGTGTCGCCGGTCACGTCGGGCTCGCTCCGAGTCTTCGGCTTGGACCCCGGAGCGGACGGAGAGACAATCAGGGCCCGCCTCGGAGTCGTCCCTCAGGAGGATGCCCTCGATACTGAACTCACCGTCGAGGAAAACCTCTACATCTACGGCCGCTACTTCGATCTGCCGCGGCCCGCGATCCGCAAGAAGATCGAAGAGTTACTCGACTTCGCGCAGCTCACCGAGCGCCGCACCTCCAAGGTCGAGTCGCTATCGGGAGGGATGAAGCGCCGGCTCACCATTGCCAGGGCACTCATCAACGATCCCGATCTCATGATCCTCGATGAGCCAACCACCGGGCTCGACCCACAGGCCCGGCACGTCCTATGGGATCGGCTGTATCGCTTGAAGCAGCAGGGGGTGACTCTGGTGATCACGACCCACTACATGGACGAGGCGGAACAGCTATGTGACCGCCTGGTGGTGATGGACAAGGCCAAGATCGTCGCGGAAGGCTCACCCCACCAACTGATAGAAACCCACACCACCCGGGAGGTGATCGAGCTCCGTTTTGCGATCGGTGTCCAGGAGACCGTCATCGATCGACTCGACGGGATCGGCAAGTGGACCGAAGTGCTCCCCGACCGGGTTCTCATGTACACGGACGAAGCTGATGCCGCCACATCCGAAATCGCCGCCCGTGATCTGCAACCAGAGAGTGTTCTGGTGCGCCGGAGCACCCTGGAGGATGTGTTCTTGCACCTCACCGGGCGAAGCCTCATCGACTGATGGCTACCCCCCTTTCGCTGCGCGTCTTCGAGTCACATGCCCGGACCTACCGTCACACATGGCGGGGTTCAGCGATCAGCACGTTCCTCAGTCCGGTCCTCTTCTTGCTGGCGATGGGGATGGGCCTGGGGAGCCTGGTCGACCAAAGCTCGTCAACCGAGAGCCTGCTCGGGGTGACCTACCTCCAGTACCTGGCGCCCGGGCTGCTCGTCACCACCGCCATGCAAACCGGGGCGAGCGATGCTTCCTGGCCGGTGATGGCCGGGATCAAATGGCTCCGCACGTACCACGCCACCCTGGCAACACCGGTAGCGACTCGGCACGTGATGTACGGCCACCTGCTCTGGGTGGGGACCCGGCTGGTGTTGGTCGGCTTGATCAACGTCGTCATCATGTGGTTGTTCGGGGCGATGGGGTTGCTCGCTGGCTTCGCGGCGATCCTGCCGGCAGTTCTCGTGGGGCTGGCCTTCGCGTCGTGGGTGACGGCATTCACGTCGCGGCTCGAATCCGAGGTCGGGCTCACGTCGCTCTTCCGCTTCGGGATCGTCCCGCTGTTCTTGTTCTCCGGAGCGTTCTTCCCGATCAGCCAGTTGCCAGGATTCATCCAACCGATCGCGTGGCTCACGCCTACCTGGCACGGCATCGAGGTCGCCAGGCAATGGACGACGGGAATCCCCTCGGTCGCGCCCGTTGCCATCAACCTGGCATTTCTGGTCATCGTCATTGCCGGCGGCGTGTGGATGGCCGTACGCGCCTTCGACAAGCGGATGCGGATATGACGTCGGGAACGCTCGCAGCCCGCGTCGCACCACCGGTCGCACTCGGTGGCCGCGCCCGCCATGTGTTTGAGCGCAACATGCTCGTATACCGGCGCGGCTGGCTCGTCATCTTCTCGGGCTTCTTCGAGCCGATCTTCTACTTGTTCTCCATCGGCATCGGAATTGGAGCGCTCGTCGGCGAGGTGGAGGTCCCGGGCTCGGGCCCCGTCGAGTACGCCGTGTTCGTTGCGCCCGCTCTCCTGGCGTCGGCGGCAATGAACGGCGCGGTGTTCGAATCGACCATGAACATCTTCTTCAAACTCAAATACGCCAAGACATACGATGCGATGCTGTCGACTCCCCTGAAGGTCCGAGACATCGCCATCGGCGAAATCGGCTGGTCGCTCACACGTGGCGCCCTCTACGCCATCGGCTTCCTCATCGTGCAGTTCTCGATGGGTCTCATGCCGTCGGCCTGGGGATTCTTGGCGCTTCCGGTCGCCCTGCTGATCGGCTTCGCCTTCGGCGCAGTGGGCATGGCCCTCACCACGTTCATGAAGAGCTGGCAAGACTTCGATCTGGTGAACTTCGCGGTTCTGCCGCTCTTTCTCTTCTCCGCAACCTTCTACCCCATCGATGTCTATCCAGTGGCTATCCAGTGGGTGGTCCGGCTCAGCCCCCTCTATCACGGGGTAGAACTGATGCGAGGTTTCTCCTTTGGTGCCTTCGACCTGTCAATGGTCGGCAACGCCGCCTATCTGACGGTAATGGGTCTCATCGGTGTCGTCATCGCGAAGCGGCGCCTTGGCGTCCTACTCCTCAAGTAGTGATGACCGAACTGCAACGCGGCCTCCACCACAGTCATACGGTGACCGTCACCAACGCCTATTCACCAAGCCATCTGGCTCCCACTGTCGTTCTCTCCACACCCAGCATGATCGGATTCATGGAAAGGGCCGCCACCCTGGCGGTTCAGGACGCGCTTGGACATCGCACAACCGTCGGTACCCATGTCAACGTCAGCCATGAGGCGGCAGCCCGAGACGGCGAAACCGTCACCTTCGAAGCAACACTCACCGCTATCGATGGTCGGCGACTCGAGTTCGACGTCATGGCCCGAGTCGGCGACAGAGTGATCGGCCGCGGCTCTCACCAGCGGACCATCATCGACAGGGAAGGGTTCGGTCGGGACAGGATCCGACCGAGTTAGGTGTCGACCCTGTTTGTTGGTCGACCGACTTTGGGTCCGGCCGCTGTTCGCCTATCCCGTTGATGGTCTACCTGCGTTCTCGCCGGAGGACCCTCGAGCCCCCAAAACCATGTCTCCCTCTGATTGAGCCGCAGTGGCCTAGGGGGTTTCGGGCTCGAGGAGCTGGCCCGAGAGGAAGCGGTTGAGCATCGCGGTTGCTGCTTCCGTTTCGAAGACGACATATGAGATGCCGCCTTCGTTCGAGAAACGAACTGGCACGGTGGCGCCGTCGATATCTGCTTTCCACATCCCGGAGCCGGCGACCAGAGCATCGATAGCGTTGAGGCGGTCGTCGACGCGAACTGCGTTCTTCATGGCCATCAGAAACAAAGGGATGCGCGGGGCCCCGCCGATCGATGCGACCTGGCCGAGTAACGCCTCGAGGGCCTTCTGCTGCCGCCCAGTCCTGCCGATGTCATCGGCATCGATCGACACCCACGAGCCATCGCGCAACTCCTGATAGGAGCGGGATCGCGCGAAAGCCAATGCTGTGGCCCCGTCGACATGGGTCGTTCCTGCTTCCACTGCCAGACCCGACTTGGCGTCTCTGGCTGCATAGGGGAACTCCAAATCAACGCCACCAACGGAATCGACGAGGTCGGCGAATCCGGCGAAGTCGATCTCAACGACGTGATGGATGGGGACTCCGGTTGCCGAGGTAACGGTGTCAACGAGGAGGGGGGAGCCCCCAAATGCGAACGCCGCGTTGAGCTTGTTCGTCCCGTGACCAGGCACATCAACCTTCAAATCTCGTGGGAGGCTGAGGAGGCGAAGCGTGCCGCCGCTGGGCCGAGCGAGAATCACGACGTCCGCCCGTTCGCCGCCAAAGCTCCCAAAGGCTCCATCGAGATCGTCGGGAAGATCAGCGCGACTGTCACTCCCGACCAGGAGGAACGTCTGATCGGCCAATCCCGACGCGAGGGTCGGCGACGGATTGATGTTGGGTATCCGAGCGATCGCCCACCAGAGACCGATCGCGACGATCACCACGATCACCACGATGAGACGGAGGAAGAACCGGAATGGACGTCGCTTTTTCTGAGGCGGGGGCGCAACGGCAGCCACGAAGGGCCTTTCGTGAGAGGGAAGAGGCTCGACTGAGCCGCCGCAATAATAGAGCCAAATATCTCCTACGAGTCCAAATACGGAAGCTGGCGGGGGAAAGCTCACCCGTACGACGGCGACGGCATTTCGAGAAGGGAGACTCCGTATTGAGGGGGTTTCTGCCACCGCCCAGTTGCTCTGCAACTGCATTCGAGAACGGCATGCGTTCTCGACCCGTGACCAGGGCCGCCGCCGCCAACGCGTCTCCGTTTGCGAGGACCAACAGAACAGGGTCGCCCGATTCGATCGAAAGGGTGTTATCCGCCCGACACTGCCAATGCGGCGGCGGCCGGCAACTCGTCGAGCGCATCGCGATCGGTCAGGAATCCATGCGGCAGCTTGACGGGTCTGGGGCCATGGGCGTGGCCTCGAGTCATGCGCGCCGCGCCGGCCGGGAACGGCTGCGACAGGTCCAAATCGGCGAGGATCGCTTCCACCTGGTCGACAGACTCGACGAGGTTGAGTCGCCGCCTCACGTCGCTCCCGGCCACGAAGCCTTTCAGGTACCACGAGGTGTGCTTGCGAAAGCTTCGGATCCCTCGGGCGACGCCGAACTGGTCGACGAGTAGCTGGGCGTGGTGGACCATGATCGACGCTACCTCGCCGAGGTCGGGCGGAGGCGTGATCGGCTTCCCCGCAAACGCTTCGGCGAGCTCACGGAACAGCCATGGCCGGCCCAGGCATCCCCGGCCCACCACGACTCCGTCACATCCGGTTCGGTCCACCATCTCGATAGCGTCGGCGGCCTCCCAGATGTCACCATTTCCGAGCACAGGGATCGACGTAACGGCCTCCGCCAGCTGACCTATGGCCTCCCACCGAGCATTGCCCGAGTAGAGCTGTTCGGCAGTCCGGGCATGCAACGCAACCGCGGCCGCCCCGGCAGCTTCTGCGATCTGCCCTGCCTCGATATACGTGAGATGTGCCTCGTCGATTCCCATTCGGAACTTCACCGTGACCGGAACCGCGCCGGCTGCCCCGGTGGCGGCAGTCACGATCGACTCATAAAGGCGCCGCTTGTAGGGAAGGACCGCCCCGCCACCATGGCGGGTCACCTTCGGCGCTGGACAGCCGAAGTTCATGTCGATGTGATCGACCCGGCCCTCGTCAACGAGTCGCCGAACCGCCCCGCCCACCGACATCGGCTCTGTTCCGTAGATCTGAATGCTGCGTACCTGCTCATCTGCGCCGAACTCGGCAAGCTGCAGCGTGCGCTCGTCATCTTCAACAATCGCTCGCGCTCCCAACATTTCACTCACGTACAAGCCGGCGCCGAACTCCCGACATAGTCGCCGAAAAGGCGCATTCGTGACGCCCGCCATGGGTGCGAGCACAACGGGAGGCGTAACGCGCAGGGGTCCAATCCGAAGTGACGAGCTCATGGGCCGATCATGGTGGTACCCAGGAGCCGCCTCTGCAAAGCAGGAACCACGAGAGCAGACGACCCAGGGAACTACGCTTAGCCTCCATGGATCCTCATCGGCCACTCGTTCTGGTTGCCGACGACTCCCGTCTCGTTACGGAGCTGATACGTAGGTGGCTCCAGCAGGTCGGCGCGATTGTCTTGACGGCGTCCGACGGCAACACGGCTCTGCAAATGGGCCTCGACAACGATCTGGACCTCGCCTTGGTTGACCATGTGCTCCCCGGCAGGGTGGGGTCCGAGGTGGTGCAGGAGTGGCGCAGGCAGGGAAGGGAATTCGCAGTGATCATGATCTCGGCCATCGCCGACGCTGAGACGCAAGTGGAAAGCCTGGCGCTCGGCGCCAACGCCTACCTCGCCAAGCCGATTTCAGCCGACGAACTACTCGAAGAGATCAGCTTCGTACTCGGGCGAAGCGACTTGAAGAAACCTTGACCCCCGACCTTCCACTCATCGCGCTGATCCTGGCCACGCTCACGGTGTCGGCGATGGTGGCCCTATTCGTCATCAAAGTGTGGCGCCATCGACGCGCCAAGGCAGCAGCATTTCGGAGCGCCGTGTACATCGGAGCACTCGGTGAGATCGTCAGTCGGCTGACCCTGCCTGCCCATGATCGAACGGAGTGGGCAGAAGACCCGGCGTTCCGCGAGACCCTTGTCGACTTCCTCGATTTCGTCGACGGCGCCGAACGCGACTTGCTCGTCGAATTGGCTCATCGAGTTGGGCTCGTCGACCAATTCCACGCCGAGTTGGTGGGGAGCAAACGAGAATCGGTGCGTCTTCGCGCATCGGCGAGCCTGGCCGAAATCGCGTCCCCATCCTCGCGGAAGGACCTCAGGACTGCCTTGTCGGACAAATCGGTCGAAGTGCGGATCAGTGCGGCCGCCGGGCTTTCCATCCTCGGCGCCGAGGCGGATGCGCCGGCGGTTCTAGCTGCTTTGGAGAAGGAGGACCGGTGGGCGGCGGAGCGGATGGCCGATTCTCTCGTGCGCTTCGGGCCGGCCGCAGTCCAGACGTTGTCAAACCACGTGTTGATCGCCGGCCCTGCCGTTACACCGGTACCCGCCCACCTGCCGGTCGTGGTGCGGATACTGGGCCTCATCGGCGATCCCCGCGCCGAGACAGCTCTCCTCCAGGCACTCAGCGCCGACGACGCCTGGTTGCGGATCCGGGCGGCCGCCGCACTCGGCCATCCGTGGGGCCAGCGCGTCACCAGGGCCTTGCTGCAACGACTCGTTGACGAAGACTGGCGAGTACGCGCCCAAGCAGCGACGGCGCTGGGACGCCACAACGACCGGAGCACGCTGGAGGCTCTGTCGCGCGCTCTCCGCGACGAAGCGTGGTGGGTGCGCCAGAATGCGGCAGCATCCATGGCCGACATCGAGGGTGGAATCGACGCGCTCTTCGAGATGCTCGACGACGAAGATCCTTTCGCCGTCGACGCCGCCCTGGCGCAACTGATGGCCTCAGGCTATCTCGATGACGCGGCGACCGACCCCGAACGCAGACGTCTCCTTCAGCAGCTGGGAAGGCCCTACTTGCTCGAGCCTGGCGTCGGCTGATGGTCCTCGCCGTTGCATCACTCATCGTTCTGATCTTCTTCATCGCCATCGAGGCGCAGACCGCGGTCGTGCTGGCCATGTCGGCGCGAGCCCTGAGAAGGGCCAAGCGGGTCACGGCCTACGGTCGGACGCACGACATGCTTCAGTCGGACTCGAGCCCTCCGGTCTCGCTCGTCGTGCCCGCTTACAACGAAGCAGCCGGAATCGTCGATTCGATCAGATCCCGGACCATCCTTGCCTATCCCCGATTCGAAATCGTGGTCGTCAACGACGGCTCCACCGACGACACGCTCGAAGCGCTCATCGACGCCTTTCAACTCAGGAGAGTCGACATCCCCATCCGGCCCCAGCTCGATCACCATCCCATCCGCGCCATCTACCAGTCCGCCTTGCCGATCAACCTGACCGTGGTCGACAAGGAGAACGGCGGAAAGGGAGATGCGCTGAACGCAGGGATCAACGCCGCCCGCTACCCATACATACTGGTGACCGACGCCGACATGATCTTCGAGGAAGAATCCCTCCTGCACTCGATGCGCCCGTTCGTCGAAGACCGCCACCGGACCATTGCCGTCGGCGGCAACATCCGCCCACTGAATGGGTGCCAAGTCGCTCATGGCCGCGTTGAAGAACCGGGACTGCCGATCGGCCTCACCGAGCTCGTTCAAGTCGTGGAATACCAGCGCTCCTTCCTTGCAGCCCGGCCCGGGTGGTCAGAGTTGAACGGCCTGTTGCTCGTGTCCGGTGCCTATGGGGTGTTTCGGAAGACGGCGCTGATCGAGTGCGGCGGCTTTCCCGAGCATCACCTGGGCGAGGACTTCGACGTGACGATGCGCCTCCACCGAACCCAGCGAGATGCCGGCAACGAATACCGAATCGTCTACGCGCCCGATGCCGTCGTGTGGACCGAGGTCCCCAAGAAACGTTCGGTGTTGCGCAAACAGCGCATACGCTGGCACCGGGGCCTGCTGCAAGTGGTGTCCGACCACAAATCGATGCTCCTGCGCCCTCGCTACGGGGTCGTCGGCATGGCGGCCTGGCCGGCCTTCTTCCTCTTCGAGTTTCTTGCGCCAATCGTCGAGTTCATCGGCTGGATCATCATCCCAATTGCACTCATCTTCGGATTCCTCAACGTCTCGACGTTCCTGTGGCTGCTTCTCATCGCGTTCCTGCTCGGAATCCTCAATTCGATTGGGGCATTGGCGCTCGATGAGCAGTACGGCCATTTCAACTCGCCACGCCAGGCTCTGACCCTGTTGGCGGTCGCCACCATGGAGAACTTCGGGCCCCGCCAGCAGACGGTGTGGTGGCGAGTGCGGGCGATGTTCTGGCGGCGCGGTGAGGTCGAATGGGGAGACATGGAGCGCTCGGGCGTCGGCAACATCGGTTGATCAGCCCCCCGCCACCGCAACGCCGGCCCAGCGGAGCATCGCGACAGTTTGGCTCAGCGGCAATCCCATCACTGTGCTGTGGCTGCCTGCGATGCCGCGCACGAAGACATTTCCGATTCCACCGAGACCGTAGGCTCCTGCCTTGTCGAGGGGCTCTTCCGTTCCCACGTACCACTCGATTTCGGCCGGGGTCATGGGCGCAAACGTCACATCGGCGACGACGACCGAAGAGCGGATCGACCCGCCTCGTCGCACCGCCACGCCCGTCGCGACAGCGTGCGTCCTTCCGGACAAGAGCGCCAGCATCTCGTGGGCCGCAGCCGGGTTCTCCGGTTTGCCCATGACCCTGCCGTCGAGAACCACGGCCGTGTCCGCCGCGACCACCGGAAGTTCCGTGTCGATGGTCGTGGCCTTGAGTCGGGCTATACGGTCGACCATGGCGGCTGGTGCTTCCTTGGCTAGCTGGGTTTCGTCAACATCGGGGGGCACGATTTCGAAAGTCAGACCGAGCTGCTGGAGCAGAGCGCGGCGTCGCGGTGAGGATGAGGCGAGAACAAAATCGGCTGCTGACATCGAGGGTGAGCGTAGCAACGAGCCACCCCAGCGCACTGCTGACCATTGCCCGAAGCTCGGAGCCAAATAGGGCTTTAGCGGTTGATCGCCGAGCCCCTGAACAGTACGACGGCTGGTTCGAGCAGCGACTCGATTCGTTCAATCGGGTTGTTGTGAAAGAACACGGCGTTGGCAGGCTCTCCGATCCGAAAGCCCACGTCGCGACCGGTGTACTCGTATGCGTTTGCGGTGGCCGCCGCAACGGCAGCCTCTCTGGTGAGGCCGTAACGCTCCAACGCGACCGCCTCTGCAGCCACCGTTCCATGCGGGATGGCCAGGTCGCTCCCGGTCAACACTTTTACTCCCGCCCCGGGTGCGTCGCACAAAATGGACCTCACGTTGTCGAGCCCCTTCTGGAAGAGCCGCCCACCGCTGCTGTCGCCTCCCAGGAGGTCGCGGGTCGACTCCATCGCCAGGACGGTCGGGACCCACGCGCCGGCACGGTCCCCCAGCGCCTCGAGATCGTCGGGAGTTAGGAAGAGGCCGTGCTCGATCGAGTCGACCCCGGCCGCCACGGCCATGCTCGAGGTGTCGGGGCCGGCGGCGTGAATCGCGACCCGGCAGCCCGAATCATGTGCCATTTCAACCACTGCGGCGAGCTGAGATTCGTCGAAATTCGATACCACGCCGCGACCCTTGCGGGGCCAGTCGCCGATGAGCTTCACCCAGCTCGCTCCGTGACCGGTGGCCTCTTGTACCGAACCGAGTAGGTCAGCCTGGTCAACCTCTCGCCCGAATCCTGGGTAGTAGCCGCCGGCCACGGTGAGGATGGTGCCAGCCGCCTCGACCGCCGGTCGCTGATCGGGCGGCTCAGCAAGGATCCGCAAGGTGCGGGAGTTCTTCGATCCCTTGTCGAGCACAAGGAAGACACCTGCCGACAGTTGCGACCACGCGTTCGAAACGACGGCGCGATCGATACTGACATCATCAGACTGTCGAAGCTCCTCGACCGACGAAGCAGCCAAGTGGGCGTGGCAGTCGGCCAGCCCTGGCACGGCCCAGAGACTCGAAGTATCGAGCTCGTCCTCGACGCCAAACCCTTCCGGGTCGACCCAGACGCCGTTGCCGATGGCCAGTTGCTGAGCCGAGCCATCGAGGGCACGGAGCGTCACCAAGGTTTTCATCGGTCCGCAAGCCTATCGCCGACGCTCGCCTGACCGGACCGTCGGCTGGGGCTGCGCCGACTAGTTGTGCATGCCATCTTCGATCGTTGGTACCTCACGCCTCGACCCGATGATGTGTTCAATCAATGTGACAAGACCTCCAACAAAGACTCCCACAGCAGCACCCCCGACCACGTCGAGCGGCAAGTGCGCTCCCACGTACATCCGTGAGATTCCGACCACACCCGCCAGGCCAAAGGCAGCGAGGCCCCAGGAACGCCGGTAGAAGGCCCAGATCACCGTCGCGCCGGCGAACGCAACGGTCGTGTGCCCCGAGATGAATCCAAAGCCTGATGCATCGGCGCCTCGGACCATGACGTCGAGCCCTGCACCGACGGGACGCTCTCGCCCGACAACCTGCTTCACTCCAACCGCTACGAGCCACCCGATCACGACGGCGGCCGCATAAGTCACTGCGCAAGCTCGCCGCTGCGCCGCAAAGAGGCCGAACGCAACCAACAATGCTCCGACCAGAGAACCCAGCTGCATCGGCCCCCAAATCACCGGAAACAGCCAATCTGGTAGGCCATTGAAGAGCCGGAAGACGCTCTGCTCCCACTCTGGCACTCCACCAGGGGCGGCGATGACCCAAGACACCCCCAGGACCGCAAGGGACGCGCCGAGGATCTCAACAGTCAACAACGAACGGGAATGTGAGGCGGCCACAGGTTCGTGAGGCTACTTCTCCGCGAATCCAGCCACCAGGCGAAGGCACAAGGCAATGCGCCTCGACGAGTTGGTTCGCTGCCCGGCGCAGGGCCGAACGAGGTGGTGGTAGCTTCGGCAGCCGACACTGATTGGAGGGCGGAACGCGACGGGCATGAATACGCCACCCCAAACGCAAGGGCCAGACCCCATCGGCCGCGAGATTCCCGACATCGGTGCTCGCCGCGAACTGCGCCTGGCAGGCATCCGGGTCGCCGGCCGGCGCCGCCGGCCGAGCGGGGAGAAGGCGCCGCTTCAGCGAGAACTTCGAACCACCGGACGCGTCTGGCTGATCGGGGGCATCATCATGATCGCCATCTGGATCTCCCTCTTTGCGTTTCCAGCCTCGAGGGATTGGTGGACTCAACGAGACAATGCGTTCCTGCAGTCCCTGGTCGAGCTACGTACAAGCACCCTCACGTCGATCGCCGATGCCGTGACAGTGCTGGGAGACCGGTTATTCCTCAGGATCCTGCGCTTCGCGGCGTTGATTTCCCTGGCATGGGTGCGTCGTTGGCGGCACTTCTTTGCTGTGCTCTTGGCAGTTCTCCTGGTCCAAGGGACCGTTGAAATCATGCAGGAGGTCATCGGGAGGCCCCGGCCCTTTGTGCCCCTGCTGGGCGGGTGGGAAGGCCCGTCCCACCCTTCAGCACCAGTCGCCGGCCTCACCGTCACGCTTACCGCAATGGCCTACGCCCTTGTCCCACCCGGCCGACGTCGCAATATGTTTCTCGGCGTTTCTGGTGCACTGGTACTCGCACTCATCATGGCCCAGCTCTACTTGGGTGTTGACCATCCGAGCGACGTAGTCGTGGCAGCCATCTTTGCCACTGCGGTCACCGTGGTGTTGTTTCGGTGGTTCGTCCCCGAAACAGCGTTTCCTGTCACATGGAAACGCGGCGTCACCGCTCACCTCGATGTGGGAGGGGAACGTGGCGATGCCATCCGCAAGGCTCTGTTCGAACAGCTCGGCGTCGACGTTCTCGATGTCGAGCCTTTTGGACTCGAGGGGTCGGGAGGATCAACACCGTTGCGATTGAAGGTGGCAGGGGATCCCGATCAATACCTCTTTGCCAAGCTCTATAGCCAGGTACACCTACGATCGGACCGCTGGTACAAGGTTGGACGCACCATCCTCTACGGCTCGCTGGAAGACGAGGTGAGGTTCGCATCGGTCCGCCGACTGGTCGAATACGAGGACTACATCCAGCGTCTGATGCTCGACGCCGGTGTGCCGAGTGCCCCGCCGTGTGGAATCGTCGAGATCACTCCCGAACGCGAATACTTGATCGTCACCGGCTTCCTCGAAGATGCTCAAGAACTCACCCACGCCGAGGTGACGGACCCCATCATCGACGACGCCCTCGACGTCATCCGCCGAATGTGGGACGCCGGGCTTGCCCACCGTGACATCAAGCCTGCCAACGTGATGCTGAGCCAGGGCCGAGTCGTATTGATCGACGTAGCGTTTGGCACCGTGCGCCCGAGCCCTTGGCGCCAGGCCGTTGATCTCGCCAACATGATGGTTCTCCTCGCGTTGCGGACGGACGCCGAGCGGGTATATCAGCGGGCTTTGCTCCAGTTCGCGCCAGAAGACATCGCTGAGGCGTTTGCGGCGACGCGCAGCGTGACGCTGCCATCGCAATCCCGCAGCTCGCTTGCGCTGCTCAAGAAGCAGCAGGGAATCGACCTCGTTGAAGAGTTTCGAGATCTCTCCCCACACGCCGAGCCGATATCCATCCAGCGGTGGAGCCCTCGGCGTATCCGCCTGACGGTCGCCGCCATTCTGCTCGTGCTATTCGTCATCTCCGCGATCATCGATGAAGTTCGGGGGATCGGGCTGTTGTGAACACACGAACCGTCGTGCTGCTATCTGCTTTCGCCATGCTGGTGAGCTCATGCACCAATCTTGGCATCGGGGAGGCCGACTGTACCTCGCCGGAACGTCGTATCTCGGGGGCCAACATACTCAACGTCCAGGCCGTGCCGACCGCTCGGTTCACGCCCTGCCTCGAGGAACGACCACTCGGGTGGGACTCGGTCGAGTGGTTCGCGAAAAAGGGTGAATCAGGGTTCGAAATCGCACGCGCGGCTCGGGTCTTTTTGACGGTGAAAGTAACGGAGCTTTGCGATGTGTCCGGCGCAGTTCAGGTCTTCTCCGGTTCATCGGAGATCGAACGGTACGAAAACGTCGAGTATGAGCCAGCCGAAATCGAGATCATGCTCGTACCGTCCGCAAGTGGGCCCATGGTGACGTCGATGAGACTCGCCGAACGCTTCGCCGACGTCAATCTGGACGACCGACCGGTGGTGTTCACCATCGACCACAACATGGATCAGCCAATCAGTGCGCGCATAGACGAGGCGCTCGAGCGAGACCAATACGTGTGGATCATCGACGAACTCGACGCCGATGAGGGAACGGTGGACCTCCGAAGTAACAACCCTGCGGCCACCGGCCGCGGCATCGAGCCCCTCGATGCACTCGACCTGATCGAAGACGCAGCGCCGGATGTGTTCTATCGGGGGAACTGGTTCTTCAGTTTCGATGGCGGCTGCATAACCTACGAGTTCGACGCGGAGGGAGACCTGGCCGAAACCGTCGCAGCGGAGGCAGAGGAATCGATCGGTTTCTATCCAGCACACGAGGTAGTCCAATTCGCCAAAGACAACGGCTACCAATTGGTCGAATAGCACCAGAGTCGATGGATCCCGATGGCAGAACGATTGGGCAGGTGAGTGATGGTCGAATCCGAATCTCCTGAAGCTCCGTCTGCCGTGTCGTTCCGGGTTCACGATGATGGTGTGTATCGACGGGGGAGGCAGCCAAGCGACCTCCTGAGAACCATCGTCGCTCTCGCGACAGGGGTCATCGGCTACCTGATGGCGAGCGCCCTCGACACCGTCAGTATCGGCGTGGCGAGCGAGGTGATCAGCGCTTTCGAGAAGCTGCCATCTCCCCTCGTCGTCACGACCATCCTCGCAGTGCAGCTCCTGGCATGGGCCCTTCCCGTGGTTGTGGTGGCGGTGCTGGTGGTCCGGCGCCGATATCGCCGACTGGCACTCGTAGCACTCGCAGTCACTGCGGCGGGTCTCGTTTCGTGGGGCATCCAGGGCGAACTCGCCGGAATCGCATCCACGGAGCTAACCGTCACACCGCCCTCTTGGGTCTGCGCGAACTTGGTCGGTTCCACCCAACAGAGCATCGGTGCCGCCGACCCGAATTCGGTGGGCAACATCGTGACCCAACCGGATACGTTGGGACAGGTCCTTGGGTCTCACGCTTGCGTGCCCGGAGACGGGTTTCCTTCGATCGTCTATTTGGCAGGGCTAGCCGCCGCGATATCAACACTCACCCCGTGGCTGAATCGAAAGTGGCGGCGTGCCACCTGGATAGTCCTCGTGATCTTCCTGATGGTCCGCGTGATCGATGGTCTCCTACCACCCATTGACGCCCTGCTGATGATGGCGCTCGGATACGCTATTGGAGGGGCGACGCTGCTCGCGTTCGGATCCCCGGATCGGACTCCCAAAACATTCGAAGTTGCGACCGCCCTCACCGACCACGGTTTTGACATCACATCGATCGAGCCGACCGGAGCTGCCGCCGACGAACGTCGCCGATTCTCGGCTCGATTGGGGGACGGGCGCAGCGTCTACGTCAAGCTCCGAACACCTGAAGATAGGGCCGCTGAGGTCCTCTTCCGGGTGTACCGAATGATCCGCCTCAAGGGCTTCGGCGACGAGCGCCCGTTCGCATCTCTCCGTCGGGAGGTCGGGCATGAGGCGGGAATGTCGCTCTCGGCGTCCGCGGCCGGCGTACGAACTCCACAGATGCTGCGAGTGGCCGACGTCCCGCCCAACTCGATGCTCATCGTATTCGAGGAAACTGGAGCCGACGCCCTCGATGGCGTCGACGAGCGCCTCGTCACAGATGAAGTTCTTCGGTCGATATGGGACCAGATTGGGCGTATCCGCGATGCCCGAATTGCCCATCGGCACCTCACCACCGCCAACGTCCTCCTCGACTCGGGAGGCCATGCCTGGATCGTCGATTTTGGATTCGCCGAACTCTCGGCGGATGAACGTGAGCTCAATGGCGACACGGCCCAACTGTTGGTGGCACTCGCCTTGATCGTTGGCGCCCAACGGTCTGTCGCGGCCGCAGTCGAAGGTCTCGGACCAGAAGCCGTCGCTGCGTCGGCAGCCCGAATCCAGCCAACCGCTCTCAGCTCGTCGACCCGCAGCGCTGCCAAGAAGCAGAAGGCTCTCCTCGGCGAGCTCCGGGATGAAGTCAAGGCGGTAACCAACCTCGAGACAGTCGATCTCGAGAAGCTGGAGCGGGTGAGTTCCCGAACCGTTTTCACGACCGTCATGTTGGGCTTTGCGTTTTACCTCTTGATCCCCCAGCTCGCCCAGGTGGATTTTGGCGAGGTGGTCGACGCCGATTGGCAGTGGTTTCCCCTGGTTCTCCTTTTCTCGTTTCTGACCTACGTCGGGGCCAGCATCGCGCTGATCGGGGCAATGCCCACAAGGCTGCGCTTCTTCCCGACGCTCTTGGCTCAACTGGCTGCATCCTTCTTCAACCGGATAGCTCCGGCCAAGGTTGGCGGTATCGCCGCCAATATCCGCTACCTACAGAAGAGCGGGGTCGATCCGGCCGTGGCAGTTGCCGGCGTGGGACTCAACAACGTGGCCGGCGTGATCACCCACGTCCTGCTCCTGGCGGTATTCGTAACAACGGCAGGCCGCTCGGCGACCGACGTGATATCGCTGCCATCCGGTCAAACGGTCCTTCTCGGCCTCGTCGCTGTGTTGACTGCGGCAGGTGGAGTGATGGTGCTGCCGTGGGGGCGGAAACTCTGGCTGCGGCGGATATCGCCCATCATGCGCAAGTCGGCGGCTGGTGTTGCGAAGGTGACGGCTAATCCCGCCAAGATCCTGGCGCTGTTCACGGGCAGCTTCTCCATCACCATGTCGTACGTCTTTGCCCTCTGGTACAGCATCGCTGCATTCGGTGGCGGAATTGGCTTCGTCGGTGTCACGGCCGTCTATCTCGCGGGATCAGCGCTCGCCCAGGCTGCGCCCACCCCGGGCGGCGTTGGCGCCGCCGAAGCTGCACTCATCGCCGGCCTGACGACCTTCGGGCTCAGCGCCACTGTCGCCGTCCCGGCTGTATTCCTCTTCAGGATCGGAACATTCTGGTTCCCTGTGCTCCCCGGCTACATCGCCTACAAACGTCTCGAGGCACGACAGTTGCTGTAGCGACCACTTCCTGGGCAGAACCGTTTACGCCGCCGACTGCTCTCATGCCGGTGGTCGCCAAGCCCGGATGAGTTGGCTCCGGTTCGGTGTCACAACCTATGCTGTCGCCCAGATGGGCACAATTCACAATCGGCCTCTCGGCCAGGGACAAACTGAGATCCGCCACGGGCCAACCGGCAGCGTCATCATGACCGATGTCTCGCCCGAATTCGGCGGTGGTGGCTCCACTTTTTCCTCCACCGATCTGATCGCGGCTGGCTTGGGCAGCTGCATCAGCAGCTCGATTGCGCCAATGGCAGAACGTCACTCCGTCCCTCTAGAAGCGATTTCGATCGCCGTGGAAAAGGAGCTCGGAACCAATCCGAAGCGAATCAGCCGCCTCGCCACCACCATCACGATTGCCGCCCCCATCGAAGAAACACTGATCAAGAGATTCCGGCGGGCCGCCGAGACGTGCACCGTGCACCGGAGCTTGCACCCCGACATCGACGCTCCGATCGTTGTGCGCATCGACTCAGCGTCGTAGGAACCGACAAACCAGGGACACGGCTGTGGCACGCTATCGGAGAGTCAGAAGAAGACACGTCGAGGACCGACGCGGACAAAGTGGCGGCCAGCCGGCAGGCGGGGGAGGGCTCGGAGGTCTCGGCGGGCTTCCGGTCGGGAAGATCAGCCTCCCGATCCTGCTCATCATCGTGGTGTTTGCCGTTTGCCAGAGTGGGTTGCCCGATCTGGGTGGTTCGGCCGTCGAGCAGGCGCCGAGTGGTCCCGCTGCACAGCCGACCCGCGACGACGAGTACGAGCGAATCAACTCAATCGTGGCGGACATCGACGACACATGGGCCGATCGATACGAAGCCGTCGACGAGTCCTACCGCACCGCCAATGTGGTCCTCTTCGAAGGCGTCACCAGCTCGGCGTGCGGCGGTGCTCGCTCGGAGGTGGGGCCCCACTATTGCCCTCTCGATGAAACGATCTACCTCGACCTCGGGTTCTTCGATCAGCTGCGCCGGCAATTCGGAGCCCGTGGCGAGTTCGCCATCGACTATGTCGTTGCCCATGAGTTTGCCCACCACATCCAGACTGTCGAAGGCATAAACGAATCTGTGCGCAATGCGCAGCAGCAAAACCCCGATCGGGCGAACGAGCTGTCGATCGCAATGGAGCTTCAAGCAGATTGCCTGGCAGGTGTCTGGGTGCACGACACGCTCGCCGACGATGCGGCCGGCGACCCGACCGACTCCGTGATCATCGAGCCCGGCGATGTCGCCGAGGCGATGCAAGCCGCCGAGGCTGTGGGTGACGATCGCATCCAGGAGACCGTGACTGGTCGCGTCAACCCCGAGAGCTGGACCCACGGCTCGTCGGCACAACGCGTTGAGTGGTTCAACCAAGGCTTCGAGACGGGCGACCCGAACGCATGCGACACCTTCGGCTGACCGGTGGCGGCGCCGCATAATTGCTCCGAGCGAGTTGAATGATGCGAATGCATCGCCAAGCCTTCCTCCTGGTCGTGATACTCGCCATGGTGTCGAGCGCCTGTGGTGTTTTCACCACCGATACCACGGCAGCCCCGCCGGTCACGGAAGCCGCCGCCCCGACGACCGGTGCAACCAGCGAAGCGGCCGAAGCACCGGTTCCTACCACGGACGCACCACGCATCGACAAGGCCAACGTCCGAGCATGCGACGGAGCCACCGCAGAGTTCGTCGTATTCTGCGATGCCTACGAGACCCTGACCGACCGCTACGTCGACGAGTTGGCCGACGAAGATCTGGCGGAAGGTGCAGTTCGTGGGCTCAGAGAATACGGCGGCATCGTCGGTCCGAGCGATGATGAGGACACAACCTGCCATATCCCCTCGGATGCCTTCGTCGAGTTCTGTAGCACCTTGGCGATGATGGAGAACGAAGAAGGCCTCATCGACGACACCCTCATCGAGTCGGGGATTCGCGGCATGCTCGATTTCGGGTTGGACGACCCCAACAGCAATTACTTCGATCCCGAGTTGTTCCAAGATTTCAACGATTCCAACAGCGGACAGGTACAGGGCATTGGCTCGTTGGTCAACACGGTGAACCTCGCCGACGAAGCCGAGCCGTGCGTAGTCATCTCCGCCACTTGCGAGATGATCATCGTCTCGCCGTTGCCGGGGAGCCCTTCCGAAGCAGCGGGCCTCCAAGCTGACGACGTCCTCGTCGCCGTTGATGGGGATTCGATCATCGACATGACCCTCGATGAGGTTGTTTCGATCGTCCGGGGCCCAGCAGGCAGCGAGGTGCTCCTTTCCATGGAGCGGGACGGTGAGCCGTTCGACGTCACGATCACCCGAGAAGCCATCTCGATTGCGATCGTCGAGTCAGAGATGCTGACCGATGACGTTGGCTATATCCGGCTCGTTCAGTTCACGTTCGGTTCTGCCGAGCTCTTTCGCGAGGAGCTCTCCGGGCTCATCGAGCAAGGGGCCGACACCATCATCTTCGACCTGCAGTCCAATCCGGGCGGATCCCTGGACGACTCGGTCGCCATCGCCTCGGAGTTCCTGACCGAGGGACTCGTGGTCCGTACCGAGTCACCTGATCGCGACATCGACTACGAGGTCCGGCCAGGTGGACTGGCCACCGACCCGGACATCGAGGTATACGTGTTGATGAACGGAGGCTCGGCCTCCGCCTCCGAGGTCGTGGCCGGGGCGCTGTCCGATCAAGGTCGGGCGACTCTCATCGGTCAAACGTCGTTTGGGAAGAACACGGTGCAGCAGAACTTCCCACTCAGCAACGGTGGCGCCCTCAAGGTCACCATCGCCCGCTGGGTAACCCCCAATGGAACCGATTTCGGTGAAGTCGGAATCGAGCCCGATATCGTGATCGAGTATCCCGAAAGCCCCACGATCGACTTCCTGAGAGACGAAGTCCTCACCCGCCTCCAAAACGGCGAGCTGTGAGGAGAAACGCGCCGCCGTCTCCGTAGAGGTGGCGGCGACGCCGACCCGCGGC
>JBFGJH010000051.1:0-23766 GCA_041577335.1 Acidimicrobiia bacterium | reverse complement strand
TCGAACCTCCGAAGGCATTGCCGGCAGATTTACAGTCTGCTCCCTTTGGCCGCTCGGGCATCCCGGCAGGGCCCAAACGCGATTTCGGGCGCACGGTAGGTTAGCGCGCTGATCACGCGTGCCAATCCAGATAGCCGGAGGAGAAGTGGTCGCAGTGCCGGGCCCCGCCGAGCTCAGCGGCGTCGGTTCGCGGCCATCTCTTGCAGCCGGGTGATTCGATCTTCGATGGGAGGGTGTGTCGAGAACATCCGGCTCATGGCAGCTCGCGTGCTGAAGGCCGCTGTGGGATCGGCGATGAACAGTTGGGACACGGCGTCGTTGACGCGCATCGGGTGCTCGCGTGTCCCTCGCCCGATCTTGGCGAGGGCCGAGGCGAGCTGCAGCGGCTGCCCGCTGAGCTGCGAGCCGGTGGCGTCTGCTTCGTACTCCCGGGAGCGAGAAATCGCCGATTTCAAGATCATCGCCGCGATCGGCGCCAGGATGATTCCGAGCAGGCCGACGACGAGCTCCACCGGGCCGCCGCCCCGGCGCCTTCCGCCAAACAGCGTCATCCGGGCGAAGATCGACAGGGCTGCCGCCAGCATGGCGGCTATGGAAGAAATGAGAATGTCGCGGTTGGTGACATGGGCCAGTTCGTGCGCCAACACCCCCTCCAACTCTTCTTTGTCGAGCATCGCCAGAATGCCTTTGGTCACGGCAATGACCGCATGCTTCGGGTTCCTGCCGGTGGCAAAGGCGTTCGGTTGCATGCTGTCGATGTAATACAGCCGCGGGACCGGAATCCCCGCCTCACCGGCCAGGCGCTCCACCATCTCATGGAGTTGCGGCAGCTGGTCGTCGGGAATCGGCACCGCTTTGGCGGCGACGATCGCCATCTTGTCCGAGAAGAAGTACGCACCGAGGTTGAGCAGGGCCGCCAGGCCGAACCCGATCCACAAGCCGGCCGCCCCACCCACGAGGGTGGCCGCGATGAACCAGACCAGCGTTGACATGAGGGCAAGGAGTGCCACGGTCTTGAGATTGTTCATCAACAAAATCGTACCCGCCTGGGCGGACTATCAAACCAGCACCTGATAGGCGCCAATCGCCTCGATACGCTTGACGCGCGCAACCACTTTGCGCGAGGGAAAAGGCGGACGTTCCCACCCCAAGCGGTCGTTTCGATCGCTAGGGTTGACCGACGGAGACCGCCTCCACGCGGTCCGTGTTCCTAGAGGCTATACGGAGGGGATTCCATGAAAAAGACCCTGATAGCGCTGTTCGCCGCACTCATGGCGATAGCGGTACTGGTTCCGGCGGCTGGCGCGAACAGCGCAGCCGACACGAGTTCCAGTGTCAAGGTTGAGAAAGGCGATTACGACAGCTACGTCGTGATCATGAAGGCAGATCCATTGCTGGCCTCGTTCGACCAATCCGAGCTGCGATCCAGCCGGGCGAACAGCGAGCGGGCCGCCATCAAGGCAAGCCACGATCGCGTCATGAACGACGCCGGGGTGAGCACCAGCAAGCGTGCCAACGAGTACACCAACGCCGCCAACGGGTTTTCGGCGCTCATCACCCATGCGGAAGCAGAGAAGCTTGCGGCAAGCCCTGATGTTCTGTTGGTGATGCCGGATACGTTCCGGTACCCCCAGACCGAAAACTCCCCTGAGTTCCTCGGCCTCACGGATACACAGGGAGCGTGGGAGTCCGGCTACGTGGGCGAAGATGTCATCGTCGGTGTCATTGACAGTGGCATCTGGCCCGAGCATGCCAGCTTCGCCGATGACGGCAGCTACTCGGACCTGGGCATTGCGCTCGACGGCTCCGTATACCCCGCTTGTGACTTCGGCAACGTTGCTCATCATCCGGCGGACGTAGACTTCACCTGCAACAACAAGCTCCTCGGCGCCCGGCAGATCATTCCGACGTATCGAGCCCTCATCGGCGCCGACGCAGACGAGTTCGACTCTGCCCGCGATGACGATGGCCACGGAACACACACGGCTTCGACTGCCGCCGGCAATGCCGGCGTTCAGTCCGAGATCTTCGGAATCGACCGGGGCGTCATCTCTGGTGTCGCTCCCCGCGCTCGTGTCATCGCCTACAAGGGCCTTGGCAAGCTCGGCGGCTTTGGATCCGACCTGGCAGCGGCCATCGATCAAGCCGTAGCCGATGGCGTCGACGTCATCAACTACTCGATTGGTAGCGGTGCAGGCCCGCTCGGGCCAGATGACATCGCGTTCCTGTTTGCAGCAGACGCAGGCGTTCACGTCGCCACCTCGGCTGGAAACAGCGGCCCCGGCGCTGAAACCGTCGGTTCACCGGCGTGGGTGCCGTGGCTGACCGCGGTCGGCGCCAGCACGCAGAACCGCACCTGGCAAGGCTCGGCATCGTCGAGTGACGGCTGGGAATTCTTCGGAGCCTCCATCACCGGTGGTACCGATGAGGTCACGTTGGTCGACGCTGCCGACGCAGGCGACGAGCTGTGCAACATCGGCGCTCTCGATCCCACTGTCGTCGAAGGCAATATCGTGCTGTGTTTGCGGGGCGCCATCGCCCGGGCGGCCAAGAGCGCGGCCGTTGCCGAGGCCGGTGGCGTGGGCATGATCCTCTACAACCCGGACGACACGATGGCCCTGGTAACCGACAACCACTCGGTGCCATCGGTGCACGTCAACTTTACCGATGGTTCGACGATCAAGGACTACGTCGCCTCTGCGGGCGCAGCGTCCGTAGCCCAGATCAATGGCGGCGTGTTCACGCCGATCGATGCCCCGTGGATGGCGGACTTCTCGTCGCGCGGGCCGAACGCGATCTCAGCTGACATCATCAAGCCAGACGTCACCGCCCCGGGTGTGAACATCCTGGCTGGAGCGTCACCGGTCCACAACGGAGCCGACGCCCAGGGTGAGCTGTTCCAGTCGATCAGCGGCACCTCGATGTCGTCGCCGCACGTGGCCGGCTTGTTCGCATTGATAAAGCAGGCCCACCCGGATTGGTCACCTGCCGCCGCCAAGTCGGCGTTGATGACCACGGCCTACCAGCAGGTGGCCAAGGAAGACGGGACCACCCTGGCCGATCCATTCGACATGGGTGCGGGTCATGTAGATCCAAGTGGTCGAGCTGCCGGTCGGAACTCGATCTTCAACCCGGGCATCATCTACGACGCCGGCTTCTTGGAGTACCTGGGGTTCCTGTGCGATGCAGAACCGTCGGCCTTGTCGCCGACTACCTGTCCCTTCCTCGAGTCAATCGGCGTACCGACGAACGCCAGCGACTTGAACCTGGCTTCGATCGCGTCGTCGAACGTGCCGGTAGAGCAGACGTTCACCCGAACGGTGACCAACGTGGCCCCGGGCCGCTTGGTCTTCCGGGCGGCGGTCGATGCGCCTCCGGGCTTCGAGGTCACGGTCTCGCCGGACCGGATCATCGTGCCACGAGGCCGCTCGGCCACCTATGAGGTGACGATCACTAACGTGGGCGCGCCAGCCAACACGTGGAAGTACGGCTCTATCACGCTGCAGGGTCCCCGCGGCTATGCGGCCTACAGCCCGATCGCTGTGAAGGCAGAGGCGCTCGCAGCACCGAGTAGCGTTGAGGGAAGCGGCGTAGACGGGTCTGCCGCCTTCGACGTGACCTTCGGTTACACCGGCGACTACACGGCGGCCGCTCATGGCCTTGAGGCCGCGGTCGTGATCAACGACAACGTGGTACAGGACCCGGATCAGGATTTTGATCCGGCCGATGGATTCAGCGATGCGCACGAGTTCGCCACGAGCGGCGCCGCCTTTGTGCGGTTCGCCATGCCGCCCGACGCCGTGCCGACTGTCGATCATGACATCGATCTATTCCTGGCGGATTCGGCAGGGAACATCGTTGCCGAGAGCACGAACGGCGGTACCAACGAGTTGATCGAGATAGCGCTGCCACCCGATGACATCTGGACGCTCTATGTGCATGGCTGGCAGACAGTCGATGCGTCGGCCGACTACACGCTGTACGCATGGATCGTCTCGGCGACCCCTGGCGGCAACATGACCATCGACAGCGCACCAGCGTCGGCCGTGTCCGGCACGGTGGAGCCGATCGACGTGAGCTGGACCGGGGCGGCCGACGGTGAGTGGCACCTCGGTGCCGTTTCCCACTCCGACGCCAACGGACTTCTTGGCCTCACACTGGTCGAGGTAGACAACCGGTAGACGAAGACAATCGAGCGAAGAGGCGCCCCTTCGGGGGCGCCTCTTCTTTTTGACCCACGACTCACGACCCACGACCCCCGCTTGCCGGCCGACACATCACTGTGGAATCCATAGGAACGCGGCAACCGTGCCTCCATGCACTACCAGGGAAGGGCCCTCGAGTCTGGAGCCTCGAGTCTCGAGTCCTGAGTCGCCGAGCGCAGCGAGGCCCCTGCGCGGCCTAAAGGTCGAGGCCGGTGGTCGGCGGCGCCACGCCCTTGTCAACAGCCGCCTGCTCGCATAGGAACAGGTCTCGGCTGCCGCCCTGGTGGTAGTGGTATTCGACCCCGTCGACTTCGAGGACGATCTTCGATCCGTTCACGATCGCCTGGGTGTAACGCATTCCCGGTTGTGGGCAGCCGATGGAGCCGTCGGGCCAGTCCACTTCTTCCCACGAGACCACCACGATCTCACTGGGATCGATGGTGAGGCGGGCGGCAAGGTCGGCGACGGCTTGTTCTGCCAGCGTGCCCGCGGGCGAGCCACTACTCGGCAATGTCGTCGGCGCGTCTGTGGCCGGTACGGAGGGCTCGGTGGTCTCATCGGGCATTGGGGGGCTTTGCTCCTCGACCGTGGTAGTCGTCCCGGGCGTGGTGGTGTCAGGTGACGATACCTGACCCGCACACCCCGCCACCAGCACGGCGACGGTCACCAGCGGAACGAAAAGGGTTCGTGCAATCATCGTACTTTCGACGCCACGTTGGCACCGGCGGTTCCCTATTTGCGGGCGACGAGCACTCGGAAATCGCCCAAACCCCTCGGATGGAGCAACGTCTCCGCCTCGGTCTTCACGCTCCGGACCTTCAATCGCTCCAGAGGGTCGCCGTCACGGGCGAGCGCCAGCTCTCGGTTGCGCAGAGCCGACAGCCGGTCGCGGAGGCCCAGTGATGCCAGGAACATGTCTTGGCGTTCGACGGTCACCGACTCGGCGCCCGCCGCCGTTGCAGCGGCCTCGGCGGCCGTGAAGTTCACATCGGCCGTGATGTCGGTGTGGCCAGGTTCAAGCAATGGATCGGGTCCCAGGTGGTGCGATCGGTAGGTGCGCAAGGTCCCCTGACTGCGGCGCGGGGCCAGTCCCTCTGCGGTGTCGCCGTAGTCGATCACCACCAGGGCTCCTCTTCGGAGCGACGCCAATGCCTGCTCGATCCACGCTTGTACCGCCAATTGAACCTCGACCAGACCACCGACCGGGGTGCCTTCACCGAACCGATCCGCCCAGGCCGCCACATCCTGGCGAGCCCTGACCGGCACCAACACCAGCCGGTCGCCATTGAGGCCGACCCACTGTTCTTCCCACCCCGCCTGCGTCTTGCGGGCGAGTGAGACAGGCAGGTTGTCGAGCAGCTCGTTGGCGATGATCACACCGGCGAACAGCTGCGGGAGGTCGCGCCACTCGGCCACCACCCTGCCGGGCACGACGCCCTCGAGGGCCGCCCGGGCGGCCGGCGACGCCTCCACCGCCCAGGCTTGTGCCGGAGCGTCGAGACCGGCCAGCAACGGGCGCAGAAGCGATCCCGAGCCGGCTCCGGCGTCGACGATCACGAGTTCTTGGCCAACCATCGAGGCCCGCTCGTTGCGCACGAAGTTCGCCAGCGTCTCACCAAACAAAGGGCTGACTTCGGGGCTCGTGAGGAAGTCGCCGGCTTTCGTGGAGCGGAGTTGGGTCCCCGAGAAGAAGCCGAATTCAGAGTGGTACAGGGCCTGCGATTGGAACTCTTCGAACGGGATAGGACCGGAAGCTGAAATGGTGGCGCGTAGCTCCGCCGCCAGGGTCACCCGCTCACCAGCCACACCGACGCCAACGGTGGGAGCATCATCGTGCCTGCCTCCGGGTCGATGCCGGCGGCTACTCCGGAGCCACCAAACACCTCGTCATCGGTGTTCAACACGACCGACCAGGCGCCTTCGGGGAGCTGATACTCCGGGTGGGCCACCGGGGTGAAGTTGAAGATCGCCAGCAGGCGATCACCCGTCGTCGGCCTGCGCTCGAACGCCAGGGTCGACCGTTCCCAATCGTTGCCGTCGACCCATTCGAAACCGGCCGGGTCGTGGTCGAGTTCATGGAGCGCCGGCAGCGTCCGGTGCAACCCCGACATGGCCGCCACCAGGTGCAGGACGCCCCGATGCTCGGGCTGGCCGAGCACCTCCCACTGCAGCTGGCCCTGGTGGTTCCATTCGCCGGGTTGTCCGAATTCCCCGCCCATGAACAGGAGGTTCTTGCCCGGTTGCGCGAACTGATTCGCCAACAGGAGCCGAAGATTGGCGAGCTGCTGCCATCGGTCGCCTGGCATCTTCTCGAGCAAAGAGCGTTTTTCATGCACGACTTCGTCGTGGCTCAGGGGAAGCGTGTAATTCTCGGAGAATGCGTAGACACCTCGGAAGGTGATCTCATTGTGATGATGGCTCCGGTGGACCGGGTCACGCTCCAGGTAGGCGAGCGTGTCGTGCATCCAGCCCATGTCCCATTTGAAGCCGAACCCGAGGCCCCCCACGTACGTCGGGCTGCTCACGCCTGGCCAGGCGGTCGACTCTTCGGCCCACGTATGAACGCCGCTGCCAAGACCATAGACCATCTCGTTGAGGGACCTCAGGAAGTCGATCGCTTCGAGGTTTTCGTTGCCCCCGAACTCATTTGGGATCCACTCTCCGGCTTTGCGGGAGTAGTCCAGGTAGAGCATCGAGGCCACCGCGTCCACTCGTAGTCCGTCGACGTGGAACTCCTCGATCCACCAGCGAGCCGACGACAGCAGGTAACTACGCACCTGCGGTCGCGAGTAGTCGAAGATGTAGGTGCCCCAATCGGGGTGAAAACCTCGGCGAGGGTCAGGGTCTTCGAAGAGCGCCGACCCATCGAACCTAGCCAGCCCGAAATCGTCGACCGCAAAGTGAGAAGGTACCCAGTCCAAGCTCACGCCGATGCCCGCCTGGTGGAGGCGATCGACGAGATACTTGAAGTCGGCAGGTGTTCCGAACCGGCTGGTGGGAGCGAAGAAGCCCAGCGACTGGTATCCCCACGAACCCGCGTAGGGGTGCTCCATGATCGGAAGAAACTCCACATGGGAGAAACCGAGCGTCCGGATGTGGTCGATGAGCGGCTCCGCAATCGAGCGGTAGCTGGGAGGCGCACCATCGGGATGGCGCCACGAGCCGAGGTGGATCTCGTAGATCGAAACCGGCGAACGGTGTAGATCGACGCTGGGGCGGCGGGCCATCCACTCGCCGTCATCCCATTCGTAGCTGTCCCACCACACGCGCGAGGCTGTTTCGGGCGGCGTTGCCGCCCATCGCGCGAACGGATCGGCTTTGTCGAACGGCTCACCTTCGCCCGCCGGGGTGATCCGGAACCGGTATTCGGCGCCGGGGCTGACCCCCTCCACGAACGCCTCCCACAAGCCGGTTGAGCCACGAGCTGCGAGGGGAAGCGGCGACCAGTCCGAGAAATCTCCGACCAAGTCGACCGACGCGGCGTTGGGAGCCCATACCGTGAAGCGGGTACCGGGTTGGCCTCCCCTTTCCCCGGGCGACGCGCCCATTCTCCCGCCGAGTCCGGACCCGATGCCTTTGGCGAACTCCTCGAGGGCTTCCCCCGAGATGACGGGCGAGTCGCCGTACGACCCGGCGATGCCGCCTCGGTGCAGGCCGGTGCGAGGAGCCGTACGTGAGAAATGATCAGATGACGTCACGATCTCACCTTAGGCGGCTGGGGCATTCACGACTGAGACGGAGGTGACTTCGGCGTGAGAAACGGCATCATCGACCGCAGCTCGGCACCAACCGCTTCGATCGGCTGATCCTGCTCCGACGAGCGCCGAGACAAGAGATTGCCTGCTCCGGAGCGAGTTTCCTCGATGAACTCGCGGGCGAACGACCCTGACTGGACCTCTTCGAGAATCCTCTTCATCTCCGCCCGAGTCTCGTCGGTGACGATCCGTGGCCCTCGGGTGTAGTCGCCGTACTCGGCGGTGTCGGACACCGAGTACCGCATCCAGGAAAGCCCACCTTCGTAGAGCAAGTCCACGATGAGTTTCAGCTCGTGGAGCGTCTCGAAATAGGCAGATTCCGGCTGATAGCCCGCTTCGACGAGTGTCGAGAAAGCCGCCTTGATGAGCTCGGCCACTCCGCCACATAGAATCACTTGTTCGCCGAAGAGATCGGTCTCGGTCTCCTCCTTGAAGGTGGTCTCGAGCACTCCGGCGCGAGCGCCACCGATCGCCCATGCGTAGGACAGGCCCAGGTCATGGGCACCGCCGCTGGCGTCTTGGTGGACGGCGATGAGGCACGGCACGCCGCTTCCTTCGGTGTAGGTGCGGCGAACGAGGTGGCCGGGCCCTTTGGGAGCCACCATGGCCACATCGACGCCGTCGGGAGCGACGATCTCGCCGAAGTGGACGTTGAAGCCATGAGCAAAGAAGAGGGCCTGGCCGGGCTCCAGGTTGGGCTCGATCTCCGACGCATAGAGGTCGGCGGCATGCTGATCAGGTACGAGCATCATGACGACATCGGCCCACGCCGCCGCGTCGGCAGGCGGCATCACGGTGAGGCCGGCCTCCTCTGCGGATGCCCGGCTCGACGAGCCGTCCCGAAGGCCTACGACGACGTTGACACCAGACTCGTTCAGATTCATTGCGTGGGCGTGACCCTGGGAGCCGAAGCCGATGACCGCCACCTTCCGGCTCTTGATGATCCCGGGATCACAGTCGTTGTCGTAATAGATCGTCGCCATCGGTGCTGGGCTCCTTGTCCTGTCAACGGGCGGCGGAGTATACGGCCCGCTCCGAGGGGCCACACATTCGCACTGGCGATATTCGGCCGACAACTGACCGGCCGGACGGTACCGTCGGGCCATGCACGATTTGTCGTTGGACTACGGCCCGGATCCCGACAGCGTCAACACAACCATCATCCTCACCGACCGGCTGGAACTGCGGCCGGCTCACCGAGATGCCGCGGCCGATCTCTTTGCGCTTCTCGAAGGTGACCGGGGACGAGCCGTCACGGACAATCTCCTTTGGGACGGTCCGGACTCACCCCAAGACATCGGCTTCTGGGGCGACCAAAGCCAACGAATGCCATTCCGGGACTGGGGCCACCATTGGTCGATCCACGACCTCGACGGCCGTATCACCGGAAGGGTGGGCGCCGGTATCGGAGCGATCGGCATCGGCACATCCGCTCACAATGGCCGTGGAGACATCGGCTATTGGCTCGGCGAGGCCTACTGGGGCGTAGGCCTCATGACCGAGGCAGTGGAGGCGGCAGTGACGCATGGTTTCACCACCATGAACCTGGTCAAGATCGACGCCGGCGTCTTTCCGTGGAACGTTGCAAGCGCTCGCCTCTTGGAGAGGATCGGCTTCCAGCGCGAGGGGTTGATCCGATCGGCGTATGTGAAGCGGGGCAGGCTCGTCGACTCGGTCGCATATGGGCTCACCATTTCCACCTGGCGAGCGGTCAACGATGTGACCGACGCCTAGCCGCCGACCACGAACTCGATCCGACGGTTCTGAGCCCGGCCCTCTTCGGTGGTGTTGTCGGCGATCGGTTTGGTCTCCCCGAACCCGGATGCGATGAGCTGACTCGCATCCACACCCTGCGACACCAGATAATCGACAACGGCCTGCGCTCGCTCCTCACTCAGGATCTGATTGGACTGGCGGCCACCGACGGAGTCGGTGTGCCCCACGACCCTGATGAGAACATCCGGACCGGAAAGCAACAGTGCGGCTGCTTCGTCGAGTACGGCGATGCCTTCCTCGGAGAGCTCGGCGCTCCCCGTTTCGAACGTCGCCACGCCTCGCAGGAGAGCGGTGAGTTGACCACCGATATCTCGGGTGTCGATGAAGCCGAGCGGTTCGAATCCCAGAGCGAGCGTCAGATCAGCCATGAGCTGATCGGCAGCAGCTTGATCACGAACGATTCCCGACACGGTGGCACCATCCACGGTCACATCGAGCTCGAACGCCTCGGTGTCGGCGGCCGCCATGACCGCCTGAGGTAGCCCGGACACCCATGGAGAGGAATCGACGATCCCGACGCGCAGCTGATTGTCGATGCCGTTGCGCCCGAACAGCCTGCGCATGGCTTGTTCGATCTCGGCGACGATTTCTTCGTCGGGCAGAGTGCCGCTGACCACGGCAGATTGGCGATCAGCTCGCAGATTGAAGGTGGGCGTGTCCAAATCCACTTCGGGAAGCGGCGCGGTGGTCGGTGGGGTCGTCGACAGTGTGACTGTTGTCGGAGCCGCAACTGCGGGGCCGAGGTCGTCTGTGAACACTCGTCCTACACCCTCGACAGCCGCAACGGTTGCGATGAGGTCATCGACGTCGCCATCGAATTCGCCCGAGAGGAAGACGTCACTCCCCGACACTTCCACACCGATCCCCACCGGGACCACGGCCTGAACTCGGGCGGCGAGATCGTCGCCCGGGTCGTCATTGGTGGCTATGACCAGCACAGCGAAGAAAGCAGCAATTGCCAGCACTGCCAGGATCAAAACAATGAGTGAGCGCCGTCGCGCCGATGGGTCCGCCAAACCCCCTTCTCCTCTTGTTGGCGTACTTCGGCATGATATTCGTTCGCGAGCCCTGTGCGAGCGCTGCTTCGCTAGGCCGAGGTCTCAGGCAACGATGTGATTGCAGCACCGGCGATGACCAAGGCAATGCCAATGAGGGCCAGCGGCGTGACAATATCGTCGCGGAACACAACGCCCAGCACGATGGCGACGACGGGGATGAGGTAGGTGATCACGGATGCCCGTGTTCCTCCCACCCGGCCGGCCAGTTCCGCCATCGCCGCAAACGCCAAACCCGTGCCAAGCACGCCCAACACCACAACAGCCATCACCGACCCCCACTCGAACTCCGATGCAGGCAGGGTGGCGATACCGTATGGGATGGTGAGGACGGCGGCCACTTGCAACATGCGGGCCATCACCGGGACCGACCCGTATTTCTGTTGAAGCGGAGTCACGAGGTTCACCGACAATCCGTACAACGCGACTGCAACGATGACCAGGGCAACGCCGACGGCGGCGTTGCTCCCCTCCCCCATCGTCGGCACGCTGATGGCGATGATGCCCCCAAAGCCCACCGAGAGGCCGATCCGCTGAAAACGGCCCGGCAGTTCGCGCAAAAGGGCGGTTGCGATCAGCGCGGCGAAGATCGGCATTCCGCCGTTGAGCATCCCTGCCACGGCGGAGTTGATCCACTGCTGAGCAAGCGGAAACAGCGTGAAAGGTATCGCGACCCACGTGAATGCCAGCACGATCACGCGCGGCCAGTCCTCCCTGTCCAGTTTCCGACGTCCCGACGGGAGGACCAGAAGCGCCAGGGCGCCAAGTGAGACGCGGCCCATGGTCACCACCCCTGGGCTCAGGCTGTCGAGGCCGATGGCGATGAACAGGAACGATCCGCCCCACAGGGTCGCCAGATACACCAAGAACCCCCATTCGGCCAGCCCGAACGCAGCCCGATTGGTGCCGTGGGAGGTGGAGAGGATGGACGAGCGGCCCGACATCGCCCAGACACTAACCCCGTCAACAGAAGCTCCGACCGTAGTCCTGGACGAGGACTGGCGGCTTGCCGGTGCCGTGGGTCCAAATAGGCGCTTAGTTGCCTGCCGCGATCATGCGGGACGCCTCGCCAAAGAAGGATGAGAGCTGAGGGAAGAAACCGGCGGCCACCACGTAGGCAACGGTGATGGCAAGGGCATATTGAAGCGTACGCGGCACGATCGGCAAGGCCTCCCGTTCGGCTGTCGTCGGAGCCGGATCGAACCACATGGCCTTCACCACTCTGGCGTAGTAGTAGAAGGCAATGACGGCGTTCACGGCGGCGATCGCCGCCAGTGATGTCGTCCATACGTTGAGGGTGCTGATCGCTGCGCTGAAGACGACGAACTTGGCAAACCAGCCCGCCAATGGAGGAATACCGGCCAGCGACATGAAGAAGATCGAGCCGAGGAAAGCCAGGCCCGGGGCGCGCGCTCCGAGCCCCGACCAGCTGTCGATCAATCCCGAACGGGTGATGCGAGACGCGGCGATCACGACCGAGAACGCGCCGAGGTTCATGAACGCGTATATGACGATGTAGGTGACCGTGGCGCCGAAGGCAGACTCCAGTTGCCCGGGCGTGTCGGTGACGCCGGCGATGGCGAACGGGACCAACATGAAGCCGGCCTGGGCGACGGAAGAGTACGCAAGGAGCCGCACGATGTTGGTTTGGCGCAATGCAGTGAGATTCCCAATGGTCATGGTCAATGCGGCAAGTATCCACAGTGCCGGCCCCCATACGTTGGCGGCGTCCGGGAAAGCCAAATAGGTCACGAGCAGCAACCCCACGAATCCCGCTGCCTTGGAGCTCACGGAGAGGTAGGCGGTCACGGGCGTGGGAGCCCCTTCGTAGGTGTCGGGCGCCCAGAAATGGAACGGCACTGCTGAGATCTTGAAAGCAAACCCGACAATCACAAACAGGATCGCCATCGTGAATGCCGGGCCCTGGTCGCCTGAGATTGCCGCCTCCCGGATCCCTTCGAATGTGACCGAGCCCGTGAGCCCGTAGAGGAACGACATGCCGTACAGCAGGATCGCCGCCGACAGCACCCCTAGCAGGAAGAACTTGAGAGATGCCTCGTTCGACTTGACGCTGCCTTTGCGCCACCCTGCCAGCAGGAACAACGGTCCGGAGACCAGCTCCAGGCCGATGAAGAGGATGATGAGATCACGTGCCGATGTCATGACGACCGCGCCCAGCGTCGATGCCACGAGCAGAAAGTAGTACTCGCCTTGGTAAAAACGCTCGGAGTCGATGTAGTCGAACGACATGAGGATCACGACGTAGGCGGCCGTCAGGAACAACGCCTTCATCACGAGCGCAAACTCGTCTGCGACATAGCTACCGTCGAACATCGACCGCACGGGATTGTCGTGCAGCGCGAGGGTGATGAGCGGCACAAAGGCGGCGGTCGTGCCCACCACGGCTGTGATCGCGGTCAGATACTTGAGCGAGCGCGGCACCATGAGATCGACGGTGATCACCGCCATGAGGGTGACGGCCAGGATGATCTCCGGGCCGAGGGCGTGGTAGTCGATCTCGAAGGGCACCAGATCTAGCTCCCGAAGGCTTTGGCAACCAGCTCAACGACCGCGCCGTTGGTGGCATCGGTGATGATGCGAGGGAATACTCCGATGGCAACCGTGGCAACGAGCAGCGGCGCCCACGCGACCAGCTCGAACCGGTCGGCATCGGGGAGATCGTGACCCTCCCATTCTGCGCTCGGCTCTCCGAGGTTCACGCGCTGCAACATCCACAGCATGTATCCGGCGGTGAGCACCGTTCCGATGGCGCCGGCCACCATCGTGCCCCGGAAGAGGCTCACATTGAGGCCGTTGAGCGGGTTATAGGCGCCGATCAGTGACCAGAACTCACCCCAGAAGCCGGCCAGACCGGGCAGACCCAGCGAGGCCATGGCGATGAAGGCGAGAATGGCGCCCATCTTCGGCATCAGCTTCATGTTGCCGCCGAGGCGAGCCATGTCGCGCGTGTGATAACGATGGTGCATCGAGCCGGCGAGGAAAAAGAGCATTCCCGTGATGACGCCGTGCGCCACCATCCCGATGATGGCGGCGTTGATGCCGACATCGGTCAGCGAGGCAATGCCGAGCATGACGAAGCCCATGTGCCCGACCGAGGAGAATGCGATGAGGCGCTTCATGTCGGTTTGGGCAAGGCATGCCAGCGAACCGTAGATGATGCCGATGGCTGCGAGAACAGCAATCACCGGCGCCCACGCCCGTGCTTGCTCGGGGAGGATCGGGAGGGCGATACGGATGAATCCGTATGAGCCGAGCTTGAGCAGGATGGCCGCCAGCAGAACCGATCCAACCGTCGGGGCGGCGGTGTGGGCATCAGGGAGCCACGTGTGGAGCGGCCACATCGGCACCTTCACCGCGAAGCCGAGGAACATGCCGGCAAACACGAGCTGACCAAAGGTCCCGGTGAACGCTCCGCCGGAACCCAAGTCGATGAGTGCAGGGATGTCGAACGTTCCCGCCTCGAACGACAACGCCAAGAACGACAAGAGCATGAACGCCGAGCCAAACAGCGTAAAGAGGAAGAATTTGATCGACGCATAGAGCCGGGTCTCGGTCTCGAGCTCGAACCTGCCCACCTTGACCATGCGAGGGCTCTTGTCACCCCAGATGCCGATCATGAAGTACATGGGCAGGAGAACCAGCTCGAAGAAGATGAAGAACAGAACCAAGTCAAGTGCAACGAACGTCCCGTTCATCCCCGTTTCGAGCAGGAGGATCAGGATGAGGAACGCCTTGGGGTTCTTGGGCTCCTCCCAATGATTCCAGCTGTAGACGATCGCCAACACGGTCACGGCGGCCGACAAGACCAGGAGGGGAAGGCTGATGCCGTCGATTCCGATGTGATAGTTGGAGCCGATGGACGGAATCCAGGACAGATCGGTGCCGAGCTGGAAATCGGCCGATGATGCATAGTCAAACTGGAATGCGGCCACGACAGACAGGACAGCCACGACGACGGTCGTCAACAGCGCTATCTGTTTCACGACGTTCTCGTTGGCCTTCGGCGCCAGGCCCACCAGCAACGCGCCCACCAAGGGCAGGAACACGATGAGGCTCAAGCCCCAACCGCTGTCGAACCAATCCATCTTGTCCGTCCTCCTAGTTGGTGAAAATTACGAAACCGACGACGAGCACTACTGCTCCGACCACAAAAGCTCCGGCGTACTGCTGGATTCGGCCGGTTTGTAGCTTCTGGAGAGCCCCGCCGGCTGCTCCCGTGCCTGCAGCTGCTGCATCGATGGCATGGTCGATGCCCCCCTGATCGAACGCTCCGTAGACGAGTTGGCCGAGCCACCTGGTCGAGATGCCCACAGCGTTCACGACGGCGTCGATGAGATTGGTGTTCGTCCAGTCCACGAAGCGAGCCAGCGGGCCCTTGACGACCCCGACTAGGCCGAGGGCCACGTCGTCGAGCCAGTATTTGGCTTCGAAGGCGTGGTAGAGGCCGGGGATCCAAAAACGATCGCGCGCTTGCTGGGTGTCCTTGTCTTTCCCGTACAGCAACCATCCGGCTGCGATTCCGAGAAGCGCCGCCCCCATGCCGGTGGCAGCCAGCGCGAGGTCCAGCGACTCCGGGTGGTAGTCGCCGAGCGGAGCAAAGGCGACCGTCCCCACCCACTCGGTGAACCCGGTGAACACGCCGGGCCAGTTGACAAACCCGGCAACGGCCGCAAGGACGGCGAGCACGATGAGCGGAACGGTCATGAGGCGCTCTGACTCATGGGGATGGCCTTCGCCTTTGTAGGTGCCAAAAAACGTCAGAGCGACAGTCCTGGTCATGTAAAAGGCGGTGACGAATGCGCCGGCGATGCCGATCGACAGCACAAGCGCATAACCCTCGTGGCTGAAAGTGGCGAGGATTTCGTCCTTGGAGAAGAAGCCTGAAAGAGGAAAGATCCCAGCCAGTGCGCCCGATCCGATGACGAACGTCCAAAAGGTCACCGGCATCGATTTCCGTAGTCCCCCCATGTCCGACATGTTGTTCGAGTGGACCGAGTGGATCACCGATCCGGCTCCGAGGAACAGCAGCGCCTTGAAGAACCCGTGGGTGAACAGGTGGAACAGGCCGGCCGTGTAGCCACCCGCCGCCACGGCGGTCATCATGTACCCGAGCTGACTCACGGTGGAGTAGGCCAGCACCTTCTTGATGTCGTCTTGGACCAGAGCGAGGAGCCCGGTGAGAGCCAGCGTGGCGGCGCCGATGCCGATCATCCAGGGTCGCGCGTCCTGAGCCATGGTTTGGTAAAGCGGGAACATCCGAGCCATGAGGTAGATGCCGGCAGTGACCATGGTGGCAGCGTGCATGAGCGCCGACACAGGCGTCGGGCCCGCCATGGCATCGGGTAGCCAGATATG
The DNA here is from genome assembly GCA_041577335.1 of Acidimicrobiia bacterium. GTDB lineage: Bacteria > Actinomycetota > Acidimicrobiia > Spongiisociales > JAENVV01 > JBFGJH01. Next base: position 7,599 of record JBFGJH010000051.1, on the reverse strand, counting down.
AAGCGGAAACTGAGCCGACTTGCCCATGGCCCCGAAGAAGAGCAACAGGGCGCCCGCAATCGCAACCGTCGAACCGAAGAGCGGGGCGTTCATCGAGCCATCGCCATGGGTGGCAGCGTCGAGGATGTCGTCGATTCGGAACGAGCCAACCGCCCCGGAGAGGGCGATGGCGCCGATGATGAGACCGACGTCGGCGACTTTGTTGGTGAAGAAGGCCTTCATGCCCGCAGACGAGTTTTCCTTTTCCTCCCAGTAATGGGAGATGAGCAGGTACGAAGCCACGCCGACGAGCTCCCAGCCGACGATGAGCTGTGCCAGATTGGGGGCGGCGACCAGCACCAACATCGCGCCGGCGAAGAGGGAGAACGAGGCAAAGAACCAGGTGTAACGCACATCCCCGCGCATGTAGCCCACGGCGTAGATGAACACCAGAAGGCCGACTGTGCCGACGAGGAAGTACATCATCGACGAAAGGCCGTCGACCACCCATCCCCATTCGAACACCAATGTGTCGGAGACCCGGGCGATGACGATCGAATTCTGGTAGACGACGTGGTCGGTCATCGTCTGAATCCACAGGATGAGGCCGTAGACGAAGACGAACGCCATCATGCCGACTGCCAATTCGGCGCCCTGGTACTTCATCCGCTTGCCGAAGAACACAATGCCCGCCACCGCCACGAACGGCACGACCAGAATGAGCCACGCCCATTCCTGCATTGCCCCGCCAGTCGAGAATTCCGGCGCTTCTTCGGCGAATCTGAAAAGCATCTGGTTCATATCAACCGCTCATCGTCGCGAAGTCGTCGAGGTTTGCTGAGTGACGGTTGCGGAAGATCATGAGGACGATGGCGAGCCCGATCCCGACCTCCGCGGCGGCCACGGTGATGACAAAGATCGCGAAAATCTGTCCGGTGGCCAGAGAGTCGCGAATCGCCGCCTCGAACGCTACGAGGTTGATGTTGACGGCGTTGAGCATCAGTTCGACCGCCAGCAGCACCATGACAGCGTTGCGGCGGGCCAAGAGCCCATAGATGCCCATCGAGAAGAGGGCCGCAGCAAGCACGAGGATCGGAGCCAGCGTCATGGCTGGGGCTCCTTGGGCCGGTTGGCGAGTACCACAACTGCGACGATGACCGCTCCCCCCACCATGAGCACGGCAACGAGGAGGGCGAGGAGTGCCACGACCGACATCAGAGGCTCCCCTCTTCCTCGGCCGGGGACAGGTCTTTGCGGGCAACGCTGATACCACCGATCAACGCGGCCAAGAGCACGAACGAGACGATCTCGAACGGGAGAACAAACCGTCCCAACAACCCATCGGCAATCGTCTCGGTGGGTGTCGGCTCGCCGATCCCGATCAGCTCGACGTCGCCAAAGGCCTGAATACTGGCCCACGTCATCAGAGCGAACACCGCCAAGGAACCAACAACCGCAATTCCCTTGCGGTCATTGTCGACGGCTGCGTCATATCCGATCGGCGCTCTGGTGATCATGATGCCGAACAGAAACAGCACGATGACTGCACCGATGTAGACGAGCACGAGCACCCAGGCCACGAATTCGGCCGACAGCACCAGAAACAAGGCGGCGGTTCCGCCGAGGGCGAACACCAAGAACAGGGCTGCGTGGATGAGGTTCTTCGATGTCACCACTCGAAACCCCGAGACAGCGATGAAGATGCCGAGAACGGACGCTACCCAGGTGACCGGCTGTGTGAAATCCATCATGACTCCAACGCCGGGGCTTCTGGCACCGTGGCAAGCCAATCCTGCAGCCGGTCCTTGTCGTGGAGCATTGCACCCATGTTGTACTCGGAGTACTCGTACTCGGGTGACCAAAAGAGGGCATCGAACGGGCAGACCTCAACACAGATGCCGCAATACATGCACAACGCGTAGTCGATATCGAAGCGATCGAGCACGGCCCGCTGGCGGACACGCCCACCTGGCTTGGACGGCGGCTGCTCTTCCTTGTGCCCTTCGATATAGATGCACCAGTCAGGACACGAGCGTGCGCAGAGCATGCATGAAGTACATGCTTCTTGGTCCAAGGCAATGACTCCTCGGGCCCGAGGCACCGGATCCTCTTTGACGACTGGGTAATTGACGGTGGCCAGGTATTTCCGAGGCATGAAGAGCGTCTTGAGCATGGTCTCCATGGTCACCCTGAGACCCTTGACGAGACCGCGCCCCGGCAGGTTCGGCATGGTGCGAGCCACTTAGACCACCACTTTCAGAATCGCGGTCACGACGATGTTGGCGAGACCGAGCGGTACGAGCACCTTCCACGCCAGGTTCTGCAGCTGGTCTTCGCGGAACCGCGGGAATGTCCACCGGAACCAGATCATCAGGAAGACGAGGATGGAGATCTTGGACACGAGATAGAGCGGGCCGAGAGCAGGGTAGGTTTCCACGCCGGGGCCGAGGTACCCACCAAGGAACAGCGTCACGGCCAGGGCCGACATCGTGAACATGTTGGCGAACTCGGCCAGGAAGAAGAAGAGGAAACGGAAACCTGAGTATTCGGTGAGGTACCCCGTGACGAGCTCTGACTCGGCAATAGGCATGTCGAATGGGATCCGGCTCATCTCGGCGAGGGCTGCCGTGAAGAAGATGACGAAGCCCACGATCTGCAGGATGAAAAACGGGGGGACGATGTGCCCGAGGGAGGTGGAGTCGAATCCGAAGAAGGAAAAATCGGCTTGAGCATCGACGATGCCCTGCAATGACATCGTCCCCGCCATGATGACCACTCCGATCACCGAGAGCACCAGGGGCAGCTCGTACGCGATCAGCTGACCGGCCGCTCGCAGGCCACCCATGAGCGAGTACTTGTTGGCCGACGACCACCCTGCCATCAACACGCCGATGGTCGACAGCGACGAAATCGCGAGGGCAAAGAATATCCCGACGTCGAGGTTGCGGACCGATCCTTGGGCAAACTCGACGGTCCCGATGGTTCCTTCGGGCCAGAATGGAATGACGATGAAGAGCCCGACCGTTGCCGCCATCACCAGCGCAGGCGCCCACCGGAAAACCGGCCGATCCGCCTCCTCGGGAATGATGTCTTCCTTCTGGATGAACTTCACGCCGTCGGCGATGAGCTGAAGCCATCCGTAGCGCCCGCCGGCGAAGTACGGCCCCACCCGGCTCTGCATCTTGGCGGACAGCTTGAGCTCTCCGAATCCAATGGCGAGACCCGATATCGGGATGAGACCGGCAATGATGACCAGCTTGAGAGCCAGTAACGCCCAGAAGTTGGTCGAGAAGAAGTCAACGACGGTGCTCATCGGCGACCGCCTCTGGCGGCCCGAGCCGCAATTCGCAATTCGCAATTCGCAATTCGCCCAAGAGAGGTGGCTGGTCCACGGAGCGGAACTCCACACCGATCATGCGTGCTCCTCTGGAGCATGTTGGAGAACGCGGCGGGTTCTCCAAACCGAGCAACGCCGGGCGAGGTCGCAGTTTCGCCTTGCGAAACTGCAAACCGATGAAAAGCTTCGCTTTTCATCGGTCGACGTCGCCCAAGACGAAGTCCAGGCTGCCCATGATGGCGATGATATCGGGAACCAAGACCCCTTCGAGGATCCACGACAGCATCGACAGGTTCGAGAACGAGGCTGAGCGGATCTTGAGCCGGTATGGGCCCTGACCTCCTTCGGACACGATGTAATAGCCCATCTCGCCTTTGGGGTTCTCCGCTCTTACATACACCTCGCCTTTGGGCACTTTGATGATTTTGGGAACCTTCGCCTGCAGGGGGCCGGAGGGAACGCCATCGACTGCCTGTTGCACGATGCGGCATGCCTGGCGGATCTCCTCGAGTCGTACCCACCAACGGTCCCAACTGTCGCCCGTCTGGCCGATTGGCACGACGAAGTCGAAGCGGTCGTAGGGCAGATAGTCCCCCACCTTGCGCAGATCAAAGCGGATGCCGGAAGCTCTCAGGTTGGGTCCGGTGACTCCATAGTCGGCAGCCACTTCGGGCGGCAGCACGCCGATACCCTTCGTGCGAGCCAAGAAGATCTCGTTGCCGGTGACGAGGCTTTCGATCTCGTCGCATGTGGCGAGGACCGCATCCATCGTGTCGCGGGTCCCTTGCAAGAAGCCCTGCGGAAGATCCTGAATGGCCTTGCGGGTCGCCGAGCCTGAGCCGTACGCAGGCTTGACGCCACCGATCCGGTTGAAGTTGGGGTGAAATCGCCCACCTGTCACCGATTCGATGAGGTCGAGCACCCGCTCTCGCTCGCGGAGCGCAAACATGAGCGGCGTCGTTGCCCCCAACTCCAGCGGATACGACGCCATGAACATGAGGTGGGAGGCGATGCGGGCCATTTCGGTGAGGATCAAGCGTATGTACTGAGCCCGCTCGGGAACTTCGATTTCCATCAGCTTCTCGGCCGCCACGATGAACGGTATCTCGTTGGCGTAGCCCGAGGTCCAATCGATGCGATTGATGATGGCGGTGATCTGTGGATACGTTCGAACTTCGCAGATCTTCTCGTACCCGCGATGCATGTAACCGATGGACGGCTCGACCCCCGAAACCCGTTCACCGTCCACCTTGGCGACCAGTCGCAAGACACCGTGAGTAGACGGGTGTTGCGGACCGATGTTGAGCGTCATGTCTTCCGTCTCGAGCTCCACCGAGACGGCAGCTTCGGCGACGTGACGCAGCGCTTCCTGGTCGATGCTCATCGGCCCGGATTCTCCGTGGTTGCGCCAGACGGTGTGGTTGTCGAGGCCTCGGGTTCTTCTTCGGGCTCGGGCATACCCTCCACGTCAACGGTCCCTGGCCATGGTTTCACCTCGCGAGCCAGCAGGGGGTACGACTTCTTCAGAGGATTGCCCTCGAATTCGGTGGGAAGGTAGAGGTTGTCGAGGTGACCGTGGCCTGCGAAGTCGATGCCGAACATCTCGTTGGCTTCACGTTCATGCCAGTTGGCACCGGCGTAAACCGCAGTCGCCGATGCGATGGAGGCGTCTTGTTTGGTGAGATCAGTGACGAAATGAACGATCCTCCCGTCCGTCAGATCGGCCACTGCGGCCATCACTTCGTACCGCTCTTCGACTTCCTCAGAAGGCGGGTCCCCGACCTCGACATCGTTGGACCAGTCAATGGCCGACAAATACGAAAAATGAACCAACCCGAGCTCGTGTTTGGCCACCGTCAATGCTGGGATCCAATGCTCGGGGGTCACCCGAATCTTGATGGTGTCAAATTCAACGGTGTGAGCCGAGGCTCCCACGGCGGCGGCAACCCCGGCCGCATACTCGGACAGGGGGTTCGTGGAGGTTGCCTCAGACGCTGAGGCGTCGGCGTCAGACGGGCTCTCGGTCACGCTGACTCCACTTTTCTTGCATGTCCTCTTGCTGGATCTTCTCTTGAAGGAGCACGATGCCCTCCATCAACGCTTCAGGGCGCGGTGGACAGCCCGGCACGTACACGTCCACCGGAATGATCTGATCGACGCCTTTGGTGACCGAATACGAGTCCCAATACGGACCGCCGCAGTTGGCACACGAGCCCATGGAGATCACATATTTGGGATCGGGCATCTGGTCGTACAGGCGCCGCACGGGGGCGGCCATCTTGTCGGTCACCGTCCCCGCCACGACCATGAGGTCGGCTTGGCGCGGGGAAGCGGGAAACGGAATGATCCCGAAGCGCATCATGTCGTAGCGGGGACCGGCCGCAGCGATCATCTCGACCGCACAGCAGGCCAGGCCGAATTGATACATCCACAGCGAGTATTTCCGCGACCAGTTCAGAAGGCTGGCGATCGGCTTGGGAATGCCGAACTTCTCGACTACTCCCACCGGAGCACTCCTTTACGGATGGCGTAGATGAGGCCCATGAGAAGAATCCAGATGAATATGAGCATCTCGATGAGCCCGAACGTGCCGAGGGACTCGAGTCTGATGGCCCAAGGAAAGATGAATACTGCTTCGACGTCGAAGATCACGAACAACAAGCCATAGACGTAGTAGCGGACGTACGATTGGCTCCAACCTTCTCCCACCGGGTCCACGCCACACTCATAGGTCTTCAATTTGGCGGGCGTGGGATTCTTGGGGCGGATTGCCCAGGTGATCATCAACGTGACGGCAACGAGCCCGACACCGAACCCGAGGAACACAGCAACCGTTGTGTAATCCTGAAAGTACGCGCTCACCTGTTCCCTACCTCGACCTGATGGGACTCCGCCGCCCCGGGGTGGGCGCAAGTATAGGAGGCGGAGTAGGCCGCCCAAAGTTCAAACGGGATCGGTGGTTTTGGGTCGCAGAGCCGGCGTGCTGCGCCGGTCTTGATCACCGGGGTGGAGATCGGACGGGTTTTCGAGCCGAGTCCGCCGGTTAGCCTGCCGAGCCATGTCGCGTTCTCTCGTCAACCTCATGGCCGAACTCGAACACCGGTTGACGGGCACGGCCTCGAGCGAGCGCCTGGCCGCCGAGCTCGGATCGCTGATACCCGACGCATCCACGTACGTCCTGTTTCTCTTTGATGGTTTGGGAGCGGCGCAGGTCCGCGCCCATGGCGGTGAGCTGGCAGAGGCCATGGAAGCCACGCTCGATGCCCCATTTCCGTCCACCACCACGGTGGCCCTGTCTTCGGTGGCGACGGGTCTCGAGCCGCGCAGCCACGGGATCATCGGCCATCACATGTGGTGGCCGAGCGTGGCGGCAGTGGTGAACGTCCTCAAGTGGATGTATCCGGGAGCGGGACCCGTCGATGTCGACACGACCGCCGTTCTCCCCTCCCCCAACCTCTGGGAACGCCTCCGAGATGCCGGCCTGGAGCCGATCACCGTGCAACCTTCCGCCTTCGAGTCTTCGCCGCTCACCAGGATGCTCTATCGGGGTTGCCGTGTTGAGCCGGTGGCTACCGAGTGGGAGATGGCAGAAGCAACAGTCCAGCTGGCTGCGGAGCCCGGGCGGCTGATCTTCACCTATCTGCCCCACGTAGACATCGCGGCCCACATCGCCGGCCGGGGATCGGAAACACATCGGGCGGCCGTCGACGCTGCGGCGCACAGTTGGTCTTCGATCGCGCAGCGACTCCCGGGCCACGCCACCATGGTGGGCTCCGCCGATCACGGACACATCGACTATCGCCACGATCAGAAGACGTACGTCGAGCGCACTCCTGGATCAGAGTTCTTCGGCGACCCGCGTGCCCTCTACGTACGCGGCGATGGCGAGCAGATCGCCGCCGCAGTCGGAGGTCGCTGGACGCCGAAGGAAGAGCTGATCACCTGGCTGGGAGCCGGGCCCGATCATCCCGATCTCGACGCGCGGCTGCCGGATGGGGTGATCCTTGCCCCTCCTGAGCGGCTTCTCATCCCGTCCAACATGGATCGGCGACTCATCGGCTACCACGGCGGCTTCGAAGACGACGAACGCACGATCCCTCTTCTCATCGCCTGACGTGTGCGATCATCGACGCATGATCACATTCGACGAGTTCCTCGCGGTCGACATTCGCGTCGGAACCATTGTTCGGGCCGAGACGTTCCCAGAGGCCCGTGCGCCGGCGGTGAAGCTTTGGGTTGACCTCGGGCCTGAGCTCGGCACCAGGAAGACCTCGGCGCAGATC
>JBFGJH010000050.1:0-24427 GCA_041577335.1 Acidimicrobiia bacterium | reverse complement strand
GTCACCGATCTGGCTGATCGCGTCGATCTCCCCAAGAGCACGGTGGCCCGTCTGCTCAAGACGCTCGAGAGCATGGAGGTCGTGAAGCGATCCCCGGATGCTCGCTACCGCGTCGGCCCCGCCCTCGGCAGGTTGGCAGGAGCAAGCTCGGCATCGGCAGCCCTGATCTCGCGAGCCCGACCGCACCTCATGTTTCTCGCCGACTCGGTGGGTGAAGATGCCGGCCTGTCCGTGCCCGATGGGTACCTCGTGCATTACATCGACCAAGTCGACAGCGGCAATGCCGTCCAGGTACGGGACTGGACGGACGAACTCGTAGAAATGCATGCCGTGCCGTCGGGCCTCGTCCTGCTGGCGCATTGGCCTGAGGAGCGCCTTGCCCGATTCCTGCGACGCCCGTTGAAGCAGTACACCGGCCTCACGGTGACCGACCCCGATTTGATTCGGCGACGGCTCGCCGAGGTACGGCGTGACCGGCACGCCTGGGTGGTGGAGGAATTCGCCGAAGGGATTTCCTCCGTGGCTGCTCCGATTCTCGACAAGCGCGGCAGGCCGGTGGCTGCGCTCCACGTGCACGGGCCGGCCTATCGATTCGGGAAAGGCTCGGGCAATGTCGCCGGTTTGGTCATGGAGCGCGCCGATCTCCTATCGGCCCAACTCGTCTCCTAGCGCCGTCGCAATCGAAATCGATCAATTCGACGTAGGCGTGGTCAGGAAGCAGCGTCGGGTTCGGCGGGCTGGTCTTGGGAGGGCCGGTGTCGCTGGTAGAGCCACCACCAGCCGAGCCCATGGACAGCGACCCCCGCCATGATCACCAAACCGGCGACCCGAAAGCCCAGGGCGAACGCAATGATCGCGGCGAACACCGCGGTGGCTACGAGTGCGGAGCGCACGCCGTTGAGTGGTCCAAACATGCTGGGAGTCTATTGCCGAAGCAATCGCTACCGGCCATTGCGGCGTCGCAGAACGCCGGTGATCAGCAGGCTGGTCGTTCGGGCCGGCACGAAGATGTACGGCCGCTGGGTTGGGGCGATGTACCGGTAGACCCTCCACAGGGAGAAGACCGCCACGGGCAACAGCAGAAGTCCGAGCGCCCAGAAGAACCCGTCCGGCCCCAGAGCCCTGGTCAGGGCCGTCACGCTCAAGGGGCCGACCACCGCTCCCGAGCCGACGATGAAGACGAAACCAGACGCAGCTGCGACCAGCTGTTCCTTGGGGACCATGTCGTTGACCAAGCTCGCCGATAACGAGTAGAGCGGATACGTGGCGCCTCCGTAGATGAAGAAGACGACCGTCATCATGGTTGAGCGCGGGTCGATGCCGAGCGCAAACGCCGAGGCGAGCACGGCTACCACAGCCGAACCGAATATGACCCGCCTCCGTGGCAGCCGATCCGACAGCGCGCCGAGCGGCCATTGAAACACCAGTGAGCCGGCCAGGCCGGCTGCGACCAGAACGCCCACCCGGGCGGGCGCCAAGCCGGCCGCCGTGGCCCACACCGCTGTCATACCGAAGAGCGCACCGTTCGAGGCGCCGGTGAGGAATCCACTCACCACGCCGAGCGGCGCCATGCGAAAAAGCTGCTTCAGCGACAGCGTTTCGGGAAGATCGAAACTCGGGGCGGGAATCGGCGACAGCGCCAGCGGAACTATGGCCAGCGACACGGCGAGCGAGGCAATGATGAACAGAACAAACCCGCGCACGCTGGCTGTCCCGAGCAACCCCTGTCCGGCAATGATCGCCCCAGTCATCACGACCATGTAGGCAGACATCGTCTTGCCTCGGTTTTCGTTGGTGGCGACTTCGTTGAGCCAGCTCTCCACCGTCACATAGAGACCGGCCATGGCGACGCCGGCCACGATCCGCAAGAGGATCCACGAATACGGCGTGACCCAGATTGCGTAGACCAAGAGCACCGACGACATCGCCGACGCCAGGCCCACGAAGACCCGGATATGCCCGACCTGGCGGAGGACTTGAGGAATGAACCAGGAGCCGATCAGGAAACCGGCGTAGTAGCCGGTGATGATCAAGCCGGTGGCGAGGTCTGAGAATCCTTCCACCTGGGTTCGCACACCGATCAGAGAGCCCTGGAGGCCGTTGCCGACCATGACCAGCGCGAGTGCCAGGAAGAGGGCCCACGAGGCTCGAACGACCGAGAAGGTTGAGGTTTTGGTCATCAAGGCGGGAGCCTCGCTGCAGAAAACTGGCGCAACGCTAGTGCACGTCGGGGGAGAGTGCAGTCGTTTCATCGCTACGCGCTCGCCGAAGTGACGGCCCATCGGCATCGACTGGATTTCTCCGCCATGGGCGGTGTCCTCGACGTGAGGACCGGTGTCCTTCCGAGCTGTGATGGTGATCGTGGGCAGCCTTCGGTGATTGTCGGGTGGCAGGTGCTTGGTTGTGTGCCTCCGAGCGTCCGGGCCGTCGATAGCCGTCCGGCTCGCATGCGGTGCCGTAACCGATCTACCCTTCCTGGGCTTCGACCGAATAGGAGAACCTCGTGACCGTGCCAAGCGATCTTGCGATTGCCCAGGCGGCGACCATCAAGCCGATCAGCGAACTGGCTGCCATTTACGGAATTGAGACCTCCGAGTTGATCCCCTATGGGTCGACCAAGGCCAAGGTCCACCTCGACATCCTCAAAAGGGTCGGCGGGCGAGAGCCGGGCAAGTACATCGATGTGACCGCGATCACCCCCACTCCGCTGGGTGAAGGAAAGACGACGACCACCGTCGGCTTGGTGCAAGGCTTGGGCAGGCTCGGCCACAAGTCGATCGCAGCCATCCGCCAGCCATCCATGGGCCCGACGTTCGGCATCAAGGGGGGAGCAGCCGGGGGTGGGTACTCCCAGGTAGTGCCGATGGACGAGTTCAATCTGCATCTCACCGGTGACATCCACGCCATCAGCGCCGCCCACAATCTCGTTGCCGCAGCCATCGACGCCCGCTGGTACCACGAAGGCCGGCTCACCGACTCCCAGCTCGACGAGTTGGGCCTGAAGCGGCTGGCGATCGATCCCAACCGAGTCTCATGGCGGCGCGTCGTGGATATCAACGACCGTGCATTGCGCAACGTCATCGTCGGATTGGGCGGTGCAGCCGAGGGCCGTCCCCGCGAGACCGGCTACGACATCTCCGTGGCCTCGGAGCTGATGGCGATCCTGGCGCTCGTCGATGGTGAGAATTACGCATCAGCCCTTCGCAATCTTCGTGAGCGCACGGGGCGCGTGGTGGTTGGCTCCTCCAAGGCCGGTGACCCCATCACTCTCGAGGATCTGGGGGTGGCCGGAGCGGTCACCGTTCTCATGATGGAGACGCTCCATCCCACGATCATGCAGACTCTCGAGGGCCAGCTGGCGTTTGTGCACGCGGGCCCGTTCGCCAACATTGCTCACGGCAATTCATCGATCCTTGCCGACCGGGTGGCGCTGCAACTCGGCGATTACGTCGTCACCGAAAGTGGCTTCGGCGCCGATATGGGCATGGAGAAGTTCTTCGATATCAAGTGCCGGGTATCGGGGCTCAAGCCTGACGCGGTGGTGTTGGTGGCGACGGTGCGCGCGCTGAAGACGCACGGCGGTGGGCCCAAGGTCGTGCCGGGCCGCAAGCTCGATCCTGCCTATACCGAGGAGAATCTGCCGCTGTTGCGAGCCGGTCTCACCAATCTCGAGGCGCACATTGCCAACGCCCAGAAGTTCGGCATCCCGGTAGTGGTGGCGGTGAACAGTTTCCACACCGACACTCATCACGAGATCGACCTCATCAAAGAGCGCGCACTCGAGTCAGGAGCGTTTGCTGCGGTGACGTCGGACCATTGGGCAGATGGAGGGGCAGGGGGGGAGGAGCTGGCCAAGGCGGTGGTCGCCGCGACCAGCGAGCCCGCCCGTTTTCAGTTTCTCTACCAGCTCGAGCGCAGCATCAAGGAGAAGATCGAGACGATCAGCACAGAGATCTACGGAGCCGACGGAGTGGAATACTCGCCCCTCGCCAATCGTCAGATCGAGGAATTCGAACGGGCCGGGTATGGCTACCTCCCGATTTGCATGGCCAAGACGCATCTCTCGATGAGCCACGACCCAACCTTGAAGGGCGCGCCCTCCGGCTACACGATTCCGGTCCGAGAAGTGCGGGCGTCGGTGGGGGCGGGCTTCATCTACCCGTTGCTTGGCGAGATGCGGACGATGCCCGGGCTGGGTACCAAACCCGCCTACATGAGCGTCGATGTCGACGAGAACGGCAACGTCGTCGGACTGTTTTAGGGACGGAGCGACCGACTCAGCCAGTCGACGCCGACCTGCGTGTGCGTCGCCCCGAGCGGCCTGAGGGCTTGGCGACTTCACCGAGTGTTGCCTCGATCTCAGGTAGCTCGGGGCGATCTCCACCCTGGTAGGCATCGACGGTTTGGCGGATGGCGGCAATGTGGTCGAAGCTCGATCCGCAGCAGGCGCCGACGATCCGCGCGCCGGCCCTGAGTGCCAAAGTCGCATAGTCGTGCATGGTTTCGGGGCCGGATGGGTAAACGAGTGCGTCGTCCTTATAGAGGGGGATGCCACAGTTGCCTTTGACGATGATGGGAACACCCGAAGTCGCCCGATCGATGCCGGCTGCGGCGGCAACGTTGTCGGCGGGCCCAATACCGCAGTTGACACCGATGCCGGCCAGGCGCTGGTCGTGGTTCCACCAATCGGCGAACGCAGTCGGCGAGATGCCCATCATGGTGTGGCCATTGGTATCGAAGCTCAGCGTGGCGGTAACGGGAACGCCTCGTCCGCTACACGCCTCGACCGCGGCAGCTAGCTCCTCGAGCGATGAGAGAGTCTCGATCCACAGCACGTCTACGCCGGCGTCCACCAATGCGGCCGCCTGCTCGGAGAACATCTCGACGCCTTCCGCGGGGTCAAATGGACCGGCCGGCTGGTAGAGCTCGCCGGTGGGGCCGATGGAACCGGCAACCACGACCGGACGGCCGGCGCGATCGGCAGCGGTACGGGCAATCTGAGCGGCGGCGGAATTCAGCTCGGCGACCCGGTTTTCGAGGTTGTGGAGTCGGAGCCGAGCGCGGTTGCCGCCGAAGGTATTGGTGAGGATCAGATCGGCGCCGGCCTCCAAATAGCCGTCGTGGACCTTGGAGATGAGGTCCGATCGATCGACGTTGAGCTGCTCCGGACAGCCACCAGTTTCGAGACCGAGGTCGAAGAGCGCCGTTCCGGTAGCGCCATCGGCGACGATTGGCCCTGCTGAGAGGAGTTCTTCGAAGACTGACATGCTGATCCCTTCGGGCGGGACCTGAGTCTGAGATCCCGTCGCTTTAGCTGCATTTTTCAGGCGCCCGCAAGCTGACGTTCAAATATGGCGCACACACGAGAATAGCCGTTGACGACAAGGCAGGTTCGGTCAGGCTGCTTCGATCAATGCCGGTGGCTCGTCGGGGAGAGCCCTTCTGCGTCGGCGGGCAACAATCGCCGCCATTCCAAGAGCCCACACGATGGTCAGGGCGCCCAAGATCCAGAGGGAACCGGGCACGTCCCAGTAGGCGAGAATCGTGCGGGCATTGGTGAGCACGATCAAGCCACCGACGGCCACTCCCAGGATCTCCGGCATGACTTTGCGGACCAACCACGCAGCAACTGGAGCGGCCAATGCCCCGCCGATCAGTAGGCCGGCCACTGTCACGAATGAGACGCCCTCCATTCCCAGTCCGACCCCGAATCCCGCGGAGGCTGCCGCGGCAACTGCGAACTCTGCCGCGCTGACCGACCCGATGACCTTGCGAGGTTCCATCTTCCCCGTCGCCAGCAGTGTTGGTGTGGCGATGGGACCCCAGCCGCCGCCGCCACTTGCGTCGACGAATCCGGCGATACCGCCCAGCACGGCGAGGTGTCTCCCCCGCACATAGGCGCGGCCCCTGATCTGGCCCGATGTGGCTGACGCGAAACGAATGATGACGTAGACGCCCAATGCGAGCAGCACCCCGCTGGTGATCGGTTGGGCTGCGCTCAAAGAGATCCAGCTCAAGAACACGGCTCCGCAGAACGCACCGACGGCTCCCGGCCCGGCAATCCGGATGAGCACCCGCCGGTCGACGTTGCCAAATCGCCAGTGGGCCAAGCCGCTGACCATCGTGGTGCCGACCTCGGCAAGGTGAACGCTGGCCGACGCCGCAGCCGGCGTGAGACCCCCGGCCAGGAGCAGGCTCGTGGATGTGACGCCGTAGGCCATTCCGAGCGATCCATCCACGAGTTGGGCGACGACCCCGATCAGTGCCGCCACCACGATTCCGGTCATGAGCTTTCCGCCTCCGTTGATCGTATACTTGATATAAAGAGTCAAGATTGTCGAGAAAAAGTCACGGGACATTACGACCTGCGGCTGACCCGGTCAAGACCCAAAGGAGCGGACAGAGTGTGGATTTCGAAGCGGACCGATTACGCGACCCGGGCGATCCTCGTGTTGTCCATCAACGACGGCCGTGATGCGCTCAAGATCGGAGACTTGGCCACGCTCTGCGCCGTCCCGAAGAGCGTGCTCGAGCAGATTCTGCCGACGATGCGCAATGCCGGCCTGGTCCGATCCGAGCGGGGACGGTCTGGGGGCTATCGGCTCAATCGTTCACCGGAGGACATCACCCTCGAGCGCGTCGTGCGGCTCTTCGAAGGCCAACTGGCGCCGATCGCATGCGCCACACGTCACGAGCCGGAGCTCTGTCCGATGATGACGGGTTGCGCACTCCGATCAGTGTGGATGGAGGTTCGTGACGCCACGATCGAGATACTCGACGGTGTCACGTTTGCCGAGCTGGCCGAGCGGGCGGGCGGGCCGTGGATGGACCCTGCTTTGCTCGATGACTGAGCCGCCTGGCCAGACCGTCGTTCGCACTGAATCCGTCCGCGCGGTGCCATGACCAGCGAGGCAACGGGCCGCTACGCTGGCGGGACGGCGAAAGGAGGTGATGAAGATATGGCACGGCGACCCCGATTGACAACACCCTTTGTGCGTCGAAACGGGACGTTGGAACCAGCCTCTTGGGACGAAGCCCTCGACGCAGCCGCAGCGGGACTCCAAGCCGTTCGTGATACTCACGGCGGAACCGCGTACGGCATGTTCTCGTGTTCCAAGGCAACCAACGAGACGAATTTCTTGGCACAGAAGTTCTCGCGGGTTGTGATGGAATCCAACAACATCGACTCGTGCAACCGCACCTGACACGCTCCTTCTGTCGCCGGTCTGGCGGCTGTCTTTGGAGCTGGCGGGGGTACGAGCTCCTACGAGGAAATCGAGACCACCGACCTCATCGTCATGTGGGGATCGAACGCGCGCAACGCCCACCCCATCTTCTTCCACCACATCCTCAAGGGCATCCACAACGGTGCCAAGCTCTATGTCGTCGATCCCCGTAGGTCGGAGACGGCCGAATGGGCTGACCTGTGGCTCGGACTCGACGTCGGTACCGACATACCCCTTGCCAGCGCCATCGGCAGAGTGATCATCGAGAAAGGTCTCGCGAACCAGGCATTCATCGATCACAGCACAGAGAACTTCGAGGCATACCGCCGGTCGGTCGATGAATGGACCCTCGAGAAGGCCGAGGCCGTCACCGGGGTGCCGGCGGTCGCGATCGAGGAGCTGGCTGTGGCCTATGCCTCGGCGGGGTCCGCCCAATTGTGTTGGACGCTGGGAATCACCGAACACCACAACGCCACCGACAACGTGCTGGCGTTGATCAATCTCTCGTTGCTCACCGGCCACGTCGGTCGTTATGGGTCTGGGCTCGTGCCGGTCCGCGGCCAGAACAACGTTCAGGGCGGCGGCGACATGGGCGCCCTCCCCAACAAGCTGCCAGGGTTCCAGGACGTGGCCGACGACAGCCTGCGCGGCAAGTTCGAAGCGGAGTGGGGCTACCCGGTGCCAGCCGAGAACGGCTGGCACCTCACCCAGATGTTCGAGGCCATGGAACACGGCGATCTCAAAGCGCTCTATGTGATCGGCGAGAACCCCGCTCAGTCGGAGGCCGATGTGGGGCGAGCCCGGTCGCTGCTGGAGAGCCTCGACTTCATGGTCGTACAAGATCTGTTCATGACGGCCACGGCCGAACTGGCCGACGTGGTCTTTCCTGCCGCGGCCGATTGGTGCGAGTCGGAAGGAACCGTGACTTCGAGCGAACGCCGGGTGCAACGCGTCCGCCGGGCTCTCGATCCTCCGGGTAGCGCCAAGACAGATATCGAGATCATTTCCTTGCTGGCGGGCGCCCTCGGGCATGGCTGGGGGACCCCGACTGCCGAGGAAGTGTGGGACGAGTGCCGGCGAGTGTCGCCCATGCACGCCGGCATGAGCTATCGCCGCCTCGAAGAGCTCGGCGGGATCCAGTGGCCCTGCTACGACGAAGACCACCCGGGCGAGCTCTTTTTGCACAGTCGCCTTTGGGAGGAACCGGTTGGCGGGCCGCTCGCGCCCTTCACACCCGTTGAGCACTCGCCACCAGTCGACCTGCTCGACGCCGATTTCCCGCTGCGAATGACTACCGGGCGTCGGCTCGACGGGTACAACACCGGTGTTCAGTCCGGAGGCTTCGACTCGCCCATTCGGATCGGGGCGAGCATTGATCTATCGCCCGAGGATGCCGCCGACCTCGGTGTCTCAGACGGGGAAACGGTTCGGGTCGCCTCTCGCCGCGGCGGCATCGAGGCCCCGGTCCGTGTGGACGATGGCCTGCGGCCCGGCCTCGTTTTTATGGCCATTCACAACCCCGACGACGCTGATGTGAACCAACTCACGATCGAAGAGTGGGATGCCAAGTCGGGCACCGCCGAGTTCAAAGCCACCGCCGTTTCGATCAGTCGGCTGGGCTGAACGGTGGATCTGAAGTTTCTCGACGCCGATCCAACCGACGCGGAGCGAGCCTCGGTCGATGGACTGCTGGGTGCTCCATCGTCGGCCTGGGAGGGCGCTCAGCTGCGCACTGCCGCGGATCTGCGCATGGTGAGGGGTGGGCGGTCGATGCGAGAGCAGCGACACATGCTCCTGCCTGCCCTGGCACGCCTCCAGTCGGATATCGGTTGGGTCTCCGAAGGGGGCCTCAACTACGTCTGTCGGCGGTTGTGGGTTCCTCCTGCCGAGGCATATGGCGTGGCATCGTTCTATGCCCTCCTCAGCACCGAGGAACGGCCGAGCACTGTGATCCACGCCTGCGACGACGTTGGGTGCCGTGACTTCGGCTCCGCCGATTTGATAGCCGGCCTCGAAGCGGAGATCGGGCCCGAAGGCGTTGCCAATGGCGACCGCATGTGGCTCACCTCCCCCTGTCTGGGCCAATGTGACCGGGCGCCGGCTGCGTTCCTCCAGAACGCCGGGCGTTCGGACTCTGTGGTCACGAACGCAAGCACCCAGAGCACCTTGAAGGCGATCGCGTCGCACCCGGTCCCGCCTGCGGATCCCGCGACGCCCCAGGTCTCCGGCGATCGCGGCTCTCTGCGGGTGCTTTCTCGGGTTGGCCTGGTGAACCCGGTGAGTCTCGAGGACTACCTGGCACACGGCGGCTACGCGACCCTGGAATCGGTGCTGTCTGACGACCCGAGTCTCGTTGTCGACGAGGTGAAGAGATCGAACCTGCGTGGGCGAGGAGGAGCCGCGTTCCCGACCGGCATCAAATGGGAGGGGGTGGCGGCGCAACCCGACGGCCCCAAGTACCTCGTATGCAATGCGGACGAGTCGGAACCAGGCACCTTCAAGGATCGAGTGGTGATGGAGAGCGATCCGTACGCTCTGCTCGAGGCGATGACCTACGCCGCCTTCGCCATCGGAGCCCATGAGGCGTATATCTATGTTCGCGGCGAGTACCCGGTGGCCACAGCTCGCCTGGCGACGGCCATCACCCAAGCCAAGGAAGCCAATCTGCTGGGCCGCAACGTCCTGGGCACGGGCTTTCATCTCGATATCGGACTACGGAGGGGCCAAGGCGCCTACATCTGCGGTGAAGAGACTGCGCTGTTCAACTCCATCGAGGGGTACCGGGGTGAGCCTCGCCAGAAGCCACCTTTTCCCACCACGCACGGGCTCTTCGGTAGGCCAACCGTGATCAACAATGTAGAAACGCTGGTGAACGTGGTCGATATCGTGACCAACGGCGGCGAGGCGTTCGCATCCCGCGGGACGCCGGATTCCACCGGCACTCGCTTGTTCTGTCTTTCCGGCCATGTAGGGCAGCCGGGTGTCTACGAGCACGAGTTCGGGGTGACCGTCCGGCAAGTGATCGACGCAGCCGGGGGCGCGATCGGCGACGTGCAAGCCGTCTTGCTGGGCGGGGCGGCCGGCTCGTTCATCACCGAAGAGCACTTCGATGTTCCCCTGACCTTCGAGGACACACGGTCCGCCGGGATCTCGCTTGGTTCGGGCGTCGTCATGATCTTCAACGAGACCGTCAACTTGACCGACATCGGCAGGCGCATCGCCCAGTTCTTCCGCGATGAGTCCTGCGGCCAGTGCGTTCCCTGCCGCGTTGGCACGGTCCGGGTGGAAGAAGCGTTGGCCCGCCATCTCAACAACGGTCACGAGGCTGTTGATGCGTCGTTGATCGAAGAAATCGATCGGGCGATGAAGGACGCCTCTATCTGCGGGCTCGGCCACACCGCCGCCACGGCGGTCCGATCGCTGCTCGATCAGGGTCTGATCGGAGGACCGGCATGAGCGAGGCGGTGACAATCACGATCGATGGAATCCCCACGGTCATACCGGCCGGGTCGACCATCCTCGATGCCTGCAACCGCGAAGGCGTCGATACCCCGACGCTTTGTTATCTCGAGAGCCTGACCCCCGTCAACGCCTGCCGAGTGTGCGTCGTCGAGGTGGAGGGATCGCGAACCCTGGTGCCGTCTTGCTCGCGGGTGGCCGAGGACGGCATGGTGGTCCAGACGGATTCGGAGCGTGTCCGCCACTCTCGCAAGATGGTGCTCGAATTCCTGGCGGGTTCCGTTGACCTGTCCACCGCCGACGATGACTTGAGCCGCTGGACAGAGCGCTACGCGGTGGACACCGAACGCTATGGCCCAATTGCTATGCCCACCAATGATCGCGACAGTCGACGAGCTGGACATCACCACCCTGTCACCGACGGCTCCATGGCCGAGACCGTCGAACAACCCGCCAAGGTCGACAACGACCTCTACATGCGTGACTACAGCAAGTGCATCCTCTGTTACAAATGCGTGGAGGCGTGCGGAACCGACGCCCAGAACACCTTCGCAATTGCCGTGGCAGGCCGGGGGTTTGACGCGCGTATCTCAACTGAGTTCGACGTCGGCCTCACCGACTCGGCGTGCGTGTTCTGCGGCAATTGCATCGGGGTGTGCCCGACCGGCGCGCTCATGTTCCGCTCGGAATACGAATTGCGCCAGGCCGACCTGTGGCATGAGGACGAGCAAGCGGTCACTCGTACCGTCTGCTCATACTGCGGAGTGGGCTGCAACCTCGATCTGCATGTACAGGACAACCGTATCGTCAAGGTCACCTCACCGCTCGATCACTCGGTGACCAGCGGCAACCTCTGCATCAAGGGCCGGTTCGGCTACGAGTACGTCCAAGAGCTAGGCGACCTGGCTGACACCCCAATCGACGAAGTCCTGCGGGCTGCTCGGTCTTAGGCGGTTTCGATCGAAGCAGCGGTTCTCTATCGAACTGCGCCCCGACCTTCGGCGTGGCTCCGATCTGGTCGGAGCGGCCCCTCGGCCGCCCTCGTTCTGTCGGCGCGCCGTACACGCCGCCGTGCCTCAATGTTGATGGCGAGGACGCGGAGGTTGCGCTGCGGATCTGACCAATAGAACCGCAGTCGCGACTGGCTCCGGATGGTTCAACGTCAGCACATCAATGCGGCCGGACGCCGCTCGAGGAGGAAACGCATGGCGCACATCGTGATCGTCGGAGATGGTCCAGGAGGTCTGAGCTCAGCCCTCTTTCTTGCGAAGAATGGTCACCGCGTCACTGTGTACGGACAGGACAAGACAGCGATGAACTTCGCTCTCCTGCGCAACTACCTCGGTCTCGAAGACACGCTCGGCAAAGACTTCCAGGTGAAAGCCCGGAAGCAAGTCACCCAATGGGGAGCTGAGATCCACGATGAGGCCGTCTCGGCGGTTGGTGCTGTTGAAAGCGGCGTGTCGATCACAGTGGATTCGGGAACTCACGCAGCCGACTACCTGATCCTCTCGGAAGGCAACAAGCCCGACTTGGCTGCCGGCCAGGGTCTGGTCGATGAGGACGGGGCCGTCCAGGTTGACGCTCAGAACCGCACCCTTCACCCGCGGGTCTACGTTGTCGGTAGGAGCGTCCGGCCGACTCGTAGCCAGGCGATCATTTCGGCGGGCGACGGAGCCAAGGCTGCGCTCGATATCTTGGCTCGCGAATCGGGCCAGGACGTCCAGGACTGGGACACCCCGCCCAAGGACTGAGCCGATCGGATCAGGATCCGATCGGGCTGCGCCCCGCCTTCGGCGGGGCTTCGATCTGGGCGAGCGGCCCTTCGGCCGCCCTCATCTTGTCGGCACGCCGTACACGCCGCCGTGCCTCCATATTGAGGTCCAGAACGAGCAGGGGTCTCGATCCCAGCTGCGGTTGCGGGGCAACGACGTGGTGGCTGAAGCCACCATTGTCCTGGACGCCCCCAACACCGTTCGTGCGAAATGCAACCGCTCAAGGTGGTGGCTCAGGTTCCGATAACGCTTCCTGGCGGCACTTGGGTTTGACCCTGGTGCTGCCGGCCGCTGAGAGGAAGCCGGGCTTCTCCGTGGTAGCGCCTTCGTTGGCGACTTGTCCCCGGGCTGATAGCCAACCGAAGGACCTCCCACCTTGTCTTCCCACGTCACGCGGCCCCGAGCCGCCCTCGTCGCACTCGCCATCCTGCTCGGACTCTTGGTCCCCACTACCGGTCTCGTGGCGGAGCCCGCCTCCGCCGCCGTCGTTCCGTCAACCGAGTTGCTGGTCAACGGCAGCTTCGAAATCGGCGACTTCACCGGCTGGGGAACGAAAGACGCAGCGGACCCGTGCTGTCGGCCGCTGGCAGTGCTCGCTGCACCGGACGTCGTGCCCACCGATGGGCTCTACGCGGTCGGTCAGGGTTTTGATGGATGCGGTCCCGACACGATCGAGTTTTGGCAGGACGTGGCCATCCCTGCGGCCCTCTCGGCGACCCTGACATTCGACTGGGAGGTCCCGTCCGTTAGGAACTCTGGTTCGATGGATAGGACGTTCGATGTCGTAGTGGAACCGGGTGGCGGTGGGGCCTCGCTGATGTCGACCAACATCTACACGGCTGCTTCAGGTTTCATCGGCAGCGCGGGACCGGTGAGCTCCGTGATTGATATGAGTGCCTATGTCGACTCCACCATTCGCGTCAAGTTCTTCACCACGATTCCGGAGTGCTTCACGGGGCCCGGGAACCTACAGGTCGACAACATCTCGCTGAGCGCGACCGTAGATACAGAAGCCCCAGTGATTACCTTGACCGGTGCCAATCCCCAAACCGTCGAGGTCTTCTCCGCTTACACCGAATCGGGTGCCACGGTGTCCGACAACGTCGATACGGATCTGACCGCTGAGATCGACGCCGGCGCAGTGAACACCTCCCTGCTCGGCGAGTATTCGGTCACGTATGACGCCACCGATTCGAGTGGCAACGTAGCCGACCAAGTGATTCGGATTGTCGAAGTGGTCGACACCGAAGCTCCAGTAATCAGCTTGGTGGGCGGTACCGTCACCGTCGGGCTCGGTTCGACCTACACCGATCCCGGTGCTTCGGCGGTCGACAACTACGACTCGGGCCTTGCAGTGACTATCGATGCGAGCGACGTGGATACCTCGGTCGTTGGTTCCTACGACGTACGGTTCGACGTCAGCGACTCGAGCGGCAACGCCGCCACTCAGCTGCTCCGCACGGTCAACGTGGTCGACACGACCAGTCCAATCATCACCCTCATCGGTGGGACCCAAATCATTGAATTCCCCGCCCCCTACACGGAGCGAGGTGCGACTGTTTCGGACAATTACGACACCGATCTGGTGGCCGTGATCGATTCGTCCGAGGTCGACACCTCCATGCTCGGCACCTACATCGTCACCTACGACGCCACCGACTCGAGCGGCAACGCCGCCACTCAGTTGCTCCGCACCGTCCGGGTGGTCGACACCACCCGCCCCGTGATCACGTTGACCGGAGATGATCCCCAGACCATCCAAGTCGACGACGCATACGAAGAATTGGGAGCGACGGCGACCGACAACCATGACACTGGTTTGACGGTC
This sequence comes from Acidimicrobiia bacterium, assembly GCA_041577335.1. Classification (GTDB taxonomy): domain Bacteria; phylum Actinomycetota; class Acidimicrobiia; order Spongiisociales; family JAENVV01; genus JBFGJH01. Next base: position 10,139 of record JBFGJH010000050.1, on the reverse strand, counting down.
GTTGCTGATGCATCCGGGGTTGATACGACAATGGTTGGCTCGTATTCGGTGTTCTATTCCGTCACCGATGCGCAGGGCAATATGGCCGCCACCGTCACCCGAACTGTCAACGTGGTGGACACCGAAGCGCCGGTCATCACCCTGGTAGGTGATGATCCGCAGGTCATCGAGGTGGGCGACGCCTACTCCGAGCTCGGCGCCACGGTGTCGGACAACTACGACGATGGCCTCACCGCCACCGCCGACGCTTCCGCCGTCGACACCGCCACGGTCGGTTCCTACTCGGTCACTTACGACGCCACCGACTCCGGTGGCAACGCCGCCCTCCAGGTGACACGGACCGTCAACGTGGTGGACACAGAAGCACCCGTGATCACCTTGACCGGCGATCCTGTCGTGACCGTCGAGGTTCATGGCACATACACCGAATCGGGCGCCACGGCGACCGACAACTACGACACATCTCTGACCGTCGTTATCGACGATTCCGCGCTGGATACCGGAGTGGTAGGTGAATACACGATCACGTATGACGTCAGCGACTCCAGTGACAATGCCGCCACCCAGGTGACGCGCACCGTCGACGTGGTGGACACCGAGTCGCCGGTCATCACCCTGATCGGTGGTACCCCGGACGGCACCCAGACCATCGGCGTGTTCCAGCCCTACACCGAACTCGGTGCGTTGGTATCCGACAACTACGACACGGACCTGGCGGCGGTCATCGACAGCTCGGCTGTGGATACCTCCGTCGTGGGCTCCTACACGGTCCTGTACGACGCGACCGACTCCAGTGGCAACGCCGCCGACCAGGTTGCCCGCACAGTCAACGTGATCGACAACGGTTTTCCGGTCATCACCTTGAATGGCGATGCAGAGGTCATCATCGAGGTTGGCTCCGCATACGCCGATGAGGGCGCAGTCGCCAATGACGTGGCTGACGGTCCTCTGACCACCTTTATCGTCACGGTGAATCCGGTGGACCCCGACGTGGTTGCTGTCTACACGGTGACTTACAACGTGACCGACTCGGACGGCAACGCCGCCACCCAGGTGACGCGGACCGTCAACGTGGTGGACACCACCGTCCCGGTGATTACCTTGGTTGGTGACAACCCGCAGGTCATCGAGGTCCATGAGGCCTACGCCGAGCTGGGTGCAAACGTATCCGACAACTACGACGCCGGCCTCAGTGCCGTCATCGACGCCTCCGATGTCGATGTCGACGTGGTCGGCGAATACACGGTCACCTACGACGTCACCGACGCCAATGGCAACGCGGCCGCGCAGGTGACGCGGACCGTGAGCGTGGTGGATACCACGGCCCCGGTGATCACACTGTCTGGTGACAACCCGCAGATCATCGAAGTTTGGGGCACCTATGTCGAGGCGGGCGCATCGGTGTCTGACAATTACGACACGGGCCTCAGCGCCGTCATCGACGCCACCGCCGTCTATACCGAGGTGACCGGCACATACGCGGTCACGTACAACGTGACCGACGCCAACGGCAACGTGGCCACCCAGGTGACCCGAACCGTCCGGGTGGTCGACACGACCCCGCCGGTGATCTCGTTGCTGGGCGACAATCCCCAGATCATCGAGGTCGGCACTGCATACACCGAGCTCGGATCCACTGTGTCCGACAACTACAGCAATGGGCTTGTCGCCACGGCCGATGCGTCGGACGTGGACACCGACACGGTCGATTCGTACACGGTCACGTATGACGTCACCGACACGAGCGGCAACGCGGCTGCCCAGGTGTCTCGCACGGTCCACGTGGTCGACACGACGGCCCCGGTGATCAGCTTGGTTGGTCACAACCCACAGGTCATCGAGGTGGGCGACACCTACTCCGAGCTCGGGGCAGACGTTTCCGACAACTATGACACCGGCCTCAGTGCTGTGATCGATGCCACCGACGTCGATACCGACGTGGTCGGCGAGTACACGGTCACCTACGACGCCACCGACGCCACCGGCAACGCAGCTGCCCAGGTGACGCGCACCGTCGACGTGGTCGATACCACTGCCCCGGTGATCACCCTGATCGGCGCGAACCCGATGACGATCGAGGTTGGTTCTGGATACGCCGATGCGGGAGCGACCGCCTCTGACATTGGAGACGGTGATCTCACCGGAGCAATCGTCACCGACGACCCAGTCGATCCTGATGTCATCGGCGTGTACACCGTCACGTACAACGTGACCGACACCAGCCTGAATGCGGCTGTTGAGGTTACCCGCACGGTCAACGTCGTGGACACGACCGCGCCGCTCGTGACCCTGATCGGGGCCGACACGGTCACCGTCGAGGTCGGGTCCGCGTACGTCGATGCAGGTGCAACGGCAGTCGATCTGGTCGATGGTGATCTGACCAGCTCGATCGTTGCAACCAATCCCGTCAACACGGATCTCGTCGGTGTCTATGTGATCGAGTACGACGTGTCGGACCTCCACGGCAATCCCGCCACGACGGTGACACGGACGGTCAACGTGGTCGACACGACGGCCCCGGTGATCAGCCTGACGGGTGACAACCCGCAGGTCATCGAACTCGGCTCGGCCTACGTCGAGCTGGGTGCGACGGCGACCGACAATTACGATCTCGGTTCGAGCGGCATCGTGATCGACGCCACAGCGGTGGATACGTCGAAGGTTGGCAGCTACACGGTGACGTACGACGTCACCGATGCCAACCTCAACGCGGCAGTGACGGTCGAATGTACCGTCAGCGTCGTGAAGGCATTCGTGTCGAACGTCTTCATCGATGACGATGCCAGCCTCTTCGAAGCTGACATTGACTGGTTGGCGAACTCGGGGATCACCCTTGGGTGCAACCCTCCCATCAATGATCTGTTCTGCCCGAACGGATCAGTGACCCGGGGCCAGATGGCGGCCTTCTTGCACCGTGCGTTGCCGAATCTGCCGGAGGTTCGCCCCGCGGTCGATTTTGCCGACGACGACGGTTCGGTCTTTGAGGCCGATATCGAGTGGCTGTACTCACGTGGTATCACCGATGGCACTTCGGCGACCACGTTCAGCCCCGGTGCCACGGTGACCCGGGGGCAGATGGCGGCGTTCCTGCATCGTGCGTTGCCGAATCTGCCAGAGGTTCGCTCCGCGGTCGATTTTGCCGACGACGACGGTTCGGTCTTTGAGGCCGATATCGAGTGGCTGTACTCACGTGGTATCACCGAGGGAACCTCGGCCACCACGTTTGGTCCGACCGGTCCGGTCACTCGGGGCCACATGGCAGCGTTCCTGCATCGGGCGCTCGGCTAAGGGTTTCGATCGAATCAGGATTCGGCGGGTTTGCACTCGTGCAAACCCGTCGCAGTTTGCGGAGCAAACTGCCATTGAGTTTCTGGAGGTGTCGCCATGCGGCGACCCACCCTTTTTTGAGGGGGCGGCGTAGCCGCCCCCTCAATCAACCTCAGCGGGGCGAGAACGCGGAGCGTTCTCGATTGCAGTTGCGTAGCAACTGCACGGAGGCGGAGCCTCCCCCCTCAAACTCCCCCCTTGCGTTTTGATCGAATAGGGAGCCTTCCCCCTCGAACTCCCTCGTCTCAAAAGGCAGTGGGGGCGGATCTCGGTTAGCGGCTTGCGATTATCACTCCGGTGATGGTCAGGGCGCCGCCGATGATCAGTGGGGGAGTGACGATCTCGCCGAGGAGGACCACGCCACCGACCACCGCGATCAACGGGGCGACGTAGGCGACGAGGGCGACGGTGGCGGCCGGCACGTATTTGGACGCGAACAGCGTTCCCACGAATGGCAGCAGCGTGCTGAACAGTCCGAGTGCGATGAGGATGGGCCAGCCCTCGCCAGTGACGGTGGACGGCTCCACTCCGCCGAAGAAGAACGAGGCCGCCGTCACGGTGGCTATGCCGCCCACGAACATCGGTCCTGCCAAGTCGCCAGTCCGGTGCTCCGGCGCGAATCTGCGCGACAGGACGCTGGTTCCCGATCCCACCAGAACCCCACCCAGTGCCAGCAGGGTGCCAATTGCGACGTTGCCTCCATCGGGGATTCCGGACTCCCCGGACGTGACCAAGATGGCGGCGCCGGCCAGAGCGATTGTCAGGCCGGCCGCCATCCGCTTCGAGATCCGTTCCTTCAGGAACACCCACGCCATGACACCCGTGATTGCCGGGTTGAGCGTGATGATGAGGCCCTCGAATCCGGCGGACACAAAGTTGAGTGAGGCGATGTAGAAGATCGGAGCCACTCCAATGCGAGGAGCACCGATGAGCAGGCCGCGTCGCCACGATTGGGCGCTGATGGGTCTGCGGACGACGACGAGAAACGCGACCACCGCCAATGCCGCAACGGCGGTGCGAAGCACAATGACCGTGAACGTCGTCGTCCCCTGGATGAAGAGAGCGCGGGTACCTACGGCGGCCATTCCCCAACCCATGGCGGAGGCCGCAATGGCCAGAAGGGCTCGACGACGCATTGTGGGACGCTAACCGTTCCGATCGAATCAGGATTCGATCGGCTGCGCCTCGCCTTCGGCGTGGCTCCGATCTGGTCGTGCGGCCCTCCGGCCGCCCCCATCTGTCAGCACGGCGTACACGCCGCCGTGCCTCCCTATTGAGGGGGAGGCGGAGCCGCCCCCTCAAACTCCCCCCAACGCGAGAACGTCGCAGCGTTCTCGAATGCAGTTGCGTCGCAACTGCACGGAGGTGGTTCCGCCGGTAGGCGGAAGCGGAGGGGGCGGAGGAGGAACGGGGTGACGACGACGTAGGTTTCCCCGAGACCATTGTTGCGGTGGTGGGCACGAACCCTTCGCTTCGCTTCGGGCCCCCCTCGTCGTCGCCGTGCAGTTGCTTTGCAACTGCAATGGAGAACGCACAGCGTTCTCCACACTGGCAGACGCCACTCCCCCCACCGCGAGAACGTCGCAGCGTTCTCGTCTGCAGTTGCTGTGCAACTGCACGTTCGGCTGAAGCCTCGCTGGAGGGAGAAATGACGGTCACCCGCACAACCCCTAGTCTCTCGGCGTTATGACTGGACATTGTCTTTGTGGGGGTGTTCGATATGAGATCGCCGGTGAGCTGCGATCGGTGATCAACTGTCATTGCGACCGGTGCCGACGCACGACCGGGCACTTCATGGCCGCCACCGCGTGCGAAGCCGCGGACCTGACGATCGAGGAAACCACGCTGTCGTGGTATCCGGTCGACAACGTGGAGTACGGGTTCTGTAGCCGGTGTGGGGCGTCGTTGTTCTGGCGAGCCACCGACCAGCCGCACACAATGTCCATCACGGCGGGCACGCTCGACCCTCCCACCCACCTGAGCACCACCGAAGCCTTGTTCGTGTCGCACGCCTCGGATTACCACACCCTCCAGCAGGGACTCGTCAACCACGATCTCGATTGGAGCGACTGATGTTTCCCCTCGGACGATCGCCTCGGCTGCGGCCCTCGCCCTACTTCGACAAGACCGTGGAGGCCGGAGTCTCTTCGTTCACTGTCTACAACCACATGCTCCTCCCATCGGCATACGAGGGGGGCCTTGCCGAGTACGAGGCTTTGATCAACGCAGTGACGATCTGGGATGTGGCCGGCGAGCGGCAGGTCGAGGTCAAAGGCCCGGACGCCGCCCGCCTCATGCAGTACCTGTGCACTCGAGATATCTCCAAGGTCGAGGTGGGGCAGGCTCGCTACACCTTCATCTGCAATCCTGACGGCGGCATTCTCAACGATCCGGTGATCCTGCGTCTGGCAGACGACCACTTCTGGATGTCCCTCGCTGATCGCGACATCCTCCTCTGGGCCCAGGCGATCGCGTTTCTCGGCGGCTACGACGTACAAGTTGTCGAGCCCGATGTCTCGCCGCTTCAGGTCCAGGGCCCAAAGTCGATCGACGTGATCAGGACCTTGTTCGGCGACGACGCAGCGGACATGCGGTACTACCGATTCGTCGAGACCGACCTCGATGGCGTGCCGGTGGTCGTGAGCCGCACAGGATGGAGTGGCGAATTCGGTTATGAGGTGTTTCTGCGCGACGGTTCCAAGGGTGGCTGGCTCTGGGATCGGTTGTTCGAAGCGGGCGCCCCACACGGCGTCAAGCCGGCCGCCCCCAACCAGATCCGTCGAATCGAAGGTGGAATCCTCTCCTACGGATCCGATATGGACGATCGGGTGAATCCGCTGGAGTTGGGATTCGACCGCCTGGTTGCCTTCGATTCCGACGACGACTTCATCGGGAAAGCGGCACTGACGCGAGTGAAAGAAGTGGGAGCGAGCCGCCGGATGATGGGAATCAGAATCGCCGAGCCGCTCTCCGGGAATACCACCCTCCTTCCTGTGACCGTCGGCGGTGAACTGGTTGGCCGAATCGGTTCGATGACATGGTCGCCACGCTTTGGGCAGACGTTGGCGCTGGCGCTCCTCGATATCGCGGTCGCCGAGTTGGGCACCGAGGTCGTCGTTGAAGCTCCCGAGGGACCGCATACCGGCACGGTCTCCGAAGTCCCCTTCGTCGACCGTATCACCTGAGCGGGCGCGTCACGTGTCGAGCCTCGTGCTTCGACGGGATGATCCGGCGGGGGATCTGACTAACGGGGGAACGCAGCGGGCTCAACGTCGAGTTCCCGCATGCGGCTCATATATTGGCTGTAGATGCGGCGAGCAGCGCCGTGGCGGCCCAGCCTGGTCATTGCGGTCACCAGACCGAGATGGGCCGGCTCGTGAAACTCATCCCGCTCGAGAATTCGGAGATAGAGCCGGCTGGCCCCGTCGTGGTCTCCCTCGGCTGTGAAGGCGTCTGCCAGCACCTCGGCGATCTGCAAGTACGTCGAGCGGCATTCTTCGCGGATCGTCACCGACCAGTCCGCGTACAGATCCTCTTCGAGGAAGTCGCCGAGGTAGGTGGCTTCGGCGGCCTCCAGGATCGATCGGCCGGGCGCCCGGTCGCCCTGCCGCCAAAGGGCGAGCCCGCGTTCGGCCTGCGTCATGAACTGTTCGGCGTCGACTGCCAGCTCGCTCATGTTGAGGCCCACCGAGTCGCGGTCTCCGACGATGTACCGATCGGGTTCGTTCGCCTTCCCCGGATCGAGAATGCTGCGCACAGTGGAGAGAGCTACGGACAAGCGGTTTGCCGCCTTGGACGGGTCATCTCCCGGCCACAGCAGATCCATGATGACCTCGCGGTGCTGGGTTCGCCCCCGCATGGAAACGAGAATCTTGAGCAGCTCGCGGGCCTTCTTGGATTGCCATTCGTTGGCGGGGACCACCACGCCGTGCCGCACGACAGCAAAGCCTCCCAGCGTCCGGATGGTGATGTCGGGACCCTTCGGCGGCGTGGTGAGCGAGAGTGCGTCGGCTCCGATGAGCCCATGGGCGCCGAGCCTTTGTAACCGTTGAATTGCCGATTGGGCAAGCTCAGCCTGGTTTTCGACGACATCGGCATGGGCCATCGCCAAATCGAGTCCGGCCACTCTCACCGGATCGCCGACGTTCTCCCAGATGCTACGCGCTTGTCGAAAGTGATCGCCGGCGCGCTCCGGTTGCGCCCTGCCAAGCAGTTCGAACGCCGTGGCGAGGCCGGGACGGTCGCGTCGAGTCCTTGCCAACTCGGCCGCCTTGCCCGCCACCTCGCCGGCCCTCTCGTGGTCCCCGGCCGCCAATGCGACCTCGGCCGACGCAAGGAGCGCTTCAACATGGCCGAGAACCGCTGAATTGGCTATGGCACGATCGGCGAGCTCGGCAGCTTGGGGGAGGTCATCGGAGACCAGCAGCCGGCTGAGGCCGGCCAAGGCGGGGACCAGCCCCTGCAGATCGCCCGTTCGCTCAGAAAGCGCGATCGCTTGTTCATATGCGGCTTGGGCAAGAGCTCGGTCGCCGCGCACCAGGTAGACGTCACCGATGTGTCCCAGCGCGTAGGACTCCAGTGTCGAGCTATTGGCCCGGAACCCGCGCCGGGCGTCCTCCAGGTCGGCGATCGCCTCCTCGAGCCGTCCCTGGTGAGAATGTACCTGGCCACGGTTGCTCAGAGCGAGCGCCCGTAAGGAGGCGAATCCAGCGAGGTCGGCAAGGCGCAGAGCAATATCCAGCTCCTCGAGCGCCTGGTTGTAGGCCCCCTCCTCGAGACTCAACGAACCACGGTTGGCGCGAATGCGGACAGTCTGGAGCAAGTCTTGGGCCCGCTCGGCGTGTTCGAGCGCTCGAAGGTAGTGAGCGTCGTTGGCATTGCGGTCGCCGTCGAGCGCCGCCACCATGGCCGCAACGGTGTGAGCGCAGGCCAGGGCTCGCGGCTCGCCCGACTCCAATGCCGCGACCATTGATTCTTGGGCGAGGAGCCTGGTTGACTCGTGCTCTCCCTTGAGCCACCGTGCGGAGGCGGTCCAACCGTATAGCAAGGCGGCGTTGGCTGGGTCTGTCTTGTCGACGGCACCCCGGCGGTAGACATCCAGCGCTTCGTCGAGCTCGCCCCGGAGGTGGTGCAAGAGCCCATACCGCCAGGCCAAAGCAGCGTCCAGGCTTTCCGAATCGCTGGCGATGCTCTGATAGCACCGGAGGGCGCCCTCCCAATCTCCAATCATCTGACGCGCCTCGCCCTCCAGCTGAACGATCGCTTGCGTTCGCGCCGCGGAAGGCAAGTCCACGCACAACGAAACGACTCGATCGGGGAGGCCGGAGAGAACGGCAGTTCCGTGTTCGAGGAGCAGGTCGGTGCAGGCGTCGAGAGCGCCTGCTCGTTGGAAAGACTCGATCGCTTCGGGGAACGCAGTGACTCGTTCGTACCATCTGCCCGCTTCCTCTAGGACTTGGGAAGCGTCGATCTCAGCCGCAGAGTCGGGTCCGCTCACGAATGCTCGCATTACCGGAGCGAGGCGATGGGCTCCGGGCCACCGGTCGTGCTCCACGAAGTAGATACGGCGCTGGACAGCCGTCGCCAGGCTGGCAGATCCCTTCCCCGCCCCCAGATGATCGGCCAGGTCAGGCGCGATCCACGGCAAGATCGCCGCCACCTCGAGTACGTGGCGAACGTCGTTGGTCTCGGTCTCCGTCACCGTCTCGCCAAGAAAGTCGAACAGCGCCGTTCCCCGGGTGTCAGACAAGATCGTGTCGAGGTCCATGGTGCCTTTGGCGCGCATTGCCTCTACCGCGAGCCGGGCGGCCGCCGGCCATCCTGCGGTCCGTTCGATGAGTTCTTGGGCGACTTGCGGATCTGGCGCTTCGATCAGCATGGCCAGGAGCTGCTCCGCTTCGGCTGCTGTGAACGAAAGCTCGGCTGCCGGGATGTCGAGATGGTGGCCATCGAGGGCGAGCCGCGTGACGGCAAACGGCATTGATTCGCGGGACGCGCAGTAGAGGTGGACTCGGCCCGGGGAGTTGATCGCCAAACTGGCGACGAATCGGGCGCCGGCCTTGGTGAGCTGATGAACGTCATCGAGGATGAGGACGATCGGCCGGCTTCCCTCCAGCGACGCGAGTTCTTGCGCCAACAAGCCGGCCAGGCCCTCGGCGCGTGTCTCATCATCGCCGAGACGGTCCGGGCCTCGAACGCCTTCGACTGCGAGGGAGAGCTCAGAAGAAAGTCGCGGAAATCGAAGGCGGAGCGCATCGACGACAGACCGGACGAAGTCCACCAGCACCTCATCGGCCGACGTCACGGTGTGCCAGGCCACACGATGCTCTTGAGCCCAGGAGCGGAGGAGCACTGTCTTGCCTGCTCCCGCACCCGAGATCAGCGTCGTCAGCCGATATCCGAGCCCGGCAGTCAGCTGGCGCTCGAGACGGGGCCTGGCGATGATGATTCCGGGCGGAGGATCGGTTCGGTTGCTCACGAGCAGATCGGCGACTCCATCGGCCAAGGTTACCGATCGCTCCTGTCGAGCTGGGTAGGGTCGACCGAAGGACGAAGCAGGTTCAGCAGTTCAGTGGGCGATTGGAACATGTGTCGATCGCCGGATTCCACGTCGTGCACCGTGCCCCGCAGATCGTGCGGCACCTCGGTTGTCTCCCGCCAGATCCGAACGATGAACGTCTTCATTGATGAGCCCTCCTCAAGCCAGGAAGGGGCGCTCACCTTCCCCCCCCGAAAAGTGAGCGCCCCTCGCTCTGGCACGTCCCATCCCCCGGACACATCAAGAACATAAGGGGCAGGCCTGAATGGTCCCT
>JBFGJH010000049.1:0-24618 GCA_041577335.1 Acidimicrobiia bacterium | reverse complement strand
CGGGAGCCTCACAGACCGGGTCGGCGTTGGCGATCAATGTGCGGCCACCCACCTCGTCCCTCTCCGCATGGGCGCCTTCCAACCCGACGCCAGCACAACATCGCCGGCGATCATGTGAGGACTTTTGCCTCTACTCCCCTGCTGTGGCTGTGTGCTCCGATGCCCTCAGGCCACGACCGGGAGGCTGTTGATGGCGTCGCGCCTGCGGACGAGCACATTGAACAAACGGACCGTTTTGGCCGTCGCCGTCACGCTCGTGCTCAGTGCCTGTGGTGCCGTCGGTTCCGGTGACATCATCACCGAGCAACGTGAGGTTGATACCTTCAACCGGGTGGAGGTCAGCGGCGGAATGGCCGTCGATCTCCTCGTGGAGCCAGACGCAACTCAGGAAGTCACGGTCACCTTCGACGACAACTTGCTTGACCGCGTGGTGACTCGGGTCAGCGGCAGCACCCTGATCGTCGAGTTCGATGGTGGCGCCCAGTTCACCGGGGCCGGCCGGTTCGTGGCAGTCATCATGCCTTCGCTGGAAGCGGTCATCGCCAGCGGAGGGGCCGATGTCATCGGCTCAGGAGCCGAGAACGCGATCCAGGTACAGGCATCGGGTGGTTCGGATGTCGATTTGACCGACATGGCAGCACGCACCGTCGAACTCGAGGCAAGCGGTGGATCAGAGGTGGTCGTCTTCGCCAGCCAAACCGTCACTGGTGAGGCGTCTGGCGGATCGAACGTGACGGTCTTCGGCAATCCAACTGAGGTGTCCATCAACAGCACAGGCGGATCAGACGTCAGCCTTGCCGACTAGCTGAAGGGCTCGCCTCGGCAGGTTCGAGCCTGCTGCCACGTCAACGTGGCAGCCACAGTGTGGCCGTCGTGCCACCGGGGCCGGATGTCGGTATCTGGAGATCGCCGCCATGGGACCGGACGAGGCCGCGCGCTATGGACAGGCCTAGGCCGCTCCCGGGCGAGTCCTCAGACTTCACGAACCGATCGAACACGACAGGCAGCTCGTCCGGGTCGATGCCCACTCCTGTGTCCGCCACCGCCACGACGATGCGATCGTCATGCGCGGAGACTTTGAGAGTCAACGATCCACCACCCGGCATCGCCCTCAACGAGTTCACGACGAGATTGGCGAGGGCTTGGCGAATCCGAACCGGATCCATCTCGACCGTCGAAGGTGTCGCAGGTACCTCGACCGAGATGCGTACGCCGGCTGCCGTAGCCGCCGATGAATACGAATCGGCGACGTCGGAGACGAGTGCGGCCATATCCGTCAACTCCATCTCGAGTGGCAGCCTTCCCGCTTCGGAGAGCGTCAGGATCCGAAGATCCTCGACAAGCCTTTCGAGAACTTCTACCTCATCGAGCAGAGACGCCATCTGCTCGGGGCCCCCATCGCGTACCCCGTCGACCACTGCTTCGACCTCGCCCCGGATGACAGCCAGCGGAGTCCGAAGCTCATGCCCAAGGTCGGACATCAGTCGGCGTCGCTGCTCATCGGCCTCTTCGAGGCGCTCCGCCATCGAATTGAAGGACGACCCGACGGCGCGCATGGTCGGCGACGACCGCACATCGACCCGGGCGCCATAGTCACCGTCGGCCAACCGGCCCGTCGCACCAATCAGGTCCTTCACCGGACGCCAGGTGCGACGCGCCACGAACCAGATGAACCACCCCACCACCGCGAGCAAGATCACAGTGGTCAGGACCACCCCGACTCGATTCGAGGACGTCACGCCGGCGATCGACGTGGCGATGACCGCGCCGGCGGTGACGGCCATCACCACGAGGCCCCCGAGGAACAGTGCAAAGCCGACGAAGAGCCGCCTGCCGAACGTTGCCCACGTTTCGTAGCCCCGGCCCCCTCGGGGTGGCCAGTGCTCGCCCTCTGGCCACCACTGCGGATCACCACGAAAGCCTCTATGCATCGGCATACTTGTATCCAACTCCGTAGACCGTCACAACCAGCCGGGGTTGCGTCGGGTCAACCTCGATCTTGCGCCGAATGTTCTTCACATGGGCGTCGATAGCTCGTTCATACGACTCGAACGCAACGCCGTGCAAGGCATCGAGAAGCTGTGCCCGTGTGAAGACCCGTCCTGGCGACCGCGCCATGTGAAGCAGCAGATCGAACTCGGTGGGAGTCAAATCGACCATGTTGCCATCCACGTTCACCGTTCGCTTGGCAGTGTCGATCTCGATGTCGGCGGCTCTAACCACTTCGGGAGCCTCCAACGAAGCATCCACCCGACGCAGCACCGCTCGCACTCTGGCGACGAGCTCCTTGGGACTGAAGGGCTTCACCAGGTAGTCATCTGCGCCGAGCTCCAAGCCAACAATCCGATCCGACTCTTCGGCTCGGGCAGTAACAATGATGATGGGGACATCGGACGATGCTCGAAGCGCGCGGGTCACATCCAGGCCGTCGAGGCCCGGCAGGCCGAGATCGAGCACGATCATGTCGGGGCTCTCTGAGCGGGCCACGGTGAGCGCCCCTGGTCCATCGGCTGCCGTGACGACGCGGAAGCCCGCCTGCTGCAGGTAATCGCGCAGCAGGCGGGTGATCTTCAGCTCATCATCGACGACGAGGACAGTTTTCATGACTCGTAGTCTGGTCGCTCAGTCTTCGACCGGGGGCGTATGCTCATCCACTTCCTGGCGGCCGTGGGCGATCCGATGCCACTCATCGAAGAGATCCGACGGATTCTCGCCATCGGCTGATACCGAGTCGGCGTTCTTCCGCCTCCAGTCACGGCCCTCTTCGGCCCAGCGTTGACGATCGCCGCTCCAGCCTCGGTGACCAACAAAGCCGCCGAGCATCTTGGCGATGAAGCCGAACAAGACGACCAACAGAACAGCCTTGAACAGGAAGCCCAGGATGATCAGCGGGGCAGCTACCACGGCCCCTGCCGTCTCCGCTCCTCCAAAGAGGAGAGCTCCCAGCAAGACCCCGAGACCAACCAGCAGCAACAACCTGAAGGGGCTACGACGGGCAAACATCATCGATTCCTTTCCTTTGATTCGATGACTGAATGATCTCGAGCAGTTGTGGAGAACTCGTGAATGCCGCGTGGAGACACGGCGGAGGTTCGAGGGGAATCGCGCAGTCGATCGACCGTATACGTTTGAAACGAGGCACCGCCGGGTAGCTTTCCAGCGAATGAATCGCCCGACTCCACTGCCGGACCAGGACCGCGACGACCGGCCCACCGGACGACTGCTGCTCGCCGTAGGCGTGGTGGGGCTCGTGCTGTCGCTCGTCGCGTCCATCGCCGGTTGGCTTCTGGTTGATGCCGCCGTCGACTCGATATCTGACACGCTATCGCTAACCGACGATGCGCTCGTCTCGTTGGGAGACACAATCGATGTGGCAGCCGATGCGCTCGAGGCGAGCAGCGGCGGAATCGAAGCACTACAACTCGCTGTCACTGACCTCGACGCTGCCCTCAACTCAACCGCCGACGTGCTGATTGAATTCGACTCGATCCTGGCCGAGACGGTGCCAGAGGGCATCGACGCATTACAGGGACCGCTCGGCACACTCGCCACCACGACCGGAGTGCTCACGGATGTCCTGTCGGGCCTCTCGCTTTTTGGCATCGACTTCCGGCCGGACACCGCACCCGATGAATCCATCACTGACATCCGCACGCAGCTCACCGAGCTGTCGACACAGCTGAGGCGCCCGGAGGCCCGGCTCAGCCGAGTCGCCGAAGACCTCAACAACGTCGCCGAAGACCTCACCACAGTCGAAACGCAGCTCACCGAGCTGGTTGGGTCGGTGACCGAAGCCGACACCATCCTCAACAACTACCAAGCAACCACCGACGAAGCGCTTCAGCTGGTCGGGGCGGCACAAACCGAACTGGACCAGCGACGCCTCCTCGCCCGGGTGCTTGTCCTGGTCGTCGCCGCTCTCTTCGTCGTCGGCCAGGCCGTCCCCATCCTCTTGGGCAGGCGCATGATCGCGCAGGGGGAGTTACGTCAATCGCGCCACGGCGGACGGGATCGCGAAACCGAGACGCCACGATCTCCGTCCTAAGACCATGAACCAGACCGTGAACCGGGCAACTGCAATCGCCCTTCTCCTTCTGCTGGTGAGTGCGTGCTCCACCGGCCAGGAAACGCCACCAAACCCAACCGGGGCCGCCACGACCGCCCATGGCACGGCCGCCGGAGCCTCGGCCACGGCCGAGACGATGGCGGCAGCACTACGACAACTCGTCGCCAAGGATCACACGTTTGGTGAAGGCCCTCCCCCGTTCATCGACTACCTCATCCTCACGTCACTCGACCCGGCCGCCGGCACCGGCTTCGCCACCCAACCAATGCGCCCGCTCACTCGATCGGAGAGAGGCGCCATCGAGGAGGCGATCAGCAACTTTGGCCCGGTGACATGGATCGACGACCGAGATGACTTCATCTCCGACGACCTGACTCCGACCATCGAAGGGGCAGCAATTATCGGGGTCGGCGAACCCTCCATCGACGGTGACACCGCGCTGGTACCAGTGTCACTGTGGTGCGGAGGAACATGCGGCACCTGGTTGACGTATCGACTCGACCTCCGGTCAGGGTCGTGGATCGTGACCGGCACCGAAGGCCCGCGAGCGATCTCCTGAGGCGCCGCTCGGGCTTGAGCGGAGATGCTTGCTCTGCCGTTGACGAGGCGACCCCCGGAAAGGTCTCAGCCGTTTCCGGGGGTCGCCGATCAATCGGTCACGAGCTGGGATTGAGCTCCGCGCTCGCTGGTCCGGGTTTGCCCCTGACCGCAGACGCTGTCCACGCTCAGGAAACGAGATCGGGAACGCCTCCCTTGGCAACGACCACCGGCTCGAGGCCAGAGCCCTCGAGTAGGCCGGCCGCGATCGATGCGCGGTTTCCGGTGCGACAGATCACCCATACCGGCTGCTCCGCGACGATGCTGGAAGGCGCACCGGTCAGAAGATCGGGTACGTACGTGTGCACCGACCCTTCGATGTGACCGGCCTTCCATTCCAGCGGATCCCGAACGTCGAGCACCTGGGTTCCCGGGTTCATCGCCAGTTGCGCCGCCAGTTCGGCACTCGAAGCGGTGCGATATGACGCGAGTGGTCGGTCTTGCCGTGCCCAAGCTTCGACACCCCGCATCACACCGGCCACCGTGAGCCCAATCCGGCCGAGCTCGACAGCCGCAGCCGATACGTCGTCATCAGGTCCCAGGACGAGCACCACGGGCGAGTGGAAGTCGAGCAGCCAACCCGCCCACGGCGCAAACGAATCTCCCAGCTCGATCCCAACTGATCCCGGCACATGCCCGGCGGCGAATGCGTAGCGGTCGCGTCCGTCGAGGACGCTGTCTCCGGCGTCGAGGTGGCCGGCAACCTCGCCGGGACCGAGCTCGAGGATCTTCGGCTCAGCCAGCGCGGTTGGACCGCGCCGGTTGATGCCGCCCATGTACTGGTAGTAACTGGGGTAGGGGACCAGGCCGCTGAGCTGACTCTCCACGAAGGCGTCGACGTCGGAGATGCTCAGCAGAGGGTTCTCGGCCTTTTCTACTCCGATCGTCGAGGTGGTACGCCCAGCCCCCGAAGCTGTACAGAACGAGCCTTCGCCGTGCGTGGGATAGACGCCCGTCTCGTCGGGAAGCGCCGCCAGGCGTCGAAGTGAGCCGTATTGGAGCACCGCCAGCTGGTGAGCGAACTCATCGCCCAGAAGGTCAGACCTGCCCGCTGCTCCTACCAACAGCGAGCCCCCGCTGAACAGTGCTTTCGCCTCGTCGCCCGAGCTCATGAGATAGCTGGTGTGAGCCGGTGTGTGGCCGGGGGTGTGCAGTGGCTCGATCGTCACGAGACCAGGCCCTGCGATCACCTCACGATGAAAGGCGGGAACAAACGCAAAGCCCGCCCCGCTCCCAGCAGGAAGGATCAGCTCCGCACCCGTCGCCTTGGCCAGATCCCGACCGCCCGAGATGTAGTCGTTGTGCATGTGGGTCTCGAGGACGTGGGTCAGAGTCACGCCGCGCTCTTCGAGCATCTCCTGGAACCGGCCGATGTCCCGCTGCGGATCGACGATGATCGCATGCTCTCCGACTGTTACGAGGTACGTGGCATCCCCGAGGCTGGCGGTACGTACTCCGATTACCTCCATGGGTCCTCCCAAGCTTCCGGCGGGGCAACATGCCGATTCTCGACTATGGGCACGCCCATGTGGCGTGCCGAACGGCCTACCAAGCCAGGCCCACCGACTGGTCCCATGCTACGCCGCCGAGCCGATCCTAGGTCGCCGCGGCACACCTGGTACGTGAAAGGCCGGGAGCGATTGCTCCCGGCCTTTCGTCGTGGACGTGGGCGTCACGCCAGCTGTTCTCGGAGCCATCGTCCCCGGCGCCATTGTCGGGCGCGGCGGCGACGTTCTCCGCGGTACCTCTTCCCTCGCCGGTCCTCAGCAAATCGCTGCTGGCGCTCTGCTTTCTCCGCCGCCCGGGCCTGGCGAAATCCGAACTCTTTGTAATATCCGTATTCCATCGTCGTGACCTTTCCTGATTCGGCGGCCATCAAAAAGAGCCGCCTTTCGAATGGTGGCGGCTCCCAGGCGGTCATGATCGTGGATCAGATCACGGGGAGCGCACCGATGTCAGCGTCATGTCCGGGCTATGGCCGGCGCATGCGTTCGTGATTGCAGTATTCACATTCATGGTGCACTTCTCCTTTCCCAGGTCGGTGGGCGGTCAATGTATCAAAGATCCTGTTTAGGTGCCTGACAATTATCAGCCGTACATCGAGCTCGCCACCGCCAAGGGGTGATCGTGCGCGAACGCTCGGAAAACCGCGTAGGGTCGACCAAGGGAAGACCGACCAGACCTAGGGAGGTCACATGCCAGACGATCGCGCGCACGGGCTGAACCGACGTCAGTTCCTCACCACGAGCGGGGTTGCAACGGCCGCATTGATGGTTGCCGCCAGCCCTGCCGCTGGAGCCAAGTCGGCGGCCACTGAGCACAATGAGTTCGTTCCGCTGCCGCCTACCGCTTTTGGCCCACCGATACCCGACAAGGGCTATTTGCTGGAACACCTCGGCGGGGGTTTGTACTTCGTCACAGAGGGCAGTTACCAAGCGCTGTTCTTGGAGACGAGGCGCGGGGTCGTCGTCGTCGATGCTCCACCGACTTTGGCCGGCGCACTCCCGGCTGCCATTGCCGAGGTCACCGACAAGGCCGTTACGCATTTCGTGTACAGCCACACGCACGGCGACCACGTCGGCGCCGCTGGGATTCTCTTTCCCGAGGCGACCTTCATCGGACATCGGGATACTGCTGACACCTTGCGGCGCCGCGCCGACGCACGGCGTCCTGTGCCTACGCGGACATTCGTGGATCGCATGCGCCTCACCGTGGCGGGACAAACTTTGGAACTGTCCTATCCGGGCCCGAACCACGAGCCTGGCAACATCTTCGTCTATGCGCCCGAGCAGAAGACGCTGATGTGGGTCGACGTCGTGTTTCCGGGCTGGGTCCCTTTCAAGAATCTCGCCCTCGCGAAAGACGTTCCCGGCTACATCGCGGCTCACGACGCCGCTCTGGCCCTCAACTTCGAGACGTTCGTCGGCGGACACCTGACGCGCATAGGCACCCGCGACGATGTCGAACTCGCCAAGGAGTACGTGGCGGATGTTCGAACTGCCTCCTTCAACGCCCTCGGGGCGGTTGACTTTTTCGCGATATTCGGCGAGATCGGCTTCCTCGACCCGACGGATCCGTCGTTCCTGAACCAGTGGGAGTTGTTCGATACTTACCTCGACGCCCTGGCCGAGCATGCCGAAGCCGAAGTGCTCGCAAAGTGGCTCCACGTCCTCGGCGGTGCAGACGTGTTTACCCGCGGCCATTGCGACGTCATGGTTGAGAGCATTCGCATCGACGACAACGCCGTCGCTGACGGTTTGTAGACACCCACTGCACGAGGACGCGATTGGGCCTATCGGTTCGTGGCGAACACCAGCGCAGCGTCGCCGAATTCGTGCCAGAGGAAATCCGAATCAAGGGCAGCGCGATACATGGTTTCGACGAGCGGTCCTCCGGCGACCGCCTCCAGCAGACGGAGGTGCGATGCCTCTGGCGGATGCCACCCGGTGACGAGCCCATCGACGATGCGCGCCGCACGCTCCTGACCAAGAACGAGATCCGTCCATCCAGTAGCGCTCGCCACGTGGTCGCTCGTTGCGCCCACGCTCTCCAGAGCGCGCACCACCGAGGTTCCGACCGCAATGACCCGGCCGCCGGCAGTCTTTGTCTTGTTGACGGCCGCAGCGGCGCTTCTGTCGACGCGGAATCGCTCGGCGGGAGGAGTCTCATGGGCCTCCAGCGAAGACACGCCGGTGTGCAGCGTGATGGCCACCACATCAATTCCTCGGTGCCGCAGGTCGGCTACGAGCCTCCTCGTGAACGGCCTACCCGCGCTCGGCATCTCTGCACTCCCGAAGCGGGCACGATCCGGTTTGGCAAACATCGTGGTGTAGGTGCTGAGCGGCCACTGCTCGACGACGTAGGGGTATTGGATCGGTTGGCCGTTCCTTGCCAGGTAGCGGTCGATTGACGAGGGGAGCTCGAGGGTGGCCCTCCACAGCCGTGTTGCAGGACCGACCGGCTCGATGAGCGCTGCCTGGCCACCTCCAGCAAGGTCGATCGTGTCACCAGGACGGCTCTGAGTGTCCGGCCCCGATTGATCCGATCGCCGTACTTCGATCACCCATGTGTGGTCGTCGAGGATTGCCGAGAGGTGAACAGCAACTCGCCGGTCGCTCCGGGTTGCGGTCAGCGCCGCCGGTCGAGTCTCACTGTCGTTGACGACGAGCAGATCACCGGGGCGCAAGGATGCTCCCAGGCGATCGAAACGGGTTTCCTCGAACCCCTGAGCGCCTCCCACCAACAATCGAATGTGGTCTCGCGCAATGCCGCGTGCCTCGGGCGGCCGGTCAGCCACCAACGATGTCGGCAATTCGAAAGTGAAGGGTGCGACGGTTGCGGTCACAGCGTCACCAGGCGGCTGTCGCGAGCCCGAAATCGCCCATTCGCCGGCCGTGCTTCCAGAAGCTCCAAAAAGGCGGGGACAACGGTCTCAGGCCGAGGCCGGTCTGAGATGTCCTCCCCGGGGAATGCGGCCTGGTGCATGTCTGTCCGCATATCTCCGGGATCGAACGCATACACAGAAATCCGATCGTTCTCGACACCGAGCACTGCGCTCAGATGATCGAGCGCTGCCTTCGAAGCCCCGTAGCCACCCCAGCCGGGGTACGCCTCGATGCCTGCATCCGAGCTGATATTCACGACCACACCGCGAGCTCTCTGCAGCGCCGGCAGGAGTTCTTGGGCGAGAAGGAGCGGGGCGATGACATTGACGTCAAAGAGGCGGTGCAGCGTGATTGATCCGATGGATGCCAGGGGGGGCAGCGGGCTCGCCCCCAGGGTGCTGGCGTTGTTCACGAGAAGGGCGAGGCCATCTCGAGGGACCTCTTCAACAATGGCTCGGCGGTGCTTCGAATCGACGATATCTCCGACCACGGGCGTGAAGGCGCTCCCCAGCCGGCGAGCCGTCTCGTCGAGCTGGTCGTGCCCGCGCGCTGTCCCGACGACCTTCCATCCTTCGTTTGTCAGGGCCTCCGAAAGGGCGGCACCCAAACCTCTCGACGCTCCCGTTACGACTGCCGACAGCATGACTTTCTCCTTGAATCGATCGATGCGTACACCGTACAACTTGAAGTTAACTTCAAGTCAAGCGATAATTCCGAACGATGACAGATCAACTCACGGTGAGCGAGGTCGCCAAGCGCAGCGGTTTCGCAGCCTCAGCATTGCGCTACTACGAACGAGAAGGCCTGATCACCGCTTCGCGGAGCGACGGAGGACAACGGCGCTATCAGCGTGATGTGCTCCGCCGGCTGGCATTCATCGCGGCAGCAAGGAGGGTGGGGCTCACGCTCGACGAGATACGCCACTCGCTGGGCCTCCTTCCTTCGGGGCGAACGCCGAACAAGACCGACTGGTCACGCATTTCGCGATCATGGCGGAGCCGGCTCGATGCCGAGATCGACGCTCTCGAGGTATTGCGGGATTCGCTCGACCGATGCATCGGGTGCGGCTGCCTGAGCCTCAAGCAATGTGGACTGAGCAATCCCCAGGACGAGGCAGCCCTCCGGGGACCTGGAGCGGCGTACCTGCCCCAACCACTTCATCCCCAAGCAGAGACGGCTCGCTGACAGTGGCCGGCTAGTAGTCGTCGCTTCCGGTGAACCGAAGCTCCATCGCATCGGCGGTCGACACGACCACCCGAAGCGGCGCTTCGAAGTCATGCACATCGAGTTCGGGCAGCGGCACAGCATGGCGAATCAGCAGCATGTCGTGATGGGCAACGAGGCCCCCACACAAGGCATCACCTACCAACTCCGCCGCCAGCCGCAAGTCGACGGTCTCGATCGGCCCGATCGGAGATTCGATCTGTGCCCACGGATGGCCATCGCCGGTGTCCGTCAACGAAACGACAACCATGTGGGTGCGCTCCTCGGAGAGCCGAAAGCCAAGCTGTATGAGGGGCCCGTCTTCCTCGCCGGCGATGTCGTAGTTGTCTTTGATGTAGCCGCTGAGGTCGTCCCACGTCGCCACTATCAGCCTTCCAGTTCGAATCCTTGCGGTGATCCTAAGCAAGGTCCGTCACAAGTCTCGACAATCCGACCTCGCCCGCCCTGACGGCAATCGTCGGACCGGCGACAGACCAGAGACGTGGGCAACTATCGGGTGGTTGACAGAGTCACAACGACCGAGGAGTCCCCATGGACACATTCAACGACCTATTCAGTGCTCTACTCGACTATCCGGATCTCCCGCTCTTGCTGATGCGGCTCGTCGTCGGATTTGTCTTTGTCGTAGCTGTCCGCAACAAGCTCAAGGACATCGCCGCATTCGCCGAACACAACGGCCTCCCCGTCCCGGTGGCACGGGCCCTGACGGTCGCCGAAGCGGCCGGCGCGATTGGCCTCATCTTGGGAGTCCTCACCCAATTGTCTGCTCTCGTCATAGCCTTGACCATGCTGGGATCGATGAGCTTCCACATCTTCAGGTGGAAAAGCCCTTACTGGGCCGCATCCGGTGGCTGGGAATACGACCTGATGATCTTCTCCATGGCGGCGGTGATCCTGACAACCGGAGGAGGCGACATCGCCCTGCTACCCACGCTTTGACCCGGCGTACCTGCCTTCCTGCCCTCGAAGACCGGCAGGGACTAGTCAGTCAGAGCCAAATCAGTATGTGCCTCGACTCACCCCCCACCACGTTCCGATACAAGAAGAGGAATCAAAAAGCAGGTACGTGATGCAGCTTTCGAACAAACTCACCAAATGCGCCTGGGATGGCGCCCACAATTTCACCTCATCGGCAGCCGGTACCGGTTTGGTCCGGCACGTATGCGAAGTATGCCGACTCGTGTCGTTCGACTCGGTCGACTATCTCAGCACCAAGCCGATCAGCTTCCGCAGCGTCAACATGACCGACCTCATCGAACGCTCAGAGACAACCGCCGCCTAGGTTCGCATCACATCTCTGGGGGGCACCACTCGGCCCGCCTCGGTCGTCCATCGCCGGGGCGGGCTCTTTGGTTAACCTGCTCACTGGCCGATTCCCCCGGTAGGTTGACCTCGTCCCATCGAGAAGCCGCGTGAAGACCACAAAGACTGCCATTTTGGACGCATACCGTGCCGGCCTAGCCGCGGTCGACCCGGAGATCCTTACCGCCGCGGCACTCCGTCGGCTCTCGATTACCACGCCTAGCGTCGTCATCGCCATCGGCAAGGCTGCCCCCGCGATGACGCGAGGCGCAGCACAGGCACTCGGCGATCGATTGGACCGGGCGATTGTGGTGTCCGATCACGAAGAATCACTGCCGCGAGGGTCCCGGCTGCTTGTCGGCGACCACCCATTTCCGGGAGAAGCGTCCCGCGCCGCCGGCGCCGCTGTCCTGGCAGCCGCAAGACGAGTGTCCGCGGACGAGACGCTTGTGGCTCTGATCTCAGGTGGCGGATCCTCGCTCGCCGAGGTTCCACTGGGAGACATGACCATCCACGAGGTGACTGCTGCGACGCGACTCGCCATGAACGCGGGCGTTCCGATCGATGAGCTCAACCGAATTCGCCGCCACCTATCTGCCCTCAAGAATGGCAGGCTCCTCACCGCTGGCACGCCTCGCCAGGCCGTCACGCTTGCTCTCTCCGACGTCGTCGGTGGCCCTGCGTCCGACATTGCCTCCGGGCCAACGATGGTCGACGCGTCCACTGCCGCTCAAGCGCTGTCCGTCCTCAACACGTACGGGCTGGCGGCGACTGTTCCTGAGGCTGTCATTCGCGCTCTGCAAAACCCGCCTCCAGCACCGTCATCGGCGCCCAACCACATCGTGGAAGTGATCGGCGACGGCAGCCAGGCCGCCGCAGCAGCGGCCGATTCACTGGTGGCCTCGGGATACCGCTGTCGCATTGCACCGCCGCTGAGAGGCAACGCAATCGAACAGGCGCGCCGCCTCTGCACTGAACGGAGCCAGGCGGTGACCATCGCTGCCGGTGAGACCACCATGGAGGTGACCGGCTCCGGAAGAGGTGGCCGCAACCAAGCCGCCGCACTCGCCGCCGCGCTAGTCCTCGACGGGCAGATCGGCGTGTTCGGTGGGTTTGCCACCGACGGCATCGACGGCCCCACCGATGCGGCGGGCGCAATTGTGGACGGCCATACGGCCGGACTCATCCGATCAGCGCAGCTGGACCCGCAAGAGCTTCTGGACAACGACGACTCATATACGGCGCTGTCCGGCTCCGACTCGCTGGTGATCACCGGCCCATCCGGCACCAACGTCGCCGACCTGTGGTTCTCTACCGCGTTGGAGTGAGCCGACGATGTCACCTTCTTCACTCGGAAATCCCGTTGCTTTTGCTGGATCAGCGATCCACTTGCAATACTGCAGCGTTCGCGAGTAACGAGGAGGAGAGGCCGTGACCAAAACGCGGATCGGAATCATGGGCTTTGGCCGTATCGGCCGAAACCTCTTTCGGCAGCTCGTCGATCACCCAGATCTCGAGATCGTGGCAATTGCCGACGTCGCCGACGCAGAGGCACTCACGTATCTACTCAAATACGACTCCATCTATGGCCGGTTTCCAAAGCCACTGACCCTCACCGATGGGAAGCTGCTCATGGACGGCCGGTCGATCGAGTTCGTCAATGCCAAGGCACCGGGAGATGTCGATTGGTCCGCCCACGATGTGGAAATCGTCGTCCAGGCGACCGGAGCTGAAAGCGGCTACCGAACCTCGGAATGGTGTAGCAAACACCTGGAGGCGGGAGCGTCCCGCGTCGTGATGGCGTCGACGCCCGAAGAGCCGGGCGACATACCCATCCTGCTGCACGGAGTCAACGACGAAGTCCTCACCGCCGAGACCAGAATCATCTCGCTCGGCTCCAACACGTCGAATGCCGTTGCTCCAGTCTTGCGCGTGCTCGACACTGCCTTCGGTGTCGAGCGGGCATTCATGACGACCGTGCACGCGTTCACGAACAAAGAACGACTGGCCGACGTGCCGACCGAAGGTTTCCGGAGCAGTCGCGCGGCCGGCCAGAACATCATCCCATCCGAGACGAATTCACCACAGATCCTCGAGGAGGCGATGCCGGAATTCGCCGGCAAGATCTCGGGTCTCGCCTTGAATGTGCCGGTTCCCGACGGCTCAACGGTTGACCTCGTCGTCGAGACGACGAAGCCCACCACCATCGAAGCGATCAATGCGGCGGTGCGAGCAGCAACCGAGGACGGATTCAACGGCATCATCGAGTATTCGTCCGACCCGATCGTATCGTCAGACATCATCGGCGCACCCGCCTCCGGGGTATTCGACAGCATGGCGACGATGACGATCGCCGACACGATGGTGAAGGTCATCGTTTGGTTCGATAACGGCTGGGGATATACGGCGCGAGTGGTCGAAACGCTCGAGAAGATGGCTGAGGGAGGTGCCGAATGAGCATCAAGGTGGCAATCAACGGTTTCGGGCGCATCGGGCGCAACGTGTTTCGCGTTATCGCCGAACGACCCAACTCGGGCATCGAGGTCGTTGCCATCAACGACCTCGCCGACGACGACATATTGGCGTATCTGCTCAAGTACGACTCCGTGATGGGCCCATTCGAGGGTGACCTGTCGGTGGCAGACAACGTGATGCATGCAGCTGGGCACGAGATCCAGATGTTGATGGAACGGAACCCGGGCGACCTGCCGTGGGCAGAGCTCGGCGTCGATGTCGTGGTGGAAGCCACCGGCGTGTTTCGATCGCGTGCGCAACTACAAGGTCATCTCGACGCCGGCGCCAAGCGAGTCGTCTTGACCGTGCCCGCCAAAGACGAAATCGATGCCACCGTGGTCTTGGGCGTGAACGACGAGGAGCTCGACGAGACTGATCTGATCATCTCCAACGCCTCATGCACCACCAACTGCCTCGCACCCGTGGCGAAGGTGCTCCAGGAGAAGTTCGGGATCAAGCACGGTGTCATGACAACGGTGCATGCATACACGAACGACCAGCGGCTGGCCGACGTCCCGCACAAAGACCTTCGCCGGAGCCGAGCGGCGACCGAGAACATCATCCCCACCACGACTGGAGCGGCCAAGGCGGTCGGCATCGTGCTGCCGGAGCTCGACGGCAAGCTGGACGGGATGGCAATGCGGGTCCCCGTGCCCGATGGATCGATCGTCGACCTCGTCGTCGAGCTCGAAAACGACGCCACGATTGAGGAGATCAACGCGGCCATGAAAGAGGCCGCCGAAACCGACTTGGCGGGCATCCTCCAGTACTCAGAGGAACCGCTCGTGTCGACCGATATCATCGGCAATCCGTACTCGTCGATCTTCGACGCCGGCTCCACCCAAGTGCTGGGAGGCAACCTCGTGAAGGTCATCTCCTGGTATGACAACGAGTGGGGCTACTCCAATCGGGTCGTTGACCTCATCGAGCGCATCGGCCTCCAGCTACAACCGACCTGATACGGGAACGGCGTTCGAGGTTCGCTTCGTTATAGAGACATCATGAGCTGGCGACGCTTTCTCATCTGGACACTCTTTGGTGTGCTCGCAGCGGCGTGTGGGCAGGTGAGCGAGCCGGTCGCCGACGAAACCACGACCACCGCTGTGGCCACCACCGTCGCCCCCGCGACTACGACAACTGTGGTCGCGACTACGACCCCACCCACGACAACGCCGGCGGTCGATTGGGGGGCCATCCTTGCCACATGGCAGGTGTCGCTGCGATCGGTCGGGCCATACACGATCGGGATGAGTTTGGACGAAGCGGCTGCGGCGGGCGGCGCTGAGCTCGTCGAGATCGACGACGAGGACCCGTCGTGTTCCTACTACACCCACGATCCGTCCACGGGGCTCGACCAGGAGCTCAGGTTCATGGTGCGCGCCGATCGAGTGGTTCGGATCGATATCGACGGAACTCAGCTGAAGACATTGTCAGGACTGGGCAATGGAGACACGAAAGCGGACCTCGTGAGCACCTACGGGGACGGTGTCATCGTGTCGGCGTCCCTCTCTGGCGAAGCCAACGAACAGTACGTCACCTACATACCGTTCGACGAAGCCGACGCTGACTACCGACTGCGGTTTGAAACCACCGACGACATCGTGACCTCATACCGAATCGGGCGGCTGCCCGAAGTGGAATGGGTGGACCGCTGCGATTAGCCCCGACTAATCCTCGGTCACCGCCCGCCAGCAAGCTTCGGCGAGAAGGTTCAGCCTGCCTGGGTCCAGCACCTGACCCGAGGCCGCCAGACGGACCGCGGGTCCGAGGGCGAGGTCGTTGAGCACTTCCGGAGGCAAGCCGACGAAAACGTCCATCAGTGCCTCAGCTGCCTTCCTGAGTTGATCATCCCGATCGGCGATAGCAACCTGGTGAAGTTCTTCTGCATAGGGCGATGCGTCCACCTGGATCAAGAATCGGGCGACCACCGGATCGGCCGCCAGATGCCGGTAGACGCCGGACCAGATGCTCTGGAACTGTTGCTTCGGAGAATCGTCCGGGTCGAGCCGCGCTACGGCCGCCCCATCAAGGAGCGACTTCTGCTCCTGATAGGCAGCCAACAACAGCCGGTCTTTCGATTCGTAGTGAACGTACGCGGTTCCGGTGCCAACCCCGGCCCGCTGAGCGATGGCGGCCATTGATGCGCCATGGAGGCCGCTCTCTGCGACGAGTTCCACCATGGCTCGCCGAACGAGCGCGGCGCGGTCGATCTTGGAGGCGACAGGCGTCACGAGGACGCTTCGGCGACCATCTCTGCCACAGCAAAGGTGATGCCGGTATCCGCCTCAGAAACATCCCACAGCTTGGCCAATTCCTCCGGCTTGCGGAGCTTGTCGCTGACCCCACCGACGACCGGCGCCCCAGCTGTCACCCACCTTGGCCGGTAGAGCGTTCCGCCAACCGCCGACGGATCGGTGCCGGCTCGCAGCTGCGGGAGAGCGCCTCGCGCAGCCGACTGTCCAATCACGGGCACGACGATCGCGAAGAAGCGCTCCCTCGGCCCGGACTCGGCATAGGCCGCGGTCGTCGATTGCAGATCCGTGTCCGAGAATCCGGGGTCGGCTGCGTATGCCGTCGTCGTGGCTCCGGCCGCAGAGAGGCGGTTGTTCAACTCGAGAGCGAAATGAAGATTGGCCCGCTTGGAGATCCCATACGCCACCCACGGGTCGTACTTGCCACGCAAATGTGGATTGCTCAGGTCGTAGTCGCCGGCACTGAAGCGGGCAGTCGACGTTGTGTTCACTACCCGCCCTGCTTCGGTACGCAGGATGGCCGGCATGAGGTGTGCGGTCAGCGCAAAGTGGCCGAGGTGATTCGTTCCGAACTGCAGTTCGAAGCCGTCAGCGGTCGTCCGCTCCGGTGTCGCCATCACACCCGCGTTATTGAAGAGCAGCTCGATGGTGTCGAAATCAGACAGAACGGACTCGGCGAAGTCTTTCACGGACTGGAGCGAGGAGAGATCGAGAGACCGCACCTCGATGGAGGCACCCGGGACGGACTCTGCGATGTCTGCTTCGGCGGTGGCGGCCTTCTCGAGGTTGCGAGCAGCCATGACGACGTGGGCCCCCTTGCGGGCCAGCTCGCGAGCCGTCTCGAGGCCGAGGCCACCATTGGCTCCGGTCACCACGGCAGTCTTACCGGCAAGGTCGGGCATGTCGGCGGCGGTCCAGGTCATGAATTGCTCCTTGGGTGAATGGTCGTTGATCATGAATGATCATTCATTCAATGTCAATTCCAGCCGTCGACTCAGTGAGCCTCTTCCGCAGTTCGGAGGAACCGGCCCAATCCAACCACGAACACCGCCATCGCTACGACAAACCCGCCGGCGAGTATGTAGGCGACCGCCGGAGCGACGGGCGCGCGTGAAACCAGGGCGACGGCATCAACATCTTGCGGGGCGATCACCTCGACCGTGGCCACCATATCGGGATGGAGCGTGCAGAAATACTCGAACACCCCCGTCGCGTCGAACTGTTGCACGAACGTGCCCCCGTTCTCCAATATCCCCGAGTCGAAGCTGGAGGCTCGGTCGGTAACGGTATGTGGCAGCTGTCCAACGTTGCGCCACATGACGGCCGTGCCGGCTTCGACGGTGACCGTGGTCGGATCGAAGTCGTTGTCAATGATGCGCACCGACTGCGACACCTCGAGCGACTCGTCGCCGTCACCAGCCCCGGCACCGACGGAGCCTGTTGAAGGCAGCCCGCCATCACTGCCTTCCCCGTTGTCAACAGCGATGTCTTCGCTCACGATGATCATGCCGGACATCTCGGGGTGGATCGTGCAGAAGTATGCGATTGTTCCGACCTCGGTCGGGGTGAGCCGGTAGGTGTCTCCAGACATCAGGAATCCAGAGTCGAATGTGTCAGCACGATCGGTGACAGTGTGAGGAATGAGACCTGTGTTCGTGAAGGTCACGGTCTGGCCGACCCCGACGGTGAGCGAGCCGGGGTCGTAGTCGTTGTCAACGATGGCCACGCTGGCCGGTCCGGTGGGCGCCGCTCCCCCGAGTCCACTGGCGTTCGCAGCATCGTCGAGGCCCTCCTCAGCCGGGATTTCTCCGTCGGCGCCTGTAACCAACACGCTTCCCGTCATCTCGGGATGAATCGTGCAGAAATACGAGTAGGTACCAGGCGTCGCAAAGGTCCGGCTATAGCGTCCTCCCGAGACGAGAATCCCCGAATCGAAGGCGCCGTTTCGGGCTGTGACCGTGTGCGGTAACGACCCCTTGTTGAGCCATGAAAGGGTCGAGCCGGCAGGAACCGTTATCGACGCAGGCCCAAAGGCGTTGTCAACTACATTCACGTCGCCGCTGCCGGAGACGGGAGCGGGGTCGGCGGTTGGATTATCTTCCGCCGGGGGATCGGAGCTCGCGGGTGGCGCGGCGCCATCGGCGCCAGTTACGGTGATCGTTCCTGTCATTGCCGGGTGGAGCGTGCAGAAGTAGTTGAAGCTTCCGGCTGCGGCGAAGCTCTGCGTATAGCTGTCGCCCGAAGAAAGGAATCCGGAGTCGGAAGAACCGTCTTCGGCAGTCACCGTATGGGGAGCGGCACCGGTGTTCGTCCATGTGACGCTCGAACCGGCCGAAACGGTGAGGCCGGAGGGCGAGAAATCGAAGTCGACGATTGTGACGGCGCCCGGGCCGGTTGGTGCGGGAGGTGGCGCGACAGGTTCGTCGGCGGGAGGCGGCGGCTCCACCGGAGGCGGAATTGGATCGCCGCCTGCACCGGTCACGATCACGGTGCCGGTCATATCCGGGTGAATGAGACAGAAGTAGGCGAAGCTCCCGGCGGTAGCGAACGTGCGCGTGTACGTGCCGCCCGTGTCGAAGATGCCGCTGTCCCACGAACTGTCGGTTGCAGTGACTGTGTGTTCTTCAGTGTCATTGTTCGCCCACGTAACCGATCCACCTAGTCCGACCTCGATTGTCGTCGGACTGAAGCTCCGATCCACGATCGAGACGTCGCCAGCAGTTGGCGGAGGGGGCGGCGGCTCGACGGGATCGGGGTCAGGATCCGAAGCTGCCGACGACACCACAACCGAGCCGAAGTACGAGGAGTTGTCCTTGTCTCGGTCGTCGATGTAGGTGTAGGTGCCCTCGGTGGAGAACGTGAACGAGAACGACTCGCCTGGATCTAGATTTCCCGAGTCGAACTCAGTGGGGCCGGATTCGCTTCGCACCCGGTGGGTTTCGTCATCGGAGTTCGTCCACGTGACGGTGGTGCCGGGGGTGATCGTCAACTCCGCAGGTGTCAAGGTGCTGGTGATATCGACGGCCGCATCGGCAGCCAGCGCCGCGGCAGGAACGAGCTGCAGAGCAACCAGCACTCCAGCGAACGCCAGATGCGAATACCGACCCGTGGCGCGTTGCATCCGGCGCAGTCGTCGTTGCATCTTGCTCTCCTTTGCTCTTCGTCGAGCAGCGCTGATCACTACCAACTCGGTCACGGCCGACGGCCTCAAACTGGAGTATCAACTACGAAGGACAGAGACTTCTCCGGACGCGGTAAAGAGTAGGTAAAGGCAAGACCTCATCATGTTTGGCGCCGATAGGTCCGCGTACAGTTACGGCCATGAGTGAATCCAGGCCGAATTCAGGGGCCAGACAGGTCGAAGCCTACATCGTCACGGTCCCGTCGCCGCAGCGCGAAACGCTGGAAGCGCTTCGGTCCACTCTTCGTTCGATCCTCCCCCACGCAGACGAGGGCCTCAAGTACGGAATGCCCGCCTTCATTCTCGGCGGGAAAGGCGTGGCCGGGTATGACGCCTTCAAGAGCCATTGCAGCTATTTCCCCATGAGCGGCTCAGTGCTCGATCGAGCCGAGGACGCGATTGCGAGGTACGAGCGGTCAAAGGGAGGGATCCGTTTCGGAATCGACGAGCGCCTTCCCGTCGGGCTGGTCCGCCGGCTCGTGAAGCTCCGCATCGCGGAGATCTCCGACGTATCGAACGGGCGCCGATGCGAGTACTTCGCCGATGGGCGCCTGAAAGCAGCCGGTCAGATGAAGGACGGCGTCCTTCACGGCAGATGGGAATGGTTCCGAAAGGACGGCACGCTCATGCGGACAGGGTCGTTCGCCCGGGGCAAACAGACCGGTACCTGGACAACGTGGGACCGGGACGGCTCCGCCGCGAAATCAACGGAATTCTGACGGTCGGTGCGCGGGTCGACCAATGGAACCCTTCAGGCAACTGCGGGGTACAGCTGGGTGATCGGTCGGTGGAGGGCCGTCTGCTGGAAGACAGATCGTTGGTAGTCGCCGCCAAGGCGGGAGATATGTCGGCATACGAACAGCTGGTGCGCGCCCACCAAGCCACCGCCCTGCGGGTCGCGTACCTCGTGACCGGCGACAAGAGCGAGGCCGAGGACATCACTCAAGATGCGTTCATCAACGCCTACCGCGCTTTGCCCCGGTTCGACGAGGGGCGGCTGTTCCGCCCGTGGCTGTTGACCATCGTCCGCAACCTGGCCCGCAACCGACGACGCCGGTCGGGACGACAGGCAGCACTGCGCCTTCGCATGGCGTCGCTGGAGGCCTCGGGGGAGGCGGCCCCCTCCCCCGAGGAAATGGCGCTCTCGACGACCGAGGCCGAACTGCTGTTGGCGGCCGTCGATGCGCTCCCTGAGAAGTACCGCCTCGTCGTCGGCCTCCGATACCTCGTCGGGCTCAGCGAAAAAGAGACGGCCGAAACGCTCGACGTGCCCATCGGAACCGTGAAGTCACGGACCGCCCGAGCGCTCGATCAGCTGAAAACGGACATGACCACATCCCGAGCCAGGAACATGCCATGAATCTCCCTATCGAACACCAGCTCCACAACCTCGCCGACGATCTCGATTGGCCTGAGGCTCCCCAAGTCGCCGACAACGTCGTTCGCGCTCTCGAGGCACCAGCCGCTCGGAGCAAGGACCCCTGGCTGCGCTGGCTTGCCGTCGCCGCGGTTCTCGCTCTCGCGACGGCCGCTCTGTTGACATGGGCCCCCGCCCGACGAGCGGCGGCAGATCTGCTCGGCGTCTTCGGGATTCGGATCGAAGAAACCGGCTCCATCAACACCACCGATTTCGACCTGGATCTCGAAAACCCGATCGCCCTCGCCGACGGCGAAGAGCTCGCAGGATTCGAGCCTCACATGCCGAGTTTGCTCGATGTGCCGGACGGCGTATACCTCGAGGCTCTCCCTCCCGGGCACGTGCTGTCGGTGTGGTCTGCGTCCGACACCTTGCCCGAGGTCGGAGACACCGGCGTGGGGCTCCTGCTCAGCCAGTTCCCCAGCAACGACTCGACGGCCGGATTCGTGAAAGGGGTTGGGTCGGACACCTCGGTGACTTCGGTCTCGGTGGCCGGCAGCCCAGGATTCTGGATCGAGGGGGGCCCGCACGAGGTCTCATTCGTCGACGCCGACGGGTCGACTCTCACAGACTCGACGCGGCTTGCCGGCAACGTGCTCATCTGGGCGGCGGGGGGGCGGACCTATCGGCTCGAATCGAGCCTCACGCTCGACCAGTCGCTAGCCATCGCCGAGTCGCTTGCCGGCATCAGCCGCTGATTCGGGCTCGAAGATGTCCTCGGGTCGGCGGCGGCCCAACCAGAGGAGGAGACCACCGGCCAGCACGAGCACGAGAGCAAGTGCGGCGTTGCGATCGGTGTCGGAACCGGTGCGCGGCAACGCCGGGGCTGTGCTCCCGCCGGCCGATACCACAACGATCGTGACTACCTGTATCGAGCAGACCGTTGGATCGTTGGCATCACAAAGCAGAATCGAGAACGAGTAGGTCCCCGGCTGGCTCGGCTGTCCGGTGAAGCTACCGTCGGGGTTGACCGTGACGCCCGGCGGCAAGCCCCCGGCGCCGATGGTGATCACAAATGGGTCACCCTCGGGGTCCACGATGATGAGCGGCGGAGGCGTGACACCTGAAGAAGTCTCCACGACCGGGTTCGTGATCTCAGGCGGGTCGTTCACGAATTCCACGTCGATCGTCACGGTGGCAGTGTCGCAGAGGCCTTCGGCTGTGCCCGATGACGGGGTGCCGGTGACCTCACATACCGTGTAGGTGAAGGAGTCCGGGCCGCTGTACTCCGGACCAGGCACATAGGTGATGCTTCCGTCGGGGTTGATGGTCACTGTTCCGTGGGTGGGTTGGGTGACTCCGGTGACTTCGAGCTGGTGGCCCTCAGGATCAGTGTCGTTGCTCATCACCGAAATGGTCTCCGCTGTGTCTTCTCTCGTCGTGATGAAATCATCGACGGCCACGGGTGGTTGGTTGCCGCTGAGGCCGAAGTCGACCGAGTCATCGATTTCGCCGGGTACCAAGTTGGTGTTGATGGGAGGAGCGCCGCCCAACCCGCCGGTCGTCGTCGGGTCTATCGAAACGGTGTAGCTGCCGGCTGACAGGCCCTCGAAGACGTATGAACCGTCGGCTGCCGTCACGGTGGCGAAGAGCACGTCGTCGGCAGTTCCGGTGACCCCGTCGGGTCCGAACCACGTCGCAATCACTGTGACGCCGCCAATCCCTGCCTCGCCCGCGTCGACCGCACCGTCGCCATCGACATCCAGCCACACGAGATCACCGATCGAACCGGTCCCTGTGTAGCCGAAGTCGACGATGGGAACGATTCCCGCGAGAACCACCGACGTCGATCCGTCCAGCCCGCCGTCTGGATCGAAGGTGGCGGTCATTCCGGCCGGCAGAGTCGCGGCGTTGACGACCACCTGATAGATGCCGGCCGGAAGCGTTGCGAACAGAACCGAGCCGTTGGCGAAGGTGGTCGCGGTCCATGTGACATCGTCGGGTGTGCCAAGCACTCCGTCCTGTCCCGCCCAAATGGCGGACACTTCGACTCCGGCCATGCCTGGCTCCCCTGAATCCTGGATACCGTCCCCGTCGATGTCATACCAAACGAGCGACTCCAGCTCGAGGTCGCCGACCACGCCGAAGTCCTGGTTCGTGGCGGTGTCGCCGGCGGCCAAGCTGAGCAAGGTTGTCCCATCGGCAGAGCCGTCAGGATCGAACGAGTCGATCACCCCGTTGGGGAGACTGGCCTGGTCGATCGCTACCTCGTAGTCGCCAGGCGGCAGGCCGACCAATGAGTACGCCCCCAAGGAATCGGTCACGGTCGAGAACTGGGCGTCGTCGGCCGTCCCAAACAGACCGTCCGGCCCCGCCCACGTGGCGGTGACGATGACAGCATCGAGAGCTGCGTCTCCCCCGTCGAGAGCGAAGTTGGCGTTGGTGTCGAGCACGACCGTTCCGCTCAGTCCGGCTTCTGCGTCGAATCCGAAGTCGACGGTGTCGACCACGTCGCCCGAAGCGAGCACCAGCGACGCTCCGTCGTTCCCGGTGGTAACGGTGGTTCCGGCCGGCTCATCGACCTCGAAGGTGGAAACGCCGGGAGGAACGTCGATGGAGTACAGCCCGTTCGGGCCGCTGATCGTCGAGAACACCTCGTCATCAGCGGTGGAGAACAGCCCGTCGGGCCCTGCCCAGGTGGCCGTGACTGTCACACCCTCGACTCCTGGGTCGCCGGCGCCCTGGACACCGTCACCATCGATGTCGAAGAACACCGTATCGCCAACCACCGCTGGGACGTACAAACCGGCGTCAACGTCGGCGACGTCGCCATAGTCCACGGTCACCACGCCAGACGTCCCCGTTGTGGGATCGACATCCGAGTCAATGCTGTCATCTCCGCCCTGATCCAACACTGTCAATTCGGCACCGGCCGGCTCGAGAAGCTCGATGAGGTAGTCGCCCGGGGCAAGCCCACCGAAGGAGTAGTCACCGTTGACAGCGGTGACCGTCGAAGCGACGAAGATATCGGGCGTGCCGTTGCCGTCGGTGTCCTCCCACAGATTCACGACCACGCCGCCGATTCCTGACTCGCCCGGCTGCAGACCGTCGCCATTGGAATCTTCGAATACGGTTCCGACCACCGCGGCGGCCGGAGCATACCCAACTGGCGCAGTAGCAGTTGTTCCGGTATCAGCCACCGACACGGTCTGGCCGTCGGTAGCCGTGGACTCGGTGAGGCCGGCCGGGAAGTCGGGATCAGACTCTTGGACGTCGACCGTGGTCGCACCGACAGGCACGGTCGCCGTCCAGGTGCCGTCCGCAATCGTCGTAACCACCAGAGTCGTTCCGTCTGAGAGCGTGAGGAGCACGTCGACATTGGCGATCGGCAGGTCGGTGCCGCCGGTGAATACGCCATTGCCGTCGACATCCTCGAATATGAACCCAGCGACGTCGCCCGTCGGGAGCACAATCACGTCGGCGGTATCCACGTCGGTCCAGACACCGCCGATCGGGTCGTCGGCTGTGACCGTTGCCGAATTGGTGAAGCTGGCCGGCACGCCCACCAGCGTGCAGCCATAAGTCTGAACCTCGCCTATTGCGAGCGTCGCGAAGCTGTTGTCACACGTAGGCGCTAGCGGGTCGGTTACAGCTGCATTGGTGAGATCCGTCTGACCCGTGTTGATGACGGTGATCGTGAACACCGCGTCGTCGCCTTCGATGATGGTTTGCGAATCGGG
>JBFGJH010000048.1:0-25335 GCA_041577335.1 Acidimicrobiia bacterium | reverse complement strand
CCCCGCTTCTCCATCTCGAGCCGTTCGCTAGAGGGCGAGCTCGCGAACTCGTTTCGTCTGAAATCTGAGGACAGTGACGATGGTCGCCAATCCCAGAGAGATCCCCACGAGATAGATGGCCACGCCGATCCGTCGGACCCCCTCCCAGAGCACAAAGAGGGCTTCGCTGTTGGCGAGGGCTGATGCGCTCCCGCCGGCGATCTGGGCGCCGATGACGATATGGGCGACTGCAGCCACCAAGATCACCATCATGGCCATCGCCATCATCAGGATGAAAGCCTTGGCCGTTTGCGGCATCTTCAGGGTCTGGACTTTGCCGCTGGCAGCTTGCTGAACTCGGCCGCCGCCATCTCGGAACTCTCCCAAGATTCGAGCAATCGCAAACGAGATCGCCGCGAACACCGCAGCGAAGCCGATGAACATGGCGCCTGCGCCAAAGTGGCGCAGCGCCTCTGCCGTGGCGGCGTCGCCCCCGGAGAGCTCATTGGCTCGCACGAGGGCCAGGACGAACCCGGTTCCGAATCCCATGAGCGCCATGACGAACATGGGTCCCCACAGCCTGCTGCCCAGGGTTTGGGGGATGTTGAACCCCCTGGTTGAGTCTGAAACCTCGACCTCGAAGTCGTTTCTGATTGCTGTAGCCATTGTCTTACCTCCCGGTCTTGATGAGTTCGGTGACGCGATCGGCTTGGAATCCCAGAGCCGTGCCGATGGTCGCCAGCGCCAGCACGATGCCCGCAAGGAGCAGCCCTATGCTCAGTTCACGCAGCGGGCCAAGCCACGCATTCGTTTGGGCGAAAGCAGCCGCGTCCGCGCCGAGCAGCGTCAGATAGACGATGAACTGCACGACGCCGAGCATGAGGCCCGTCGTCATCAGCGCTACGAACGCCTTCGCGCTTTTCGGCATCTTCAGCGTCTTGACGGCCACACCCAGTTGGGCCTGGACTGCGCTTCCGCCGTTTCGGATTCCGGCGAGGATCGAGGCCAGCAGGAAGGAAATCCCACTGAGCAGCAGGGCTTCGCCCAGGAATTGCAGGCCCTGGGTCCATGCTCGGGTGGCGTCGTTGCCGTTGGCCCAGGCCAACGAAGTCAGGAATCCGACCGCCACGGCCATCGCTCCCATTGCCAGCATGGGCGCCCACATGCGCTGTGCCATGGTGTGGATGGGGAGTTGCTTGGGTGGAACCGCGGTTGCGGTGGCGGGTCCGCGTGCGCTCTGGTAGTCGCCCGTCTTCACCGGTTGTGAATGGTCCACCGTCACCAGCTGAGGCAAGGTTGTCGCCATTGCCTCCCATCGCATGTAGAGCCGCACGAGGATTCCGATCAGGATGATGGCGATCCCAACCTTGATTGTTCCAAAACCGAGCGTGGTGAGGCCGAACGACCACGGCAGAACCGAGCTTTCGCCTCCGTCGCTGATCGCAACGAAAGCGTTGAGATTGGCGAAGAATGCCACAGTGGCCAGAACGAGCCCAACTACGGCGAGAGAGATTCCGGCTTTTCTTTCTTGGCTGGGAGCCGTGAAGTCGCCCCTTCCCGCTGCTCTGATCTTTGCAGTTGACGTGAGTGCCATGGTGCCTCCTTGTGGCTGGTCTCAGTTTGGGCAACCGCGTCGTTGGTGTGGATGGACCGGCTTTGTCGGCTCCTTGACAGTTGCCCACGTCGGCGGGTGCAAGCTGGAGCAGCGCCCGGCTCGCTCGAACACCCGATTCACCCGATGGGGGTGGTGCGGGTTCGGCTACCGTTGGCCTTACTAAGGTTGAATGGCTATGTACCTGAGGAGGACTTGATATGCCCTTACTGGACCTGTTTTGGTCGATGATGGTGTTTTTTCTGTTTGTGGCTTGGATTTGGGTGCTCATCAGCGTCCTCGCCGACATTTTCCGCAATCACGACATGGGCGGAGGCGCCAAGGCGTTCTGGATCCTTTTTGTGATCATCATTCCCTGGCTGGGCGTCCTGATCTACCTCTTGGCCAACGGGCACGGCATGGCAGAGCGCAGCATGAAGGAGGCTGCGGCTCAGCAGGAGGCGGCTCGTGCGTATATCCAGGAGGCTGCCGGCACGTCTCCAGCCGCTGAGCTCGAGAAACTGGCGGGTTTGAAGGACTCGGGAGTGATCTCGGAACAAGAATTCGCAGCGCAGAAGGCCAAACTGCTCGCGTAGCGCAACCGACAAACGCACAACCGACGAACGCACAGAGAGGGCCCGCTTGGCGGGCCCTCTCTCGTTGCTTTGACTTGGCCACCGAAAGTGCGATGGCGTGTCGGCTACTCGGTGGCGATCTCCGCGCCGAGAGCGATCATGGCTTCCGGGCTCAGGAAGTCCTGTGCGATCAGGATTCCGCCCTGGCCCCGTATGGCATCACGGAACGGAATGGCCCATCTGTGCTCCACGACCACCATGAGAGCAGCGCCTCCAGCCGGTATGTCTGCAGCGATCGTGGCCAGAGACTCATCGTCCATGCCGTACTCGTATTCGTCTGCCGCGGACATGGCGCCGATGAGGGCACCCATCTCGGCGCCTTCTGTTCCCCCGGCGCCGAGGCCGATCAGGGCGCCGATCCAGGCCCCGTAGGTCATGGCCTCATCTTCGGTGAGCTCGCTCATCTCTGCAGAGGCGACGTTACCTTCGGCGTCCTTGTACACGCCGAGGAGGTCGACAATGCGAATGAGGCCGCTATCGCTCGCATCCACCAAACTATCCAGGACGCTTCCATCGAGCGTCGGGCTTTCGAATCCGACGACGACGAGTTGTAGTGGGCCAATCTCCATGGGTTACTCCTCAAGTGTCTTGTGCCGCTTGTCGGCAGGGGTCTGGCCACCCAACCTAGCTCACTGCCGACATGGGGATATCACCCGCGGCGGGTGAGCCTCCGCCGGGTGCGGAATCGGCGATCTAGATCTGAATCGGGAAGGTGAGCAACGTCACGGCGCCGCCCACGAACAGCACGATTCCGACGATCAGAATGGCCAGACCGCTCTTTGGGTTGGCGAGCTTGCTGGAAAGGCCGACGAAGAACAGGACACTCGCGAAGATGACCGCCATGAGGACGTAGTCATCCGCTTGTTGGTTGTTGTCGATGCCATCTGCGCTTCGCAGTTCGGCAAGGACCTGGAGTTCCTCCGCGCGGGCGCTGGCCTCCAATTGATACTCATCCATGACGAATGGTGAGGCCGGGGCGTCGGGGTTGCCAAACGGGTCGGTGTCGAGCCAAGCGTCCAGCGCGGGACGGAACTCGTCCCTCATTCGCTCGAAAAGGAAGCCGGACACCGTCCCGACGGTCGGTTCGTAGAGGCTCGCCTCGGTTGGCCGTTCGATGAGGCCGGATCGGATGTCCGCGTCGGCTGCGCTGATCCAGCGCAGAAAGACGCCGATGTCAACCTGGGTTTGCTGACCGGCGAGATTGGCGGCCCGGGCCGACTCGGTGCGGGCCGCCCCCGCCTCGGCGAATGCGATGGATTGGAGCCCGCTCCACTTCGCCGACTGAAACGCCGACCAGGCGGTGAGGATTGTCGCCAAGGCCAAGATCGCCGTCGCTGCGATCTCGAGCCTGCGGCGCCACACCTCTTGGCTGTCCGCGCGCACAGTGCGCCGTGAACGGGCCTCCGTTTCGTCATGGGCATAGGGATCTGGCTGGGTCAGGTGACCTCCTCTGACAGGCAGACGTTAGCCCATCGGATCGACTGGCCGTCATCCGATCTCACCTTCCGCCAAGTCGATGAGGCTAGATTCTGTCGTCAACCAACCGAGCCGGATGCACCGTCGGCGGATCGTCGCTATTCATTGGAGGGAAACCGTCTGGAAACACCCTGCTGCGACGGTGACGGACGATCGCCGGCACCGACGCGGGGACTTGGGTCGGTATGCGGCAGCCGGGTGGGTTTCGTTGTATCGCACTCTCAGCACGAGAATATGTGGCTGATGTCTAGGTGCGATGCCGGATCTGGCCGCCCGCGGATGTGACATGACTCCACTCAATCAATTCCTGAGCACTCGTACCGGCCTTCGGGCCGTTCGGCCGGCCGGGCCGTGGCTGGCTTCTGGCCAAATCGTTGCACAGTTGCTCACGGCGTCTCTGGACCGTGCCTTGACGGTGCTGCTCTCGGGCGCAGGCGCCGGGCACTCGGTAGCCCTGGTCGCGCTCGGGGGATACGGCCGCGGTCAACTGTGTCTCGCTTCGGACGTCGATCTGCTCATCGTCTACGACGGCTCGGTACCCGCCACTCTGGCGCAGGAGATCCTCTACCCGCTCTGGGATGCCAAGCTCAGCGTCGGGCACGCGGTCCGGAACGAGCGAGATGTGGTGAAGGAGGCGCGTGAGTCTGTTGAATCGCTGACGGCCATGTTGACCGGGCGATTCATCGCAGGAGATGTCGGTTTGTGGCACGCGGCACGTGCCGCGCTCGACCGCGTGGTGAAGAAGGACGCATCTCGGCTCGTGGCGTCGCTCGTTGCTGACGAGGCCGCTCTGCGGAGAGCCCAGCCGTATCACGTGCTCGACCCCGACCTCAAGACGGGACGCGGCGGTCTCAGGACCCTGCACCGCCTGGAGTGGATCCGCCGACTACAGGGCAACGACGTCGAGCTGTCCGCAAAGGCGGCGCATGCTGAATCCGCGCTCCTGGCCGCCCGCAATGGAGTCCATGCGTGGGCGGGCCGTGCCGACGACCGATTCCACACCGACGCCGCCAGGGGAGCAGCGCGGTGGCTCGATGTTTCGGTTGCCGAGCTCGAAAAGGAGGTCCTGACGTCGGTTAGGGCCGTGGAGATGGCGTTTGATGGCGAAGCCGCCGCCGACGAGAGCGCGGGATTCGGTCGCTCGCGTCGTCGTCGCCGCAAGCCCTTGCCGGCGGGTGCCCTCGCTCCGATCCAGGATGCGCTTGACCGGCGGCAGGCTTTGACTCCGATGCATTTGGCCGCCCTCGAGTCGTCTTCGCAGTGGAACGACGCGGATCGAGGCACACTGCTTGCCTGGGCGCGAGGCGGTGCGCTCGGCCGTCAGATCGCTGCGCAGCTCTGGGACTCCGGCTGGTTGGAGCGAGAGATCCCAGACCTGGCGCGGACGGTTGGCCTGGGCGAGCCGGCGCCCTTCCACACGCACCCCGTTGACGCCCACCTGTGGCGAACGGTGGACGAACTGGTGCGGCTCACCGGTCCTGCGTCTCCTGAGCCTTGGTGTGCCGATCTGGCCGACGACCTCGGATCGCTGGATGAGTTGGTGATTGCCTGTCTCTTCCACGATATCGGCAAAGGCACCGGTGAAGATCATTCAATTGCCGGAGCCAGGATGGCCAGGGGATTTCTGGAGCGAATCGGCTGGGGCCCTGGGGGGACAGACGTTATTGCGCAGGCCGTGGAACTCCATCTTCTCCTTCCCCAGGTGGCGACGCAACGCGACTTGCGCGACGGTGCCGTGATCGATGAGGTGGCTCGCCAGGTCGGTGACCCGCAATTGCTGCGGGCCCTGGCTCTGCTGACCGTGGCCGACTCGCAGGCGACCGGTCCCTCGACCTGGAGTCCCTGGAAGGCGTCCCTGGTCCGCACACTCACGAGCAAGGTCATGGTGGCTCTGACCGGTCGTGAAGAGGAACCGACAGAAATCGACGAGGTGGTAGCGGCATTGGCCGGCCGGTACGCCCGCGGTCAAATCGTTGCCCACGCACAGTCCATGGGCTCAGGGTATGTGAGCCGGTTCGACCCAGAAGAAATCGGTCGACACATCGAGATGCTGAACCCGGCGCCTCGTGAGCACGAGCAGCGACTCGACGTGGCCGACCTTGGCGAGATCACCCGCTGCATCGTGGCGGCAAGGGACCAACGCGGGTTCCTCGTGGCGGTTGCGGGAGTCCTTGCCTTGCACGGCATCGAGGTGCTTGACGCCCGACTCGGGGCCTCCTCGACGGGTGTGGTCGTCGACACGTTCCACACAGAGGACGGGCGCCAGGGCGGTCCGGTAGCGCCAGGACAATGGCCCAAGGTGGAACAGTCGCTTCGCGAGGTCTTGGCTGGAGCCAAGGATCTGGAAGCCGAGCTCGCCACGCGCCGTCACACCTACCGGCACCGCTATGACGTTGCCGTGGAGCCACGGGCAAGCTTCAACCCGTCCGGGTCGATGCCGAGCATCGAGGTCATTGCGTCCGACCGGATTGGGCTCCTCCACGACATTGCCAAAGTGATCTTCGATGCCGGCCACGACATCGCACTTGCCAAGATCGACACACGCGGCGGTATCGCCACCGATGTCTTCTACCTGGACGAGGTGGCCGACAGCCAACGTCTGCGAGAGACCGTTTCCAGGCTCACGGCATCCCTCCGTACATGAATATCACCCTGAGTGGTATTTTGAGCGCTCCTTCAGATTTGATGGCTGCTGAGTGTGGCGGACTGCCCACCGATGGGATCG
Source organism: Acidimicrobiia bacterium (assembly GCA_041577335.1). GTDB lineage: Bacteria > Actinomycetota > Acidimicrobiia > Spongiisociales > JAENVV01 > JBFGJH01. Next base: position 18,929 of record JBFGJH010000048.1, on the reverse strand, counting down.
CTCGGGGGAACTCCTGTGGATAACTTTGGGGAGAACCGGTTCCATGCAGTGGAAAACAGGACTCGTTCGTCCCACTCTCTGTGGAAAAGAGGGGGGTTCACAAACGCGCCATTCTGTGTCATATTGGTGGTACGAACTCTCTGGAATCGGTTCCAGAGAGGCCCCACGATAATCCGCTAGCCAGCGCCCACGATGCAGCGCCCCGATGATAAGGACCACTATTAATGGCAGATAACACGCGTGCCAACGCCGAATCCAAAGCTCGCCGGCCTTCCTCGCGTGCCACGAAACTGACTGACGAGCGCGGCCGTCTGACGACGGACCTCGTCTCTCAATACCTCACGGCGATCGGTGAGTACGACCTGCTCACCGCCGAGCAGGAAGTCGAACTGGCGCAGCTCATCGAGACCGGTGAAGAGGCCGCGATAGCCCTTGAAGAGGGCAAATTCAAGGGCAAGAAAGAAGAAATCGAGCTCCGCCGCAAGAACCGAAAAGGCAAAGAGGCCAAGGACGCGTTCCTCACCGCCAACTTGCGCCTGGTGGTCGCCAACGCCCGCCGATACGCCAACACCTCGGGCATCGACTTCCTCGACCTCATCCAAGAAGGCAACCTCGGTCTGATCCGCGCCGTCGAGAAGTTCGACTGGCGTAAGGGATTCAAGTTCTCCACCTACGCCACCTGGTGGATCCGGCAGGCCATCACCCGGGCTATCGCCGACAAGTCGCGGACAGTCCGGATTCCTGTCCACCTGCATGACACCTTGGCAGCCGTTCGTGCGGCTCAGGCGAGTCTCAAGGCCGAACTCGGTCGCGACCCGAAGCCCGACGAGATCGCTGAAGAAGCCGGAGTCACGGTCGACAAGGTCGAGTTGGCGCTGTCGGTTGCTGACACCGTATCGCTTGAGCAGCCGGTCGGTGAGGATGGCGCACAACTCGGTGACTTCATCGAGGATGAGGACGCAGCCGATCCGGTGGCCATCACCGAGGAAATGGACGTCGCCAACAGTCTGCGCGTATCGATCGAGCGTCTCCCAGAGCGAGAAGGCCGGATCTTGGCGCTGCGCTACGGCTTCTATGACGGCGTGCCCCGCACACTCGAAGAGATCGGTGAGGAATTCAACCTCACCCGCGAGCGGATCCGCCAGCTCGAGAAGTTGGCCCTATGCCGGCTCCGCCACCCGAGCTTCGGGATACGAGAACAAGACCTGATCTGACTGAAATACCGGCCGAAAGGCCGGTATTTCGCTGGTCGGGACCTTAGTCACTCCTCCAGGTGGCCATCGGTCCTACTCGTTCGCCCGGGTGTCTGGTGTAGTTGCGCCCAGAGACCCGAAGGGAGTCGGTCATGGATGTGCGAGAGGTCATTAGCGGCTCGGTCTCTGCGTGTGGATCTGAAACACTGGTTGTCGAGGCGGCCAAGGAGCTGATGGAAGAATCCATCGGCAGCCTGTGTGTCATCGACAAAGGTCGCTTGGTCGGAATTGTCACTGAGCGGGATTTCGTTCGCGCCATCGCCGATGGTGTGCCCCCCACCAAGAAGATCCGCGACATCATGACCGTCGGGCCGGATACGCTCGACCCGGACGTTTCGGTCGACGACGCTGCGGAATGGATGCTGGCGGCCGGCTACCGACACCTGCCCGTCACAGAGGACGACCGTTTGCTCGGAGTCGTATCGATCAAGGATCTCCTGTGGGCCATCGAAGGCGAGCGGACGCGCTGATGTTGGAAACGTTGCCGGAAGATCGCTGCTGGTTGGAGCTTGCCGGCTTTGAGCTCGGGCATCTGGCGATCGTGAGCGACGGCGAGCCGTACATCACTCCGGTGTCCTTTGTGGCGTTTGCCCCAAGTGATGAGAAGCCGGGAACCGTCCGGTTCCGGACGGTACAAGGGCGGCGAATGAAGGCAATGCAAGAGGGCGGTCGGGTGTGTATCGAAGCCTCCGACGTCAATAACGCCACGGGCTCGTGGATCAGCGTCCTGGTGTGGGGCCATAATCAGCCGGAAGTCACCCCCCTCGAGGAGCAAGAGACGATCACGGCGCTCCTTCGCAAGTACCACACCGGCAAAGAGGACCCGTTTCGGCTCCCGGCACCTTCGTTGACGGAGCCGGAGGTGGTGATCATCACAATCGACACGATCTCAGGTCGGGCATCGGGCAAGGGCCTGCGCCCCGGTCTCCGGCCTGGGCGGCTGTGATGTTTGTTCAGGATTTCGTCGAGATCGAAGCCCCGTTTCAGTCGGTGGCGAGGCTGATGACGGGGATTGAGCCCGAGCTCAGGATATGGGCCGAGACGGCGATCCGGCGCGGTGAAGAGCTCGCCGTGGGCCCGTCCGGAAGCTGGACCGCCATGCCAGTCGAGCTATATGTGGGAGAGCCCATCCATGGGACCGAATCACTGGTCATCCCAATCGAGTGGGAAGCCAAGTCGGCGTCCGCTCTCTTTCCCAAGATGACCGCCGAGCTTGCGTTGCACCCGGTCGGCGAGACGGTGACGCACGCGCAGTTCCGGGGACGCTACGAGCCCCCCATGCGAGTTGCCGGGCGAGTGCTCGATGCCGCCGGGCTCCATCGCCTTGCCGAGACCACAGTTCGAAACCTCATGGTTCGCTTCAAGCGGGCTGTCGATCTCGAGCTCGACGCTGAACAGATGTTCAAACCGGGATCAGCGCCCTGACCACCGTCCCTCGACCCTGAATGCTGTCGATGGAGATCGAGCCATTTCCCGATTCGATTCGCTTGTGCATGTTGTCGAGACCCATGCCCCTGCGACGCTGATCTCCTTCGAATCCGGTTCCGTTGTCGGAAACGACGACTTCCAGCGCTGAGCCTGATCGCTGAGTGGTGACGCTGACCTTGGTGCACCCACTGTGCCGACACGCATTGCTGACGGCCTCGCGCACCAACCCGGTGATGGCGTCGAAAGTGTGAGGGGGAAGGCCCCCCAGGTCTCTGAGATCGAGCTCCAGCTCTTCGACGCGACCGCACAGGCGGCGGATGGCTCTCTCCAAGGTCTCCGCTGTGGTGGGCGTCTCGTCGGCCATGCGACGCAAGTTGAAGATGAAGTTCCTGAGAGCTTCGATGGACTCATCGATTCGTTCCACGGCATCGCGAATGCGCACCGTCACGGCGTCGTCCGTGCGTGCCATGGTGAGTGCCTGTAGCGACAGGCCGGTCGCAAACAGATCCTGAATAACCGCGTCGTGCAGGTCACGGGCTATCCGTTCTCGGTCCTCGATCACGGCCACCAAAGCGAGTCGCTGGTGCATGCGTGTGGACGAGACGGCGCCTCCGGCGATGGCGGCCAAGGCATTGGCTGTCTCCATGTCTTCGCTGACGAAGCCCCCCTTTTTCTCGGTGAGGTAGAGATTCCCGAATATTTCGTCCCCGGCCCGAACCGGCACCCCGAGAAAGGAGCGCATTGTTGGATGATGTTCCGGGAAGCCGGAATAATCGGGGTGTGCGGAAACATCCTCGACCATGATCGGCTCGGGGTGTCTGATGATCGTTCCCAACACGCCCTTGCCCACGGGTAGGCGCCCAATCCGGTCGGCCTGCTCGTCGCTCATGCCGGCATGGACGAAATCGGACAGGGATCCATGGAGCCCGAGCACCCCAAGGGCGCCGTATTTCGCGCCGGTAGCACGTCGGGCAGTGTCGGCTACCCGCCGCAGGATCCCGCGCAGATCCTCTTGGTCCACGGCCGCGGCCGCGTCTTGGATGAGTGAGGCGAAATCACCGGACGAGGGGAAGGTCATCACGGAGAATGCTACATCTCCGGCGATGGGCTGTAGCCTAACCCTGTGAAGATACTGCTCGTTGACGATCACGAGATCGTCCGCCAAGGAATCAAGGCGCTGATCGAGGCCGAAAAGGACTTCAGCGTCGTCGGCGAGGCCGGCACCGTGGCAGACGCCATCAAACGCACGGGGTATGACGAGCCGGACGTCGTGGTGCTCGATGTTCGACTCCCCGACGGCTCCGGCGTCGAGGCTTGCCGTGAGATCCGCTCGCGTTTTCCCGACGTGAAAGTGCTGATCCTCACCAGCTTCGCCGACGAAGAAGCGCTGCTGTCCGCCATCACGGCCGGAGCTTCCGGATATGTCCTCAAACGTGTGCAGGGAACGGAGTTGGTTGACTCAATCCGTCGGGTCGGCAATGGCGAGTCCCTCCTCGACGGCGAGATGACCGAACGGCTGTTTTCGCGTCTCCGCAATGGCAAGCAGGAGGATCCGCTGCTCTCTCGGCTGACGGAACGCGAACGAACGATCTTGAGCCATATCGCCGAGGGAAAGACCAACCGCCAGATCGCCGAGGAGATGTTCCTCGCGGAGAAGACGGTGAAGAACTATGTGTCAAACCTGCTCGCCAAGATGGGCATGAGCCGACGGACCGAGGCCGCCACCTACCTGGCGCGCCAGGTACCAGAATTCAGCGACCCGGAGGAATGGCCCGCCTAGTCGCGGCTATTGTTGTTTGGCTACTCGGCCAGATGCACCAAGACAGGAACGCTGGCTTCATGCACCAGGTCCATGGTGACGCTGCCTTCCAGGAGACGCTTGAGGCCGCTTCGTCCGTGTGTCACGGCCGCCAGCATCGTGGCACCCAAGTCTGTGGCGAATTTGTTGGCGGCACGCGCCGGGTGGGGGTCATGCAGAACCTCGAACTGGGTGCGGACGTTGTGGGTTTCCTCCAGGTGGTGGGCCACCCGCGTGGTGTAGTTGGCGGCGAGCGTGTCGAATGCCCGGTCGTCCTCGGACGGTGCCACGACCACGACCCACGGATCGACCTTGAAATTCGCCGCGAACTCTGCCACGACCGGCAGCAACATCTCGGACCTCTCCGAACCGTCGACACAAGCCACGATGGGTCCGTCGAGCGTCATCTTGGCCAGGTCGGCGCTGGGACCAACCAACAACACGGGGTAGCCGACTTGGTGGAGAACCTCCTCGGCGACACTTCCCACAAAGGCGGCTGACCGGCCACGACCATGTGTGGTCATGACGACCAGCGTGCTCGGCTGCTCTGCCGCTCGCCGAGCGATGGTCTCGCCGACTCCGCCGGGTGTCTCCATCTCCACGGAAGCTCGAAAGTCGTACAACCAGCCTGTTTCCTTCGCCAGATGTTTGATTTCGGCAAAGCTCGGGGCGGCGAGCTGGCCGTCACGGATGACATGGAGCACTTCGAGTTGGGCTCCCCAGTGGTCCGCCAGCTTTCGTGCAAACCCGACCGCTCCCCAGGAATAGTCGGACCGGTCAAAGGGGACCAGGATCCGGTCGTACATGTTGGCTCCTTCGTTTTCTTGAACGTAGCCTTGCATCTCCCGGTGCTGCTAGGTGCATGTGACCGTGGCCAGGGGGACTTTCGACCCTGGCCTGCGGTTTGCCGTCGACGGCATGCTGTGAGCAAGGAGAGGAGAACGCCATGACCGTCGTGGTCGCCTTTGACGATTCAGAGTTCGCCGCCGTGGTCGCTGATCACGCGGTCCATGAAGCCGAACGCCGCGGCGCCGAGCTCCATGCGCTGCACGTGTTTCAGCTTCCGTGGAGCTTGTATGTCTCATACGGAGCTCCCCCGATCGACGCAGAGAAGATCCGGCGTTACCAACTCGACCGTGTGTGGAGTATTGTCGACCCAGTGATTGCAAAAAGCTCCCAGACCGTTCGAAAAGTTGAGCTCGAGGGGTACCCCCCCGACGGCGTACTTGCCTATGCCGCGGATGTGGACGCCGAGGTGATTGTGGTTGGCAGCCGTGGGCTCGGCGACTTCCGCTCGATGATGCTCGGCTCAACGAGCCATAAGATCATCCAGGGAGCCACCTGCGACGTGCTCGTGGTTGCGCCTCACACGAAAAGCGATGTCGCGTGACGGTGGCGAGAGATCACCTGGGCCTCGAGGTTCTCGACCTGGCCGAGTGTGAGCGCCTCTTGGCCGAGAGCACGATTGGGCGGGTTGCCTTTGTGCGCGCCGGTTCTGCGGAGCTGTTCCCGGTCAACTATGCGTACGCCAACAAGCGGGTCGTCTTTCGCTCGGCAGTCGGGTCGAAACTCGATGCGGCCGCGATCCGCAAGGGGGTCACGTTCGAGATCGATGGCTGGGACACTGCTGCCAAGACTGGTTGGAGCGTCGTGGTGACCGGGACGCTCAGGGTCGTTCCGGAGACTGAGCAGGAGCGGGTCGAAGCCCTCGATCTGGTGACCTGGATCTCCACCGAGCATCGCATGCAGGCGGTCGAGATCATCCCGGACATGGTGACTGGGCGCAGGCTGAAATAGCCATCGGGCGTTCGAACCGAAGAGGAGTGTTCGGCTCCCGCCGTTGACTCAAAATGCGGGCGCTCGGCACCGCTCGAGATGCGAGACTCCACGGTCATGTGGAAAGACCGTGCGGCTGTCAACGTGGTGTTGGCCCGGTTCATTTCGAGAACCGGTGGCGAAGCCGCGTTCTTTGTCGGGATCTGGGGAAAGGCGGCCTTCGAGCTCGACGCCACTGCGGGCCAACTCGCTGCGCTGATCGCGGCCACGGGCATCTCAGGCCTCATCGGGTCGCCGCTGGGCGGAGTGCTCATCGACCGATATGACCCGCGCAAGGTACTGATCGCCGGCGAACTGGTCTTCGTCCCCGTGGCGCTCGGGTTCCTGTTGGTGACCACCATCCCCCAAATCATCGTCGCGGCTTTCCTATTGGGCCTGGTGGGATCGCCCATCTACACGGCGCTGGCCTCCATGCCGCCCTACCTCACCGACGATCCCGACCACCTGGCCAGGATCAACGCCGGCGTGGAAACCGCCGGCATGGCGGCACTGATCTCGGGCACCTCGATCGGAGCGTTGCTGGTCCGGTTCGTTTCCGTAGACGCCATCTTTGTTTTCGACGCGATCACCTCGGTAGTGGCCGTTGGACTCGTTCTCGTGACGAACCTTCGCCGCGAGGTGAAATCGTCACGGGGGCGGAGCGGGTTGACCGAGCTTCGCGAAGGCCTGCGCTATAGCTACAGGAATGCCCGCTTGAGGTTCTACATACTGGCCGGTACCAGCATCTGGTTGTTGTTTGGTCTCTTTGGCGCACTCGAACCGTTGTTCTTTCGGGATGTGCTCGGCACGGGTGTCGAGGCAATCGGCTGGGTCAACAGCATCTTTGGTATCGGCCTCGTGCTCGGCACGGCCACTGCGACAAGGCTGCCCCACTCGATCCGGGGAGCTACCGGGTTACTCATCCTGATCATGCTCAACGGCCTCGGTGCCAACCTCTACATAGGATTCGCCAACCTGGTCACAGTGACCATCGGTGGGTTCTTCTGGGGCTTGGTCATCGGATGGTTCGCTCCCATCTTTCGGACGCTGGTGCACCTCAACTCGCCAGACGACATGATCGGGCGAATCACCGCAACCACACAGATGCACGGCCAATCGGCCACGCTGCTTCCCCTCGTCATGGCTCCCTGGTTGGCGAGTGTCCTCGGGGTCCAGACAACGATGATGTCGGCTGGAGCCATCGTGACGTTCGGGGCGCTGCTCTTCGTGGGGCGGGCCCGTCGCTTCGACCGGACCAGGGAGGCCGAAGTCGTGCCTCATATGGGCGATACCGATGCCGTCGTCAGGGCACCCGGCCTTCATCCAGTCGATCCAGGATTACGCAGGGTGTTGGAGTGAGGCGTCAAGAGCGGCCGGCAGCAGCAAAGGGGGGGAAAGCCGCCGCCGGCCGCTATCTGACGTCCCTCGCCGGCCCGAAAGCCGATTCGGAGAAGGGCGCGCCTAGCGTCCCTGTCTACTAGGCGCAGCCCCCTCTCCTCCGCAGGTCCCTGATTCTGCGGTTGCCGGACGGCGAACGAGTTCGCCGCCACGGAATGATCCGGTCGCCAAACGCGAACCCAAGGGGGCAGAGCGCACATTCAACGACCGGAAACCTCTGGAGAGCCGCGTACCGAGCTGTATCGGTACCCGTTCGGCGAACCGAACGTCGAGAGCGTATGGCAACACGCTGGTGTCTCTCCTGGATAGCGTCCACCTACGGGACACGAGACGCCCGGAAAAAGTTCCGCGAAACTTCGCCACACCTTGCGGGGTCATACCAGCAGTCGATTGAGTCGTATGAATGAGCCCAGTAGCAATCACAGATCGTGCCTCGATGGAGGACTCCGAGTTACTTCGGATGTCCTCCGACGATCCGAGCTGTTTTGGCGAGCTGGTCTCCCGGCACCAGGCGTTCGTATTTGGTGCTGCGTTTCGAGTTACCAAGGACCGAACGTTGGCTGAGGACATTGCCCAGGACGCCTTCTTGAAGGCCTTCCGAGTTGCGGACACGTACCGCGGGGAGGGCCCGGTGCGGGGATGGCTGTACCGCATCGCGCAGAACCTCGCTCTCAACGCAGTGACTCGAGCTCGCGAATTGCCGAGCGATACGATCGAAGCTGTGGCACTGCACGCCACTCCCGAATGGGAGGTGCTCCGCATGGCTGAGATAGGCCGGGTGCGGGCAGCGATCGAAGAACTGCCCGTGCCCCTGCGGACGCCGCTGGTGCTTCGCGAGTATCACGACAAGTCATACGAAGATATCGCCCAAGAAATGGAAATACCCATCAACACCGTGCGTACTCGGATCTTTCGAGCCCGCAAGGCGCTGGAAGAGAATCTGCAGGAGCAATCGTGAGCGATACGATTTCACAATCCGATCTTCTGCGGTTTGCCTACGGCGAGGCCGATGAACTCGAGGATGCCATCCTCGGCGACCCCGAGTACCTCGACGCCCTCGAGGAGATCTGGGCCGCAGAGCTTCCCCACGACCTGCGCACCACCGTGGTGCGTGCTCTCCAGTTCGAACAACTGGCATCACGGACGCTGGGCGCGGTTCTCGACCTTGGCATGTCGTTTGGTGCGGCCGTGCCGCACTACATGACGGTCAGTCTCGAAGAAGACGACACCGCAGGGGAAACGTAAGACCTCCGCTGTCTCCCAGGCGGATGCTCCCATTGCCTAAACTCGCCCGATGGTTCGCTTAGGTATTGAAATTGGTGCCGGCCTCATCGGGGCACTGATCGTTGGCTGGGTCACCAAGTCTTTGCTCAAGCGGGGATCCCTCGCCACAACGCTCGACGACCATTCGCGGTCCACCATTGCCCGCTCCATGTTCGTGTTGGCGCTCACCGTCGCGGCAGTTCTGGTGATGTCAGGACGGAATGAGGTAGTGCAGGAGAGTCTGGTGACAGGCACGATCGCGTTCATACCGCGCCTGATCGTTGGCGTGATCGTCGTCATCGTCGCTTTCGTGCTTTCCCGGCTCGCCGGAATTCTCGTCGAACAGTCGATGAGGAAGCACTCGGCCCTCCTGGCATCGCGAGCCAAGGGCGTTGTGAGCGGAGCGATCCTGGTGATCGGGCTCCTCCTTGCCCTCAAGCAAATGGGTATGGAGACAGACGTGCTGCTCCTCTTGCTGGCCGGAATCGTCATAACCGCGGCCCTCGCCGGCGGCCTCGGAGTCGGCTTGGGCTCGCAGCCGCTGGCCAAAGAGATCGCGGCGGGGCGACATGTCGAGGACCGTTTCACGGTGGGGCAGATGGTGAAGCTCAGCGGCGTCGAGGGACGGATCGACTCCATACATCTTGCTTCGGTCCGGGTGGTTGGCGAAGACGGCACGATCTTCGAGATCCCGAACACCACGTTCCTGGACGGTCCGGTCGCAACAAGCCCCGATTAGGTTTCGCTCGAATCAGGATGGGGTCGAACTTCGGTTGGTTCCGTCCCAAGCAGGCTTGGGGCTCCTCTTTCTGGTCGAGCGGTCTTCTGGGCGGATAGGCTCGGGGGATGGAATGGATCGATGCCGGCGAGGTACATCGGCGTTGTGAATGGCTGCCGCTGATCGAGCACCTTCGCGAGTCCCACCGACAACCGGCGGCTGAAGTGGATCGGGTACTGATGACCGTGGCTGACGACGGTTTCCTGATCCTTCCGGCCTGGCAGCCGGGCGATCAGCTCGGAGTCAAGGTGTGCACGGTGATGCCCGCCAACCTCCGCGCCGGATCAGAACTACCTTCGGTCCAGGCCGTCTACCTGCTCTTTGATGGGATCGACGGCCGGCCCGTCGCAGTAGTGGACGGCACGGCCCTCACCCATCGCAAGACTGCGTCCGATTCGGCGTTGGGTGCCGACATTCTCGCTCGTGAGGACGCTCACACGCTGCTCATCGTCGGCGCGGGAGCCATGGCTGCGTACCTGGCAGAAGCGCATCGAGCCGTGCGACCCTCGATCGAGCGAGTGCTTGTTTGGAACCGTACAGCCAGTCGGGCGGCCGAGCTTGCCGAACGGTTGGGTGGCGAAGCGGTTTCCGACCTCGACGCAGCCGTGGCGTCTGCGGACGTCATCAGTTGCGCCACCGCTTCGTCGAGCCCACTCGTAAGGGGAGCCATGGTGGCGGCGGGTACCCACGTCGATCTGGTCGGGTCGTTCACACCCGACATGCGCGAGTCGGACTCGGAGCTCATGGCGAAAGCGCTGGTGTTCGGTGACACCCGCTGGAATACGGCCGATACCGGCGATATCGAGCAGGCCGTTGCGGATGGCGTTATCGACGGCATCGCAGCCGATCTCTTCGACCTGTGCAGTGGCGCCCATCCCGGCCGCACTTCATCGGGGGCCATCACCGTGTTCAAGAATGGAGGCGGCGGGCATCTCGATCTCATGACCGCCGCATTCATCGGTCACCAGCGGTGATGGACCTCGGGTCGGATCAGCCGGTCGTACACGTCACGGACGGCTGCCATGGTCGCAGAATCGAGTTCGGGCACGGCAGTCGCAGCGACATTTGCACGGACCTGATCAACGTTCTTGGCTCCTGGTATGACCACGGTCACCTCGGGATGCATGAGGATCCACCGCAACGCGAACTGAGCCATCGTTGCCTGCTCGGGAACGAGAGACCGTAGTTCCTCGACTGCCGCGAGCCCCACGTCGTACGGCACGCCTGCGAAGGTCTCGCCGACATCAAATGCTTCCCCGTGCCGGTTGTAGCTGCGGTGATCGTTGGCGGCGAATGCCGTGTCAGCTTTCATTTTTCCCGTCAGCAGACCCGATGCGAGCGGTACCCGAACGATGACGGCGACGTCCTGTTGGACGGCCCGAGCGAAGAACGACTCGGCCGGACGCTGGCGGAGCATGTTGAAGATGATCTGCACACTGGCCAACGTCGGCCATTGAATGGCCTGCTCGGCTTCTTCGATCTTCTCGACCGAAACGCCCCAGCTTCCGACGAGGCCGTCGGCAACCATCTGGTCCATCGCCTCATATGTGGAGCTCTGTTCGTACACCGCCGTCGGTGGGCAGTGAAGCTGAACCAGGTCCAGACGCTCAGTTTCCAGGTACTCGCGACTGCGCTCGACGAATCCCCGCAAATTGGCTTCGTCATAGCCTTCGGCAACGTGGGGATCGAGCCGTCGCCCTGCCTTGGTGATGATGTGGAATTCGGCCCCCGGTCGCTCTTTTCGCAGCCGCGCCAGCAGTTTCTCGCTCCTGCCATCGCCATACACGTCGGCGGTGTCGAAGAGGTTGACCCCGGAGTCGACTGCCGCATGGAGTGTGGCCATTGCGTCCGTCTCGGTCACCTCACCCCAGTCTGCTCCGATCGCCCATGCGCCGAATCCGATCGGCATCACGTCCCATCCGGTCCCTGCAAACCTGCGCGTCTTCATGCGCGCAGCCTAGGTGAGTTCCCAAGAGCATCTCAAGGCGGCTGTTGGGCATGCCGATATCTCGGTCATGCCCAAATTCACCCTGGTGCTCGTTGTCGCTGCCCTCGTACTCGGGGCGTGTGGATCGACTTTGGCCGAAGGCGAGCTGCCACCGTCGACCACGCTGCCGCCGGCCAGCGAGCCACTCGTCGCCTTCGAGGCCTCGTGGCTGTGCCAGGTGCAACGGTTTGCCTATACAGACATCTCCGAGATCGAGACGCAGCAGCGCCGGGCTCTCGAGGGTGCCGGATTCAGCAGCGCGGACTACGCCGATTTTGAGGTCCGGCTCGAGGAGGACGCTGATTTGCGAGCCGAGGTCAAGGACCGCTTTGTCACAGGATGTGCGGCCGTCGAGGTCACCGGCGAAGACCCCGCCTCCTGAGCGGGTTCAAGATTTCAACCACATGGGTCGATAACTAGTCAATGAAACGTACAGCCAGAATTCTCATTGTTACTTCATTGCTGGCAGTAGTCACCGCAACTCTCTCGCCGGCAGCATCCGCCAAGGCCAAAGAAGTGGACCTGCTGACCGGCAAAACCGCTGCCGTGATGGCAGGCTCCGATTCGTGGGTGGTCCTCAACTGGACTTCCGACGAAGACATTTCCGATTTCCGAGTCGTTGTCGACGATCCCGGCGATGTGACGGTTTCCTACCCCACGAACCTCGGTACGTGGACCGGACTCGCCGGTGGTCACTTCCTCGATACCGATGAAGTGGACTTCTCGGCGCTGAAGGTCTCGGTGCCGGCTGACTACACCAATAAGGACGCCTCGATCAAGGTCGAGGTGAGTTACCAGTTCGAAGGGAAGACCCAGTCCGGGACTTTCAAGTTCAAGGTCCCCGTCGTTCAGTTCGAGGGCGGCGTGGCCGTGAGTCAGACCTCCGACTCGGCAACGGTCGCCGGTGCCGATTGGGTGTCAGTCTCCTATGCGGGTCTCGCTCCGTCCTCCAACGGATTCGACCTCACCGTGACCGACCCTGCCGGGTTGACGATCATCTACCCGAGGTATGACTCTTCGACCAGCCTCTACAACGACGCAACGTTGTCGGCCGGTGAGAGCGACTCGGCGGACTTCTACGTCGACGCCTCCTCGGCGGACCCGGGCGTGTACCCGGTTGGCATTCAGGTCACGTACGACGCGGGTCAGGGTCTCGAGACGCTGGCCGGAACGGTGAATATCACTGTCCCTTGATCCACTCGTTCCCACGATACGACCGAACACCCGCCCTTCGTGGCGGGTGTTCTGGTTGGGTCGTCTCTCATGCGGCCCGATTACACCGGCACCCAGACGAGGGCGATCTCCTCCACTCGAATATCGGTCTTCTCGAGCCCGATTTCGACGGTCTCGATTTCGGCGGCAGCCTCATTCCACCGGGAGACGATCTCCTGAAGGTCATCGGCGAGGTCGTCTTCGAGCTCATCGAGTGCAATCTCCTTGTCGGTCATCTTCTCGTGGGCACTGGCAAGGCGCTCCTGAGTTCGGCGTGTCTGCGAGCGCCGGTTGGCGGCCGACGACAACCCCCGCGATCGGCGACGACCACCGACGAAGACCGACAGCAGGTCCCCTGCTCCTGACACGATCTCGCTCTGGCGGCGACTTGCCACGTCGGTTTCGAGCTCCCGAACCCTCCGCTCGGCGCTGGCCAGCTGATCCCGAACAGTGTCGATCCGCTTGGCGTACTTGTCCTTGAGCTTGGCCACCTCGGCGTCGGCGGCATCTTCGGCAGCCTCTGCGCACCGCGCCCTGAACTCCTCTTCGCCCTCTCCGACTCGCGAATACAGTTTCAATGCGGGGTTCTTCAACACTTCCACGGACCGGTGTTGATACAGCCAGTTCTTCAAATCAGTGGTCGCAGACGTGTAGAAGGATTTCGTGTCGACCTTGGCCTCAGGAAGCACGTACGTCGCGCCGTCGGGGACGGCTGTCTTCAAGTCCCGCTCGTCGTAGTCGACAGTGGTGGCGGTTTCGGGGTCGAAGCGATCCCCGATCGGGAAGAAGACCGCCTCCCATTCCTCGTCATGATCGACGTCGGCATATTGATCGTCGAACACCAGGTCTACGCGCGCCACCAGTCCTGCTTGATGGCGAGTCGAGGTCGGGTTGGCTCCGATCTCGCCGGCCCACGGTGCCGCCGGGTCCAGGTAGTAGACCCGAACGGTGTCGGGTATCACTGGCGCCACGGGACTCTCGTTGTCTGCCAGGCCTGTCGGGGAAGGGGATCCGACCGTCGCCGCCGCGGTAGCTGAAGGCGCATCGGCCGGACCGGGGACAGACGGTGGCGCGGCGGCTGCTGCAGCTCTCTCGGGAGTCTCCTCCATGAGGGTCGTCACCTGCTCGCGACTCAACGGTCCGGCTAGATATGACATCGCCCAGCGTGTGGTGAATACCTTCGGCTGCTTCTCCCGCGTTGAGTGCAACACGAACTGGCGTTTCCCGAGGTCCGAGATCAGCTGATCGAACGCGCTCACATCCACGTCGCCCGAGGCCGACTTCAGGCCCTCCAGAATACGGGCCTTGTCCCTTTCCGTCTGCAGGCGACCGATCATCCAGGTCCCTGCGTTCGACATTGCCTTGTAGTCGAGATCCACGGGGTTTTGGGTCGAGAGCAACAAGCCGACACCGAAGGCGCGGGCCTGCTTGAGAAGCGTCAAGATCGGCTTCTTCGACGGCGGATTCGCCGTAGGCGGGGCAAAGCCAAACACCTCGTCCATGTAGATCACCGCGCGAAGATCCGACGTGCCCTGCTGGGTTCGCATCCAGGTCACAACTTTCGACATGAGAAGCGTGACGATGAACTGGCGTTCGGTATCAGACAGGTGCGACAAATACATGACCGACGCCTTGGGTTTGCCGTCATCGGTATACAGGAGCTTCTGTACGTCGAGCGGCGATCCTTCCATCCAGCTGGCGAACGTTGGGGAGGCCACCAGACCGTTGAGTTTCATCGCCAGCTTGGTGCGGTCTTTGGGCGGGAAGAACGTGTCGAGCTCGAAGACGCCGAGCTTGCGGATGGGTGGTGTCTGCACCTGAGAGATGAGCGACGCCAAATCGAGATCGTGGCCCTCCGACCACGCCTTTTCGATGATGGTCGCGAGCAGGATGTGCTCAGGCGAGGAGATAGGGTCAGCGGTGATTCCCGCCAGAACCAAGAGGGAGGACACGAATCCTTCGATCTCGGCGCGGATGGTCTCGGCCTCGGTCGCCCAGTCCAGTTTGGGAGCGGCGAGCGAGCCGACGATGTTGACCGGGATGCCGGCAGCCGAGCCTGGCGTGTAGATCGAAAAACCGGCTCCCATGCCGAGCCGGCGCATCCGATCCGAGCCGATCTCCCACCCGGCCAGCCCGTTCTTCCAGAGCTCGGCCGTGTCGGCGGCCATCTCGTCCGGCGTCTTCTCGTTGCGCTGAGCTTCACCCTCATCGATCCACGGCCGGAAGTCGGACGGCTCGAACGCCGGGAAGTTGAGGAGCAGGTTGCCCATGTCCCCTTTGGGGTCGATGATGATCGCCGGCACCCCATTGAGCAGGGCCTCTTCGAGTGCGATCACTCCGAGGCCGGTCTTTCCCGATCCGGTCATACCCACGATGACGCCGTGGGTGGTGAGATGATGTGACTCGTAGACGATGGGAGATTCGGCGATGCGCTCACCAGCGCTGTCGACCTCTCCCCCCAAGAACCACTCGCCTCGTGCGACCTCGACCATTGATCTCCTTCCCTTGGCGAGCAGATTGTAGGGCCGACGAGCTGGGCGGGCCCAGGCCAGCGTGCCAACGCCTTGGGGTCGACGGGCCGGAGACCCCCCTTGCAGAGCCGCCCGATGGGAACGAGGGGAGAGAGCTAGCCGATCAGCGGGGCATCCATCCACGAATGGAGCGGCTCGGCTTCCGCCAGTGGGGGCGGCTCGACCTGGCTCACCGGTGAGGCTGTGGGCACCGATGCCGCCACCGTCAGGACGAACTCGCCGAACCTGATCCACCAACCCGGGAATCGGTCGCCCTCCGCAGCGACGACCTCCAGTGGGTGCCAGCCGTTGCCGTCGCCATCCAGTGTGACCTCCACCGACCGGGTGGCGCGTCGTAGCCCGGTGCGAAGGACTTTGAGAGCGCTTTCCTTGGCCGACCAGATGGCGTTGGCCATGAGATCGTGGTTGTCGGCGGCCGCAACAGCCGCCTGCTCCGGCGGTGTGAAGTAGTCGGCTACGAAGGCGGCCGAACGCGGCTCGACGAGCTCCAGATCGCAGCCCACCGAGGCCGCGCCGGGCAGCGTTATGCATACCGCCCACCCCGCCCGGTCCGTCATCGAGATTGCGATCCCGATCGGTTCACCGTCGACGAAGGCCTCCGGTGCTCCGTCGGGGGCGTTGACGATGCTCACCTGGCCGGTGTCCGGTGCGCCCGTCTGGAGTCGCAGTGCCCCTGCCACAGCTTGTTTGGCAGTCCAGCGTCCCAAGCGCGATTCCAGGCGGCGCTTGGTGAACCGCATTGCAGCGAGCCGAGCCGCTTCCGGCCCGGTGAGCCATTCGTCGTCGGTCGGGACCGCCGTTTCGCACACGGCGAGCCACGACGCGGCCGGCGCCGCCACGTGATCAGGCCTCGCCGGTCATTGCTTTGCGCAGAGGCGCCAGCAGGTCGTCGTCGATCGCGCCGGGGAGTCGCACGGTGCGATAGCCGGACAAGGCGCCGAAACCGGTGCCTGCCTCGTCGACGACGCTGGCGGAGAAGCTGCCGTCGTCGTGTGCCTCGACGAGCGCCGTCAGTCGTCCTTGCGGCTTGCCATCGGCCGGAGCTGGGATGTAGCGGTCGACATGCAGCGGGAGCCCCATAACGCCAGTTGTCCCTATCTCGTGCACACCGGCCGTCTGAAAGCAAAGCTCGAGGGAGCGCGGTCCGACGATCGTGACCGCCGAATCGGGGAAGTGATTCGCTGCAAGCGTCTCCGGCATGGCACCGGCCACGGTGTCACCATTCCGCCAGGCGTTCGCCACAACCTGGTAGGCGGGGCCGTGGAAATAGATGGAGTAGACCGATTCGGCCGTCACCTCGGCGCCCTTCCGGTCCGGGATGGATCCGCCCGCCGGGTGCGGCGGCTCGGCGGCGAGCCGCACGGTGCCGGTGAAATGCACGGTGCGCTGCGGCTCGTCCTGTCCGGCGAGGACTCGGGAGCCGGTGAGACGGCAGTGTGCGAGGACGTCTTCGCCGTCCCTCGTGAACGAAGCCTCGACGGTGACCTGACGGGGCTCGTGGCGGTAGAACTTGAAGGGCGCGTGAAAGTCGACATCCTCGATGGCGGCTACATGCAAGTCGGGATAGGCAAGCGCGGCGACCTCCGCGAATGCCTCCAAGCCCATGACCCCCGGCAGCACAGGTGTGCCGTCGATCTGGTGGTCGTGCAGGAACGGCTGCTCTCGGGGGTCGAGCTCCACGGACATGGTGAGCCCCGCTGCGCCGCCGCGCAACGTGCCCACCATGACACCCGGCTGATTCTGAGCGTCCAGCATCGACTCTGTGTCGACGCCTCCGCCGGGATCTAGTTCCTCATCGAGGACTCCGAGCCCCCCGGCGATCACGATCTCGCGCGTCGGGGCCGGGCGGGTGAGCTCTTGGCGAACAATGGGAATTCCGGCCGCAGCGGGGAGCATGTCGATGCCGGCCGCTTTCATGACCGTCGGAATCGATCCTCTGGTGGCCATGCCGATGTCTCCCCACGCCGTCCAGTCGACGGCGATCCCGCGGGTGTCGGGACGAGCCGATCGCAGGTGGGAGATCGCCTTGCACAGCATGTCGTTGGCGGCGCTGTAGTCGGCCTGCCCGCCGTTGCCGTACCGGCCTGCGATGGAGGAGAAGGCAACGGCCGAGATGATCGGCACGCCCTCGAGCCCTTTCACCAGGTTGAACCAGCCGTCGGCCTTGACGTCGAAAACCAGATCGAACTCGGCGGGTTCCTTGTCGGGGAGCAGCCGGCTGATCTCCAGTCCTCCCGCATGGAGGAGGACGTCGACCTGCCCGTCCGCCTTGACGGATTCCATGGCGCCGGCCATGCCTGCATCGTCGCGCAGGTCGACCTGGTGGTAGTGCACGACGCCGCCGGCGTTCTCGATGGCCTGCATCGCTGCGGCCGAAGCATGGCGCCGCTCGATCCCGGCAAGCTCCTTCTCGA
Organism: Acidimicrobiia bacterium; assembly: GCA_041577335.1. Lineage (GTDB taxonomy): Bacteria > Actinomycetota > Acidimicrobiia > Spongiisociales > JAENVV01 > JBFGJH01. Next base: position 1,052 of record JBFGJH010000048.1, on the reverse strand, counting down.
CCTGCGCAGGCGTCGCCCTGCCTTCGGACTCCTTGATGCGCTCGAAGAGGGTGCGCTTGAGGCCGTCCCGGTCGGCGGCGAACATCGCCACGTCGGGGTCGGCAGCGTCGGCGGCAGGCGCCAGGTCCAACAGGTGGAACGTGCCGCCTCCCGCGGCCCGGGCGAGGTCCGCCGTGATTGCCGACACGATACTGCCGGCCGCGCCGGTGATCACGAAGACCGAGTCGGGACCGAGTTCGACGCCCGCTTCGTCGCCGTCGGCGACTCCCGGGACGGTGGCGATCGTCCAACGGGCAGCGCCGACGTGGCCGACCTCGACGACACCCGGATCACTTTGCGCCTCTTTGATCAGGGCTTCCGCCGGGGCGGCCGTTTTGCGGCCGGCTGGGAAGTCCACAGCCTTCACCAGTACGTCGGGGCGCTCTCGCTTGTAGGCCTTGGCGAAGCCGGTCACGGCGCCGCCCAAGGGGGCATGTGCACCGGCCTGGTCATACCCATGGCGGCCTCCGAGGCGCGTACCGGTCACCAGGAACGCCCCTGAGTCGTACAGGTGGCGCATGGCTGTATAGAGGAGCTTCACACGAACACGCGTCGCCTCCCTCCAGTCATCGATGTCCATAGCGGCGAAATCCTCGGTGTCCAGGGCGGGCAGCCAGAACACGCCGTGGATGGGCCCGAACCCGGCGATGCGGTCGAGTAGCTCGTCGGCTTCGGGAGCGTCAACGACCGCCAGCACATCGGCGCCGAGCTTCCCGAGGCGCTTCACCAGCGCCGCGCCGACGCCACCCCGATCCATCATCACGACGATTCGGGATCCGCTGCCAATGTCAACTCCGGTGGGCACGCAGGCTTCGAGAGCAGGCCGGAGGACGGGGGTGGGGATGCGCCGTATCACGGCGGCGGCCGCCTCGTCGTCGCCCTCCATGAGCCCAGCGCTCACGGCTTCCGCCGGCGCGGTGTCGCTGGGGAGGCTCTCGGCGGCGGGTGTTTGGCTGGGTTGTTCGAGGCCGGGGGCGCGTTCGTAGACGAAGGCGACGACTGAGGCGAGGGTG
>JBFGJH010000047.1:0-25689 GCA_041577335.1 Acidimicrobiia bacterium | reverse complement strand
CTCGTGATCCTGGCGGGCGTGTCGGCGCGCCGGAGCAAAGAGGCATTCACGTGGCCGACGAGCCGTTCCCAGTGGACGGGTCTGGCGGCGGTGGCGGTGGTCGGCGGAAGCGTGCCGTTTCTCCTGTTTTTTGAAGGCCTGGCGCGAGCGACCTCCACGAATGCTGCATTCATCCACAAGGGCTTGGTTGTTTTTGTTGCCTTGCTTGCTGTCCCGCTACTGGGTGAGCGGCTCAGGGGGTGGCACTACCTGGCGATCGGAGTTCTGTTGTGGGGCCAGGCAACGCTGGGTGGAGGCGTTGACGGATGGGCGGCCGGTAGCGGCGAGTTGATGATTCTGGCAGCGACGATCTTGTGGTCAATCGAGGTCATCATCGCCAAGAACCTCCTGGTCGAACTGTCGCCGATGACCGTGGCAGTGGCTCGAATGGCCCTCGGCAGCGTCGTGCTGGTCGGCTACGGGCTGACCTCGGGTGCGTTCGCCGCGTTGGGGTCGATCGGTGCCACCCAGGTGTCGTGGGTGTTGGTGACCGGTGGGGTCCTCAGCCTGTTCGTGGCAGGCTGGTATTCCGCACTCTCGCGAGCCCCGGCCACCGATGTGATGGCGATCTTGGTAGGCGGAGCGTTGATCACGGCGCTGATACAAACCGGATTTCAGGGAGCGACCGTGCCCGCAGTCGGTCTCGCCCTCATCGCTGCCGGAGTCGCCATCGTCATGGTTGGGAGTCTGCGCCAGGCAACTCGATCAACCTCTCTCAGATGAAGTGGCATCCGGCGCCGAGGCCCACGTCTGGCCCGCAGCTCTTCGCCCGGTACGCGTTTCCGCCCAATGCGAAGGGCTACTGCGGGCCGGAGGATGCGACAACGGTCCTGGCGATGATCGCAGCTCCCGACGCCGGAGGCGACCTCCGACAATGGGCAACCCATTTCGACGGGGCCTGGCCGTATTTGTCCCTGATCGCATCGGTGTCCGGAATAGGTGACCCCCTGGATCGGCGAGTTGTCGAGGCGTACTGGCTGGGAACCGATCTCCTGCGCTCGGTTCCCTTGCTCGACTTCGGCAACTCGTTGCGGGACCGGTTTCGAGATCGGAATCCGTCAGGTTGGTCGAATCTGGCCGATCATCTGGCGGTGAGCGCGTTCCCGCATCACTCCTTCCACGTGCTCTGCGTCTACCCCTGGGTTGGGCTGCTCCGACAGGGACACGTCGGGATTGCGCTCGATGTGCTCGACCGATGCCGCATCCGGACCGGGACCGTGATATCGATGCATGGTGAGACCGCAGTCGTGGAGACCGAACAACTCTCGTATGAAGGTGGGAACCTCACACGCGGCATGACGGTGACGCAGCCATTCCGCTGCCTGCCCGGGTCGTGCCGTCCCGGTGATCGCGTCACCGTCCACTGGGACTGGGTATGCGATATCGTCTCCGATGAACAAGCCAACAGGCTCGCCGCCATCGAAGCGGGACACCTCGGCCTCGCCAATTCGGCCCATCTCGTCGCCTGATCGCCTCTTTCGTTGGAAACCTTTGCTGCACTCTTGGCAGCGGCGACCGGATACCCATGAGTAGAGTGTCCCGACGGCACACCCGGTGTGCCGTCCGAAATGAGTAACCAACCGTCCACGCAAGGAGGCTGAAATTGCCGAGACGGAAGACACTCCACCTGATAGCCATCATCAGCGCATTTGCGTTGATCTTGGCCGCATGTGGGTCAGATTCAACAGAAACAACGGACGCTCCTGACGAGACCACCGCGGCCACGGAAGCTCCTACGACGGAAGCTCCCGCGACCACGGAGGCTCCGCCAGAAACCGAGCCGGAGGCCATGTTCGAGCCAGGGCCACTTGGCGCAGTAGAGGTCGGCCCGGGCGAGGACATTCAGATTCGCTCATTGCAGGCTATCTCTGGCGACGTTGCCACGCTCGGAATTCCCAACCAGCGCGGTACCGAACTGGCCATTGCCGACTTTGGTGCGATTGAGGGCCGCAACGTCAGCATTGGGACTCCTCTTGACGACCTCTGCAGCGCAGATGGTGGTCAAGCTGCCGCTCAGACAATCGTCGCCGACGAGGACGTCGTTGGTGTGATCGGAACGTCCTGCTCAGGCGCAGCGACCGCTGCCTCGCCGCTGATCTCGGCGGCAGGCATGGTGATGATCTCGCCGTCGAACACGTCTCCGGCGTTGACGTCCGACTTGGCCGGAAACGCCAATCCCGACTACAACCCTGGCTACTACCGAACCGCACACAACGACCTGTTCCAAGGCCGAGCGGTTGCGACCTACCTGTACGAGGAATTGGGCCTTCGCAACGCGGCCGCCATCCATGATGGTGATCCGTACACGAACGGTTTGGCGCAGGCCTTTGCCGACGCATTCGAAGAGTTCGGCGGAGAAATCTCGGTCTTCACTGCTGTGAACAAGGGCGACACCGACATGGTGCCAGTCCTGACCGAGGTTGCCGCCGGTGAACCGGAAGCGATCTTCTTCCCGATCTTCATGCCGGAGGGTGGCTTCATCGTCCAGCAGGTCGGAGGAGTGCAGGGTCTCGAAGACACATTGCTGGTGAGTGCCGACGGCACCCTCGCCGACAATTTCCTCGTGCTGCCCGAATCGGTCGGTGTGATTCACTCGGGCCCGGATCTCCAGTTCGGCGAGAACAAGAGTGCCCTGGGCACGAGTGCTGAGGACTTCCTGGCGGCCTATGAAGCTGCGTACGGTGAAGCGCCGAGCGCGCCCTTCTGGGCCCATTCGTATGACGCCACCGTGATGCTGCTGACGGCGATCTCCGAGGTCGCGGTGGTGGAAGGCGACACGATGTACATCGATCGTCAAGCCGTCCGTGACGCACTGAACAGCCTGGCGGACTTCGATGGCATAACCGGATCGCTCACCTGTGACGACTTCGGTGACTGTGGCTCGCAGCGCATCAGCATCGTTGATCACTTGGAAGGTGAAACGACCGCCGCGGAGGTCGGACAGAACGTCATCTTCACATTCCCGAACTAACCAATAGGGAAGGCGTGAGGGGGCGGGGAAGCCCGCCCCCTCACCAACTCTGATTCATGGCGACCCTCGACCAGCCCCAGATAAGCCGATCTCGCGGCCGCTTCGCCGGCCAGTGGGTCGACGGGTTCGTGATGCTCATCCGCATCGTCGCTGTCGTCATCATCACCTGGGGCCTCGTTCAGTTCATTGTGCAGTCGGCGAGCGGCACGGGCGGGCTCACCGGCCCGGCGTTTCGTGACCTTCTCGTCGCCGGACTCGCCCAAGGGGCCATGTATGGCCTCCTGGCGCTCGGATATTCGATGGTCTACGGCGTGCTCGGCTTCATCAACTTCGCCCACGGCGAAGTATTCATGGCCGGGACCGTCATCAGCTTTTTCATCTCCAACGCGCTCTTCAACGCGGGCTGGTGGGAAGAAGCCTTTCTTCTCTCACTCCTCATCGTGCTGCTGTCGTCGATGATCATCTCGACCCTGACCGCAGTCATCATCGAACGGGTTGCCTACCGCCCTCTCCGAAACGCCCCTCGACTCATCCCGCTCATCACCTCGATCGGCGTGTCATTCTTCCTCCAGAACGCCTTTTTTGGCCTGTTCGGGCCGGCGGTGAAGAGCTATCCCCGCCCGCCCGAGTGGCTCACCAGCCGGCGAACCATCCTTGGCTTCGAGATCGAAGGCACCAAGCTGCTGGTCATTGTGATCGCCATCGTGGCATCGATCGGCCTCTACCTGTTCATCACCCGCACCAAGACCGGCAAGGCAATGCGGGCGGTTGCCGAAGACAAAGAAATCGCTGCTCTCATGGGGATCAACGTCGACCGCACAATCGTCACCACCTTCGCAGTCGGCGGCGCAATGGCAGGCGTCGCCGGACTTTCGTGGGCGATCCTGTTCCGTGGCGTCTCGTTCATCACCGGATTCATTCCGGGGATCAAGGCGTTTACCGCCGCCGTGGTTGGTGGGATCGGCAATCTGGCCGGGGCCATGGGTGGAGGAGTTTTCCTGGGTCTGGCTGAGTCGGTGGCTCCGTTGGTGATACTGGAGCCCCTCGGTGTCACCGGGGTGAGTCAGCTCAAAGACGCCGTTGCGTTCGCAGTTCTTGTTCTCGTGCTCATCTTCCGGCCCACCGGTCTGTTCGGTGAGCGCCTCTCCGCCCGGGACCGAGTATGAGCGTCGACTGGTCCCGAGCACGGTTCTACGGCATCAACGCCGGCATCACGCTTGCCTTCATCTGTGCAATCGGCATGGTCGAAGCGTTCGACAGCCGATCTGTCATCAACCCTGGTCTCACTCTGGGAATCGTGGCGCTGATCTGGGTGCCGCCGCTCCTGGCTTATCTCGCTACCCGGCGCAAGGCGCTGGAGGGTTTCGAAGCCGAGCCGGCTGGAGCCCAGGATCTCGGCGCCGGCGCCCTCGTCGGAGCTATCAGCGGGCTCATCTTGGTGGTCTTTGTGTGGGGGGTCGATGCCCTCCTCGAGGCAGGGGTGGCGATACGTGACGTGTTCCCACGGCTGAGCCCGGCGATGATCGAAATCGTCACCTTTGGCCGCGGGCTCGGCGCCGGGCTCACGATCCTCTTCGTTGGGTGCGTCGTGCTCGCCACCGCTGGAGCTGCCCTTCACCTGCTGTCACGCCCCGTCCGGAGAGGCATCGAGTTCGGACTGCTGTACGTGCTTGCCTTCTCACTGCTCGAACCTGTCGTGACCGACATCCTCGAAGACAACGCCGATGCGCTGTATGCCCGGACCGGAGGCCTCAAACCATCCGCGGCCGCCGTCATCTTCTTGCTGACCGGAGCTATCACCGCATGGACGACCCACCGCGATGCACCCTCGATCCGGACGAGGTACGGACGCATGGATCTGGATGTTCAGCGGCGGGTCACCATCGCCGGAGTCATCATCTCTGTCGCTCTGTTCGGGATATTGCCGAGATTCCTGGGCGGCATCATGAATGAGTTACTTGCCAACATCGGGCTGTTCGTCCTCATGGCACTGGGGCTCAACGTCGTTATCGGCCTCGCCGGCATCCTCGATCTCGGCTACGTGGCCTTCTTCGCAGTCGGCGCGTACGGGACCGCGGTGCTCACGTCTCCTGGCTCGCCGGCGTTCAGTCCCGAACTGTCGTGGTGGGTGGCCCTGCCGATTGTCATCATCTTGGCGACGTTGGCGGGCCTGGTGGTCGGAACGCCTGTCATACGTATGCGAGGCGACTATCTGGCCATCGTTACGCTCGGTTTCGGTGAGATCGTTCGGATCCTGTTCCTGTCCGACTGGCTGTCCAGCTCTTTCGGTGGATCGCAGGGGATACGTCAGATCCCCGGTATCGAATGGTTCACCGGTGAGATCAAGGGCGTCGACCCGGAGCGCATCTTCTACATGGTTGCGATCTTCGTGCTCGTGGCCGTCTACGTATCGTGGCGACTCCAGTATTCCCGGATCGGCAGATCATGGATGGCCATGCGCGAGGACGAGACCGTTGCAGAGGCCATGGGAATAAACACGGTGACTGCCAAACTCCTGGCCTTCATCATCGGCGCCATATTGGCGTCGTGGGGTGGGGCAATCTTCGCCGCCAAGGTCGGTTCGGTCTTTCCCAACAGTTTCGAATTGCTGGTCTCGATCATCGTGTTGGTGGTCGTGATCGTCGGGGGTATGGGCAACATTCCCGGAGTCATCCTCGGCGCCGCTTTACTGATCGGTGTTCTCGGCGGCCCGACCCAACCGGGCTTGCTCCAGGAATTCCAGGAGTACAAGCTGCTCATCTACGGAGCGCTGCTGGTCGTGGTGATGCTGGTGAGGCCCGAGGGCTTGCTGCCAAGCACCTACCGATCTCGTGAGCTGCACCATGAAGAGATGGATCAGGATGCCTGGCTCAAGGCCGGCGTCGGAGCGGGCATAGACGAAGAAGAGCTGGCGACATGAGCCTCCTCGAGATCTCCAACGTTTCTGTGTCCTTTGGCGGCTTGCGGGCTGTCAACGAGGTGGCTCTCACTGTCAACGAGGGAGAGATCGTTTCGATCATCGGGCCCAATGGCGCCGGTAAGACGACCTTCTTCAATTGCATCACAGGCATGGTGAAACCTGATTCGGGCAGCATAAGGTTCCAAGGCACCGAGTTGATTGGAATGGACCCCAACCAGGTCACAACCCTCGGCATCGGCCGAACGTTCCAGAATGTTCGGTTGTTTCCCAACATGACGATTCTCGAAAACATCATGGTGGCCCAGCACTGTCGCACCGAACAGGGAGTATGGGGCGCACTCTTCCAGACCCGTGGGTTCAAGAAAGAGGAGAAGGAGATTCGAGAGAGAGCCAACACCGTGCTCGACTTCTTCGGGACGCGGCTTGCCGGGTACCGCCGCGAGCAGCCCGCCTTCGTTCTCTCATATGCCAATCGCCGGAGACTCGAGATCGCCCGAGCCATGGCGACGATGCCGACACTGCTGATGCTCGACGAGCCCACCGCCGGCATGAATCCTCGCGAGACCAAGGAACTCACGCAGCTGATCGGGAAACTTCGGGATGAATGGGGATACGCCATCGTCATGATCGAGCATGACATGAAGGTCGTGGGAACCGTCTCAGACAGGGTGGTGGTGCTCGACCATGGCGAGAAGTTGACCGAAGGCGACTACGAAACGGTGTCCCACGACCCGCGGGTCATCGAGGCGTATCTGGGCAGACCGCCGGAGGACACGTGACGGGCGAGCACCCCATCCTCGAACTCAAGGGAGTGAACACACACTACGGCCCGGTTCACGTGCTGAAAGATGTCGACATCCACATCAATCCCGGAGAACTGGTGTGCCTCTTGGGCGGGAACGCCAGCGGCAAGACCACGACATTGAAGACGATCCTCGGCAACGTGGAGCCGACCACGGGGAGTCTCCACGTCGATGGAGACGAAATGACCGGTCGGGCCACACGTGACATTGTCAAAAAGGGTATCTCGATGGTGCCCGAAAACCGGCGGCTGTTTGCTCGGATGTCCGTGAAGGAGAACCTCGAGATGGGCGCCTACCTTCGCACCGACCGAGCCGCCATAGATGCCGATATGGATCGCGTGTTCGAGATGTTCCCACGTGTCAAGGAGCGGCTGAGCCAGAAAGCCGGAACCTTGTCGGGGGGAGAGCAACAGATGGTGGCGGTGGGGAGGGCGTTGCTGTCAGATCCGAAGCTCCTACTCATGGACGAGCCCTCGATGGGGCTGGCGCCGGCGCTGGTGATACAGAACTTCGAGCTCATCGAACAGATCAACGACGCCGGCATGGCGGTCTTCGTCGTCGAGCAGAACGCCTCCATGGCTCTCTCGATCGCCGATCGCGGATACGTCCTCCAGACCGGCGAGATCGTGCTCGCCGACACCGCCGAGGGCCTGCTCAACAACCCAGAGATGCGGTCGGCCTACCTCGGTGAGACCTAGGCGAGTTCGTTCCCCGAACCAAGGGTCGGTGCTGCGCTTCTTCACGCTCAGTCGGGTCGTCCATCGATCGACGGTCCGGGCCCGTTGGTTCAGCGAAGTGCCTCCTCGACGGCCGCCAACGCATGGAGTCGGGTGGTGGGGAAGTAGGGCAGGGCAACGTCTTTGGGGCTCACGAGGAGTTCGATCTCGGTGCAACCGGCAATGATCCCTTCGGCGCCGGCACTCGCCAACCGGCCGACGATCGCCACGAGCGCTGCCCGAGAGTCAGGGTCGACGATTCCCTGGACGAGCTCGGAAAAGATCACCGAGTCGACCTTCTGGCGGTCTGTGGCGTCGGGGACAATCACCGTGACGCCAGTTCGCTCGATGCGGTCGCGGTAGAACCCCTTTTCCATGGTGAATCTCGTTCCCAGCAAGCCCACGGTGGAGAGTCCTGCTCGCGAGATGGCCGCCGCCGTGGTGTCTGCCAAGTGGAGAAAGGGCACATCGATGGCGGCTTCGATCGCGTCGGCGACGAGATGCATGGTGTTCGTGCACAGGACGATCAGGTCGGCCCCCGCTGTCACGAGCGAAGCGGCATCATGGGCTAGGAGGGCGCCGGCGCCCTCCCAGTCACCGGCCTCCTGCATTGCTTCGATCTCTGCGAAGTCGTACGACCGGATCAGCAAGCTGGCCGAGTGGGCTCCACCGAGCCGCCGGCGCACCTCTTGATTGATGATTCGCTCGTATTCGATCGACGACTCCCAACTCATGCCGCCCAACAAGCCGATGGTCCTCACAAGGTTCCCTCTTCGATACCGGCGACGACCTCGGCGGCGCGTTGGCGAACCTGGGGAAGGTCCTCGAGACGTTTCATCGCTGCGTACTGCCGAGCCAGTCGATGGTTGGAGCGAAGGGTTTCCTCATGCCGCGCCAGGAAGTCCCAATACAGGGTCGTGAACGGGCAGGCGTCGTGCCCTATTCGTTTCCTCGGGTTGAAGCGGCACTCGCCGCAGTAGTCGCTCATTCGGTTGATGTAGGCGCCTCCTGATACGTATGGCTTGGTGGCCATGCGCCCCCCATCCGACCAGAGCCCCATCCCGTAGACGTTGGGACCCATCACCCAATCTGCTCCGTCTATGTACCGCTCGCGCATCCAGTCGTGGACGAGGTGGGGTTCCATTCCGTAGAGGTTGGCGAAGTTCGAGAGGACCATGAGGCGCTGGATGTGATGGATCCACGCCCGTTTCTCGAGCCCGTCGATTGCCTCGGCCACGCACAGCATGTCGGTGGGTGCGCCATCCCATGACGGTGGTAGTGGTCGGTGGTGAGCGAAGACATTCTCGTCGCGCTGATCCGGCCAAAGCCAGTAGATGCCCCACACGAACTCCCGCCAACCAATGACCTGTCTGATGAACCCTTCGGCTGAGCTGATGGGCACGTCCCCAGCCCGGTAGGCGGTCTCGACTGCGTCGCACACCTCGTCCGGCAACAGGAGCCCCAGGTTGAGCGCGGGGCTGAGGAGCGAATGGGCGAGATGCCAGCTCTGCGATGTCATTGCGTCTTCGTGCCGGCCAAAACCCGAAAGCCCGGAATCCACAAAGTGCTCAAGGCGAGCCAGCGCCGCAGCGCGCGAGGTGGGCCACCACCCGACCGGATCTCGGCCCACGCCGCCCACGCTGTCGAGAACCTCTCGGTCGACCGCGTCCAGTGGAGACGACAATGGCGTCTGCCATTCCCCATCGGCGGGAGGCGGCTCCCGGTTGTCATGGTCGTAGTTCCAACTGCCTCCGGCCGGCTCGCCGTCGGCGTCGAGCAAATAGCCGAGGCGCTTTCGCTGCCATCGATAGAAATCTTCGAGCCGGAGACGTTGGCGTGGGCCGGCCCACTCGGCGAAGACCTCGGGGTGGGTGAGAAATTGATTGGACTTCGTGGTGTGGACGCCCAAGGCGGCCGCCAGCGCACGATGTTTTCGGCTGTTGGGCTCGGTGCTGGTCACCGCATCTGGTTCATACTCCCGGTGGTGTTCCTCGAAACCACGACGAAAAGATGGGGCACGTCGATAGTCGACATCGAATCCCTCCTCGCGGAGTTCCGTAGCGAAGCGACGCATCGCAGTGAGGACGAGATGAAGGCGTTGTCGGTGGAAAGCTCTGCCGTTGGTTGCAGCACTTTCGATCATCAATATTCGACTATTGGCCGGCTCGGCATTGGCCATCGCTCCGATGTTCCGGTTGAGTTGATCGCCGAACACCCACACGGTCTGCATGGCTCCAATCTAGGAGCGATCGCCTTTCGCAGGTTCCCCGGGTAACCTGCCAATCGCCCTTCCGGGCACTAGTTGCGGAGGAATCCAATGAACCCAAGGAAACTACTGGCGTTGATGGCTGCTTTGGCGATGGTGTTCGCCGCCTGCGGAACTGATACGGCGGATACCACAGAAGCACCAGCGGCCACCGACGCGCCTGCGACAACGGCCGCTCCGCCCGAATCGGGCTTGCCTGACCTCGGCGGTCGAGAAGTGACGGTTGGCGTCGAGAACGCCTATTTGCCGTTCAACTACATCCCGGTCGGCGAGACCGAAGGCACGGGCTGGGACTACGACGCCTGGGACGCGATTTGCGAGTTGTTGAATTGCGTGCCGGTGATGACCGAGGCCGGTTGGCCGGCGGTGATCGAAGAGGTGGCGCAGGGCTTGCTCGATACGGCCGCCGACGGTATCTCGATCACGGCCGAGCGTGCCGAGATCGTCGACTATTCCGATCCCTACATGGTTGTGGAGCAGAAGCTGGTTGCTCAACTCGATGACGACCGGTACACCACCGCCGACGATGTCTTGGCCGATCCGGATGCCCGGATCGGGACCCAGGTGGGAACCACCAACTACGAGTTGGCAATCTCGCTGGTGCCGGAGAGCCGGGTGGATGCGTTCGATCAGTTCGGTCTGGCGATTCAGGCGCTCATCAGTGGCGATGTCGATGCCGTGATCATCGACGATGCCGCCGGTCTCGGCTACGTGGGTGAGAACGCCGACCAGATCGAAACTCTCGATGGGGCGTTGCAGTCCGATCCGCTTGGATTCATCTTCCCGCTCGGATCGGATTTGGTCGAGCCAGTCAACCTGGCCCTGGCTGAGATGGCCGCCAACGGCACGCTGGAGGAGCTGGGTCGGAAGTACTTCACCGACGCGTTCACGGTTACCTACGACGACATCGCTCCGGTCGGGGAGGAAGAGGACGAAGCCTCTGCACTGCCCGATCTTGGCGGCATCGAGGTGACCGTCGGCGTCGAGAACGCCTATTTGCCATTCAATTACATCCCGATTGGTGAAACGGAAGGCACCGGGTGGGACTACGAAGCCTGGGACGCGATTTGCGAGTTGTTGAATTGCATACCGGTGATGACCGAGGCCGGTTGGCCGGCGGTGATCGAGGAGGTGGCGCAGGGATTGCTCGATACGGCCGCCGACGGCATTTCCATCACGGCCGAGCGTGCTGAGATCGTTGACTTCTCCGATTCGTATATGGCGGTTGAGCAGAAGCTGGTCGCTCGACTCGACGACGACCGGTACACCAGCGCCGACGATGTCTTGGCCGATCCGGATGCCCGGATCGGGACCCAGGTGGGAACCACCAACTACGAGCTGGCTATCACTTTGGTGCCGGAGGGCCGGGTGGATGCGTTCGATCAGTTCGGTCTGGCGATTCAGGCGCTCATCAGTGGCGATGTCGATGCGGTGATCATCGACGATGCCGCCGGTCTCGGTTATGTCGGTGAGAACGCCGACCAGATCGTGACCCTCGATGGGGCGTTGCAGTCCGATCCGCTCGGGTTCATCTTCCCGCTCGGGTCCGCGCTCGTCGACCCTGTCAATCAAGCGTTGGCGGTTCTCAAGGAGAATGGCACGCTCGAAGAGCTGGGGCGGAAGTACTTCACCGACTCCTTCACCGTCACCTACGACGACATCGCCGACGTGGGTGGAGAAGGATAAGCAGCCAACGACGAGTTGACGCTCAGCGAGGCTCTTGCTTCGAGCGTTAGGATGCGCCGGGCCTTCGGGCCCGGCGTTTCCGTTAGGAACCACATATGGACGAGCTGATCAAAGACGAGGCCGCGACCTCCCCGCCCAGCAGCATCATCAAATTCGATGCCGCTGGTTTTCCCTGGTGGTTCGTCATGATCATCCTGATCATCGGCTACATGGGCTACCTGGTCGTCGTGAACGAGGATTATCGAGAGGCATTCGACAACGTCTTGCCATGGCCGTTGATCGAGGAGGTCGAGGTGCCGCCTCTCGAAGGACAAACAACGCCCCCCATCGATCTGGCTACCGGTGAGCCGCAGACCGAGCGCCGGTTGGTTCTGTTCCGAGGGATTGGGCTCACATTGATAATCACCGCGGGGGCGTTCGTGGCCTCGCTAGCTCTCGGGTTGCTGCTGGGTTTGGGCCGAATCAGCGGCAGGGTGCCCGGCCGAAACCTATTCGTGCGCTTCATGCAAGGAGCAGCGAGGAACCTCAGCACCCTCTACATCGAGCTGGTCCGCGGTATCCCGATGATTGTGTTCATCTTTGCGGTCGCCCTCGTGCTGGCGCCGGATTTCGCAAACCTCCTGCAGCTCGAGCAACGGGCGATATCGAACGCATGGCGCGGCGCGGCCGCGCTGTCGCTCTTCTATGCGGCATTCATCGCTGAGGTGTTCAGGGCGGGTATCCAGTCGGTACCCACCGGCCAAGTCGAGGCCGGCAGGGCGGTTGGGCTGCGAGAAGGCCAGATCATGCGGTCGATTGTCCTGCCGCAGGCGGTTCGCAACATGCTGCCCGCTCTGGGCAATGACCTCATCTCGCTGATGAAGGACACGTCCTTGATCTCCGTTCTGGCGGTGAGGGAGGTGACGCAGATGGCGCGCCTCTACACCGGTTCGTCGTTTCGGTTCAGGGAGGGCTTCTTCGTGTTGGTGGTGCTCTACGTGACACTGACACTGATTCTCAGCCTGATACTCCGTTGGTATGAGCGGCGCATCGCCATCCCGGACCGATAGCAAGCCCGTGGTGATTGACGAAACAGAGGCGTGGGCGGCACTTGCCGAACACCAGCGACAGATGGCAGCCGTACACGTACGAGACCTGTTCGACGCTGATCCCGTTCGCGCCACCCGCATGGCAATCTCGTTGAACGACCTCTACTTCGACTACTCCAAGCACAGAGTTACCGACCGCACGATGGAGCTGCTCGTGGACCTGGCGCGTCAGGCAGGCGTGGAACGGTGGAGGGCGGCGATGTTCGGTGGCGAGCACATCAACATCACCGAGGATCGGGCTGTGTTACACGTCGCACTTCGCAATCGATCCGCCACCCCGGTCATCGTCGACGGCCATGACGTGATGCCGGGAGTGAGAGACGTGCTAGCCCGCATGCGAGCTTTCACGACAAAGGTGCGCGACGGATCGTGGAAGGGCCATACCGGCAAGCAGATCCGCGCCATTGTCAACATCGGGATTGGCGGATCGGATTTGGGGCCGGTGATGGTCACAGAGGCGCTGGCGTGGTTGAAACGGCCGGACCTCGAGAGCTATTTCGTCTCCAACGTCGATGCCACCGACATCATGTCCGTGCTCGATCGTGTTGATCCCGAAACGGTTCTCTTCGTCGTTGCGTCCAAGACATTCACCACTCAAGAAACCATGACCAACGCCGCCACCGCACGATCGTGGCTCGTAGAGCGGCTTGGCGACGAAGCTGCCGTGTCCCGGCACTTCGTGGCGGTGTCAACCAACGCCGACGGCGTATCCCGATTCGGCATCGACCGGGACAACATGTTCGGATTCTGGGACTGGGTCGGCGGTCGTTACTCGGTGTGGTCGGCGATAGGCCTACCGGTGGCGCTGGCGATCGGCATGGACGCCTTCGAGGACTTCCTGGCAGGAGGCCATGCAGCCGACAACCATTTCCAGAGCGTGGCGCTCGATGCGAATATTCCGGTCATCATGGCGATGCTGGGAATCTGGTACTCCAATTTCTGGGGAGCCGAGACCCACGCAATCATCCCGTACGACCAGTACCTGCATCGCTTCCCGGCCTACTTCCAGCAAGGCGACATGGAAAGCAACGGCAAGCGAGTCACATTGGACGGCACGCAGGTCGGCTACGCCACTGGTCCCGTCATATGGGGAGAGCCTGGCACCAATGGTCAACATGCGTTCTTCCAGCTTCTTCATCAGGGGACCCGGTTGGTGCCGGCCGACTTCCTCATCGCCGCTGAGAGCCACAATCCGGTGGGTCGCCACCAATCGATGCTGATGGCCAACTACCTCGCCCAGACCGCGGCCCTCATGCGGGGGAGATCTGCCGACGAAGCACGAGCTCTCCTTGCCGACGCAGGCATCGACGGCGAGAGGCTCGAGCTGCTCGCCGCTCATCGCAGCTATCCCGGCAACCAGCCGACATCGAGCTTCTTGGTGAGAACGTTTGATCCCTTCACCCTCGGTCAGTTGGTGGCGCTCTACGAGCACAAGATCTTCGTCCAGGGAATCGTGTGGGGCATCAACTCGTTCGATCAATGGGGTGTGGAGTTGGGCAAGCAGATGGCAAATGACCTTCTGCCTATGGTGGAAGGAGGCGCCGGGGCACCTGCCGACGGTTCGACAGCCGCGCTTCTGGAGATGTACCGCCGGTTCAAAGAGGCTCAGCGACCAGGCTGAGCGGGGAACTCGAGATGCCGTTCGAGGACCGACCACATCGTCGCCCGAGCCAGTTTGGTACGCATGGACGTCATCGTTCGAATAAACGTGGGAACTGCCGCATGAGCCTTCATGGGATTGGGCCGCATCTCCTCGAGTACCTCGGGCTCGGGACGAAGAACGATCACGTCGGTATCAGGCCAGCTGTCTTTGATGAGGGCCATCTCGGCGTCGAGGGCGGCCTTTCCCACCCGATCGAAAAGGGCGTCGTAGTTGAAGCCCTCGCGTTCGGCGTCGGCCGCCATCGGGGCGAGGATGAGCACGAGGTCGAGTGGTTCGGGATTGCCGAGAATGAGATCGGCGTGAGTGCCCGACATCACGCCACCGTCTACATACAGCTCCTTGCCGATCGGGTGCGGCGAGAAGATCAGGGGAACCGCCGAAGAAGCGGCGACGGCATCGCGCAACGCGACATCCGGTGCTTCTACCGACCCGAACACAACGCGCTTCTGTGCCTTGATTCCATAACTCGTGATGAGCGTCGGCCGATCGGGCCACGTCTGCGCCATGGCGCCGATCTGGTGTTCGGCCCATTCGGCGATCCCCTCGGCGGAGTACCGTCCCGGCGAGCCCAAAATCAAGCGAACACCAGGCCGGATGAGCCCCGGTGCGAGTCCGTAGCGAACCCAGCGGCTGATTCCCGAAGCGCGAGTGGGCTTGAACACGTAGCTGGAGATCTTTTCGGTCACTGCGGTTCGGTCTTCGCCGGCCGCGGCCACAACATCGAGGGAAAGCTGGCCTGATCGCACCAACCCGGCGACGTACGAGCCCGCTGACGTGCCGATGATCACCTCGGCGTCGTTGGGGTCCCACCCCGTTGCCATCTCGAGGGCCATCAAGGCCGCGGTCTCGTATGCGGCGCCGGTGATTCCTCCGCCGCCCAACACCAATCCGACTCTGCTCACGCGCAGTAGTGTAGGAGGGACGCCGCGCTTCGCCGTGGAGCATCCGCCTCTAACCTCTCGGCTCATGGAATGTCGCTACGTCCAGAGACCCGCCGACCTCGACGGCCTCGATCGTCTGTTTCGCCGATGTCGGGCAGCCGACAGTCACTGGCCCCTCGGAGAGCATGAATACCTGGACCTGGTGCAAGGAGCGTCTGGTCAGTCGATCGGGCTCGTGTTCGAGCTCGAACACGAGATCGTTGGATATGCCCACATAACGCCCGCTGCCGGCGGTGAGCACCGATTGGGATTGGCCGTAGATCCGCTTCATCGATCCGATGAGCTCGTTGCGCTTCTCCTGGAGGACGCGATGGAAGAGTCGCGAAGGGCAGGAGCGAGCCGGCTGCAGTTCTGGGTGTTTCAACCAGCCCTGGCGGGCATCTTGCATCGGCACGGTTTCGAGCTCGAGCGGGAGCTGCGCCAGTTGCGATGTGACCTTCCTGCAATGGCCGTGCCCGCCCAACCCGACGGTATTTCATTGCGGCCCTTCGAGCCGGGACGGGACGAGGAAGCCTGGCTGACAGTCAACAATCGCGCTTTTGCCGGGCATCCCGAAAACGGTGCGTGGGATGCCGAGATCCTCGCCGATCGGCAACGCCAGGACTGGTTTGATGTCGAAGGCTTCCTGATGGCCTGGCGTGGCTCACACCTCGCTGGTTTCTGCTGGACGAAAGTCCATGAAGAGAGCATTGGCGAGATCTACGTGGTGGCGGTGGATCCGGGTGAGCAGGGCCGAGGGCTCGGGCGATATCTGGTTCTGGCCGGTCTCGATCACCTTCATCGCCGTCGCAACTGCGCGACCGGCATGCTCTATGTCGACGCTGCCAATACCGGCGCGCTTGCCTTGTACGAGACGCTGGATTTCTGGATGGATCACGTGGATCGCAGCTTCGTGGCCGCGATGTGAGTCAGAGTTGCAGTTCCATCCCGCCGAACGCCCGGCCGCAGGTCGGGCACTCTGCGTCGGTTTCGGAGGTGTGCGCTCGGCACCAGGGGCAGGGAAGGTCGTCGGCCGAGTCGTCGAATTCAAACGGATCCACGATGGCAAGCCGACGGGGGACCTCACCGCGGACGGGCGGACGCGTCCTCGAGCGGAACCTGGCGAACAACTTCTCCTCCTTGCCGTATGCCAGGCCAGGTTAAACGGGGGATACGCCAGATTGGTGGATTTCGCGTACTGGCGAGAATCGCCCGCTACACGCCGACGAGATCGCACAGCTCCTGGACGTCGGCCGCCACCGACTCGAGCCGCCCGCTCTGATTCTCAGCTGTCCGAAGCAGGTGGCTCCCCAAGTGGTAGATGATCCACGGACGGGTGGACTCGTGGGTGATGGGGGCGGCAAAGCCTCGCTCGAATGCAGCAGCTGCTGGCTCACCTCCGGATCGGAGGAACGTCCACCAGGCGAGCGAGGCGTCCCACTCGGGAGGAGCGGGTGTCGCCCAGACCCAATCGAAGAGCGTCACCGTTCCGTCATCGGCGATGAAGAATTTCTGGGGACGGGGTGTCGTGTGCGCAGGTACGGGGTCCGAAGCAGGGGGTGGCCGTGTCGCCAGCGCCGCGTCGATGGCCCTGCGGGGTAGGTCGAGCCGGCCTCGATAGCGTTCGATTCGTTCGAACACCGAGACGAAATCGCTGGCCACTTGGGCGGCGACAATCCCCGTGCTGAGATTGGAGAGACGACTTGGATCGAGCTTCTGGAGTGACCGGACGATGGCACCGGCCTGTTCGGCGGCGGCGTAGTTGTGGGGCAGCGTCGCTGCGGTCCAGTGTCCTGGGTCGACGAAGCGCACCCAATGCACGTCATCGACCGAGCCGGACTCGGCGATGGTCGGCATGTTCATGACGCCCCGCAACACCTCGAACGCCCGTTGTTCTCGGCGGGCGCTGCCCGCGCTCGCATAGACCTTGACGAGCGTGGTGTCATGCTCATGCCAGACGCGAAAGACACGTTGGCCCACGCCATTGAGTTCCATTATGCGTCCGCCTCTTGCGAGCTGCCGGACTAGTTCTGCCGCTTCCATGGCTTCCCTCGAAGAGCTCGGTTCCGGCCTCCCTCAACCGCAGTGGGCGGTAATAACGGCGGGAGCGCTGCTTCTCACCGTTAGCCTGTGACCCAAAACTACCAGAGGTTGTTCTGTTGTCGATAGAACTCACATATCCCGACGGGTCCGTGCACTCGTTTGACGAGGGAACGACAGGCTATGACGTCGCCTTCTCCATCGGGGAGAGATTGGCGAAGGCGGCCGTTGCTGTGGCGATCGATGGCCGCGAGCGAGACCTCCATCTGCCGCTCGAGCGCGGTGGCGTCTTCGAGGTGATCACTGAGGGCTCCGAGCCCGGGCGTCACATACTCCGCCACTCGGCGGCCCACGTCCTCGCCCAAGCCGTTTTGTCAATCCACGAAGGAGCCACTTTCGCGATCGGTCCGCCGATTGCCGACGGCTTCTACTACGACTTTGATGTCGGGCGGCCATTCACCCCTGAGGACGTCGAAGCGATCGAAGTGCGCATGGCCGAAATCATCCAAGCGGATCAGCCGTTCGAACGGGTCGAGATGTCGGCCGCCGAGGCAGTTGAGGTCTTTGCCGAGCATCCCTTCAAGGTCGAGATCATCGAAGGGGTCGATCCCGCTGAAGGGGCCGGCGCCGATGCAGTCACGGCGTATCGGAACCTCGAGTTCATCGACCTGTGTCGCGGGCCCCATGTTCCGTCGACCGGGCGCCTCAAGGCCGTGAAGCTGCTCCGCTCTGCTGGAGCGTATTGGCGAGGCGACGAGACCAAGGCGCAGTTGCAACGCATCTACGGCACCGCCTGGGAATCGAAGAAGGAGCTCGATGCCTACCTCCATCGGCTCGAGGAGGCAGAACGGCGCGATCACCGCAAGGTCGGCCCGGAGCTCGACCTGTTCTCCTTTCCCAAGGAGCTCGGGTCGGGCCTCATCGTGTGGCACCCAAAGGGCGGAGCCGTCCGGAAGATCATGGAGGACCACAGCCGGCGCCTTCATGAAGACTTCGGTTTCGAGTTCGTGTTCTCGCCTCATCTCGCCAAATCGGAGCTATGGGAGACCTCGGGACATCTCGACTACTACGCCGAAAGCATGTATCCCGGCATGGAAATGGACCACGGCCAGGAATACCGAGTCAAGCCGATGAGCTGTCCGTTCCACGTGCTGATCTACCGGAGCAGGAGTCGGTCGTATCGCGAGCTACCTGTCCGGCTTGCTGAGCTCGCCGCCGTCTATCGCAACGAGCGATCTGGGGTGATTCACGGCCTCATGCGCGCCCGCGGCTTCACGCAAGACGATAGTCACACTTTTTGCAGGCGCGACCAGCTCGCCGATGAGCTGGCGATGCATCTCGACTTCGTCTTGACCTGGCTCAAGGATTTCGGATTCGAGGACTTCGAAGCCGACCTCTCCACCCAGCCCGAGAAATGGGTTGGTGAAAAGGAGCTCTGGGATGTAGCGGAGGGTCAACTCGAGGCAGTGCTCCTGGAGGCCGGCATCCCGTATCAGATCGCAGAGGGAGAGGGTGCCTTCTATGGCCCGAAAATCGACGTTCACATCCGCGACGCCATCGGACGCCGGTGGCAGATGTCGACGATTCAGGTGGATTTCTCGCTGCCCGCCAAGTTCGAGATCGAATACGTCGATGCCGAGAACACGCGGCAACGCCCCGTCATGATCCACAGTGCCAAGGCGGGGTCGATCGAACGGTTCTTCGGCGTCCTCCTCGAGCACTACGCGGGAGCTTTTCCTATGTGGCTGGCTCCCGTTCAGGCCACCGTCGTCGCAGTGGCCGACCGGCACCGTCACTACGCCGAAGAGGTCGGGGCGGCGCTGGCGGCCGGGAGGATCCGGGTCGAGGTCGACGTCTCCGACGCCACCGTCGGCGAGAAGATCCGCAGAGCTCTCACCGCCAAACACCCTGCGGTGCTCGTCGTAGGCGACTCGGATGTGGACGGCCGGACGGTCGGTCTTCGCTGGTGGGGAGCCGACGACGAAGAACGAGGCGTGGCTGTGGACGATGCTGTGGCGCAAATTGTCGAGGCGGCCAAACTGCCGCGCGCAGGGTAGCCGATGGGCTTCGAAATCCCTCGAGAGATCGCCGACGCCGAAGGTGTGCCCGAGGATCTCGATTCGAACGTGGTCGGGATGTTCCGCTTCCCGTCTTCTCGACGTCGCCGGACTGCGGGCTTGGTGTACTTGGTAGCCGGGGCGGTGGCAGTGATTTCGGGCCTCACCGTTCTCCCAACAGGCATGGTGTGGGTCGGCGCCGCATTCGCAGCATTGGCGGCGTATCACGTCGCATCCGCATTTCCGACCAAGGTCAATGAGGAGGATGCTTTGGCAATAGCCGGACGCCAAGTTCCCTTCGCCATCGGCCATGCCTCGGCGGCGTTGCGATTCGAGGGTGTCCGTGCGTATCCGGTCTGGAACGTGCTCGTGTACGACGCCGACGACCCGCCCACCCAGCGGGCGCTGGTGTTCATCGATGCCATCACCGGATCTGAGCGGAGATCCCCGTACCTCGACACGCTCGATCCTTCTGTCGGGTAGGTGACGACTGCCCATCACCCTGGGTAGTATGTCGTCGACGCAGCGTCACACGCGTCGACGAAGGACAGTGCTCGAACCACGGGGAGGAAGAGCATGCATGGCCGGGCCCAAGCCGCGGAATCTCGTAGATGTCCGCAAGAGCAGCCGAGCGATCGGGGAGCGAGCCGATGATCGGCCCCGCCTTGCCCTCCGAGGTCCAGCAGCAGATCCGACAGAAGCTCGAGCACCCATTCGACCTGATGATGGAGGCCGTGGCGTTCCGACTGGGACAGCTGCGCCAGGGGGAGGTCCGGCATTACGCACTGGTTCCCAAGGCCGAATACTGGGGGATTCGAATCTTCGCAGGGGACGTCGCCGCGATCGCCGACTTCACCGCCGGGCGAGGACCCAGCCTCAGCTACGTCAGTTTCGTCGGGATGCAGAGGCACGGCATGGACGAGGCCATCGAGGCCATCGACCGTGCCCTCATCGGGAGGTCGCCGGCCGCGTCGCCGATCATCGGCTATTTCTCACTCCAGGATCCCAACCTGGCCTGGGTCAACCTCGTGCTTTTCGAGAACCAGGCCACGCTGGAGTCGTGGATCGACGCCACCAAACATGCCGACGACTGGGCAACGGCTGCCGCGCTGTTTTCCGACATCGAGAAGTCCGTCGGCACGATTACCTGCGCCAACGGTTCAGTGATCCTGGAACCGCATCGCCTCGTGGTGCGCAACTACGACGCCACCGCAGTGTGACCGGGCTCAGCCCGGATAGTCCCTGGTGGTGGGGCCGGTATACACCTGTCGGGGTCGATTGATCCGTGTTGTGGGATCGGCGTGCATTTCCTGCCACTGAGCAATCCAACCAGGCATGCGCCCGATGGCGAAGAGGACGGTGAACAAATCGGCGGGGAAACCCATTGCCCGATAGATGATGCCCGAGTAGAAGTCGACGTTCGGATAGAGGTTCCGCTCGACGAAGTATTCGTCGGACAGAGCGATCTCTTCGAGCTGCATCGCCATTTCCAGAGTTGGATCGTGGACGCCCAGCTTGCCCAGAACATCCTGGGCGACGCTCTTGATGATCTGAGCTCGGGGATCGAAGTTCCGGTACACACGATGTCCGAATCCCATGAGTCGGAAGGTGTCCGTCTTGTCTTTGGCGCGACTTACCCACTTATCGACGTTGCCGCCTTCAGAGACCATCCGGTCGAGCATCTCGACGACGGCTTGGTTGGCTCCGCCGTGAAGGGGCCCAGACAAAGCCAGCACGCCGCCGGCGACCGATGCAAAGAGGCTGGCATGCCCTGAGCCGATCATGCGCACGGTTGATGCCGAGCAATTCTGCTCGTGATCGGCGTGCAGAATGAAGAGTTTGCGAAGCGCTTCCGAAATCACTGGATCGGGGACGTATTCCTCGGTGGGGACCGAAAACATCATGTGCAAGAACCGGCTCGGATAGTCGAGATCGTTGCTCGGGTACACATACGGCTGACCGACCCGGTATTTGTACGCCCACGCCACCATCGTGATGACCTTCGAGATGAGCCGGGTGGAGGAGATCTTGACGGCTTCGGTGTCGAGGGGATCCAACGCATCGGGGTAGTAGCTCGCCGCAGCGGAGATCTGCGACGCAAGGATCTGCATCGGGTGAGCACCATGCGGGAAAGCCTCGAAGAGGTGTTTCATATCCTCGCGGATCAACGAGTGGGTGGTGATCTCGTGGGTGTACGACGTGAGTTCCTCGGGCGACGGCAGTTCGCCATGCGAGAGCAGCCAGGCAACCTCGAGAAAAGTGGATCGTTCGGCGAGTTGTTCGATCGGGTAACCGCGATACCGCAGAATGCCCTCCTCGCCGTTGATGAAGGTGATGGAGCTCTTGGTCTCTGCTGTGTTCCCGAATCCTCGGTCGAACGTGGTGTAGCCGGTCTCCTTGCGCAGTGTCGAGATATCGATGGCGACTTCGCCCTCTGAGCCCGCCACAGTTGGCAACTTCAACTCGCCGTCGCCGAACCCCAATGTCACGTCGTTCATGGCTTTCTCCAGGCCGAAGTATGAAAGGTCAGGATAGTCACCGTCGGACGCCCTGCATCCGGTTGAGTCGTCGCATGGCAGGACCGAGATGGCCTGTGCTACGTTGACACGGCCCCCAAGGAGCCAACTTGATCGAATTGAGAGTTCGCGGCCACGTCGAGCGGATCATTGACCCTATCGGGGCTTTTCTGGCGCGAATGGGTGCAACGCCGACGTGGCTCACTCTGATCGGGTTGGGAATCACGTTCACCGGGGCATTTCTGGTTGCGAACCAGGCTTGGGTCACCGGCGCCCTGGTTGCCCTGGGCGGCTCGGCGCTCGACGGTCTCGACGGGTCCGTAGCCAGGGCCAGGGGCTCGGCATCCGCCTCGGGGGCGCTCCTCGACTCGGTGGCAGACCGGCTCGGAGAGACGGCGATGTGGGCAGGTTTGGCCTTTGCCGTGGCAGATACGCCCCGACTTACGATCCTGTGCGTGGTGAGCCTCGGAGCAGCGCTCATGGTGTCGTACGTTCGTGCCAAAGCCGAAACCATGGGTGCCGACGGCCGGGGCGGTCTGATGGGTCGTGCCGAGCGGGTGATCCTCCTCACGGTGGGCCTGTTGTTCGTGTCGGTTCTCGAATGGGTGCTGTGGATCATGGCCGTCCTCACGTGGCTGACCGTCCTGCAACGCTTCGCAAGAGCGTGGCGCAATCTCGAGGCGACCGTCGAGTGAGCCGGACGGCCAAGGCATACAAACTGGGCGCAGCAATCATGAAGGTCACACCTGAGCCGATCGCCCGCCACGGTGGGCTCTTGGCGGGACGCCTGGCCTGGCTGTGGGCTGACGAGAGAAAGCGTTTGGCGATCCGGGCCATGGCTCGAGTGCAAGGGGAATCGCCGGACGCCCCCAGCGACGCAAGTCGAGCGATGGCGAAGGTGCTCTTCGCTGAGTACGGACGCTATTGGGCCGAGACATTTTGGATCCGGCGCGAGAGGATCCCAGCCATCGAACGGCACATGGAGATCGAAGGTATCGAGCATTACCGCCGGGCAGTGGAAGCCGGTAAGGGCGTGATCACCGCCGTGCCTCATCTCGGGAATTGGGAGATCGGCGCTCGGCTGGCCGCCCTCGAAGGTACCCCGCTGCTGGCGGTCGCCGAGAACCTGGGCGATGAAGAGCTCGAGGAATGGTTTGTCGATGTCAGGGCGCAGATGGGCATCGATATCGTGCTGGCCGATGGGAGCTCAGCCGTGGTCAGCAAGCTGGCAGAGGCCCTGGCAGCGAATGGCGCGATTGCCCTCCTCAGCGACCGCGACATCTCGGGTAGAGGGGCAGAGGTGGAGTTCTTTGGAGAGCGAACTCGGCTGCCAACAGGCGCGGTGGCGTTGTCCCTGCGGACGGGCGCTCCACTGCTCCCCGCCGCTGCCTACGCCAACCGGAAACGTGGTCACCGTGTCGTGGTCAAACCCCCGCTGGAGCTGCCAACGCGAAAAATCGGCGACGGCGTGCAGGCACTGGCCTATGCCCTGGAGGAACTCATCCGGGAGGCTCCGACACAGTGGCACATGGTATCTCCCAACTGGCCATCTGACCGGGTGCCGCCTCGATGAACGTTGCGGTGGTGTGTCCCTATGACATCGGCGCGGCCGGCGGCGTTCAGGCTCAGGTGCTCGGGCTCACCAGGTACCTTCGTGGATCGGGAGCACAAGCGTGGGTGGTCGCCCCTGGCGCTCTTGGGGACAACCTGCTGCCAGTGCGATCGGTCGGGACGACTACTTCGGTTCGAGCGAATGATTCGGTAGCCCGGCTGGCGTTGGATCCCCGCGTGTCTGGTCGTGTCCTCGAGGCGATCACCGATGCCGACGTCGTACACATTCACGAGCCGTTCATGCCGATTGTTTCGTGGGCGGCCCTCCGGTCGAAGTCTGCCCAGGTGCTGACATTTCATGCCGATCCACCGCGGTGGGCTGCCACCGGGTACACGTTGGGTCGCTTCGCGTTGGGAAGGATCGCGCAACGTGCCCGAGCTGTGACCGCCGTATCGCCGGTCGCCGCGGCACCGGTGCGTCGACTCGGCGTCGAGCCAGTCGTGGTTCCCAACGCCATCCGGCTGCCGGCAGATGTTCCCGACCTCTCCGGGCGGGGGCCGACCGTGTCATTTGTTGGCCGCATCGAGCCGCGCAAGGGGCTCGATGTACTTCTGGCAGCATGGCCCGAAGTCGTGCGGGCCGTTCCCGGCGCCCATCTGCATGTGATCTCGCACAGTGAGGGAGCGGCCGGCCCAGGCATCACGTTCCACTCGAATCTCACCGACGATCAGCGTGATGAGATGCTGGCGGGCTCGGCGGTGTTCGTTGCTCCCAACCGCCGTGGTGAGAGCTTCGGCATCACGGTCGCCGAAGCGATGGCGCAGGGTTGCGCAATCGTTGCATCCGACCTGCCGGCTTTTCGCCATGTTGGGGGAGAGGCCCTGACGTACGTTCCGGCGGGCGATCCCGTCGCTCTCGCCGAAGCTGTTTCTCAACTTCTCAACGACGAGCCGAGGCGGCTCGCGCTGGCGCAAAACGCCTCGAGCACGGCGCAGAAATACGACTGGCACGCAGTCGGCGATGTATATCTGGAGATGTACCACAATGCCGTGCACTCATGAAGACTCGATTGCTCACCACCTTCCTCGTCACACTCCTGTTCGTCGGCGCCTGCGGGGGCGACGAGGCTGGCGAGACGACGACGATTCCCACAACGATTCCACCGCCGCCGGCAACGACGACCACGACGTCGTCGACGACAACAGTGCCGGAGCACCAGCATGTCTGGCCGCTGACCGGTTTGCCGGCGGAGAGTGATCCAGCCGACGCGCCGGTGCTGGTTGCCAAGATCGACAACACGTCCAACAGCCGTCCGCAATTGGGGCTTGGCGAGGCGGATATGGTGATCGAAGTCCCCGTCGAGGGCGGTATCCCTCGACTCTTGGCCTTTTTCCAGTCATCGATCCCTGATGAGATTGGCCCGATTCGCTCGACCCGCGAGGTTGATCCCAAACTGCTCGCCCCATTCAGCTCGCTCTTTGCCAGCTCAGGCGGGCAGAACTTTGTTCTCTCAGCCGTGCGCGCCGTAGCGACCGATATCGGATTCCATGTGCTGGGATCGGAGGCCTACTACCGAGACCCCGGACGGCCATCTCTCTACGACGTGATCCTGAGAACGGCCGATGTGCCGCAGTTGGCGATCTCCGCAACCGGTTCCGATTCGGATTCCGACAGCGCGTATGCAGACAAGGAAGACCCCGAGACTACGGAAGCAACCGACACCGCCGGTTCGAGACGGGCAGAGCTCGACGAGTGGCTCGTCTTCGGGGACCCCCCGGCGGGCGGCCAAGCCCTCACCATCAACGTTTCGCAGTCCTCTCTCAACCAAGTCGAATATCGTTACTCCGCCGCCGACGGGGGATATCTGCGTTTTCATCGGGACGTCGCTCACGAAACGGAGCAAGCCGGAACACCAGCGACTCAGCAGGTCGTCGCCAACAACGTTGTCATCATCTATGTCCCGGTGCTCTCGACCGGACGCACCGACTCCTCAGGATCGCCTGTTCCCGACTACAACGTCACCGGGAGCGGTGACACAGTGGTCTTTCGGGATGGGGTAGGAGTCTCCGGCACATGGGAGAGAGGCTCCGAAGACCAGTTCTTCCGGTTCTTCGAGCTGGACGGTGACGAGATTTCGCTGGCGCCCGGCACCACCTGGATCGAACTCACGCCGAATGGCCGTTCGGTTGAATGGCAGTAGACTTCTCTCAACGTTGAAGGAGTACCAATAGTGGAACGCGGCACCGACCGGGTAAAGCGTGGCCTGGCCGAAATGCTCAAAGGTGGCGTCATCATGGATGTCGTCGATGCCGGGCAGGCCAAGATCGCCGAGGAAGCCGGAGCGGTCGCCGTCATGGCACTCGAGCGAGTTCCGGCCGAAATCAGGGTGCAAGGCGGAGTCGCTCGAATGAGTGACCCCACGATGATCGAAGGGATCATCGAGGCCGTTTCG
>JBFGJH010000046.1:0-26416 GCA_041577335.1 Acidimicrobiia bacterium | reverse complement strand
TGGGGTCCATGCGGTAGATGTTGTCTGCTCCGAACACCACAACATGGTCGGGCGCCTCGTCGTCCAGAAGGTTGAAGTTCTGGTAGACGGCGTCCGCCGAGCCCGAGTACCACCGAGGACCGCGGCGCATCTGAGCGGGAACCGGCGTGACGTAGTTGCCCAGCACGGCCGACAAGCGCCACGTTCGGGCAAGGTGGGTGTCGAGGCTATGAGATTTGTACTGCGTGAGAACGGCGATTCGCATGAAGCGTGCGTTCACCAGGTTGGAAAGCACAAAGTCGATGAGCCGGTACTGACCGCCAAAGGGCACTGCGGGCTTGGCCCGGCTGCGAGTCAGAGGAAAGAGCCGTCGGCCTTCCCCCCCGGCGAGCACGAGAGTCATAACGGTGGGTCGGTGTGCCATGGGTAGGAACCTAGTGCAAAGAGCCCCGATGAACAGCGCCCCACCGAGGTTTCGACCGGAGCTTGGTACCGTACCGGCATGCCGTCACCCACGACGCTCGGCCTCTTCGCCGTGGCTGCTCTCATCCTGGTCGTGAGCCCAGGGCCGGCCGTCGTCTACATCGTTGGCGAAGGCATCGGCGGCGGGCGGCGAGCCGGGATCGTCGCCGCGTTCGGCATCTTTTCCGGGGGCTTGATCCATGTGACGGCCGCCGCACTGGGCCTCTCGGCCCTGTTGGCGGCATCGTCGGGTGCCTTTACCTTCCTTAAGCTGGCCGGCGCTGCCTATCTCATCTACCTCGGAGCCCGAACAGTGCTTGCCAACGACGGTGACGGCGCCGGCGATGCCCACACCAACCCTCGCGGAGACTGGCAGCGCTTTCGTCGGGGGTTCGTGGTCAACGTCCTCAACCCCAAAGCGGCCATCTTCTTCGTTGCTTTCCTTCCCCAGTTCATCGACGCCGGCGGAGCCAACCCGCAGATCCAAGCAGCGATCCTGGGCCTGGTGTTCGTGTTCATTGCGCTGGTGAGCGATATGGCATACGGTTTCCTGTCGGGAAGCGCCGGCCGAGCGCTCGCCTCGTCGCCTCGTTTTCGCGGCGCGCAGCGGTGGATTTCGGGGACCGTGCTCGTCGGCCTTGGCATCACCGCCGTAGCGCTGGGGCGCAACCCATGAGGCGGGCATTCGCTGCCTCACTGGTTGTCGCACTGTTCTCCATCGCCGCATGTGGCACAACCGGTGTCTCGTCCTCCGGTCCGCTCCCCGAAATCGACGGGCCGGGCATTCGTTCCCTCATCGCCGAAGCCGACCAGCCCCTCGTCATCAACATCTGGGCATCCTGGTGTGGGCCGTGCCGGTCGGAAGCACCGTTGCTCACGGCGGCCCATGATCAGTTCGGCGAGCAAGTGCGATTTGTCGGAATCGACACACAAGACTCACAGGCCGATGCCGCTGCTTTCATCGATGAATTCGGCCTGGGAGGGTTCGAGCACTGGTTCGATCAGTCGGGCTCGGTCCGGAGCGAGCTCGGTGGTTTTGGGGTTCCGATCACCTATTTCGTCGATGCCGCCGGCAATGTGACCGTGCACGCCGGGATCATCGATGAGCGAGCGCTCGTGTTGGGCATTGACGAGATCACGGCCCCGTAATGGAGTTCACGCTGTTGTTCGCGGCGCTGGCGGGCTTGGCGGCGGCATGGCTGTCGGCCCGACTGCTCGCTCGCTCGGGCCTCCACCCGATTCCCGACAACGCCTTCGATCTCATCCTCAACGCCGCAGTCGTCGGAGTCCTTGTGGGCCGGGTGTGGTCGATGGTGGCGGCCGGCACCAACCCCGTTACCAACCCGGGTGACCTGATCGTCATCCGGGGCGGCGTCGACCCGTTGGGCGCCTCGCTGGGCGCGATGGGGACACTGTTGTGGGCCACCCGCAGAGATGGGTGGGCCACACTCGACGAGATCGCACCCGTCGCCCTCTGGGGTTTGTCGGGATGGCATGCCGGGTGCGTCATCACCGGCGCCTGTCTGGGAGTGGCAACTTCACTGCCATGGGCCTTCTCTGCGGCAGGATCCGACGTTGGGCGGCACCCGGTCGAGCTGTACACGGCTCTGCTGCTGGCCGCCGGGGCACTAGTGCTGAGCCGACTGCGAACATCGCGCCCTGGCCTGGTCGCGGCGCTTGCCGTGCTCGTTGCCGGCACGGCGCGTCTCATGACTGAACCACTGCGGCTGTCCCTGGGAGGGGGCCGTACGAGCCTCTACGTGGCCGGAGTGATCGGCGCAGCCATCGTGGCCGTGGCTGCCGCTCGGAGAGGGCAGACGGGCACCGCGTCCACGCCTCATCCCGACGGATCTTCTGGCAGCGCGAAGGGCTGAATCGCGGCCGATGGCGTATGCTGGGTGGCATGGTGGAGCCAACTCAGACAAACAACGACGAATACTACGAACTGGTCGCATCGGTGACCCCGACGGTGCAAGCGCTGATGGACGATCATCGCGAGCGTCGTGAGCATTGGTATGCCCACGAATATGTTCCATGGGAGCAGGGCCGGAACTATCGAGAGGAACCGTGGGACGAGTCTCAGTGCAGCCTCTCGCCGGAAGCACGCACCGCCCTGGTTCTGAACCTGCTCACCGAGGACAACCTCCCGTATTACCACGCCGAAATCGAGTCGCACTCGAAAACCCATCCCGTCCTCAAAGAGTGGAACCACTTGTGGACAGCTGAAGAGGGTCAGCACGCCATCGCCATTCGCAGCTATCTGCTCACCAGCCGTAACTGCGACCCCCGCGAGCTCGAAGATGACCGTCTGGCCACCATGGAAATCGGCTACAACTCGGGCGCCGCCAACCCTGCCGCGCTCTTCGCGTATACCGCCGTACAGGAGCTGGCGACGAGGGTCTCGCATCGCAATGCCGGCCGCATCACTGACGACGAGACCGCCTACGAGATCATGGCTCGCATCGCCACCGATGAGAACCATCATTTCATGTTCTACCGCGGCGTCGTCACCGCGATGATGAAAGAAGCGCCCAGCCTGGTCTTGCCAAACATCTACCGGGTCCTGGCCAACTTCGAGATGCCCGGGGTGGGTATGCCCAATTACCTCCGGCGCGCGGTGGAGATGGCCAAGGCGGGCGTGTACAACATGCGGATCCACCATGACCGCGTGGTGATGCCGCTCCTGCGAGACTGGAAGATCGGTTCCATCACCGGGTTGTCTGCCACCGCGCAAGAAGTCCAAGAGAAGATAATGGAGCTCCCCAAGGCGATCGAGCGGAAGGCGCAGGCCTTCGAGCGCCGATATAGCGTCGCTCCCGGCTAGCCGCCTCCTGGTGGGGAAGTAGGAATCCGGAACGAGACCGAACCGCCGGGTGCGTCGCGGTCGATCCAGATCGAGCCGCCATGGGCCTCGACAACGCTCTTGGCAATTGCCAGCCCGAGACCCGTGCCGCTCCCCCGGCGCCGCGACGGATCGTCGGTAGCGAACCGGTCGAAGGCACGCGACACCAGGTCAGGCGGGAACCCTGGCCCTTCATCGGCCACGGAGACGTGCGCAAAACCATCGGCGGTCGTCGCCGAGACCTCCACCACAGATCCGTCAGGGGCATAGCGGAGGGCGTTGTCCACCAGGTTGCGCAACACGCGTCCCAGCGCAGCCGGATCGCCCCGAACCGGAACCGGAGTCGAGCCGCCGACGCGGACGCTCACCCCGGATGCCGCCGCCAGAGGAGCCAGGGCCTCCACCGTCTCGTCTGCGAGCTCGGCAACGTCCACATGCTCAGAAGGCCGAACCCCTCCGGCTTCAAACGACGTCAACACCGCGAGATCATCGATGAGCTCGGCCAAGGTGTCGATATCCGTCTTCATTGACTTCAGGTAGCGATCTGGGTCTTCGACCAGACCATCCTCGATCGCTTCGATGGCGACCCGCATGGCTGTGAGCGGCGTTCGCAGGTCGTGACCGATGGCCGCCAGGAACTCACGGCGGGCAGCTTCATCCTTTTCCCGGACGGCCCGCGCCTCGGCGAGGCGCACAATCATGGCGTCGACCTGCCGGGCTGTTTCCCCCACCTCATCGATGCGATCGATGCCTGTCGAAACAGTCAGATCTCCGTCCCCGACGGCTCGCACCGTGGCCACCAGCTGATTCAGGTCGTCGGTGAGCCGCCCGGTCACCGTGATCGCCAAGGTCACACCGAGAGCCACCCCCAACCCGAGGGCGATCAGGACGATGCGCAGATCGTGGGTATTGATGACCATCGACCATGCCGAGACGGCCACGGCTACGGCTGCCACGAGAACCGAAGACACCGCCAAGACCTGCAGCGTCGTGCGCAGTGAGCGGAACCGAGAGCCGCGGCTCATCCAACCAGCCACGGCACTCGCCAGCAACGCGACGCCGCCGAAGATGGTGTAGAGCATCAGGCGATCGCTGGACGTTGGCTGCATGGCGGCCTCGACGATGAGAAGTCCGAGGACGACGACGATGATGAGGGGGGCTACGAGTTTCATGGCTCGAACCGGTAGCCGACACCGCGTACCGTCACCAGATGACGGGGCGACTCGGGATCGACTTCGATCTTGTTGCGGATGCGCCGGATGTGAACGGTCACGGTGGAGGGGTCCTGCCACTCGGGAGACGATTCCCACACGTGGTGGAGAAGCTGCGAGCGCGAGAACACCTGGCGGGGAGAGTCGGCCAAGAACGCCAAGACGTCGAATTCCTTCACGGTCAGCCGGGCATCAGAACCGTCCACCGTGACCTCGCGACTGGCGAGGTCGATGATCAGATCGCCAAAGGTGAGCCGGCCGGCCGGTTGACGGGTCGTCCCGGCGGTTCGACGCAGCACGCTCTTCACTCGCGCCGTCAGCTCCCGAGGCGAGAACGGTTTGATGACGTAATCGTCGGCGCCGAGCTCGAGACCGATCACCCGGTCGGTTTCGTCGGCTCGAGCAGTGAGCATGATGACGGGCAGGTCGCGTTCGGCCCGGATCGAAGAGAGGATGTCGAGGCCTCCGATGCCTGGCAGCATGATGTCGAGGACCACCAAATCGGGGCGGAACGAGTCGAGCTTGGCCAACGCCTCGTCGCCCGTGGCGGCTTCCCCCACCCCAAAGCCATCCCGTTCGAGATACCGAGTCACCACTTCACGAACCATGGGCTCGTCATCGACGATCAGTACTCGTTTTGCTTGCATCTGGTCATGCTATTGCCGGCCGGCACCAACCCCAACGCCTGGCGAGCGAATTCACCGGTTGTTCACGAGCGCTGCCGGGTGGGAGCCGGTCAGCATGAGACCTACACTTTGGCCGTGTCCATTCCTCTTTTGCTCACGCTCGTGGATGCCGGCGTGCGTCTCGGTTCGACCACCGTGCTTCGCAATCTGTCACTCGAGCTCGCCCAGGGCGAGGTGCTGGGCATCGAGGGACCCAACGGTGCAGGCAAGTCGACGTTGTTGAGGGTATGCGCCACCTTGCTGCCTCTCGATACCGGCTCCGGGACGGTGTTCGATGCCCATCTCGGCTCGCCCGGCGCCCAGTCCGTCCGGCCCGAGATCGGGTTGCTGGCCCATCAACCAGCCTTGTACGAGGAGCTGACTCTCCGGGAGAACCTGTCTTTCTATGGCCGGCTCCTCGGCCGTCGACCGGGCCGGGTGGATGAGCTTCTCGACGGCGTTGGCTTGAGTGCCGCGGCTGATCGGCGGGCCGACCAAACCTCCCAGGGAATGCAGCGTCGCGTCGATCTGGCTCGTCTCCTCCTCATAGAGCCTCGACTGCTGCTCCTCGACGAGCCCCACGCCGGCCTCGACAGCGCCGCTGAAAAGCTGATCGCCGCCGTCGTCGCCGATGTTCTCGGGCGTCGGGGCGCCGCCATCATCGTCGCTCACGATACGTCCCGGCTCGCCGACCTGACCACCCGGCGGTTGCGCCTCGAGCGTGGTGGCCTCACATGACCTTTTGGAGGGCCGCCGGCGTGATCATGCGCAAGGATCTCATGGTCGAAGGACGGTCTGGCGAGGTGCTGTGGATCACGATTCCGTTCGGACTGATCGCCCTTTTCCTCATCCCCCTGGCCTTGCCGCTCGACAACCCCCTGTTGCAGCGGATCGCCGGCCCGATGTATTGGGTGATCCTTCTGCTTTTCGGCATGACTATCGCTCTTCGCCGGTCGGCGGTCGGGACCACCCCACAACGCGAGGCTTTGCGGATGCTGGGAATCGACCCCGCCGCCCGCTTCACGGGCCGGGTGCTCGCCACCACCCTTCTCTCGCTGGCGTTCGCGCTGGTGCTCGCCCCGGCAACAGTCGTGCTGTTCGACGCCAACTTGCCCACGAGCTGGCCGTTGCTCCTACCGATCGTGATGGCCGTCACGCTCGGCCTCGGCATCGTCGGCACCGTCGCCGCCGAGCTCACTCGTGGGCTTCGCACCAGGACCGCGCTCGCGCCGCTGCTGGTTGCCCCGCTGGCGGCTCCGTTGCTCGTCGCTGCCGCTCAAGCCACGGAGTCGTTGTCTCGGGGGGACAGTATCCTGCTCCCAGCCCTCATAATCGCATTCACCGTCCTGGGGCTGGCCGTGATCGGAGTTCTCACCGCCGGGCCGCTGGAGGAAACGCAATGAAAACCCGATACGTACTGTCCTTGCTGGCGCTGGCGGCGCTCGGCTACGGCCTCTACCTCTCCGGCCAGCATCCCCCCGATGCAGTCCAAGGTGAGTACGTGCGCATCATCAATGTTCATGTGCCGGCGTCGTGGGTGGCGTTCCTGGCCTTCGGCGGAACGCTTCTGGGGAGCCTCGGTTGGCTAGCCACCCGCCGGCGACGGTTCGACGCATTCGCGGCCGCGTCCGCCGAAGTCGGGGTCTTGTTCACCGCCCTCTCATTGCTGTCCGGCATGATCTGGGGGCAGGTGACCTGGGGCATCGCCTGGGATTGGGGCGACGCCCGCATGGCTTCGACCGCACTCATGTTCTTCATCTACCTCGGGTATATGGGCCTTCGCCGAGGTATGCCCGATGAGACGGAACGTGCGAAACGTTCGGCCGTGATAGGGGTGCTCGGCTTCCTCACCGTCCCACTCAGCTACTTCTCGGTGAATCTGTTTCGCTCACTCCATCAAACCCAGTCGGTCAGGCCCGACGGATGGCAGATCGAGAGCGGCGAGATCGTCACTTCCATGCTGATCAACGTGGCCGCATACACCTTGGTCTATCTGGTGTTTGTGACGTGGCGGACAAGCCAGGGGATGGTGCCTGCCGATACCGGGGTTGGGTCTGACTTGGCGGGCGACGCGGTGGTCGCCCCGTCGTTGGGTGGCCGCGATGAGTGAAACGGCGGTCTGGCTCTCGTTTGTTGCTGCGTACGGATTCATGGCTGCCTATGTCGTGACGCTCGTGCGCCGCGACCGCCGCCTGAAAGCCCACCGGTCAGAGGACTGACGTGTCCAATCGTTGGTTCGTGATCCCTGCGATTGGCGTGATGGCGGTCATCATCGCATTCATTCTGTTCAGCGGGCTGGCCGACAACACGGTCTACTACCTGTTCGTCGACGAAGCCTTGGAGCGACGCTCGGAGTTCCCCGATGGCGAGCGATTCCGGCTCGCCGGGATCGTGGTGCCGGGCTCCATCGACGACTCCGGCTCGGAGCTTGTCTTCACGGTGACCAACGGCGAGGACGAGATCACCGTGGTGACCTCGACCACACCACCACAGCTGTTCCAGGAGGACATCTCGGTGCTGTCGGAGGGCTATTGGCAAGATGACCGGTTTCGGGCCGAACAGCTCATCATTCAACACAGTGAGGAATATCGCGCCCCAGAAGGGTACGAAGAGGCCGAGGCATGAACGCCTTCCTGGGTGGCGTCAGCATCCTGGCGGCGCTCGTCGGAGCGGGATGGCTGGTGTTGGCCGGATACCGCTCCACGAGAGGGCGTGAGGCTGCCCTCGACATGCCCATCAAGCTCTACGTCGGCGGAGCTGTGATGGCAATGGTGGTCTTGCAGCTGGCCCTCCTCACTGACGACTTCTCGTTGGCCTACGTCGCCAATCACAGCCGCACCACCACGCCGTTCGTGTTCAAGGTTGCCACGGCGTGGGCGGCGCTCGAGGGAAGCATCGTCCTATGGGGCCTCGTTCTCGCCGGCTTCACCTATCTCGTGTACCGCAGCTGGCGCCGCCATCCTGACTCGTTGGGGGCCGGTGCCCTGGTCGTCATGGGCCTGGTTGGGGTGTTCTTCTTCGGAATGATGGCCACCATCGCCAATCCCTTCGAAATATGTACCTCGGCAGTCGGGTCGAACTGCCTTGCCTCCAGCCCAGCACCGTGGGCCGAGGCGGCTGCCGTTGCTGAAGGGCGCGGCCCCAACCCCCTCCTGCAAAACCACATCTTGATGGCGATCCATCCGCCAATGCTCTACTTGGGATACGTCGGATTGACCGTTCCCTTTGCCTTCGCCATGTCTGCGCTCGCTCTTGCCCAGCCCGGCATCGAATGGGCAAAACGCACCAAGAGCTGGACGCTCGCTGCCTGGATGTTCTTGACCGTCGGGATCGTCCTCGGCGGATGGTGGTCGTATGAAGTGTTGGGGTGGGGTGGGTATTGGGCGTGGGACCCGGTCGAGAACGCCTCGTTCCTCCCCTGGCTGCTGGCGACCGCCTACATCCACTCCAGCTTTGTGCAGATGCGACGGGGCATGTTGCAGGCGTGGAATTTCGTGCTGGTGATCTCGACTTTCTCGCTGACCATCCTCGGCACGTTCCTGACACGATCGGGGGCCATCGCCAGCGTGCATTCGTTCACGCAGAGCGCCGTGGGCCCCGCCCTGCTCGGAATGCTTTTGGTCACCGTGGTCGTGTCGTTCGGGCTGTTCGCGCGGCGCAGCCATCTGGTGGCCCAAAGCCCGCGCTTGGAGTCACTGTCGAGCCGGGAAGGGGCGTTCCTCGCCAACAACCTCCTCTTGACGGTGTTTGCCTTCGTCGTTCTGATCGGAACCCTCTTCCCGTTGCTGATTGAAGCGTTCTCGGGTGACACGATCGGGGTAGGACGGCCGTTTTTCGACCAGTTCGCGGTCCCGCTGTCGTTCGCCCTCCTCCTCGCCATGGGCCTCGGCCCGGTGATGCCCTACCGCGTTGCCCGGCCGCGCATCGTCTGGGAGCGCGTCCGGTTGCCGCTGCAGATTTCGCTGGGTGTCGGCGCCCTTCTGGTGATCCGGGGCCTGCGGGCGGCCTGGCCGCTACTGAGTGTCGTGGCCGCCGTCTTTGTGATCAGCGTTATCGGGCTGCACCTGTTGCGGCTGGCCCGGCGCAGCTCCGAGAAGCGGCACGAGCGACTAGGCCCGTCGATACTTCGCATCATCCGTGGTGATCCGGGATTCTGGGGCGGTCAAATCTCACATATCGGAATCGCCCTCCTCGCCATCGGTATCGCCGGTTCTGCGGGGCTCTCGACCACGGCCACCGTCGATCTCGAGCCGGGCGAGAGTGCTTCGTTATCGGGTTACGAATTCGCGTACACGAGCCCCTTCACCTCCCAAGATGCCAACCGCTCCATCACCGGAGCGACCATCGAAGTGACGCGCCATGGGAATCCGGTCGCCATCGTCCGCCCGCGCGTCAATACGTTCGCCGGCCAGGGACCGGCCGTACCGACGCCGGGGGTGGTTTCGCGGGCCTCCGGCGACCTCTACTTCACGCTCATCGCCATCAATTCGGCAGGCATCACCATGGACGTCTGGTGGTTCCCTCTCCAGTGGCTGGTCTGGCTGGGTGGGCTCGTGGCCGGATTCGGCGGTTTGTGGTCGGTGGTCATGCGCAGGGCTGCCGAGGGCGACAAGGAGTCGCCGGCGGTAGCCAGTGCCTGAGCGGCTGCGAAAGATAGCGAGTGTGCTGATAACGGTTGGCCTGGCCGCCATCGTCGCCTACGGAGTGATCGCGGCCGAGCCGACGCCCGAGGAGCGCCTCGACGATTTGGGAAACCGGATCGCCTGCCCGGTATGCGACGGCACCTCCATTGCCGCCTCCCCATCGACCTACGCCCGAGACATGCTGGCATTGGTGGAAGACCAGATTGCCGCAGGCATGTCCGACGATGAGATCCTCGAGTTCTTCGAGGCTCGTTACACGGCGGCGATTCGACTCGACGCGCCGGCAACCAGCGGTCGGGTGTTGCTGTGGGCTGCGCCATTTGCCGTGGCAGCAGCCGGGCTTTACCTGGCCTTGAGCACGAGACGCCGGAACGGTGAGCGCGTGTGAGCTCTAACGCAGAGCGCCTCGCCCAGGCACGCCTCGACCTCCAAGAGGTGGAGTCACAGCTCGCCGCCGGCGAGCTCGACCGGGAGACAGCCGACCGATTGACGGCTACCTACCAGGCGGAACTCGATTCTCTGGTCGGCGAGACGACGATCGAGGATCCACCGCCCGCTTCGGCTCGGTCGTGGCGACGGGCACTCGTCGGAACCGTGCTGGTGGCGGCCGCGGTCGCGGCTATCTCGGTGACGGTCATCCAATCCGCTACCGAGCGAGACGGCGGTTTCATCACCGGATCGGGCGCAGAGGGAACCGGCGTCGATCTGGACTCGATCTCCAACGAGACGATGGCAGAAGTCATCGCCGCCAACCTCGGCAACCCTCAGATCAATCAGATGCGCCTCGCGCTGGCGGGCCGGTACTTCGACGAGGGAAACCAACAGGAGGCGTTCCGCTGGTATGACGAAGTGCTCCAGAACGAACCAGCAGCCGCAGAAGCATCCCAAGCGCTCGGCCGGATCGGGTGGCTGGTTCACATATCTGGAGACAGCGACTTGGCCGAGCAGACCCTGCACCGGGCCCTGGAGTTGGTTCCCGACAATGTGGACGCTCGGTTCTTTCTCGGCCGGGTCTATGCCGATTCCGGCCGCCTTGCGGACGCCGAAGCCACCTGGCTCATCATCGTGAACGATGCCAGCCTGAGCGATGACGTTCGGGACGTGGCGAGAACGGCCATCGAAGCGCTGGACGGGCCATGACCAATGCACCTGGCCGCAATCGCCTCGAATGGCTGGGATGGGGCGCAGTGGCACTCATCGCCGTCCTGGCTGTGGTGTTCGGCACCAGGTTGGGCGACTCGGAGCCCGCACTTGTCGCTACGCCGCTGATCGGCGAGAGGGTGGCCGATCTTGCTCTGCCCGAGATCGATTCCGACCGCGTGTATTCGTTTTCGGACCAGCGCGGCAGCATCATGGTGATCACGTTTTTCGCGTCCTGGTGTCCCCCATGTCAGGAAGAACAACCCGCCCTGGCTGCCGCCGCCAATCAGTTCGCCAACGACGACGTCGAATTCGTGGGGGTCCTGTATCAAGACCAACCCGCCAACGCTGTCGAATTCATCAACACGTTCGGACGATCCGAGGAGGCGACTTACGTGTCCGACCCTGACAGCCTGGCCGCCATCGAATTCGGCCTCTTCGGCATCCCGGAGACCTTCTTCGTCGATCGGGACGGCACGATCGTCGGCAAAATCAGCGGAGGCGTCGATCTTCCCATCCTTCTCGCCACCGTCGATGCCATCGATCGCGGCGAAGTTCCAGGCGCCGCGTCCACAGGAGAGACCTTTCAAGCGCCCGGTTGAGCGAAGCTCCCTAGGACGCGGTCTCGATCAACGACTCGATCTCGGCGCGAATCTCGGCTTCCGACAGGGCACCCGGCCAGGAGGTTTTGACGATGTTGTCATGGGTGACCAGGACGGTGACCGGCTGGTAGGGAACCCCATACAGGCCGAAGACCTCTTCATCGGCGTCGAGGCCCCACTTCACGTTTCCGGAAGGGATGAGGCGGGCCGCCTCGTCGCGAGTGTCTTCCAGCGTGCCTTTCCAGGCGACGGCAAGGAACGTCACATCATCGACGTAGTCCGGGGCGATGGCTTCGATAACGGGCAACTCCCGTTTGCATGTCGGTCACCACTCGGCCCAAAAGACCATATAGACCGGCTTGGAGTCGGCCGACAGCTGGTAGGTGGAACCATCAGCGAGAGCCAACGAAAAATCAGGAGCAGCCGGGCCGTCGACGCCACTCGGCTCGACGGATGCTGCCTCCGTGGATGCGGGCGAAGAAGTGGTCGATTCGGTAGCAGCAGAAGTGGTCTCGCTCGTCGCCGGCTCGGCGGTCGTTTCGCCGCCCATGTTGGCCGTCACTACCGTCGCCGGGGCGGCGTCGGTGGTCACCGAGGTATCGCCGGTGCCACAAGCACCCATGACGAGCAGCAGAGCAACAAATACAGGGACGACCCGGAGCTTCATGGGCGGAAAGTGTATTCGCCACTGCACCCAATGCCCACTTCGGCGCCGCGAGTTCCCCATTTGTTCACTCGGGCCACTCTTGGCGCGTCACCCTGAATCGGTGCCCGCCATGTCCTGGCTGCGACGAGCAACTTGTTCCAGTACTCGCTGGGCAGCGCCGGAGTCGATGGAACTCGTGGCCGCTTCGATCCCTTCCGCAAACCCGCCGGCAGCGCCGAACGCCACGATGGCGGCAGCCGCGTTGATGACGGCAATGTCCCGTTTCGGGCCTGCCTCGCCGCCCAGGATGGATCTGACGATGTCCACATTGGTTCGGGCGTCGCCCCCTCGTAGGTCGGCGAGTGAGGCGCGGGAAACTCCGAAATCCTCGGGAGTGAATTCGGCGTGGGTGATCTCCTTGCGCCGCAACCGATAGATGTACGACGGTCCCGTGGTGGTCAGTTCGTCGAGCCCGTCTTCGCCGTAGAAGACGAAGGCGCTTTGGGCGCCGAGATTGGCGAGCACCCCGATCATCTTTTCGGCCATCGCCGGGTCGGACACTCCCACCGCATAATGCCTGGCACCAGCCGGATTGGTGAGGGGGCCGAGGAAATTGAACACGGTGG
Organism: Acidimicrobiia bacterium; assembly: GCA_041577335.1. Taxonomy (GTDB): domain Bacteria; phylum Actinomycetota; class Acidimicrobiia; order Spongiisociales; family JAENVV01; genus JBFGJH01. The sequence continues at coordinate 13,600 of JBFGJH010000046.1, read as the reverse complement.
GTATGCCCAACTCGGCGCGTACAGGCCCGGCATGGCGCATGGCCGGGTGGTAGCTCCGGGCGAAGAAGAAGCCGAAGCCTTCCTCGCGAACGAGCGTTGCTGTTGCCTCTGCCGGGAGATCGATGACGACGCCGAGGGCTTCGAGCACATCCGCCGACCCACACTGCGAAGACGCCGAACGATTACCATGTTTGGCGACCGAAGCCCCTGCTCCGGCGGCAATGAAGGCCGCAGTCGTGGAGATGTTGAACGTCCCCGCCCGATCTCCGCCCGTGCCCACCACATCGACAACGTCGATCCCGATGTCCACCTTCACGGATGCATCCCGCATTGCCGCCACGAGCCCGGTCATCTCGTCCGTCGACTCACCCTTGATACGCAGGGCGACGACGAATGCGGCGATCTGGGCGGGCGTTGCCCGTCCCTCCATGATCTCAGTCATCGCTGCTGCGGCCGTCTCCCGGGCCAAGTCACCGCCGGCGGCGAGTTGCGCCAAGACGGGCGCCCAAGCGAAATCGGACATCGAAGATCTGCCTTCCCGGGAGGACCGTCAGGTTTCCCGCCGGCGGCGATGATGTCAAATGTCTCAGCCTGGTTCCTGGCGTTCACTCCACGTGGCACTACCATGGCCTCTCATTGATGACTGCGGAGGAGAAGTGATGGCAGGTTCGACGCTCTATTTCGCCTATACGGCGATGATCGACCCCTCGATCATTTCGGCCGTGGCGCCCGGAGCCGAGTTCGCCTTCATTGCGCATCTCCCTGAGACCAAACTCGTGTTTCCCCATGAAACGACCGCCTGGGACGGATCGCTGCCGTCGATCGTCTCGGAGCCCGGAAACACCGTGTGGGGAGCCATGTTTCGAGTCTCCACCGCTGACCTCCGGGCAATCACCGCTTTTGAATCAGACGAAGGGCGCCACGAGACGCACGAATTCAAGGCCGTCGACCGCGAAGGCAAGCGTCATGCGGTCGTCACCCACGCTGCGGCCGAGACCAGCGATCTATCCACTTCGCCCAGTCGGAGTTATATGGAACGCATCGTCTCAGGAGGCCGGCACTGGTCGCTGCCAACCGGATGGGTTGCCGGCATCGAAGAGTACGTCGAAGAGCCGTTGATCTAGATCAGAACCCACCGTCATAGGAGGGCCCCCAGCGGGCCCTTTTTTTTCGTATTCACCGAGACTTCGCGCTCTCTTCGGAAGTGTCCGGGCGTTCGAGTTGAACAAATATCCGACCAGGTACCATCTCCCTTACGGCCACACTCGGTTCGGCAAGTTCAGTGCAAGGAGCAGCAATGACTGACCAAGACGCCTTCGACGTAAACGAAAGCGCAAAAGGATGTCCGGTGATGGGCGGGGCCCACGCCGCCCACACGGCGATCGGGTCGACGGCGAACCAACACTGGTGGCCCAACATGTTGAACCTGAGGATGCTCAACCAGAACTCCCCCCTGATCGATCCGATGGGCGAAGATTTCAACTACGCCGAGGAGTTCAAGACGCTCGACCTCGACGCCCTGACGAAGGACGTCGATGCCTTGATGACCGCGTCGCAGGACTGGTGGCCGGCCGACTACGGCCACTACGGGCCGTTCTTCATCCGGATGGCGTGGCACAGCGCCGGCACGTACCGCATCTACGACGGCCGTGGGGGTGCAGAATCCGGCTCCCAGCGTTTTGCCCCGCTGAACAGCTGGCCCGACAACGTGAATCTCGACAAGGCGCGCCGGCTGCTCTGGCCGATCAAGCAGAAGTATGGACGCAAGATCTCGTGGGCCGACCTGATGATCTTCGCCGGCAACCGTGCTCTCGAAACCATGGGGTTGAAGACATTCGGTTTCGCCGGCGGACGTGAGGACGTCTGGGAGCCTGAAGAGGATATCTACTGGGGACCGGAGGACACGTGGCTTGGAGACGAGCGCTACACCGGCGACCGGGAACTCCAGAATCCTCTCGGCGCCGTTCAGATGGGCCTGATCTACGTGAACCCGGAGGGGCCGAACGGCAACCCTGATCCGCTCGCCTCGGCTCGAGACATTCGAGAGACCTTTGCCCGCATGGCGATGAATGACGAAGAGACCGTTGCACTGGTTGCCGGCGGACACACCTTTGGCAAGACCCATGGTGCTGCCGATCCGGAGAAGTATGTCGGTCCTGAGCCCGAGGGCTCCGGCATCGAACAACAGGGCCTCGGCTGGACGAGCAGCTTCGGCAGCGGCAAGGGCGTCGACACGATCAGCAGTGGGTTGGAGGGTGCCTGGACTCCGACGCCGGTGACGTGGGACAACAGCTACTTCGACGTGCTGTTCGGTTACGAGTGGGAGTTGACCGAGAGCCCAGCTGGTGCCCACCAGTGGACCCCCACGAACGCATCTGCACAGGGCACGGTGCCCGATGCGCACGATCCGTCGAGGTCGCACCCACCAATGATGTCCACGGCAGACCTCGCGCTGAGGGTGGACCCGATCTACGAGAAGATCTCGCGGCGTTTCCACGAGAACCCCGACCAGCTCGCTGACGCGTTCGCCAAGGCGTGGTACAAGTTGACCCACCGAGACATGGGGCCGGTCAGCCGTCTGCTCGGCCCGCTGGTCGCCGAGCCGCAGATCTGGCAAGACCCCGTCCCCGAGGTCACCGGTGAGTTGATCGGCGAACAGGACATCGCTGCCCTCAAGGCCACGGTCCTCGAATCAGGGCTCTCCGTTTCCCAGCTGGTCTCCACCGCCTGGGCGTCGGCGGCAACGTTCCGCACCACCGATAAGCGCGGTGGCGCGAACGGAGCCCGCATTCGCCTCGCCCCCCAGAAGGATTGGGACGTCAACGAGCCGGTACGACTGGCAACGGTGCTGCAAACCCTGGAAGGAATCCAACAGGAGTTCAACAGCGGTGGGAAGACGGTGTCTCTCGCCGACCTGATCGTCCTCGGCGGGTGTGCAGCGATCGAGGAAGCTGCCAAGAACGCCGGGCACGCCGTGCAGGTTCCGTTCTCGCCGGGGCGCACCGACGCGTCGCAGGAACAAACCGACGCCGACGCCTTTGCCGTGCTCGAACCCAGCGCAGACGGGTTCCGCAACTACCTCAGGAGCGGGCACCGTCGCACAGCGGAGGAACTGCTGGTGGATCGCTCGCAGATGCTGACGCTCACGGCACCGGAGATGACCGTCCTCATCGGCGGTCTGCGCGTCCTGAAGGCGAATGCTCACGGATCCGAGCTCGGGCTTTTCACCCGACGGCCCGAAGTGCTGACCAACGACTTCTTCGTGAACCTGCTCGACATGAACACCGAGTGGAGAGCGTCCTCCACATCCGAGGGCGTGTTCGAAGGGCACGATCGCACAACGGGCGAGCTCAAGTGGGCTGGCAGCCGTGTCGACCTCGTGTTCGGTTCGAACTCCCAGCTGCGAGCACTTGCCGAGGTCTACGGCTCTGACGACTCCCAGCAGAAGTTCGTGCATGACTTTGTGGCTGCCTGGGACAAGGTGATGAACCTGGATCGATTCGACCTGGCCTGATCTCAGCTTCGAGGGAGACCTGTGGTCACTCAGTGGTTTAGCGTCATCGTGGGTGTGGCGGTTGGCGCGATTGTCGCGGCAGTTGTCTCGGTGGCAACCTGGGCGTTGTTGAACAGCACCCAGATCGACGATCCGTCGACAGTCGCCCTCCTCCTTGGGCTCGGCGCCGGCCTCCCGGCAGCCGGATATGCAGCAGCACGAACGACTCTGCGAGCGGTGTTTCATGGGGCCCTCGCCGGTCTCGTCATGGCGGGCGGAGTATCTCTCTACGCAAGCAGTTCGGGTGGCACTGCGTCGGTGCCTTCACTGCTGGCGCTGCTCGGCGGGGGTCTGGCGCTCGGCGGCGCCGGCGGGTGGCTCGCCGACCGCAGAAAACATTCTCCGGAATAAGGGGATTCCGCCCGATCGGCGACCCAGGTACCATGGCAGCGAGTTCGCCAGACAGTCGCCGTCGCTGCTTGCAGCGGCGGAGGAAAGTCCGGACTCCGCAGGGCAGAGTGCTGGGTAACTCCCAGGCGGCGTGAGCCGACGGAAAGTGCAACAGAGAGCAGACCGCCATTTCGGTGGCAAGGGTGAAACGGTGGTGTAAGAGACCACCAGCGGATCGGGTGACCGATTCGGCTTGGCAAACCCCACTCGGAGCAAGACCAAGCAGAGGCGACGGGCGGCCCGTCCAGATGAGCCTCGGGTAGGTCGCACGAGGGTGTCGGCAACGGCACTCCCAGATGGATGGCTGTCTTCGGGCACCGGCCTCACGGCCGGTCCCTCAACAGAATCCGGCTTATCGGCGGACTCGCAAGCGTGACGGAGGCCTTCGGGCCTCCGTCTCCGTTTTTCGGGAGGTGCCTACTCGACGAGCTCGGTATCGGGCTGGTAGCTGCTCCAAGCGAACCAGAAGCTGTCCAGGTGAGGCACCTGCTCGAGTTGGCTGCCGGCGAGCCCCCCGTCCACGGCTACCCCGGTTATCGACCAGGTGGACCCGGTTTCCTCGTCCCGGAACACGCCTTCGCCGGCGCTGAAGGTCAATGCCCGCCCGTCGATCTCTGGCTTGAACACGCCCACCGAACCCACGTCGCGGCCAGTGCCAACTCCATCGGTCTCCAGCGCCGTGGACTGACCCGACTTCCAAAAGATCACCAGGTCGGTATCGCCTACCGAGCCAGCGGTCGCCGATGCCGAGCCCTCCTGCAAGGCGTCGAGCGGCCAGGCCACGGAATCTTCACCGATCGCCACGCCGACGACCCTCTGCATGAGCTCCGCGCGGTCGTCTGCGTTACCGCGAAAGAGGAAGGGGACACCAGTCGGATTGTCGTATCCGGCATAGGGGTTGGTGCCATATGACCGGCGATGCCCGGTCTGATCCCGGTCCAAGACTTGCCCATCAGGAAACTGCTCCTTGGCGTCGGCCCAAGACAGCAGGGGGCTCGGCACCGGCTCGAGCTCGGCACCGACGAGGTGCCCGACCACAGCTTTGCCGTCGTAGTGGGTCCACTGGCTCTCGGTGAGCCGGTCGTACATCACCAGCGCAGAGTTGAAGAGACTGCCGCTGGTGCCGAAGCTGGTGACCTGTCCGTCGATGGTCCGTTCATAGGTGACCGCCGAGTTGCACAGCGGACAGTACGTCACCGAGACGGGCACTCCTGCAACGGTGTCGTTGACAATCTCGTGCCAGATCAGGATCTGCACCGGGTAGATCCGGTTGTCGCCGTCGATTGAGACGTACACGACCGGCTCGTCGTCTTCGAGCCAGGCTTCAGCGTCGTCGATGCTGATGAATTGCGGCTCGTCGATGGGCGGAATCCCGTCGGGCGGCGGCCCACCGGAGAAGATCTGATTGACGTCGACGAGAGGAGCGGGGAACGAAGGGTCGTTGCGGTCATCCAGCGCCGAGGGCACCTGGCCGGGCTCGTCGGGAGTTGGATTGGCCGCGGCCTCGGTCACCGGTTCGGCTGCTGGTGCGGGCTCGGTCGAGACCGCCGCAGCCTCACTTTCGGGGGTGGCGGCGGTTGCGCAGGCAGAAGCAATGAGAAACAGCGAGAGCAACAGAGCGAGTCTTTTCATCAAGTAGTACCTTTCCCAGGAATCAACCGCGACACCCGGTCACTCGGCGCACAATGGTCGGCTTCCCGACAGTCGGCTCGATGGATAGCGGATTACCTCCCGGGAGACCGCCGTTACGAAAGGCATGACCGTGCAGCCCGTTGATCCGCCCGCCGGAGCCTCGCCGGCCGCCGAACACCCCCGCAAGGCGCTGGCCGTGATCGCCGGGAGCCAGCTGCTGGCACTGACGCTGTGGTTCTCGGCTTCGGCAGTTGCCCCGCAGCTGGAAGACGAATGGCAACTCACCGAGGCAGCGCTGGCCGGGCTCACGCTGGCAGTGCAAATCGGTTTTGTCGTGGGCGCGCTCATGGTGGCGATCACCAACCTGGCTGACCGGATCCCCAGTCGCCGGCTGTTCGCAGGAGCGGCCATCGCCGGGGCGACCGCCAACCTCGGGCTGCTGACCGTGACGGCGGACGCCGTCTGGCTGGGAATGGCTCTCCGCTTCCTCACCGGGGTAGCTCTCGCCGGCGTCTACCCCTCGGGGCTGAAGGTGATGGCCGGATGGTTCGACCGTGGCCGGGGAATGGCATTGGGGGTGCTGGTCGGTGCCCTGACGGTGGGGAGCGCAACTCCGCATCTGGTGAGGGGTCTGGGAGCACGGTGGCAAGGTGTTGTCATCGCCAGCTCGGTCCTTGCCGTCGCCGCGGCGATCATCATGAGGGTCGGTGTGACCGACGGGCCCTTCGAGACCGCTGCCTCACCGTTCTCGTGGCGTCAGATCGGTCGAGTGGTCCGCAACCGCGGCTATCGCCTCTCGACGTTCGGCTACTTGGGCCACATGTGGGAGCTGTACGCCATGTGGACGTGGACGGCGGCCTTCTTGGCCGCATCCGCCGCGGCGGGCGGAGTGTCCTACGGTTCCATCGGCGTGGTCACATTCGTCGTGATCGCGGCGGGCGGCATCGGGGCATGGGTTGGCGGTGTGTGGGCAGATCGTTTCGGGCGTCCGCTCATCGCCGGCGGAGCGATGGCAATCTCGGGCGCGTGCGCCCTCATCACGCCATTCTTGTTCGGCCAGGCGGCCCTGTTGGTGATCCCCGTATTCGTGGTGTGGGGCATCACCGTGGTCGCCGACTCGGCTCAGTTCTCGACGATGGCTACCGAGGAGTCCGAGCCCGAGGTGCGGGGAACCTCGCTGGCGCTGCAGACTGCTCTTGGGTTCTTGCTCACGCTCGTGACGATTCGCGGAGTTCCTTTGATCGCTGGCTCGATCGGTTGGCGGTGGGCGTTTCCGATCCTCGCTCTCGGGCCTGTCTTTGGCGTCTGGGCGATGGTGGCGATGCGGCGCCCGGGGGGCACTACGGTCATGCGACCGTGAGCGGGCTCCGTGCCAGCTGCTCGGCGACCGCCGCATGAGCTTCGTCGAACATGGCACGCGCCTGCCGATCGGTGAGCTGGAAGTCGAGACCGTCACGCTCGGCAGGGATGTCCAGAACCTCAACCAGCGATGACTGTAGAGCCGGCAGACCTTCGCGAGCACCGATTCCCGACCGGATGACCGCTGCCGCGAACGAGATCGGGCCGCGGATATCAACATGGGGATGGTCCGTGAGCGGACGAAAGCGATAACCCACAGCGGGCAGGCCCGCCTGGCGGTCAACCACTTGAATCGGGAAGTTGGCGGCCATCGCCCCGTCGGACATGAGCGAAACCTCGCCCGTCACCCGATCCTGGAACTCGACCGGGTGAAACACAAATGGGACCGACGCCGACATGCGGACCGCCCGGGCCACGGAGAATTCGGTCAGCGCATAGCCCGCCTCGGCGAGGTGATCGGGAAAGACCAGACCCCGGGTGTGCGAAAGATCGGTCACGACCACCCTGAGAACGCCGGGAAGGTCGGCAAAGCTGCGCATGCCCTTGGCGGCCAGAAGGGCGTCCCACGTACGTTCGAGGACCTCGCCGATGTAGAGACCTTGGTCGAAGAACACGGATAGGTGTTTGCCGACGCCAGGAATCCGGCCGGCGACCGAACGATCGAGCAAACCGGGCCAGTCGATCTGGCAGACCGTTTCGCGGAGCTCGCGTGACGAATAGCCGGCCGCCAGGAGCGAACCGACCAGCGCCCCCGCGGAGGTTCCCACCACCCGTTCGAACCGATAGCCGGCGTCCAACGTGGCGGCCGCCGCTCCGGCGAGGGCGATCCCTCGCACACCACCACCTTCGAACACTCCGACGATCGGGGTCATGGCCAATACAACGCGAACGGCCCCGCCGTTGATTCCCGACCGAGCGAAGAGTGGGAACGGCCGTCCAGGGGAGATACCCTACGGCCCATGTGTGGGCGGTTCGTGATCTCATCCGACCTCGACGAGTGGTCCGAGTTCTTCGGCGTCGACGAAGTGCGCACGGAAGCACTCGCCCCGTCCTGGAATGTGGCACCGACCGATCCGGTGTATGCGGTGGCCGGCCACGAGGGGCAACGCTTGCTGGGATCGTTCCACTGGGGCCTCATCCCCCACTACGCCAAGCACCGGCGCACCATTCACATAAACGCCAGGGTCGAAACGGTTGCCGACAAGCCACCCTTTCGGTCATCGTTCGCACGACGGCGGTGCCTCATCGGTGCCGACGGGTTCTACGAGTGGCGCCGACAGCTGGACGGGTCCAAACAGCCTTATTTCATCCAGGAGGAGGATTCGAGGACGGCCTTCGCCGGGATCTGGACTCGGTGGACCGATCCCGAGTCGAAAGAGCGTTGGACCACCTGCTCGATCCTCACGACCACCGCCTCTCCGGTGGTCGAAGACGTCCACGATCGAATGCCGGTGATGCTGGCACCGTTGTTGTGGGACGATTGGCTCGACGAAGAAGAGCAGGATCCCGGAGTGCTGCTCTCCATCCTCGACGCGAACCCGCCTCCTTCGCTCCGGCTCACCAAGGTGTCGACTCTCGTGAACTCGGTACGCAACAACGACGCCAGGTTGGTGGAGCCGATCGCCTCATGATTCGCTGGATTCCCCTCGCAGTGCTGGGCCTCCTCATTGGGTTTGCCGTGTTCGGCACCGCCACCGGCACCGATGACAGCCCTCCGCGCGTTCACTACCGCGACGGCACCCCTGGCGACGTCATGGCTCTCGGCGACTCGAGTTTTGCGGATGTTCTCGCTGCCTTTCCTGCCCAGGTCGGCTGCCTGGAAGACGTCACCGTCGCCCACAATTGGGACCTGGGACCCGAGGCCGGGTTCTACGAGAACAACTATATCGAGATCGAAGTCCCCAACACGAGCGCGCGCATCCGTCGGACCTATGTGCATGAGTTTGGTCACCACCTCGACTTCAACTGCTCCGACCGCGAGCTTCGCGACGCCTTCGTTGCCGCCATGGGTCACGGGCCGGGCACGAATTGGCACAGCGAGAGCTGGCCATGGGAACGCCGACCGTCCGAGCAGTTTGCCGAGGCGGTGGTCAGCGTCGTTGGTGGTTCCCGGCTGCACCCCGACATGCAGCTGACCAGCGAAGCCGTCCGGGTAGTCGAGGAGTGGGCACGCAACTAGAGGTCTTGGAACGCTCCAACAAGCGGCCGGTAGACTTTGTCTTCTATGGGAATGCGGGGACAACCCACCATCAATGACGTAGCCGAGCGGGCGGGCGTTTCGAAGTCCCTGGTGAGCCTCGTGATGAGCGGGACCGGCTCCGTGAGCGCCGAGCGGACCACCGCGGTCCTGGCTGCGGCAGCCGAGCTCGGCTATCGGCCGAACGCAGCCGCCAAGAGCCTGGTGAGAGGCCGATCGTTCGTCATCGGGATGATCCTGTCCGACCTGCACAATCCCTTTTTCGCCGACGTCGTCGACGGCGTCGACACCGCTGCGTCGGAGGAGGGCTACCGAGCGCTCCTCAATACCGGTTTCCGGGTCCCGAGCAGAGAAGCGGCCGCCGTCGACACGTTCCTCCAGTATCGGGTGGACGGGCTCATCCTGGCGGGCACTCAGCTGGATGCCGAGACGATTCGCGCCGCGGCGGCGTCAACACCGGTGATCGAGTTGGCTGCCCGCACCGGCGTTACCGGAGTCGATTCGATCACAACGGACGATTTCGTAGGGGCTCGGCTGGCGACCGAGCACCTGCTCCAGCTCGGGCACCGGCGGATCGCCCATCTCACCGGCTCCGAGGGCCCCAGCTCCCAGCAGCGGAAGGCGGGCTTCGAGGCCACCATGACCGAGGCCGGCCCTGGAGTAGTGATGAGCACCGCCGCGGGCGATTTCACCGAGGACGGCGGAGCCGCAGGCATTGGGACGTTGTTTGATCACGGCGCCGATCTGCCGACTGCGGTTTTTGCCTCCAACGACTTCTCGGCGATAGGAGCAATGTCGGCCCTCGAGGAACGCGGGTTTTCCATCCCCGGCGACGTGTCGGTTATCGGCTACGACAATTCGTCGCTGGCGGGGTTGCGCCATATCGGGCTCACCTCGATCAATCAGCCGCGGCACGAGATGGGTCGCCTTGCGGTCGAGTTTCTCCTGGAACGCCTCGATGGTGGTCGCGGCCGCGCTCGCCACACGGTGCTCGAGCCCTCTCTGGTGGTTCGCCAGACCACAGCCGCACCGCCCATTCGCGCATCATCAGCGCCGAGTTAGGCTGATCCGTCATGGCGCGCCTCCTGCTGATTCGACATGCCCCAACGCCCGAAACCGGGAGACGCCTGACTGGCCGGCTTGGCGGCGTGTCGTTGGGTTCCAAGGGGGAAGAAGTCGCCCGCCAGACCGCAGATCGCCTGGCATCGGTGAAGATCGACAGGGTCTACACGTCTCCGATCGACCGAACCGCGGAGACCGCCGCGATCATCGCCAAGCCGCATGGTCTCCGTCCGGTCAGGGAAACGGGCGTCATCGAAGTCGACTTCGGCACATGGCAAGGCAAGACACTCACCCAGATGCGGCGGTTGAAGCTGTTCAAACAGGTCGTGGCAAATCCGTCTCAGGTGAGGTTTCCGGAGGGTGAGTCCTTTCTTGAAGTTCAGCTACGAGCGGTGTCGGCGTGCAACCGAATAGCGGCGAAGACAGGCCGGGGGACGGCCGCAATCGTCAGCCATTCCGACGTCATCAAGATGGTTCTCGCCCACTATCTCGGCCAGCCGCTCGACCTGTTTCAACGGATGGTCGTAGCGCCCGCCAGTGTTTCCGTCGTCTACGTGCCCGCAGAGGGTTCCCCGGTGGTACAAACCATCAACACATTCGGGGCGATCGAATGAGGTCATTGGGGCCGGCCGAGCTGCTTGTGGCCGCCGCTGTCGGCGAGCCCGGCTCCCGGACGTTTTTCATCCACGTTGTCGCCAACGGTGAGCCGTTCTGGATTCATGCCGAGAAAGAGCAAGTGGCGGCCTTGGGCGCCCAATCGCTCCAGCTACTGGCCGAATCGAAGGTGACCGCCAGCCGCCACGTCGTCGAGGAGATCATTTCGAGGATCGAGCTACCCGAGCCTGGCGAGCCATCATTTCGGCTGGGAGGGTTGACCTTGCAAGCCTCGCCCGAGCGGGAGCTGGTCACCGTTGCCATCGTCGCAGCCGAGGAGGACCAAGAAGGCATCGAATTCGACATCGCTCCCGAGCAGCTCCAAGCAATGGCACTGAAGGCGCTCGACGTCGTCGGCCAAGGTCGGCCACTCTGCGAATTGTGCCGGCTGCCCAAAGACCCAGACGGTCACCGCTGCCCGTCGACCAATGGCCACCACGCCGACTGATGGCCACGGTGGACCTGGTCGAAGTCCTTGGCCGGCTCCCGTACGCGTCGAATGCCACGCTGCTCGCCCGGGCGGCCGACGACGCTCTCTGGGTCTACAAGCCCGACCGGGGCGAACGACCACTATGGGATTTCGACTTGGGAACCCTCGGCTCGCGGGAGGCGCTGACCTATGAGGTGGCTGCCGCCATGGGCATCGACGTCATCCCAGAGACGGTGATCACCGACGGGCCGTATGGACGGGGATCGGCCCAGCGCTTCATCGACGAGGACACCGACATCGACCCGCGCCCTCTGGTCGAGGAGGATGTCGACGACCGGCTGTGGCCATTCGCGGTGCTCGACCTGGTCACCAACAACGCCGACCGCAAGCTGGGCCACATGATCATCGAACGGGGCACGGGCAAGATCTGGGGCATCGATCAAGGCCTCACGTTCCACCCCGAGGACAAGCTCCGAACGATCTTGTGGGGCTTGGGCGGCCGGCCGATTCCGCCAGAGCTGGTGGCCGGCCTGCGTCGCCTGTGTGGCGCGATGGAGAACGCTCTGTCGAAGCGGATCCGCCAGCTCCTCGGCCATCGAGAAGCCAGAGCCGTGACGGAACGGGTGGAAGCCCTCCTGGCTCGCCCTGTCCACCCCCACCCACCCCACGACCGGCCCGCCGTGCCGTGGCCTATGTGGTAGGCGGGCTGCCTCGGGTCCTGACGAGTCGTACGGCACTGTGTGCTTCCGTGCGCACCGTGAGATCCTCCCCTAGCCTCCAGGGCGCACATCAACGCGGAGGGAGCGTCCGCCCGAATGCAGCTCTTTGAATTCCTCCTTGTCCTCGCCGCGCTTCTGTGCGGGCTGGTCGCCGGATTCTTGCTCGCCTTTGCCATTGTTGCCATGCCGGGTCTCGGCACGCTCGGTGACCGTGAGTTCCTGTCCGGATTCCGTGCCATGGACCGCATCATCCAGAACCGCCAACCTCTGTTCATGCTGGTCTGGGTAGGGTCGGTGGCCGCAGTCATCGCAACCGTGGTAGCCGGCTGGCAGCAGGTGGAAGGCGCCTCGCGCTTGCTCCTCGTGGGCGCCGGCCTCATCTACGTGCTCGGGGTTCAGTTGCCCACCGCCACCATCAACATCCCACTCAACAATCAACTGCAGGCGATCGAATTGGACACGATGGCCGAACTCGAGCTCGCCAACGCGCGCCAGGCATTCGAGCCGCGCTGGAATCGTTGGAACGCCATCCGCACAGTCCTCGCGATGACGACCACAGTGTTCCTCCTGATACTCATCGCCCTCACCTGATTCGTTCGAGCTCTGGCCGAGCGAGCTCGATACGACGACCCGCAGGCCCGACGCCGGCCTCTTCGAGGGAGACCGCCCATTGAGAAACACCGAACCTGGACAGATCGTTATGACGAGGTTTGGACCGAATCGTCGAGCGGTCTATCTCAGGTACTCCCTCACCACCATGTCGCCGATCTCGTCGCCTTGCGCCGCAAAGACACGCCCTCGGACGATCTCGGCAAGGCGGTCGATGAAGCGCACGAGGCCGGGCTCTTGCTCGAGCATGAAGATGTTCATCGTGACTCCGGACTTGGCAAGGCGCATCGCCTCGCGGTAGGTCTTCTCCAGCGTCTCGAGCGCGGGCGGCCACTGGAAGAACACCTGATCACCTTCGAGGTGAGCCGTCGGCTCGCCGTCGGTGACCAGCAGCACCTGCTTGTCGGAGTCGCGATGCTTCGCCAGGATGCGCCCGGCCAGGCTGAAGGCATGTTCCATGTTCGTCCCGTACACCGGCTCCCAATCGACATCGCCGAGATCCTCGGGTTTCATGACGCGGGCGTAGTCCGAAAAGGCGACGATGGTGAGCGAATCCTCCGGGTAGGCGGTGGTGATGAGCGTGTGCAACGCCAACGCCATCCTCTTGGCCGGCAGCCAATGGCCGCGCAAGGGCATCGACCGGCTCATATCCAACAGCAGCACCGTAGCCACCGCCGTGCGATATTCGTGTTCCTCGATCTCGAAGTCGTCGGCGTGGAGTGTTACTCCGCCCTCGGCGGCCGGGCCGGATCGGACAACGGCATTCTGGAGAGTGCGGTTGATGTCGAGGCGGAACGGGTCGCCGAATCGCCAGGGCCGAGCAGAACCGGTGCGCTCTCCCGACCCTCCGGCCAATGGGTGATCATGAGATCCGGGCCGATCGACGGTGATTCGCTCGAACACTTTGGCCAGGGCGCGCTCCCCTAGCTTGCGCATCCCGCGCGGCGTCAGCTCCAGCCGTCCCCGCGATCGCGACACCACCCCTGCCTCTTCCA
>JBFGJH010000045.1:0-26429 GCA_041577335.1 Acidimicrobiia bacterium | reverse complement strand
TCGAAGGTGTCGAGGCGGTAGCTGGCCGCCTTGACCAGAAACAAGCCGGCGACCAGCACAGACAGCTGAATCCGAGCTCCCCGAGAAACCTCTGGGGCCCGGTTGGCGAGCAACCGGATGCTGCCATTCATGAAGTGCAGAAATGTCACGACCACCGTTGTCAAGGCGACCAGCTGGAACGCATACGTGGCAATCGCTCTGAGGAGCGGAAGCCGGAACACGTAGAAGGAGACATCGTTGTTGAAGATCGGATCGACCAGATCGAACGTCTGCTGATTGAGGAACAAGACCACGTCGTACGTCCACGATCCCGCGGCCAGTCCAGTCATCAGCGCCAGGAACGCGCTGATGACGATTCTGACTCGGGTGCGTCGCGGGCCTACCCAGTCCTGGAACCGGGCGACCACTTCTTCGCCCTCGTCGGCCGCGAACACCGGCACCGCCGATCGATCGACCCAGACCAAGTTGAAATATACGAACGTGAAGCTGACTGCCACCACGCCGGCCATCAGCCCGATGCGCAACAACAGGAGCTCGGACCACACCGAGGAAAGATTCACCGAGCGGTACCAAAGGAGCTCGGTCCACAATGTAGAAGCCGCTTGGAGCAGAAGGTAGAGGCCGACCAGGATGATGGCGATGCGCACCCAGCGGCGACGCGGGGCAGTTGGCGCTTTCGGTGAGACCGGCTCGTTAGACAACATGGCGGCCCATTCTATGGGCACCGCCAGGCTGTGCTGCCACGTCGGAGCTGCCTGGCACCTGGGGCCAGGGCCGCACCGCCTTGTCGGTGCGGCGGAGGCACTCGAATGGAGCTTCGGTTTGGCAGCTCGGGCGACCGACCGCAGCTTGGGGGAGCTCGAGGGGGCGGCTACCGCCAGCCGAGAACGCTTGGCGCTCTCGCCTCCTCATGCAGGAGGTGCGGACAGTTCGTGTCGCAACCTGCCGACGGAATCGCATGGGGGAGGCGATTCCGCGGCGACTTCGGCGCGGCACCGCAAAGCAGCGCGTCCTGAAACTCGATCGGATTCAATCCGATCGAGAGCGTATGCTGTACATCGATATCGTATGGCTGATCTGCGGTTCGGCACCTTTCTCGCCCCGAATCTGATGCCTTTCTACGAAGCGCTTGCCGTGGCGGTAGGCACACGCCTCGGGCTCACGACGGAGTTGGTGGGCGAGACGGACTACGAAAACTGCGTCAACGACGTCAACGACGTGTGCTTCGTGTGCAGCCTCGCCTTCGTCATGTTCGAACGCGAGGGGATATCGCCCGCCGTGCCGGTGGCAGCGCCAGTCTTGGCGGATGCCCGATATGGCCGCCTTCCTATCTACTTCTCGGATGTCATCGTCCACCGCAACAGCCCCTATCGGTCGTTCCTCGACCTGCGGGGAAGTGCGTGGGCCTACAACGAACCGCTCTCCCAGTCCGGGTACGGAATCACCCGCTACCACCTGGTCTCGATCGGCGAAACCAAGGGGTTCTTCAAGGAGGTGATCGAATCGGGATACCACGAAGTGTCGATGAGCATGGTCGCCAACGGACAAGTGGACGCGTCGGCGATCGATTCGCATTGCCTGTCCGTGGAACTGCGGCGCAACCATGCATTCGGAAGGTCGGTGCGAATCATCGACTCGCTGGGGCCCTCACCTATCCAACCGATCGCCGTCTCGAAACGTCTCGATTCGACGCTGCGCCAGGGAATCGTGGATATCTTCACGACCCTGCACCACCACGAGGACGGCCGCGCCGCCCTTGCGCTGGGCGCGGTCGACCGGATTGTTGCCATTGGCAGCGAACACCTCGACGAAACCCGGCGCATGCACCAGGTCTGCGAACAAGCCAACTACCTGACGCTCCGCTAGCCAAACCTGCTCCAACCACGAGCATCCGACGGGCGCCCGACGCACGGCCTCGATTTGGGGGAGTTTGAGTTGGTCGCTGCTGTCGCGGGGCTTTGAGGGCCGCCGAAGGGGCGCTCGATCGACTCGACCGATCCTGATCGGGTCGAGTCCCACCTGATCGGGCCGATTACGCAGGGACCAAGGTACAGGAACAGTCTGGGTGGATCGGAGGGACAGGAATGTCTTTGCGGAGGTGGGTGGCTATCTCCATCGGCGACTTCTCGGCTTCCGCGGCACAGATCTCACAGGTGGGAGAGCCGAGCACCCATTCCATGGTGGTCATGCCGAGCGCATAGAGGCCACGAGCGACTCCCTTGTGGTAGCCGAGCCGGGCATAGCTGCGGATTCTGCGTTCAGCTTCGTCGGTTCGCCATACTCGATACGTACGTGACACCGCCGATGAGGAAGCTCGCTCGGAATCAGCATCGGCTATGGCCGCCACGAGCGATTCCTCCAGAGCAGCGGTGAATGCTCCGGTCTGCTCCGTCACCTCGCTCGCTTCCGGTTTGGGCCGGCCCAGAGACTCTCCGGTCATGGTCTCCACACCTGCGTATCCCGCTGCGAACGACTCCTGAGCAAGAATCACAAAGTCGCCGTGTAGTGCCTTTTCGACGTCGGTTACGTCAGGTGTCCAGTCCTCGCCGGCCTCGCCAAGCGCTTCGAGCGCAACGTTCTGAGAATCGGTCAATTGCCGTTTCACAGAACGGAGTATGCGGTTGGTGATCGGCAACAGCAGCTGATCTCGCAGCGCAAACCCGTCGAATTCCTCATGTTCCACAACGATCTCACCATCCTCGGCGTCACCGCTGGTGAGCTCGGCGAAAAGGTCCGTCAATCCGTCTTCTTCCTCAGAGGCCGCTCCTTCTGCTTCGGCCGCCGGCTCAGAATTGCGCAGGCGGGCCTCGTCGGCCATTTCGGTTGCGTCCACGGGCTTGTCTTCGTCCGCCGTGGCCGCAGGAATGATGCGGATTGAGTCTTTCGCCCATTTGGTCCGTCCCTGTTCTGTCGGCGGGGATGCTTCGACCTCTACGAGTTGGTCAGCTGCTTCGGCTGGTTCGCCTGCTTCGGCCGGCTCGAGATCGTCGTCGAGCCGGTCAGCAGCGGGCACCGCAGAGAGGGCTTGCCGCTTTTCTTCGAGATCGGACTCGAGACGCGACACGGTCGAGCGCACCGATTCGAGTTCCGTGAGCAGGTCGTTCCGCCTTATCTCCAAGGCCCTCGCTCGTTCCTGAGCCTGGTCGGCGGCTTTGCGGGCCAAATCGACGATCTGGTCGCGTTCGGCTCGTGCTTCGGTCAGGATTCGCTCAGCCTCGACCTTGGCGAGCTTCATCTGCTCCTCGGCATCGCGCTTGGCGTTGGAACCGAGTCGGTGGGCGTCGCGTTCGGCCTGACCGGTGAGCGCCAGCGCCTCTCGCTGGGCTTCGGCAAGGATCCGTTCGGCCTCGGATTGCGCCTGATTGAGAAGCTGTTCAGCGGCTCGCCAGGCGTCGGCTCTCATGGCCTCGGAGTCGTCGGTCGATGACCTCACCGCGTGGTCGACCTCGGCTCTCGCCTCGGCTCGCCACAGTGCCACTTCGTCGGTGGCCCGCTTGCGCATGCCGTCTGCGGCTTCTTGAGCGAGGTTGAGCATCTGGCTGAGCTCGGCCCCGAGGGCGTCGAAGTCATGTTTCTTCTCGCCGAGCTGCTCGAGACGGGCCGCAAGTGCCTCTTGATGCTCGCGTGTCTTTTCGAGCTTCAGCTCCAATTGCGTGAGATATTGATCGACCTCGTCCTGGTCGTATCCCCGAAATGCGGCCTTGAACGGCCGACCGGAGGAGGGAGCATCTGACATGACCGAAACGATAACCGACCACCGTTCCCATTGGGTCGACCGGCCGGCCCCGGCCAACCGAACGAAGCAAATCAGCGACCGAACACCAGTGGCTCCTTGCTTCTACCTGCTGAGCACGAGACCTCGCCTCCGGCTCGGCCCCCCTTGCCGGCGCCTGCCGGCGCCGCCACTCCCCCCAACACTCGCTCCGCTCGCTGGAGGGAGAAACACTGTGGCACTTCCATTGGGGGAGCTCGAGGGGGGCGCTCCGCCAACCCCCTCATTCAGGAGGCACGGCGACCTGCGCGCCGTGCCGACAGTGTGAGGGCGTGCGAAGGCACGCGCCAACAACCGAATCGAATCGTGATTCGATCGCTATAGGGACTGGAGGAATTCCAGTGCTTCGTCGACGGTGGCGACGCGGATGAGCTGGATGGAATGATCGGCGGTGAGAGCCTCTTCCCAGTTGTCGGCGGGCACGAACATGTAGTCGGCGCCGACTTCTTCGGCGGCATAGACCTTCTGTCGAACACCCCCGATGGGGCCGACCGAGCCATCGGGGCGAATGGTGCCCGTGCCGGCAATGACCCGGCCAGAGGTGAGGTCGTCGGGTTGGAGCAGGTCCATCAGGGTCAACGTGTACATCAGGCCGGCGGACGGGCCGCCGATGTTGTCGTCGTCGATGTCGATCTCGATCGGAGTGACGAAGTCGAAGTTGTAGGTGGTGGCGAGAAACCCGACCATGGCCCGGCCGTCATCGTCGACATGCGGGATCAGGGTCACCGTCTTGGTGAGAACGGTGCCGTCCCGGTCGATGGTCAGATCCACCTCGTCGCCGACTTCCCGTTCGGAGACCAGCGAGATGAAGTCGCCGGCGGTATCGACGGGGGCGCCGTCAACGGCCGTGATGATGTCGTCGGCCATGAGCACGCCTTCGACGGGGGACCCTTCGGAGAATCCTGCCACCAGAACACCCTCGCCTGTGTAGGTGACTTCGTAGCCGCTGCGCTCCAACGCGACGAGCACCGCAGTCGATTTGGACTCGTCCATGAGATCACGGTTGCGTTGCGCGTACTCCTCGTCTGAGATACCTGACGGGCGAATCGCCTCGCGGGCATAGATGTCCGACTCGTTGTCGAAGTTGGCAACCAAGAACTCCAGGGCCGTCAGGGGGGGCGTCGTGGCAACGGTGAGCATGTAGAACTCACCAGTGAGTGGATCGGGCTCTCCGAGCACCATCATCTCGTCGATCTCGATCACCGGACCGGGGCTGAAGGCGATGTACGGCACGGTGACCATCATGGAAACGGCCACCGCGCCGGCCAGAGCCACCATGAGCCCGGCCACCCAGAACGGCCATTTGGCGATGGGAGTCGCAGCAGGTTGGTGGGGGACGTCGTAGTCCAGGACGAGCGCGCCGGGGTCTGGTTCCATGAGCGGCCATGGTACCGAGTTGACGGCGCAACACCACGAGCGACTGCGGTAACGTCACTGGTGCCAAACGAGTCAATCATTCGACGATCCGAGGAGACACCGTGCTCGCCCACCCTGCCGTACTCACTGGCCGCATCTTGCCTCGGAGCACGGTCGCAACCGTTCTGGCCGTCGTCGGTTTTGCGGCGCTCACGGCATTGGCCGCACAAATCGCCATCCCCCTTCCATTCACACCGGTGCCCATCACGGGCCAGACCTTGGTGGTTCTGCTCGGTGGAGCAGCATTGGGCAGCCGCGCCGGCGCGTCCAGTCAGTTGCTGTATGTACTGGTTGGTGCGCTCGGCGCGCCGATCTACGCCGATGGCGCAGGAGGATGGGAGGCCGCCACGGGTGCCACGGCCGGATATCTGTTTGGTTTCGTCGCCGCGGCCTATGTGGTGGGTCTGCTCGCCGAGCGCAAACAAGACCGAACATTTGCGTCATCGCTCCCCGCTTTCCTGCTCGGATCGGTGATCATCTACGCATTCGGCACCACGTGGTTGATGCGATTCCTCGAGGTCGATTTCGCCGCTGCGCTCGCTCTCGGCTTCGCGCCATTCGTCATCGGCGACCTCGTGAAGCTGCTCATCGCGGCAAGCGCAACGCCGCTGGCCTGGAGATTGGTAGGCACCCGCAGCTGAGGACGGGAGGAGATCCTCTCGACCCGCGCAAGAGTCGCTACTCGGGGGCTACCTCGGTGCTGTGCTCCTCGCCCAGGTAGGCCCTGATCACGTCGGGATTCTTTTGGATGGCTTCGGGCAACCCGGTCGCGATCGGCACGCCGAAGTCCAGAACCATGATCCGGTCGGCGATATCCATCACGAGTCCCATGTCGTGCTCGACGAGGATCATCGCAATGTTGAGCTCGTCCCTGATATCGAGGATGAAGCGGGCCATGTCCTCGGTCTCTTCGAGATTCATACCGGCGACCGGCTCGTCGAGCAGGAGCAGCTCGGGGCCCATTGCCAAGGCTCGTCCGAGCTCGACCCGCTTCTGCACTCCGTAGGGAAGCAATCCGACCGGGTATTTGCGCCACTGCTCGATTTCGAGGAAGTCGATGATGTCCTCGACCTGACGACGATTGGCCATCTCCTCTTTCTTGGCCTTGCCGAGCCACACCGAGCCCGACAGCCACCCCGAATTCATGCGAATGTGCCGCCCGGTGAGGATGTTCTCGAGCACGGTCATGTGCGCAAACAAAGCGATGTTCTGGAAGGTACGAGCAATGCCCAGCTCAGCCGTCTTGTTGGGTTTGATGCCCATGATGGATTCGCCCTTCCACAGGATCTGACCCTCCTGTGGTCTGTACACCTGGTTGAGGCAGTTGAAGATCGACGTCTTGCCGGCTCCATTCGGTCCGATGACCGAGAACAACTCTCCGTCATCGACGTGAAACGAGACGCCGTCGATTGCTTTCACACCCTTGAACGACAGCTTGATGTCCTTGACCTGGAGGAGATGCTCATAGTTGCCCGCACTCGGCGGCGCGGCGTCGAGGTCTTCGAGTGTGTGATGATCCCGGATGACCTCACTCATGACAGCCACCGCTTGCGTCGCTTGTAGTGCTTGACGTCTCGGAACGACTTGCGCTCACCGCCGCCGTCGGTGTGGAGACCCAGATAGAACTCCTGCACGTCCTCATCCTTGAGCAGCTTCTTGGGGTCGCCGTCCATCACCAACTTGCCTGTTTCCATGATGTACCCGTGGTGGGCGATCGACAGAGCCATGTGGGCATTCTGTTCGATCAGCAACACCGAGGTGCCCTGTTCGTTGATCTCGACGATGATGTCGCGGATCTGCTGGACGAGCAACGGGGCAAGGCCCAGTGACGGCTCGTCGAGGATGAGAAGCTTGGGCCCCTGCATGAGAGCACGCCCGATGGCCAGCATTTGCTGCTCCCCGCCCGACAAATACCCGGCTACCGATTTGCGGCGCTGCTCGAGCTGCGGAAACAAGGTCATGACCCGTTCGTAGGACTCTTTCACAGCCTTGGAGTCTTTGTTCGTATAGGCCCCTGCGGCCAAGTTCTCGTCGACGGAGAGCTCGGCGAATACGCGCCTGCCCTCCATGACCTGGCTGATACCCAACTTCACGCGGTGGGACGGGTCAAGGTGAGTGATGTCAGTGCCGTCGAACGTCACGCTCCCTTTGGTGACATCGCCCTCGTGGACTTCGAGAAGGCCCGTCACTGCGCGCATCGTGGTTGTTTTGCCGGCACCGTTGGCGCCCAACAACGCCACGATCTGCCCGTCGCCCACATCGAGTGAGACACCGCGCAGCACGAGCACAACATCGTTGTACACGACTTCGAGGTTCTCTACGGTCAGCATCGGTCCTCCACCAAACGGTCAGGGGGCGGGGCGGCATGTGCCGCCCCGCCTGGCTCACAGTTCGATCAGCCACCGAGCGTGTAACACGCACCCGTGAAATCGAAGTTGGCGGCAAGGTCAGACGTGTAGTTGGTCGCGAGTGAGACGGTTCCACCGCTCGTTCCTGCTGCCAAGCCGTCCGGATCAGGCTTGTAGACCGTACCCTGGCGCTGCAGACGATCCGCTGCGTCGCCGGCATAAGCCTCGGATGGAGCTATTCCACCGAAGTCGACGTTGTCGAGGCTCTTGCCAGCCGCCAACACGCCGGCACGGGTCATATCACCGTTCTCATAGGCCTTCAGCAACGCCGCATGCATGATCTGCGCTTCTACGACGCCCTCGAAGTAGTAGTCCGAAGGCGGCAGGCCGGCCTCTGCCAGCTGCTCGCCCAAGGCAGAGGTGGCGTCGTCAGACCACAAGCTGGTGTACGTGCCACCAATGAAGTCACGAGTGAACGCGTCCTTGATCGCCGAGTCCGGTGCAACAAACGCCGGGCTGAACGACGGAGAGGGCCCCGACCACACCGCCTCGAACCCCTGCGCCAAAGCCTGGCCGTAGATCGAAGACATCGTGGAAGGCGTGGTCGCCACCCACACGATGTCCGCTCCTGAGTCGACGATGCCGTCGGCAACGGCGGTCAGCGTTGTCTCGTCGGTGGGGATGATGGCGCCTTCGCCGTCGTACACAACTTCGAGTCCGGCTGCTTCGGCAGCGAGCTTGGCGCCCTGGGCCGAGTCCTGACCGTAGTCGCCTGGCACGGAGGCAATGGCGATGGTCGTCGAATCAGGCAGTGCCTCGGTGGTGATGTACCCCAACGTGTTGTGAGCTTCCACGCAATACGGCGTGCCGTGCGAGAGCAGGTTCGCGTTGATGGCCGGATCCGACCATCCCGAATACCAGGTCAATGGGATCGCCAGCATTCCGTCAGCTTGCAGCTGCGGGTTGATGGCAACAGTGTGGGGTGAGCCGGTGGAGTGACCGAGGGCGACCACGTCGTCCTTGATCTCTTCGTAGAAGGCAATGTGATTGTCGATCACGTAGACCGTGTCACGAACCACTAGCTCCACCTGGAGTCCGTTGACGCCTCCAGCGGCATTCACTCCATCCCAGTAGGCCTGCGTACCGGCCAGGATCGCCGATACCAGCGGACCGAACGGACCCGTGAGGTCCGACAACATGCCAACCCGAATCACTCCGGCGTCGAGATCTACGCCGAAGTCGGTAGCGATGTCCATCATCGCCTCCGTATCGGTAGGCGCCTCGGTTGCCGCCGGCGCCTCTGTGGCGGCCGGCGCTTCGGTTGCGGCGGGAGCCTCTGTGTCGGCGGGCGCTTCCGTGGTTTCAGAACTGCTGCCGCAGGCTGCGGCTACCAGACCGAACACCAGCATGAGCGCCAGCCATTTCATTCTGTTTCTCATAGTCTTTTGGTTTCCTCCTGCATAGAGCCGGGACGCCCCGGCCGGGTTTCTCCTCGCCGCCCGAGCGGCGAGCCAGAACGATCAATACGTGAAAGGCCATCCTTTCCAATAATTCCGGATCCTCAACCAGATGCCGTAGAGGCCGAAAGGTTCGAAGATCAGAAACAAGATAATAAGCAGTCCGTAGAGAACTTGGTTCAGCTGCAACACGCTCAAGCCGGGACCAGTACCTGGCAGCGTGTTGATGAGGCCGAAGTCGGTGTTGGAAGTGGCGATGATGGGGTCGGCAATCGTCGCAATGATGCCGCCCTCTGCGATCTGGCCCTTGAGCCACTCGGTGCCGTTTTGCACAAAGCGAGGGAGCATGATCACAAAGGCGGAACCCAGGATGGCTCCGGAGGTTGTCCCGGCCCCGCCGATGAGAAGGATGGCGATGAGCTGGACTGACAGGAAAAGGTCCCATCGCTCAGGGATGGTTCGGCCAAAGTACGCGGCGAGTAGCGCTCCGGCGACCCCGGCATAAAACGAACTGAGGCCGAAGGCCAGCAGCTTGTAACGGAATTCGTTGACGCCCATGATCTCGGCGGCAACATCACGGTCCCGGATCGCCTGAAACGCACGCCCCGTGCGAGTGCGCTGAATGTTCTTGGCAAGCAACGCAAAGACCACGAGTAGGAATAGCAGGAACAAGAAACCCTTACCGTTGGTCGTCAGCCATGAGCCATCGGCGGTCGTATCGATGAGAGCCGCCTCTTCTTTCCAGAACCTCACCTGGAGACGCGGGAAATCGCGGCCCGCCTGCGATCCCCCCGTCAAGGTTCGCCAGTTGCGGAAGAAGTATTCTCCAATGAACACGAGTCCGAGCGTCACGATCGCCAAATACAGGCCACGAACCCGGACCGCCGTCGGTCCGACGAGCACACCGACGCCGGCAGCCACCAGTCCCGCGGCCGGCAGCCAGATCCAAATCGGCATTCCCATGCCCAGAAGGGGCCCTTCCGCTGCTCCCAGCCAGGCGGCCGTATATGCGCCGATTCCCATGAAGAAAGCGTGGCCAAGGGACACCTGGCCGGCGAGGCCGGTCAGAAGATTCAACCCGAGCGCCGCAATACCAAAGATGCACACGGTGCCCATGAGCTGCAGCCACGACTCGGCGGCGAGCCACCCAAACCCGGGGATGGTCCAATCGAACAGGCGCACATTCCCCGGCCCTCCGCCTCCGGTGAACGGCAGCAGCACCAAGAATGCCAACAGAGTGAACAAGATGACTTTCTTGGTGGTGGTGTTGAGCATCGCCTGATCGGACTCGTACGACGTGAAGAGATTGGGCCTGCCCCTCATACGCGTCGGACCTCCTCCGTGCCGAAGAGGCCGTATGGCCGCACCAACAGCACCAAGAGCATCAGCAAGTAGGGCACGATGCCCCCGAAGCCGGCACCAAGGAAATCGAACTTGATCCACTCGCCTGCTGCCGCTTCGGCCAGGCCGATGATGAACGCTCCGACCACCGCTCCAACGATTGAGTCGAGCCCCCCCAGGATGATGACGGGGAAAGCCTTGAACGCGAAGAACGCAGTGGTGGTATCGACGCCGGCGGACCGGCGTGGGAACACTGAGACGAAGATCCCGGCAATGGTGGCCAGAACGGCGCCGATCGCCCAGGCGATGGAGAAGATCCTGCCGACGTTGATGCCCTGGGCGCGGGCGGCTTCCTGGTCGAAGGCGGTGGCTCGCATGGCGATGCCGGTTCGGCTCCGGAAGAACGCGGCGACGAGGCCGACCATCACCAATGAGGTGACAATCGTGGCGATCTCCCAATGGGCGATGCGCACCCAGCCCAAGTCGAGGACGCTGGTCCCGAACGGCCCTCCCAGCGACCGCGGGTCGGTCCCAATGAAGTCATTGGTGATGTTTCGCAGTGAGATGTCAATGCCGAGGGTGACGATCGCCACGGCGAACAGTGTCTCGCCGACCATGGGTCGCAGGAACAACCTCTCGAGGAGCATTCCCATCAGTGCGGCAAAGAACAACGCCACGATGACCGACAGGGTCCATTGCAGCCATGCCGGGGCGTTCACCATGTACCGGCCCGGGATGTTCAAGATCGAAGCAAACGCCGCCACGAGGAAAGCCCCGGCGCCGGCCAGAGCGCCGTGGGCGAAGTTCAGGACCTGGGTGGCTTTGAAGATGATCACAAAACCCATCGCCAGCAACGCGTAGATGGCGCCGAGCGAAAGCCCTTCGGCCAAAAACTCGGCGAATGCGGACGGCTCGGAAACTTCCTGCGCGAGGAAAGTGAGCACGCAGCTAGTCCTTGGACCGATACATGTCTTCGATGAGATCTTCGAACATGGCGGCCATGGACGAGCGCTTCAGTTTCTGGGTGGCGGTCAACTCGCCGTCTTCATGGTCGAGTTCCTTGGGGATCAATCGGAACTTGCGGATGTTCTCCACCCGGGAGAACTTCTCGTTGGTTGAGCCCACGACGGCTTCGATGAGTTCGAGCACCTCCGGCTTCTCGGAGAGGTCGCGGTATGTGGTGTACGGGATGTTCCGGCGGGTGGCCCAGTCGCCGACCGTGTCGAGTTCGATGCCGATGAGCGCGGTCAGGTATTTGCGGCGCTCGCCGATGACCATCGCCTCTTTGACGTACGGCGACGTCTTCAGGCTGTTTTCGATTTCCGACGGCGAGATGTTCTTGCCGCCCGACGTGATGATGATGTCTTTCATGCGGTCGACGATCTTCACGTGGGTGCCGTCCACCCACTCTCCCACGTCTCCGGTCTTCAGCCAGCCATCAGCGGTGAACGTCTCAGCGGTCTTGTCTGGTTTGTTCCAGTAGCCCTTGAACACGCCGGGATGTTTGGTTTGGATCTCTCCGGTTGCCTCATCGATTCGGAATCCGATCCCCGGATACGGAAGACCGACGGTTCCCAGCTTCATGTCGCCAACAGGGTTGTAGGTCGCCACCGCCGAGTTCTCGGTCATGCCGTACAGCTCCATGACGTCGACGCCCAGGCCGTGGAAGAACTGAATCACCTCGGGGGCGATCGGCGCAGCCCCCGAGGCCGCCCAGCGACAGCGGCGAAGGCCGATGCGCTCGCGCAGCGCCCGAAACACGAGCGGATATCCGATTGCGTAGACGATGCGGCCCGACAGGCTGTGGTCACCGCCGTTCTTGATCCGCTCCCGCCCCACGTAGTCCGCCATGGCAAAGCCGAGCTTGAACCACCAGCGCTTGAAAGGAGTCGCATCCTTGGCTTTGATGATGACGCCGGCGTGGAGCTTCTCCCAGATGCGGGGCACCGCGAAAAACAACGTTGGTTGAATCTCGCGCAGGTTCTCTTGCACCGTTTCGATCGACTCGGCGAAATTGAGCACCGCACCGGTGCTGGTCATGGTCCAGGTGGAGAAGATGCGCTCGGCCACGTGACAGAGAGGCAGATAGGTCAGAATCTGGTCATCGGGGCCGGGCTGGCGGTCATTGCGCATACGATTCTTGGCCGTGACGAGTGTTTCCTCGCAGAATGTGACGTTGGCGTTGACGAGCATCGCTCCCTTGGGCGGCCCGGTGGTTCCCGAGGTGTAGACGAGGGTCATCACATCGTCGCCGGTCGCATCGGCCATTCGCTCGGCCACCGCGTTGGGATGCTCGGAACGGTGAGAGCGACCGAGGTCGAGGAAGTCATCCCAGAAGATGAAGCGGTCGTCGTCGCGCAGGTCACGGAAGCCGCGCGGCTCGACGTGGATGATCTTCTCGAGCACCGTGAGGCGATCGAGAATGTCGATGACCTTGTCCGCCTGCTCTTGATCTTCGGCAAGGTGCACTCTCGAGGCGGAGTCATTGAGGAGATACTCGACTTCAGCCGCCGGATTCGTCGGATAGAGACCGACCGTGATCCCCCGCACGGCCACCGTGGCGATGTCGAGAATCACCCACTCGGGCCGATCTTCCGAATGAATCGAGACCCGGTCGCCGGGTTCCACTCCCAGGGCCAACAGTCCATGGGCTGCATCGACGATGAGATCCCACAGCTCGGCCCAGGTGATCTCCTGCCAGATGCCGTAGTCCTTTTCGCGCAGCGCCACTGCATCCGGGAGAGACTCGGCCCATTCCTTCACCCGAACGGCGACCGTCGGGTAGCCAGCTCCGATGCCCGGCGTTTCGAGGGCGTCCATCGTTGCTGTCATGGGACCTCCTCCTTACGTTGCATTGTGGTGTGCGGACCCGGTGCGGCCCGACCTATTCCGCCTGGCGGAACGTAGTGACGAACGCCCAAACCCTAAAAGAACCTGGGAGCGTTCGCAGAGGAAAGCGCGACATATTGGTGAAATCTGTAGCAGGCCGACGAATTCAGGCGCCTTGCACCCACTCGGCGCCTTCGGCAGCGTGTTCTTTTTTCCAGATGGGAGCCCGTTGCTTGAGCTGGTCGATCACATATCGTCCCGCTTCGAAAGCGTCGCCGCGATGCGCCGACGACACGGCAACCACCACCGAGGGCTCGCCAACGACCACGGTGCCTGTGCGGTGCTCGACCGCGATATGGAGCACGTTCCATTGGCGGCGCACCTCGACGCAGATCTCTTCGATCTTGCCGGCGACATGCTCGTCGTAGGCTTCATATTCGAGGTGGGTCACTCCGGTCTTTCCGGGAGCATGATTACGGACCATGCCGGTGAAGATCACGGACGCTCCTGCACGATCATCGCGCACCGCCTCGTAGAGTGCGGCCACGTCGAGCGCGCGGCCTCGCACCGCCACGAGTGTCCGTAGGTCGTCGAACTCCATAGAATGCAGTGTACGAGTCGATCCAGGAATCATGAGCGACGATCTTTTCAGCCAGCTCTTTGAGCTCTTCAATGCCCCCGGACCTGTGAACTGGAAGCTGGGAGCCGAGGTTGCCAAGCAACTCGCCGGCGACGCCGAGCCTCTCGATCCGTGGATCACCGAGGAATACCAAGACTTGGGCAGGCTCGCCCAACTCCAGCTCGAGGCAACAACGCCCCTTTCCCCCGACTCGGCCATCGATATCCAGCCGATGGACAAACGGTCGTGGATCGAGGCGAACCTCAAGGCGTATGACTACCTGGTCGCCGACGTGGCGGCACCGGAGCTGTCGCCGGACGACCCGATGGCCATGATCATTCAGCCGATGATGCCCGCCATGCTGGGCCTCCAGATGGGATCATTCGTGGGCTTTCTCGGACATCGCGCGCTCGGGACGTTCGACGCCGGCTTTCCATCGTCCCAGGTTGCGCCTCCCCAGCTGATCGTGCCCAACCTCGAGGCAATGGCCGTTGACTACGACCTCGATCGACGCCAGGTGAGGCTCTGGGCCGCGGTCCAGGAAGTCGCCCACAAGACTTTTGTCGACCAGGCCTGGGTGCGCCCGCTCCTCAAGGAACGAGCCGCCGAATACTCGGCGGGCGTCGGGCTCGACCTTTCCAGTCTTTTCGAGAGGTTCCAATCGATCAGCGACCCCACCGAGATCCAGCGCCTCATGGAAGACCCGGTAGGCCTTTCCGGTCTCATGTCACCCGACGAGCAGCGCGCCTCGCTCGGCGATTTGCACGCTCTCGTGATCGTCCTGGCCGGCTACGTGGAGTATCTCCTCGACACCATGGGTGAAAAGCTGTTGCCCGAACTAGGACGGATACGGTCCGCTCATGCCATGCTGCGGAGCGAGCCGACCGGCGGTGACCAAATGCTGGACCGCCTGGTCGGCATTGAAATCTCAGCCGACGCCTACGAGCTCGGACGAGTGTTCGTGGCCGAGGTGGCTGCTCGGTGGGGATCGGATGCGGCCCATCGGCTCCTCGAAGGACCCGAGATCATGCCCAGCATCTCCGAGGTCAAGGACCCGGTTGCCTGGGCAGCCCGCGTCCTCCTGCCGGATATCTGATCGCAAGCCGCCACCGCTACATTGCGCTCCCACGAAGACACGAAAGGACCCTTCATGGTCGCGTCCGTCGGCTCCCCGGCTCCCGAATTCACGCTCTACAGCCAAGTGAGAGAGCCCGTGTCTCTTGATTCGTTCAAGGGCCGTCGCACCCTCGTTGTGTTCATCCCGTTCGCGTTGAGTGGCACATGCTCGGGCGAACTCTGTGACCTGCGCGACAACATGCAACAGCTCGATGCCATGGACGCCAACGTCGTGGTGATCACCTGCGATACCGCTGTCGTCAACGGCCACTGGGCGGCCGAGGAGGGATTCGAATTCCCGATATTGTCCGACTTCTGGCCGCACGGCGCCGTGACCAAGGCGTACGGATGCTTCGACGAACGATTCGGTTGCGCCAAGCGGTCCACGTACCTTCTCGACGCTGATGGCGTGGTCCGGGACATCATCGCCTCAGATTCTCTCGGAACGCCGAGGCCGATCTCGTCGTATTGGGAAAGCCTCGCGGCACTGGCCTGAAGTCGCCGAGGAACCAAATCGGCCGGGCAAGGAACCCGAGTCAGGTCTCGCTAGTTGAACAGGCTCCACAGGCGGTCGAAGAACCCCTGCGAGGGTGTGGGAAGCGCTCTCAGCACCTGTGACTGCACGTCGAGCGGGATATTTCCTATCAGCACGTATCCCCCTTCATCGGACGACCACTCAACAACGACAGTGCTGAGTGTGAACTGCCGTCGATAGGAGTGACCTTCGATCTCCGCAGTGGGAGCTTCGGCCAGTTCGGGGATGTCGATGACTCGCTCAGCATTGAGAACGGTGAACGAGAAGATGCCGTCGCCGTAATAGGCCGACACAATCTCCTCCCGTGGGCCCTCGCCGACGGAGATCCGGTCGAACCCGGCAATCTCCTCCGGTAGAGCCGACTCATTGAACGAGTCAACCGAGGAAAGGTCGAGGAGCTCGGGCTCCACGTTCGCGGCGAGACCGGCGTCACCGGGCACGAAGACAACAAACCGGGTCGAGCAATACGGTGTGCCGTCGCCGTTGTACACGTCCGACGCAAGCAACACGCCGGTCTCGAGATCGAAACGGAGACGCAGTCTCAGGATTTCGCCTTCGATGATCTCCACGACGGCGACGGGCCGTTGGAGAAAGGTTCCGTCGCCTCGGTCTCGCACCTCATACTTGCCGGCGAGATTCCACTCGCCGGTGGGTGTGACGGCCGCGGCACGCATGACCCCTGCAGAGTCCCGGGACACCGCCACGCCCTCAGCCTGGGCAACTTCGAAAACTTCCGATGTCCGGCCGTCGGGTGTGTTGCAGACCACGGTCTGTTCGCCCGAGTAGCGAGCTTGCTCGCCCTGCTCTACCAGTTCGGCAACCTGCGCCGACGCTCCGGCGGCGAAACCGGCAATGACGACCATCGCCGTGATGCCAACGACCGCAATCCGCCTCATTGTTCGGCCCCGGACAGGATGGCGAGCTTGGGGGCGATCCCGGGATCGGTCAGCTGCTGCTGCCCGTGGTTGAGCGACACGTCGTACAGGGTGACTCCGATCGCGTCTGGCGTAGCCAGAGACGCGGACGCAACGACGATCAACACCGCCGCAGCCGCGGCGGCAACCCAGGTCACCGGCCGCCGACGCAGCGGAACCACGCTGGGGGCCAGGCCGATGTTCTCGAATACACCGTCGGGGACTTCGAGTACGGGGAGGGACCGCAGTGCGCCTCGAGCAGCATGGACGTCGGCCATCTCGGCTCTGCACCTTTCGCACGACTCGATGTGAGAGACCACTCGGGCGGTTTCCGCACTCGTGGTCTCACCGTCGAGGTAGGCAGAGATCAGGTCGCCGAGATGGGTCATTGCAGCGCCTCACGCAGCAGCCTGCGTCCTCGATGGATGCGAGAGCGCACCGTTCCCACCGGCACCTCGGTCGCCAGCGCGATCTCATCGTACGAAAGGCCGATCAAATCGCACATGACCACGGATTCTCGGAAGTCGAACGGCAACGCCATGAGTGCCTTCTGCACGTCGTCGCCGAGCCTGATAGAGGCGAGCACGTCATCGGGTGCTGGAGTGCTGGCCAATGAGGTGCGATCGATGTCCTCGGGCAGCGCCGTGGTTGGACGGCGTTTCTTGCGGCGAACTTCGTCGATGAAGGCGTTCCTGGTGATACGCCACAACCAGCCTTCGAACGACCCCGGGGAGTAGCTGGAGAGACCACGGCGTACCCGCAAGAGCACCTCTTGGGCGAGGTCGGCGGCGTCGTCGGGATTGCCGGTGAGTCGATAAGCGAAGTTGTAGATCTTGCGCCCATGGGTCTGTGCGACCTCTTCCCAAGTCAGGGGTACGTGTTCAGCCACGGTGGCCTACCCCCCTAACGGGGCTGCACATGAAATAGTTCCGGCTACTCGGCTTCTTTTTTGGAAGCCTCGGTGATTGTCGAATCTTCTTCGTCGTCGGTAGCGCCGGCCTCGATGCCCTTACGGAATTCCTTGGCAGACGCTCCAAGCGAGCGAGCCAGGTCGGGCAACTTCTTCGCACCGAAGAGAACAATGATGATGAGAGCGACGATGAGCCATTCCCATCCGCTGATACGCGGCATAGTGTCGGTCTCCTTTCGGGATACAAACCCTAGTCCCTCCGTCGGCGCACACCGCGCGGCTCATCCTTCTTTCGCTTCTTGGACGCCATCGTCCGTGAATTGGTTCCCGCCATAAAAGCCAGCAATCTCTCCCTCCCGAGAGTGAACGCGAGCTGAGGAGGCGAGCGCCCCGTCTCCTCCTCCAGTGATCGAAGCGAAGGTTGGGGCGTGGCCTCGGCTATCGCCGGGGCGTATGCGAGTTCGGCGACAACGTGGGAAGCCACCAACACGACGCCCGCCTCCCGGTAGGCACCAACCCTCCGCTTCGCTCCGGGCCCCCTCCGATTCCGCCTACCGGCGGAAGCACCACCCCCAACACCCCGCCTTCGGCGCCGCGAGGGGAGGAAACCGAGGCCGCAGCCAAAGTCGGTCGACCAACTAACTGAGCGCCAAACCGTCCAGGAAGTTCTGGAGGCGCTCGCGGGTCACGAAGCGGACTCTCGAGTCGTTGCGCTCCCGCTCGTAGACCTCGAATGGGCCGAACTTGTCGCTGACGAGCATGCCTCGATCGGCCTTGGAAGCCAGGAAGCGCATTGTGAAGTCGCGGATGGCGGTCTCGCTCAACTCTTGATAGCCACCCGCCTCGTGAGGAACCTCGAAGATCATGGTCGAGGATCCCGCCCGGTCGGCGCGGTACTGATGGTCGTCTTCTTGGGTGATCGCATATCCAAAGACAGAGAGTGTGCCTCGCACCAGCTCACCCGCGGTCATTTGGCCGGGATCAATGCCCTGCGCCCGCAGCCCCACGTCGACGGCTCGCGGCAGCCTGAGCTCTTGTCCCACCGGCCGCAGGTCACCTTCTCCGGCACTCGCCGAGGAGGTCTGCGGAGTTGCATCGGTTCGGCCTTCGAACTGTTCTTGGAGAGGGTCGATGTCGACCGCGGAGAGGTCGAGCACTGCCGCGCCCGTGAGCGGTGGGGGCAGCTTCCCGGGAGCGGGTAGCTCGACGCGCCCCACCTCGGTGACCTCTTCTCGACCTGCGAACGCAACCACCTGGGTCACTTGGTCGATCGGTAGGTGGTGGCGCTTCTCGCGGGTGACTTCGAGCGCCTCATTGACGAGGAGCTCTTTCATGAGGTCATCGGGACCGTCGGCCGCCAGCGGCACGTCAAAAGTCACCTGGGCCTCCTGGCCAACGACGTGAAACGCCGAGACGGCAGGACGGGGGCGCTCGACGGAGATGTCAGCAACACGAGCCTCTTGGCCCGAGGTGATGGCCGCGGTGGCAGCCTTCGTCCGGCGCCTCGTCGCAATCGCAAACACCATGAGTGCGACCCCGACTGCGATGATGGCGATCCCAACCGTCTCCACGACTTCCCTTCCTTTGGTCAGCCGAAGTCTAGAACCGTTGGATCAAGCATTGTGAGCCTGCGCTCGACTACACCGCTTCTCGCTGCCGCGCCGCCACTGCCCGTTGCTTGCGGATCTTGCGCCGCTCACGCTCTGACAGTCCGCCCCAAATCCCGAACTTCTCACTGTGCTGAATTGCGAATTCGAGGCATTCGAGCTTCGCCTCGCATTCACCACAGATAGCCTTTGCCTTTCGAGTCGAAGCCCCACGCTCCGGAAAGAACAAATCAGCATCCGCGCCTCGGCAATTTGCGTAGTCCTGCCAGGACAAATCGTGAAGCGCTAGTGCTTCTATGAGTTTTTTTTGCAAAGGGGGTCCCTCTCACACCTTTGTAATTACATTGATGTGATTGTGGCTGCCCGGCCGCGCGGTGTCAAGGTGAAACGGCCAAAAACTCCTTGCCTGTGGACAACTTTCGGGTATCGGCTACCTAGGGCCCGCAGGGCGCTGCCATAATGGCTCCGCACGAGAAAGAGGATGGCACGTGGCACTGACCGAGTTACGAACCAAGACGAGGGGTATCTGGATCGTCGATCTGTACCGATCCCCGGTCGGCAAGAAATACGCCATGGCGATCTCGGGCATCATTCTCTTGGCCTTCGTGGTGGCCCACATGATCGGCAACCTGCACCTCTACCAAAGCGCCGAAGAGATGAACCATTACGGCGAGTTCCTGCGCGACTTCGGCGAGCCGATCTTCCCCCGCACGTGGTTCCTGTGGATCTTCCTGCGGTTGCCCCTCGCCGCGGCCTTCGCCGTGCACATTCACGCTGCCTATGCCCTCACGTACGTGAACGCCAAGGCTCGCCCCGACAAATACCAGCAACCCCGTCAGTGGCTGGCTGCCAACTACGCGTCGAGGACGATGCGATGGTCGGGAACGATCGTGCTCCTCTTTCTCGTCTGGCATCTGGCGGATCTCACGTGGGGATTGGCTTTCGTCAACCCTGACTTCCAGCTGGGCATGCCGTATGAGAACCTGGTCGCCTCACTCAGCCGGGTGGGGGTTGCCGCCATCTACATCGTGGCCAACATTGCCCTCGGACTCCACATCTTCCATGGGGCATGGAGCCTCTTCCAGAGTATTGGCGTCAACAACCCCCGCTTCAATCGCTGGCGGAGATGGTTGGCGCAGGGCCTTGCCACGATCATCGTGCTCGGCAATGTGGCCTTCCCGCTCCTGATCGTCACCGGCGTCGTGGCCTGAGAGGAACCGACATGACATTGACACTCGACTCCAAAGTTCCCGAAGGTCCCATCGAATCGCTGTGGGAAAACCACAAGTTCTCGATGAAGCTGGTGAACCCCAACAACAAGCGCAAATTCAAGGTGATCGTCGTCGGCACCGGTCTGGCCGGCGCGTCGGCGTCCGCCACCCTCGCCGAGCTCGGATACAACGTCCAGGCGTTCACCTATCACGACTCGGCGCGGCGCGCCCATTCGATCGCCGCCCAGGGAGGGATCAACGCCGCCAAGAACTATCACGGCGACGGCGACTCGGTGTTTCGGCTGTTCTACGACACGGTGAAAGGCGGCGACTATCGATCGCGCGAGGCCAACGTCTATCGGCTCGCCGAGGTCTCCGTGAACATCATCGATCAAGCCACCGCCCAAGGGGTGCCGTTCGCTCGCGAATACGGAGGCTTGCTCGACAATCGCAGCTTCGGCGGAGCCCAGGTGTCACGGACCTTCTATGCCCGCGGCCAGACCGGCCAGCAGTTGCTTCTCGGCGCCTATCAAGCCCTCGCCCGTCAGGTTGCCTTGGGAACCGTTGCCCTCCACCATCGGACCGAGATGCTCGACGTCGTGGTGAGAGACGGCCGTGCCGTCGGCATCGTCACGCGTGACCTCGTCACGGGCGCCATCGAATCGCACAGCGCCCACGCAGTGGTGCTCGCCACGGGTGGCTATTCCAACGTGTATTACCTGTCGACGAACGCGATGGCCTGCAACACCACCGCCATCTGGCGCGCCCACCGCAAAGGGGCGGCGTTCGCCAATCCGTGTTTCACGCAGATCCATCCGACCTGCATTCCGTCGTCGGAGGAATTTCAGTCGAAGCTGACGCTCATGTCGGAGTCACTCCGCAACGACGGCCGGATCTGGGTGCCCAAGAAGGCCGGCGACAACCGACCGCCCAACGAGATCCCCGAGTCGGATCGCGACTACTACCTGGAGCGCAAATACCCGGCGTTCGGCAACCTCGTGCCGCGCGATGTTGCTTCTCGAAACGCCAAGACCATGGTCGATCAGGGCAAGGGCGTGGGTCCATTGTCGAACGGCGTCTACCTCGACTTCGCCGATGCCATCGAGCGGCTCGGCAAGGACACGATCGAGGCTCGCTATGGAAACCTGTTCGAGATGTACGAGCGGATCACCGACGAAAACCCGTACGCGGTTCCCATGCGTATCTACCCGGCTCCCCACTACACCATGGGCGGCCTATGGGTCGACTATCACCTCATGACGACGGTGCCGGGTTTGTACGCCATTGGGGAAGCCAACTTCTCGGACCACGGAGCCAACCGGCTGGGTGCGTCTGCGCTCATGCAAGGACTGGCCGACGGGTACTTCGTGCTTCCCTACACCATCGGCGACTACCTCGCCCCCTTCCTTGGAGAGGACCCCGTGCCGACCGACGATGCCGCCTTCCAGGAAGTCGAGCAGGACGTGCGCGATCGAATGGAAGGGTGGCTGGCGGTGAAGGGCAGCAGAACGGTTGACCACTTCCACCGGGAGCTCGGCAAGATCATGCTCGAACATTGCGGCATGTCGCGGAGTGAGGCAGGCCTCGAGAAGGCGCTGGCCGAAATCCCCGCGTTGCGGGAGGAGTTCCGCAGCGACGTCAGAGTGCTCGGCACCAACGAATCACTCAACATGTCGCTCGAAAAGGTCGACCGTGTAGCCGACTTCTTCGATCTGGCCGAGCTCATGTGCAAGGACGCCCTCGACCGGAACGAGTCGTGCGGTGGCCACTTCCGCGAGGAGTCCCAGACCGAAGAAGGTGAGGCGTTGCGCAATGACGACGACTACGCCTATTCGTCGGCGTGGGAGTGGTCGGGCGATCCGGGTGCACCGATTCTCCACAAAGAGCCTCTCGAGTTCGAGTATGTGAAGCTTTCCCAGAGGAGCTACAAGTAATGGATCTCACCCTGGAAGTATGGCGTCAGCAAAGTGCGGCGGCTCCGGGCCGTATGGAGACGTACGAAGCTCGCGACATCAGTCCCGACATGTCGTTCCTGGAAATGCTCGACCGGGTGAACGAGCGCCTCATCGAAAGCGGCAAGGAACCAATCGTCTTCGACCACGACTGCCGGGAGGGAATCTGCGGCTCGTGCGGGCTCATGATCAACGGTCAGGCTCACGGCCCCCAGCTGGGAACGGCGACATGCCAGCTGCACATGCGCAAGTTCGACGACGGCGACACGATCATGATCGAGCCGTGGCGAGCAGCCGGGTTTCCCGTTCTCAAAGACCTGGCGGTCGATCGATCGGCATTCGACCGGATCATCGAGGCAGGCGGGTACATCACGGTGCCCACCGGATCGGCGCCCGACGCCAACCTCATCCCGGTGCCGAAAGATGCTGCGGACGCGGCAATGGACGCGGCGGCCTGTATTGGATGCGGTGCCTGTGTTGCAGCCTGCCCCAACTCGGCAGCCCAGTTGTTCACGGCGGCCAAGGTGGCCCACCTCAACCTGCTCCCCCAGGGCCAGGCCGAACGGTGGAGCCGGGCCGAGAACATGGTGGAGACCATGGAAGAGTACTTCGGGTCGTGCACCAACCACGGTGAATGTGAGAGCGCCTGCCCCAAGAGCATCTCGATCGACTTCATCGCACTCTTGAACCGGGATTACATGAAGGCCAAGTTCAAGAATCGGCGTCTGACGGGCCAGAAGAACTAGCCACCGAACGCAAGCGACTCGCCACGGAAAGTGAGAATTCCCCATTGTCACGGAGCCGTTCTCCTGATACGATGTCCCCCACAGTTAGGGGACGTGGGAGTGTCCCTCTGTCGGCGTGTGCTGCCCGCGCAGGGAGGGCAGCCGTCGGGACAGGAAGGATCAGGGAAGAACCGTGCACATTCGTCGCCATGACTCAGAGCGAGGCGCCGCGCTGATCGAGTTTGCCATCAGCGCCATTCTCCTGTTCACGCTTCTCTTCGGGATGGTGGAAGCCGGGTGGGCTCTGTCCAACCAACTCGATCTGCGCCATGCTGCCCGAGAAGGCGCCCGCGTCGCCGCCATCGGCGCCGACAACACCACAATCGTCAACACCACATGTGCCGCCATCAAGGCCGGCGCCTTCCGCGACAACGCCACCGTCACCATCAACGGCGGTGCTGCGGTCGGCGACACCGTCATCGTGCGAGTGCAATCGCCGTCAACCGGACTCACCGGCTTCTTGCCGGTCTTCAACAGCCTCAACCTGGATGACCGGGCAGTCATTTACCTCGAGCAAGATCCCAACTTCGGTCCAGGAGGGGCCTGCTGATGGCTGGGCGTCTTCTGCGAGAAGAGCGGGGAACCACGATGCTCATCGTGGCGGCCAGCCTGTTGGTGCTGATGGGTTTTGCTGCCTTGGCCGTGGACTGGGGCTTCGGCGTCAACCAGCGGAGAGCCGACCAGAACTCCAGTGACTTCGGTGCCCTGGCAGCGGTGCAGAAGGCCCAGACCCAGACGACGGCGACCTGCAATCAGGCCCAGCCGGAGTTTCGGGCGGCCTGCAACGGCGCTGAGGCTGCGATGGACATCGTCAACCAGAATCTGACCTTCACTCCCGACTGGTCACAAGCCAACTGCGACCCTGGTCGGCCGGCCGAATATGTCGTTGTCGCCCCCAACACCGACTGCGTGAGCTACACCTCGTCGCTCGACCGGGCCCGAGTCATCACGCCGACGATCGAGGTAGACACGTACTTTGCGCGCACGTTCGGCGTCGACACCATCGACACTTCGGCCAATGCCGAAGCCGGCGGTCGGTCGCTTCTGGGCGGAGCGGTACTGCCGTTTGCGATTCCTTCGAATCTCTCCGGTGATAACTACGAGTGTCTGCGATCGGGCTCCAACCCCCAATGGGGTCCTTGCGCCGGCGGCACGAGCGGTAACTATGGCTATGCCGACATGCGCATGTATGGCACGGAGGAATTCACGCAATACAACGGCTCGTACGTTGAGACGACTACCCGCTGCAACGATGCCGATACCAATGGCAGGATGACCTGGAATATCGTGGCGGGAGTTGATCATCCTCTCACGAGGTTCACAGGTGGAGCTACCATCAACGACACCGCCTCCTGCCCGGCGTTCAACGCCGGACCAAATCAGATCAAGGTGCAGACGGGCATCGGTTCCGCCCTTCAATCCGGGTTGTTTGACGGTTCGAGCGCCTACTCGGCTGCCGGCACCTTCATTCCTGGTCGCTTGAACCGAGGCGGCAACCAGATCGAGGTCACAGTGGGCAACTTCGCCGACGACACACCGCTCTGGGCATACCTGGCGCCGGGTGCTTGCCCAGGCACGTCCGACCATGCTTCCATGGAAGCTTGCCTGAGTTCCTGGGGCGGAGGCGTGATCTTCGACGTCGGGCTGGGCAATGCAGTCCGCTATGGGTGGGCCATCGAATTGACGACCACATACGGAGGCTGCGCCGCAGGACAGGATTGCTGGATTCAGCGCTTCCGGCCGGTGTATTTGGACACCTCTTGGTTCGGCTGCACCGGAAACGTCGGATCCGGAAGCTGCGACACCGTGCACTCTCCAGGAGAGTACGATCCGACTCTTTCCAGCGGATCGGATCCATGTACGACGATCACAGACCCGGTCCTGAGCTGCGGGCTGGCCGAAACCGACCCTCCACCAAACCCGCGCGATATCGACGCGATCTCCGCATACATGCTCCAGCCGGGGATGGTTCCACCGTCGATTCGCGAGCCCAAGCCGGGCGATGACGACCAGCTAGCGTACAACCTCTATAGGTAGGCAATTCGGCCCGCCCAGCTGGCCGCATCGGATCGAGTCAGCTCGAGGCTGCTCATTCGCCGGAACAAGCCAGAGCATCGCGGTTTTCGACGTCCTCGCTCTCACGGCTGTGGGACCGACGCCGCTCCGGACAGCTCATGTGGACAAGCGCCGCCCCGATCACCGATGGTGGAGCGCCGCACCGGGCCGGCATCGAGTGACGCCCGGCGGCCTCAGGGAGCCACGTTAACCGGTGCTAACCTCGCTCGGAGCAATTTCAAGGAGTAAGAGCAGATGGGTGTGAAG
The DNA here is from genome assembly GCA_041577335.1 of Acidimicrobiia bacterium. Lineage (GTDB taxonomy): Bacteria > Actinomycetota > Acidimicrobiia > Spongiisociales > JAENVV01 > JBFGJH01. The sequence goes on along the minus strand of JBFGJH010000045.1, from coordinate 1,295 downwards.
TTCCTGACCGAAGAGTGGTCCGACGCGTTTACTGCGGCGTTGGCTACCCATGACGGGTTCCAGGGCGCGATCGGGACCACCAAACTCGGCGTGCAGTTCATCGTGACCGACGGCGACGACGGGGACGTCCCCTACTACCTCGACATCGCCGACGGCTCTGCCAAGATCGCCCTCGGCGAGATGGAAGGCCCCGAAGTCACCATCGCTTCTGACTACGAGACGGCGGCGGGGATCTCCAAGGGAGACCTCAACACACAAACGGCCTTCATGACCGGCAAGATCAAGGTGACGGGCAACCTCGCGGTCTTGATGATGCACCAAAACATCGTCAGTAACTGGACCGCCGCCGCCCAAACCTTCGACATCGATTACTAAGAGCCGAACCCCGGGCTGTACCCGGGGTTCAGTGTTTCAGTTTTGCAACGCTGAGCCCACAGAACGAATCGTGGCTGAACCCCGGGCTGTACCCGGGGTTCAGTGTTTCAAAAGTGCAACATTCAGCCCACAGAACGACCCCGTTGTGCGAGAACATCGAGCACTGAGGCCACGACCTCGTCCGGTCTCTCGTGGACATCAGCCCATGTGAACCGAAGCAACACCCAGCCGTTGCTCGCACAGTCGCGGTCCCTCCGCCTATCGCTGTCCATTCGATCCAACGCTCCGTGCCAGCGCCGGCTATCCCACTCGACGGCCACCCGGTACGAGGGGTACGCCAAATCGAATCTCCGGCCGTCGTCTGCCCAGGGGATCGGATACTCCTGCTCAGCAGGCGGCACGCTCGAAGACGATGCAAGAACAGCCAGCCCCTTCCGCTCGAGTACCGATGCAGGTCCGTAGTCGGCCCGACCTCGCCTCTCGAGCACCTGCCTCATGAGCCCAGTGCCAGTCTTGCCCCGGCGCCCAACGGCTCGAGTGACAGCAACTAGCTGCTCGAGTTCCACGACGTTGGTGAGCAAGAGCTCTTCAACCAGACGGTCAAGCTGGCGATGCGAGAGCGTGGCGGCGAGGTCGAATACCGTCCTTGCAGGCGTGGTCACCGGAAGTCCCGCAACTCGTATTACAGAATTCGTCCCAATGTCGTCAGCACGATGGACCACGACCTCATCAAAGCGGTGGGTGCAATGACGAGGAACTGTTACCTCGGCCATTTCGGACAGCCGCGGGAATCCATGAAGAGAGGCAGCGGCGTGATGGGACACAACCGCACCCGGCAGGCACAAAACTGCTGCCTGCAACACCGGCACGAGGCCGGGTAGGTCGATCAGACGCAAAACCCGCTCAGAGACCGGCAGATA
>JBFGJH010000044.1:0-26534 GCA_041577335.1 Acidimicrobiia bacterium | reverse complement strand
GCCGGGCTGGGAGCAGTTCGAGGCGGTGTCGTGGTTCAACGTCATCGATGACAGCTATCCCAATTGTTTGTGGCCGGTCGGTTCGAGCACGGCCGCCCTCAATGCCTGGATCGAGATGGGCAACGACCCCTTCTACGGCGGATCCGGTGGGGGAACGACCACCACGACCACACCGAGTACCACAACGCCCGGCGACACGACACCCTCAACAACGACACCCGGGGAGCCTCCACCACCAACGGTCCCCGAATACGACAGTTTTGCCGACGTTCCATTGACCCACCCGTTCTTTGCCGACATCGAGTGGCTCAACGACAAGGGCATAACCAATGGGTGTAACCCGCCCGACAACGACATGTTCTGCCCGGGTGACCCGGTGACCCGGGCGCAGATGGCAGCGTTCCTCGGCAGGGCGCTCGACTATTCCGCCGGCGGCGGCATGGATCACTTCATCGACGATGACAACAGCGTGTTCGAAGCAGACATCGATCGTCTTGCCCATGCAGAAGTCACGACTGGCTGCGCCGATCAGAGGTACTGCCCGGCCGATCACGTCCTGCGTGCGCAGATGGCCGCCTTCTTGGTGCGGGCTCTCGGCTACGTCGACGACGGCGGAGGCGATCTCTTCATCGACGATGACAACAGCGTGTTCGAAGCAGACATCGATCGACTCGCCACCGCCGGCGTGACGCTCGGCTGCAACCCTCCTGCGAACAATGAGTTCTGTCCGGGGGATTTGGTGACGCGAGCTCAGATGGCAGCGTTCCTGCGCCGCGCGCTCGGAGGGTGAGCCGCCGGCCAAAGGCCGGCAGACGACAGATATCCACGTCGAGCGGAATTAGCGACCTCGAAACCATCTGAGGAGCCGCGCTCAGCGGGTCGGTGATCCGGTGCCCGGTAAGGACTTCTGGCGGGCTCGTGGGACTTTCGACCCTGGCTTGTATGCGGAATATCGCATATATTCCCGGCCGAACGTAATAAGGAGCCCAACCATGCAACGTCTCCTCATTCTCGGCGGTGGAACCGCGGGAACGATGATCGCCAACAAGCTGCGTCACAGCTTGCCGACCGCGGATTGGTCGGTGATGGTCGTCGATGAGACCAACCGTCACCACTATCAGCCCGGCTATCTGTTTGTGCCGTTCGGCCGCAATGACCCGGACGAGATCACCAAGGCACGCGACGAACATTTCGTCGACGGCGTCGAGTTCGTCGAGCAGGCCGTCGAGTTGATCGATGCTCCCAACAACTCGGTGACCCTCGCCGACGGCACGGAGGTGTCGTACGACTATCTCGTGGTGGCCACCGGCACGTCGCCGCGTCCCGCAGAAACGCCCGGGATGTTGGGGCCGGAATGGCGCAAGTCGGTACACGAGTTCTACACGATGGACGGTTCGGCGGCGCTCGCAGCCAGAATGGCCGACTTCGAAGGCGGCCGACTCGTCGTGCATATCACGGAGATGCCGATCAAGTGCCCGGTTGCTCCGCTCGAGTTTGCCTTCCTGGCAGACGACCACTTCCGCAAGAAGGGCATCCGCGACAAGGTGGAGCTGATTTATGTCACGCCGCTGTCGGGAGCATTCACGAAACCGATCGCATCCAACCTGCTCGGATCGATGCTCGACGACCGAGAGATCGCTCTCGAATCTGATTTCTACATCGAGAGCGTCGACTCGGACAAGAAGGCGATCGTGTCCTACGACGAACGGGAAATCCCATTCGACTTGCTGGTCACCGTCCCGTTGAACATGGGCGCCGACTTCATCGCCAAGAGTGGTCTCGGCAACGAGCTCAACTACGTGCCAGTCGACAAGCACACCTTCCAGTCGGCGGAGTACCCCAACCTGTTCGCTATCGGAGACGCGGCCGATCTGCCGACGTCGAAGGCCGGTTCGGTTGCCCACTTCTCGGTGGATGTGTTTGAAGAGAACTTCAAGCAACTCATAGCCGGAAAGAAGATGACGCACTCCTACGACGGACACGCCAACTGTTTCATCGAGACCGGCGACGGCAAGGGCATGCTCATCGACTTCAACTACGACACCGAGCCGCTGCCCGGGAAGTACCCGGTCCCGGGCATCGGCCCATTCAGCCTGCTGAAGGAGTCGGAGCTCAACCACTTCGGCAAGCTGGCCTTTCGGTGGATGTATTGGCATCTCCTGCTGCCGGGGACGCCACTTCCACTGCCCCATGACATGACCCTGGTAGGTAAGAAAACTGAACTCTTGAAGGAGAGCTGATGGCTACTGCAACACTGATGGACCGAGAAGTCCACGTCGATGACGAAGGCTTTCTCACCGAATACGACGAATGGGACGAGGAACTCGGGGCCTACCTGGCGGAGCGGATCGGCGTTGAGATGACCCCGCGCCACTGGGAAGCAATCCGGTTCCTGCGCTCTGACTTCACCGAGCAAGGGGTCACCCCCACGCTGCGCCGGGTGAGCACCTCGGCGGCGATTCCCACCAAGGAGCTGTTCACCCTGTTCCCCAAGAAACCAGCCAAGAAGATGGCGTACATCGCTGGGCTTCCGAAGCCAGCCGGCTGCGTATAACGAAAGGAGCGTCAACGCATGACTCTCATGGAAAAACAGGAAGCACCGCTTCCGGCGTTTGGCGACGAGGATGAAACCGAGCGCAAGCTCATGATCATCTGCTCCAAAGGCTCGCTGGATATGGCGTACCCCGGATTGGTCTTGGCGAACGCAGCCTTGGGAGAAGGGATCGAAACGCATCTCTTTTTCACATTCTGGGGCTTCGACATGATCAACAAGGAGACCATGGGTCACCTGAAGTTCACCCCGGTGGGAAACCCCGCCACCCATATGCCGACCATGTTGATGGGTTTGCCGGGAATGACAGCTTTCGCAACCCACATGATGAAGAAGCAGATCGAGGGTATCGACATCCCCGACGTGCCGGAGTTCATGGAGATGATCAGCGACGCCGGCGGTCATTTGTGGGCTTGCCGCATGTCAGCCGACATGATGCACATCGGCGAGGACGAGCTGTACGACCGGGTCGAAGGCATCATCTCGGCATCGGACTTCATGGAGATCTCGGAGGGCGCTCAGGTCATCTTCATCTGAACGAACGACTCAGAGAGCACAGTCCTCGCGCTGCTGCCGCTTCGATCTCCGCTCGGTGAGCGAAGCAGGCGTTGGGGAGGGCGGGCCCGGGGAACGTACGTGGCTTCCGACGCATGGTTGGGCTGGCCACGCGTGCTCCCTCGGGCTCGCCTTTGCTCGTGGCGACTCGGTTCGTGGCCTGGGCCGCGATTATCCGCTGGTGAAGACCGGAACGGTGGCGTAGTCGTCGGGAGTCAAATCGTCGAGCCCGCCGGCGGTGGGCAGCTCCGAAAGGGAGATCTCCTGGACGCCCTCCTCTGGCCAGGCGAGGTCGAGAATGCGGGTTTGGTTGACCGACCCATCGCCTCCGCCGATCCGCCACTGCTGGGCCGTCTGCTCGACGTCGCGAATGCGACGCACTCCACTCGACGGAAACCCTTCCTGGCTCATCACCACGGCTGATACGCCCCAACCAGCCGGGTCGGACCGACCGAGAAGCTCAGCCGGGATGCGGGCCACCATGCGTCCCTTGTCTGCGAAGACCACCACGTCGAACGAAGGGCGAGTTTCTTCAACCGAGCCGTCAGATTTGGCCACATAGATCGCGGGTTCCCATCCCTCGATCGTGATCGCGTACTCCCACCCGTTGCCAACCCCCAGCGCAGCATTCCTTCCGTCGATGAGGGCTCGTTGGCCCGTACTCGCTCCGGGATCGACATCGACGTACAGATCGAACGTCTGGATCGATAGGCCCCGTGGGCTGTCCCACGGGTTCAGGATGGGAGCAGCGACCTCGAAGGTCACCACGACGTCGTCGTCCTCGGTTCCGACTTCGACGAGCGTCAGGTCGTACGCGCCCGCTGTGAACACCGAATCGGTGGGGTAGGTGTATGAGCCGGGCCCATGGTCATCGCCGGTGGGATCTTCGATTCGCAAGGCCACTGCAACGTTCGAGATATCGGGGATCTGAATCGGCACGGGGCCGGATTCGGGCACCAGCCGACCCGCCGTAGCGACTTTCATCGAGATGACGTCTCCCGAGTCGATCGGCGCGAGGAGATCCAGGGGAACCGTGACCTCGACGCCTCCCCGATTCTCCGTTGCGAGGGGGACACAGTCGGCACTCGAGGTATCCAGCGACGGGCACCAGAGGGCGGTTGCACCGTCCCACGTGACCACGTCCGTACCTCCGAAACCGAGTATGAGGCCGTCTGTCGATCGGGCAAAAGTCTCTCCCGTTCCGACACCGAGCAGGAGTTCGAAAGGTTCGTTTTGCCCAACGAAAATCGTGATGGCCTCGCGATCTACCGTCCATCGCAGGCCGCCCGGGAACGAGTCACCGAGGCTCCCGGAGCCTTCGGATTGACTGTCGACCATCACCGGCGTCTGAGGAATGATCGGCACATCGACGAAATCCGGCCTTGGTTCGCCCAACGCGTCGTACACCTGGCCGAGCAGCTCTCGGAACGCGCCGTCGAAGTAGTCGTCGTTGCCCGAGTCCTGATCTGATCCGTACCACCAGAACCAGTCGGAACCCTCAGCGAGCAACATTCGGTCCAACGCGGCGGAGAGGACCTCGTCGGAGTATGCCCCGGACCTTTCGGCGTCCTTGAGGTCCCCGCGCACGGCCGCGAGGTAGTCCCACGCCTTGGCTTCCTCGTCCTCCCCGATCCAGGTGGCGAAGTTGGGCTGGAACCAAGCGCCCGGCCAGACTTCATCGAGCGGCTCGGGCTCGCCGAATCGCTCGAGGTACTCCGACGGTGTGAGCGTGCCGACCCAATCGGCCTCCTGCAGGCTTGCATAGAGAGCGTTGAGAAAGTCGATGCCATCGTTGTCGTAGTGCTCCCAAGCGTTCTCGCCGTCGAGGATGATCGACACAATGGCAGGAGAGCCATTGAGGGCGGAGCCCTGCTCATGCAGAGCCTCCTTGATATCGGCAAGTCGTCCCATCAGGTCGGCGGCGGCGGCAGCACCGCCCATTCCGGAGTACTCGAAGCCGACCAGGTCGGAGAGCAATCCGTCCCGGAAGAACATGGGCACCGGGTCGTTGCGGTTCAGGGTGGCCTGCCATGGACGGTAGAGCGTTTCTGGTTGGTCCACGGTGTCGCTGCTGTCGCGGGTGAACGACCCGAGCCCGACCGACTTGGCCAGGACTTCTTCCCCCGAGGCGACCCACTCGACACCATTCTTGGAGAAGAGCGACATGACCAGCTGGGCGACCGAGCCTTCGCCGGGCCACATGCCCACTGGTCGCCGTCCGAGGAGACGCTCGGCCGTGTCCAGCCCGCGAATGACCTGCTGGTCGGCATCGGGGATCTCCCGGAAACGTTCCGATGGCAAAACGGCACTCGGGTCACCGACGGATGCCAGGTTCGTGTCCGAGATCAACGGCAGGATCGGGTGGGCCAGAGGGGTAGTGGTGACCTCGATCTGTCCTTCGTCCCAAAGCTCTGCATGAAGTGGAATGACCGCCTCGATGATGCGGCGATGCTCGTCGAACAAGATCACTTTGTCGGCCTCATCGAACTGCCTGCCTTTGGCGACTAGTGCGGAGAGCGGCTCGACAGCCAGGAAGCTGGGATCGGTCCACGCCAGGTTGAAGAGGATCTGCAAGTCGCGAAAATCGTTTGCAGTCCATTCGGCGGCGGCTCTGTCGTTCCCGAGATCCGCCCGGGAGTCGGCGAGCTGTTGGTAGCGCGGGAAACGTTGGACGATGCCGGGGTTCGTGTCGAAGAACCGCTCGACGATGAAGCGCTTGTCTTTATCGGACAGGCGTTCGCCGGGGATCTCGGCCTTCACCCAGTAGATGTCTTTGGCGCCGCCAGCCAGGTCTTCGAGCTGCATGAGCAGCACCGGGGTGAGGTTGAAGGTCACGTGGACGTCGGGATACTCGGCGACGAGCGCGGCCATGTCGTAGTAGTCCTTGGTGGCATGCAACCGCACCCACGGCCGGGTGTAGACGCCGTCGGCGTCCTTGGGGTAAAAGGGTTGGTGCTGATGCCACATCAAGTTCACGTAGAACCCGGGGTCTGTGTTATCGGTGGCCGGGGCGGGTTCCAACGACGAGGTTGACGGCGAACTCGGCACCCCAGAGCTGCTCGATGTCGTTGACCCGGTCGACGTGCATGCCGCCAGGAGCGCGGCGAAGACCATGGCCAACACGAGAATGCGTCGCAGGCGTTGATCGAAGTCCCTCATGTCCGGAGAACGGCTCCGCTTCGGCCTGTGACCTTGACCGTCTTGCCGGTGGTCACGGGGTCTCCCCACAACACGCGCTTGGCCGTCCGAGGGAGCTCGACCGTCGCCGGCCTTCTCGAGCGATTGATGATCGTTGCCAGTCGGTCACCATTCAACTCTCGCATGTACGCGAGCCATCCGTTGCCTGCTCCCAATGGACGCCAACTCCCGTGGCGAAGGCAGGGATTGTCCCGTCGCAAGGCCGCGAGGTCCGCGAACGTCCGGAACATGGGGTGTCGCTCAGGCGCAATGTCCCAAGGAAAGGCCGCCCGGCAGGCAGGGTCTTCTCCACCTTCCAAGCCAACTTCGTTGCCGTAGTAGATCCCGGGCGCTCCTGGGTAAGTCATCTGCAGAAGAACTGCCAACTCGAGACGAGCCTGATCTCCGCCGGCCTCCGTGAGGAATCGGCTCGTGTCATGGCTGTCCAGGAGATTCTGGTTGGCGAGGGTCACCTCCCAAGAGTGTTGGCCCCACAGCCGGGTCAAGCCGTCGAGGGCGGTCGGCCCATCGATTTGGTCGTGTGCGAGAAACGCCAACGCCAGGTCCCGGAACGTGTAGTTCATGGTGGCGTCGAAGCGTCCTCCTGTCAGCCAGGCCGAAGCGTCACCCATGATCTCGCCGATCAAGTAAGCGTCCGACTTGGCGCTCTTGACCACGTTGCGAAAGTCATCCCAGAAATCCGGATCGACGTAGCGGGCGACATCCATGCGCCAACCATCGATGTCATGCTCCTCGACCCAATACCTGGCAACATCCAACATGTACGAGCGGGCGTCGGCGTTGGCCAGATTGACCCGCGGCATCGAAGGCACTCCGTACCACGCGTCATAGGTTGGCTCGACCACCGGGCCCCGTGTGCGCGCCCGGCGGATGGGCACACCGAGCTGGCGGCGCCAATAGGGCACCCACTCGTTGACCCACGAGCCGTGTTCGGGCCGGTAGCGGACTTGCAGGGGCCAGTCATGAACCACGAACCAATCGCGGTACGCCGAATCTTGCCCCCGGGCCAGCAGGTCTTCGAAGGCAAAGAAGTGTGGGTGCACATGGTTGAAGGAAGCGTCGAGGATGATCCGTATGTTGCGCCTGTGGACTTGTTCGATCAGCCGATCCAGGGCAGCCGTGCCACCGAGCATCGGGTCCACCGAGTAGTAGTCGACGGTGTCGTAGCGATGGTTCGATGGTGACGCGAAGATGGGATTGAGATAGAGCATGTCGACACCGAGTTCGTCCAGATGGTCGAGTTTGGAGGCGATGCCATCGAGATCACCGCCCTGGAACTCCCGCGAATGAGGAGGGCCGCCCCAGGTCGCCAAGCCCTCCGCCGGTGGGGCGGCCCGTGCGAAGCGGTCGGGGAAGATCTGGTAGATCACGGCGCCGTGAGCCCATTCGGGTGTGGCGAATCCATCGCTCTCCGGCGCGATGAACCGGTCGATTCGCTCGACGGCGTTGGTCACCCCAGAGGGAACGATGTAGACCGCCCGTCCGGCCGGAGACCTGAATGCGAACGTGAATTCGGCGTTGGCCAAATCGGCGTACTCCGTCTCCCAGAAAGTGAACCGTCGCGTCGCCGCCATCGCCACGAGCCGCTGGGACTCCACGAGGTTGCCGGCCCGGACGACGAGGCGGCCATCCGAGAGGCCGGGCTCCGTCCAGATGCGCACGCGGCCCAGACCGTCGGGCCGAACGTCGAGATGAGCCCGATTGCCCGCGTCGAACCGGTAGTCCCAGGGTGAGACATCGCCCGGCGAGCCATAGATCCCATGATCGGTGGCGTGGCGTTCAGCCTTTGACGGCACCCTGCGTCAATCCGCCGATGATGTGCTTCTGAGCGACCAGGAAGGTGAGCACAATCGGGGCTGCCCCAACCAACGCGGCGGCAGCCAGGTTGCCCCATTTGGCGGTGTACTCGCTCTCCACGAACAACTGCAGGCCAACCGCCAACGTGAAATCCTCCGATGCTCGCAACAGGGTTCTGGCCAGGATGAACTCCGAATAGATGTAGATGAATGTGATCACGAAGATGACAGCCAGTACGGGCCGGCTGAGCGGGAACACGATGCGGCTGAAGATCTGCCAGGCACTGGCTCCGTCGACCTTGGCCGACTCGTCGAGCGAGATAGGCACCGTGTCCATGAAGCCCTTGATGAGGAAGGCATTGAACCCGATGGCACCTCCGAGATACACGAGGATCAGGAAGGTGTGGGAGTTGATGCCAAACCCGTCGGCGATGTTGCCGACCTGAATCGCCAGCAAGAACAAGGCGATGAATCCCAGGAATTGGGGAAAGACCTGCACCAGAAGCAAAGCCAAGAGCCCGGCCCGGCGACCTGTGAAGCGCAGGCGGCTGAACGCGAACGCAGCCAGCGCTGCGACGAGAACGTTGATCAGAGCGGCGATGACGGCGACCTTCCAGGTGTTCCAGAGCCATCTGCCTATGGGCGTCAGCGTGGAGTCGAAGAGCTCGGTGAAATTGTCGGTTGTCACAGATTCGGGAATCAGCTGTGCCGCAGCCAGATTGTCTGACTGATTGAAGGCGGCGGACACGATCCAGACGACTGGGAAGAGCGAGAACAGGGCGAAGGAAATCAAGAGCACGTGCCGCCACCCGACTTCGCGCATCCATCGGCCCGGTTTCATCCGGTTGACGCGGTGAACCCGAGCCTCGCCGGCTGTCCTGGGCGCCGCCACTTCCAGGTTGCGACTAGCCATACACTTCCTCCAAACGTTTCGTGAACCGGAAGCTGATCGCCGAGATGACTGCGACGATCACGAAGATGAGGACGACGATGGCCGAGCCGAGCGCGAAATTGTTACCGCGCCCGGCATTGACCGCCAGATCGAATGTGAAGCTGATGAGGATGTCGGTCTCTCCCAGTGGCACGTCGGAGCCGATGACGGGCGGCCCGCCATTGGTGAGCATGAAGATCAGTACGAAGTTGTTGAAGTTGAAGGCGAACGAGCCGATGAGCAGCGGGGCTGTCGAGACGAGGAGGAGCGGCAGCGTGATGGTTCGGAAGATCCGCCACGCGGACGCCCCGTCGACGCGGGCGGCTTCTTTGAGTTCCTCCGGAATGGCGGTGAGCGCACCGGAGGTTATGAGGAACATGTACGGGAAGCCGAGCCAGCTGTTGACGAGCAACACGGCGACCTTGGCCCATGTCGGATCGCCCAGCCAGGGTACGTCGGGCAACCCAAGGGTGTTGAGCATGTCGTTGACCTGACCGAATTGTTCGTTCAGGAGGCCGCGCCAGATCAAGATCGAGAGAAATGCCGGGATGGCATAGGGAATGATGTAGATCGATCGATAGATGGCCTTGCCGCGAATACGATCGTCCTGGAGTGCGCTGGCCAGCGCCAGGCCCACGAAGAAGGTGATCACCACAGAACCGATGGCAAAGATGAGGTTCCAAATGAAAACCTTGACGAAGGGAGAGTGAATCCGCTGATTGGTGAGGATCTCCTCGTAGTTGCCAAAACCGGTTACGACCACCCATCCCGGGTCGATCCGTCTGCCGTCTTCGCACACGAAGTTGCCGACCTCGGCACTGCATGACACGCCCTCCTGGTTGTCGACCAGTGTGCCGGTCTCTTGATCGAAGGCGTACCGGCTCCCCGCTTGGATCAAGCGGGCAGCCGACGTTGTCTGCGCTTGGGCGACGCCTCGCCCCGGGACGTCCAGAACGAGCTGTTCGATCTCGGACGCCAGAGCAAACAGCTCCCGGAGTTCCAGCTTCTCGAACTCGCCGATCGTGTCAGGGGTCTCGGCAGTGACGTCCGCGCCGAGCGAGGCTGGGTCGATGAGAGGGTCTTCGATCGGATCAGCGTTGCGATCGCGTGCAATGCCGAAGTAGGCAATCCCTTCGGGATCACGAACGAGGTAGGCAAGGTCGCCGTCGCCGTTGCGGTAGATGGTGAGCTCGAGCGGGACACCTTCTCCAACTGATCGGATGACTTCGTTTTCGAGTTGCTCGATGACCTGGTCCTGCGACAAGACATTGCCTGTAGCCCAGTTGGTGAGTGACACGTAGGCCGTGTAGATGACCGGGAAGACGACGAATATGGCCATGAGGACCAGGCCGGGGGCCAGCCATCGCATCGCCTGCGCCCTCGGGCTGAGGTAGGAGAAGTTGATTATCGCGGCGGCGATGAGGAGCAAGGTCAGGAGAAGCCACGATTGTTCGGCGACGAGCACCGGGATCGCCACGATGACGACCGCGTCCAGCAATCCCACGAGCAGCACCCGCAGCCAGAAGCCGCCAGAAGGCGAAGAGGGCAGGATCCTGGTTGGAGCCCTGCCCTCTTCGTCATTCATGAATTGAATCTACCTGCCGGTTAGTTACCGAGCGCCGTATTCACGCCTTCTGCTGCTGCCGCCATAGCCTCGGCACCGGTGATGTCACCGTTGCGAAGCAAGAGCATGTTGTCACCCCAGGCGCCCCACACCGACGACATCTCCGGGATGTTGGGAATGGGCTCGCCGTTGGCTGCTGACAGGCCGAACGCCGCTGCTACCGGATCGTCGGCGACGGAAGCGATGATGGCCGAGTGCACCGGCGGACGCGGGTCGGCTGCATAGAGCAGGGTCTGGCCCTCTTCGGTTGCGATGAAGTCCAGCAGGAACGACTGGGCAACGAGCTTGTTTTCACTGAACGAGCTCAGGAAGAACGACTGGACGCCGATGAACGGCTTCGGCGTCCCACCCTCGATGGTCGGGATCGGTGCCACGGACCACGGGACGGTCCAGTCCGCTGCACCACCGAGCTCCCATGGACCGGTGATCCAGAAGATGGCATCTCCCGAGGTGAACAGCGCCTTCGCGTCGTCGTAGTTGGTCGAAGCGAGGTAGCCGTCGGTGACCAGGCCTTCGATGAACGTGGCGCCGGCGATGGCGCCTTCGCTGTCGAGACCAACGTCGGTTGGATCGTAGACCCCGCCGTCCTGGGCGAAGATGTATCCGCCCGTAGCCGACAAGAAGGGATAGTTGTGATACGGGTCCGCACCGTCGCCACCGCCGGGGACCACGAGACATGTCTGGTCGGGGTTGGCATCACACACGGCCTTCATGTCGTCGAAAGTGGCCGGCGCCTCGGGCGAGTAGTCGGTGTTGTAGTACAGAGCGATGGCTTCTACGGCGTGAGGTACGCCGTAGTTGACACCGTTGAACGTCAGGGCATTGACCGACGCTTCGGTGAAGTCACCCTCGCGGGCGCCCAGGTCGATCGGCTCGAGCACGCCGTTGGTGGCCAGCTCGCCTACCCAGTCGGATGCTCCGATGAACACGTCGGGACCTTCGCCTGCCGGGCCGGCTACTCCGACCTGGTCACGGATCTGCCCGAAGTCGACAAGCTCTACCTGTACTTCGACACCGGTTGCCTCGGTGAAGGCAGGAGCAACTTCTTCGACGACGGATGCTCGGTTTTCATCGGCCCACACGAGCAGGGTGAGTGCCTCGGCGGCTTCGGTGGTCGGCGGGGTGGTCTCAGCCACCGTCGTTTCCGGCGCGGCCGTCTCGGGCGGTGCGGTCGTCTCGACGACCTCAGGAGCGTCAGTGGTCTCGCTCGAATCTGAACCGCAGGCGGCCAAGACCAGAGAGAGTGCCATGAGAGCCCCGAACCAGACCCGCAACTTTGATCGTTGCATCATTTGAGTCCTTTCGTTTCCTGGGAGGCCGGAGAGCGAACGCTGTCCGGCGGACGGCATGATATGCCGAGAATCGTGATGCGGGAAGTCGAGCAGGCGGCGGAGCGAGGTTTCAGGGTGGCGGTGTGCTCGACCTCTTCCGCATCTTCGCGGACGTGCTGTTTCCTGTGTTCGGGATTGCCACCCTCGGCTTCATGGCTGCACGACGGTGGCAGATCCCGTATGAAGCCTTGAGCACGATCGCCTACCGCATCCTGACGCCGGCGTTCATCTTCAGGATCCTCAGCGATCCGGCCGGATTCGACGGCCCCATCGCCAAGATGATGGCCGCTTCGTTGGGAACGGGGGTCGTCGTGTAGGGGCTCACGGCTCTTCGGCTGCGCCGCCAGTCGGGCGAGCGGCGGACGCTCGACGCGATGGCCTCCACTTTTGGCAACGTGGGCAATCTCGGATTCCCGATCGTTCTTTTTGGCCTTGGCGAACCTTCCCTCGCTCCAGCCAGCATTCTTTTCTTGTCAGTGACGATCGGAGCGTTTGTCATTGGGGTGTCGATGGCGGCGCGACTGCGGTCCGGCACCGTCGGTGACGCCATCAAACGGGTCGCCCTCACGCCGGCCATTGCGGTGACTCCGTTCGCATTGGTGGTGAGCCGTGCAGAGTGGGCTCCACCCGAGGCCATGGCGAGACTCATCGGGCTACTCGCAGACGCAATGATTCCGGTGATGCTCTTGACGCTGGGGATGCAGTTGGCGTCTGCCCATTTCACACGCGACGTCGGTCGGCTGGGGACTATTGCGGTCGCCAAGTTGGTGGTCGCCCCGTTCGTGTTCCTGGCGTTGGCGACGGTCGTTGGTCTTGAGGGAATTGCCCGTGATTCGGGGCTCCTGTTGGCTGCCATGCCGAGGGCAGTTTTGGTCGGGTTGATCTCCCTCGAGTTCGACCTGGAGAGTGAAGTGGCGAGCGCCGCGATTCTGTTGACCTCGCTGGCGGCTATCCCGACGCTGGCTCTCGTCTTACGCTGGCTGTAGCCAGGCCGCCTGACGATCTCGCGTCGATCACTCGATGATGGTGAGGTCGGCGTGCATACCTTTCTCGAAGTGGTCGATGAGATCGCCGCCCTCCGTCTGGGCCACCAAACGGCATGACAGCTCGTACTCGCCGGGCTCGAGATCGAGCCGAGCCGTTGCCGTCTCGCCCGGGCCGATGACATCACTTGCGAACACCACGCCACCGTCTTCGCGAGTGATGACCAATGTGTGGGAGAACTCGCCGGAGTTGCTCACGGTGACCGGCGCTGTCGGCGTCCATTCGGCCTTCGATTGAATTCCAAACTCGAACAGGTCAACCTCATGCTCGGGCAGTAGGTCTGGCGATCCACCGCAGGCCGAGAGCATGACGGCCGCGGCCAGACCGAGAATCATCGACCGCATCACAGCGCCAACCCGGCGAGTCGGCCCGTCCGCGGCAGCCCGATGATGAGGCTGGTTCCGAGGCGAGAGGTCGAGATGGACAGGCTGGCATCGATGGCGTCGGCCATGAGCTGGGCGGCATAGAGGCCAAGACCGGTGCCGGAGCTGAAGCTTGCCTTTTCGTACTTCTCGAAGGCGCGTGGCAAGAAGGAAGGATCGATGCCCGGCCCGTCGTCGGTGATCGTCAGGTATAGCGGCTCGTCTGGCAAGTCACCCACCGTTACCTGCGGCAACCGTTCCAATTCGAGGCTGGCGCCGATGGTCACGGAGCTGGCGCCGTGTGTGTATGCGTTGTCTACGAGCGAGCCGATGAGGTGAGAGAGCGTCGCCCGATCCGTGAACACCACTTCGCCGCCAAGCTCGTTGAACCCGCTGCCCATGCTGAGCCGCGGGTGGGCCTTTTCGGCCAACTCGAGGAGCTCGCCTCCGCTCTGGGGCGACATCGACACCGTGAGCCCTCGGTTCTCCATTCGTGCGACCGCAAGCATCTGGCTGATGATCTCTTGCAGGCGCCGTCCATTGAAGAGCATGTCGTCGGTGATCTGTTGGCGATCTTCATCGGTGAGACCCTCCGTCGTCGACAGGAGCTCGGCGCCGGTGACCACCGCCGTGAGCGGTGTTCTGAGCTCATGGTTGATCATGAGAACGAATTCGGCTCTCACTCGGCTCTTCTCCTCGGCGAGGGCGTATGCCGCCTCCGCCTCTTGTTGGGCACGCTCGGCCTCAGCTCTGGCCTCATCGATGATCCGATTGCGTGCTTCGAGCGCCTCTGCGTGGTCTCGGAGGATGCGATTCTCGATCTCGAACTCGCGGAAGCGGCGCAGCGACTTTGCCCGGCTGTATGCCAGACCAGCTCCGACAGCGAGGAACGCAGCTGCGGCTCCGGCGAGCCGGAACGCCGCCGAAGACACCCCGGCTGCCTGACTCCGGCGCTGGAGAAGCTCGGATATGTCGTAGTAGAGCACCAAACTGGATCCGTCTCCGAGCGGCTGTACCACGGCGTAGAAGGCTGACTGAGCAGGCCACTCTTCGACCCCGTCTATGGAGATCGAGCTCGGTGAGGTGACGGCAACCGCGCCGAACCGCTGTTCGGTGTGGGCGAACGCGAGGAAAGAGTTGGAGATCGTCTCACCGACCAGGGTGTCGGATGTCGCCTCGGTGATGATCCCGGCTTCGTCGACCCTCACCACTGCCTCAATCTCGAGATCATTCCTGATCCGACGTAGCTGGTCGGACGGCGAGCCTGGCATGGAGCCCAGGCTTGCGGCTGCGGCTGCGGCCTCTGCTCGGAAAAGCTGACCTTCTCCGATCGGCCGGTTGGCTCGAGCTTGGATGACCACCGCACCGATGGTCATGAATGCTGCGACAACGAGGGTCGCCACCAATGCAACGACCCACGCTCGAGATGGGCGCGGTGAGTCAGGATTCATCTGAATGTGTGTATCGGCAAAGCCGGGCAGCCTCTTGATCGTCAGGGAGCCTCGAATGCGGCATCAACGCCGTGGATGTCGACAGTCAACGCCTTGTGATCGATCGAGTAGACCCGGTCCCCACGGGCGAACGTTTCGACGTGGCGCGGACGCGGCTCCCTGCCGGTGAGGCCGGCCAGCAGCCGGGTCCACGAGGCCACATTCGAGAATCCGGCGTAGTACAGATTGGCTCTGCGGACTGCGGCTGGGCGCCCATCGAGGTAGGTGCCACCCGAATAGGTGGCGATCACCTCGGCATCGTCTACTTCGAACACGTCGGTCCAGACCCCGGCCTTCGTCCCCCACGGGTCCACTCGCACATCAGCGGTTTGGCTCAATGTCTCCACAACGCGGGCTCCGAGTAGGTCTGTCATGCCGGCGGGGAGGGCCACATCCGACCACGCGTTCTCTCGGTTCATGACCATGGCCCGGGGGCCAAGCACCACGTTGGCGCCGGCATCGAGCGCCTTCGTGAGCGCCGATATTCTCTCTGGTGTAGTGATATGGAGAGCCGGGGCCAGCACCCACTCGAAATCAGAGAGGTCGTCCATGGAATCCACAACGGCGACATCAAGGCCGAGGCGTCGCGCTGCGACATAGGCGTCGAGTTGCATCGATCGGTGAGTGAGGCCCGCCCGATGTGGGTTGATTTCGATGGCCCACACGTCCTTGTACGACTGCAGGAGCGCCACACTGGGCTTGGGAGCATCGAGGTCGACAGTCGCTATCTCGGCGATGGCTGCCCGGATTTCGGCGAAGGCTCCGGTGGGTGAGCCGTCGTGCCTCAACAGGCCGGAGTGATACATCTCTTGAGCGAAGCGTGATGCCCGCCACCTGAAGAACAGGACCGCGTCATAACCGTGGAGGGCAGCCTGCCATGCCCACACCCGCACCTGCCCATCGGGAACTTGCGGGTTCTTTTCTGTCCAGTTGATCGGCCCTGCTTGCTGTTCCATGATCCACGCCGATCCATCGAGGCCCCCCGCCCACCGGGTGAGATCAAGGTGATAGGCCGTGGTCATCGGGTCTTGGGGGCCTTGGGGGTAATTGTCCATCGCGGCCAGGCCGCTCAGGCGTGCGGCTGCGCGTTGGTCGACGGCGGTGTCCTCGCTGTAGAAGTTGGTCGTGATGGCAACGCCTTCCGGCACGACGGCGCGTATCTGGGCGAACTGCAGACGGAGGAACGCGATCGATTGATCCGACGCGAATTTGGCGTGGGCGAGCCGGAGAGCGGGATGATGGCTCGTCATGGTCGGCACGGGAAGCCGCACAGCTTCGAAGTCGGGATAGGTCATCGACCAGAAAGCGGTTCCCCACGCGTCGTTGAGAGCGTCGATACTGCCGAAACGCGCCGCCAGCCAGGCTGAGAAGGCGGTCTGGCACTCATCGCACCAACAGCGGGCAGAGTCGTGGTTGCCCATCTCGTTGTCGACCTGCCATGCCATGATTGCTGGGTGGTGCCCGTAGCGCTGGAGGAGCTCCGCGACGATTCGGGTGGCCTCCTGGCGATATGCCGCCGACGTTGTGCAGGTGTGGCGGCGCGAGCCGTACGCTCTGCGCCGGCCATCGGGTCCGACTGACAGGATGTCGGGCCGTTCTCGGGCCAGCCACACCGGTGGGGTGGCGGTTGGCGTTCCCAACACGACTCGTAGGCCGTGCTGCGCGAATGTCTCCAGCACTCGGTCGAGCCACTCAAATGTGAACTGGTTGCGTGCAGGCTCGTACGATGACCAGGCGAACTCGCCGACCCGTACCAAACCGAGACCCATTTCCGCCATCAGCTGAGCGTCCGTGTCCCAACGGTGTTCGGGCCATTGTTCCGGGTAGTAGCACACTCCAAACTGCATCGGGCAGCAGGCTAGACATCCTCAACCAGCCGAGGGGGCACGGACAGCCTGCACCGACGTCGGCGAGGCCGGCCCCATTGAGGCTCGGCAGCGCTACTTTGTGGAGTATGTGGAAGCAACTGGCGGGGCAGAGAGGCACGGGCCTGGTGCTGGCTGTGCTGGCGCTGGTCGTGACCGGGTGCTCAGGAGATGCCTCGCCGACCACCGTTGTCCCAGCGACGACGATCGCCGTGCCGGCGACCACTCCTCCCGTTGTGTCCACGACCTCGACGACGGAGCCGCCGCCGACCACAACCACCACCTCGACAACCACGACTACGCTCCCCGCCACTTCGTCGACCGTGGCTGGTTCCACCGACACGGTTCCGACGACGATCGCTGCAGACATCGATTACTCCGACCCATGCGCCGTATTCGCCCTGTTCGTCGATGCGGTGGCGGTTTCGGACTACGGGCTGGCGTTCGCTCTCGTTCATCCGTATGCAAAGGGGCAACCGCCCCTCGGCTCTGAGAGCGGGCTCGATCGATTCTCGAGCACCGAAGACCCGGCCTTTGTTGCCTACGCTCTCGATGTGTCAACCGCGCCTCCGGACGACTGCCGCTTCCTGGCGTTCGGCGAATCGTTCGGAGATCCGATCGGGGCCGTGCTTGTCACCACGACCGATGCGTTGAAAGCGACGGCAATGCGAGAGGACCAGGGGGAGTGGCGGATCGATGAGCTCAGTGATCACGTCAAGTCCGTGTCTCCTCCGCCTTACTCGGTGCAACCTTCGTTTGCGGAGGTCGTCTTCACAACTCCCATCGGTACCTTTGATGAACGTCTCCAGGTCGACGGCGAGGACGTGTTCGACTACCAGACGCAGGAGAGCCTGACGGACCCGGAGATCGTTGAGATCAGTTACGCGCCGACCATCGGCTTCGCGCCTGGTGAGCACATCGCGATCTTGATGTCTGTCCTCGAAACCGGGTTGCTCGACGCCGAGGCGATCTCATGGAGGGTGCCGTGACCGATTTCAAGATGGGACTTCCGCCGAGCGCGAAAAGGACTACCCCGGAGAGCTAGTCACCCCGATAATCAAATCAGGGTGAAGCCGGATGGCAATTCACCCGATAGTGGGAGACGATGGGCCCATGAAGGAACGAACACCGCTCATCATCGGGGGAACACTGGTCGGCGTGTTGTTGCTGATCGCGTTGCTGGGAGGCATCGGGCGCAACGTTCCGAGCCTCGATCCCACCACACCGGAGGGAACGGTGCAGGCCTACCTCCAGGCCCTACTCGTCGACGACCGAGAGCTTGCCGACTCGCTGATCGTGGCTGACACCGAAGATCCTTGTCTCCACGACGACACCGATTGGTTGCTCGACAACGGCCGGGTCGCCTTGGGGGCTGTGGAGGTCGACGGCTCACGAGCAACGGTTGAGGTCGTCACCACCGAGGTCACGGAAGGTGCGTTGGGTGGATCTCGATACGACTCTGGCTTCGATCTCGTTTTGATCGACGAAGAGTGGCGGATCGAAGCCGCCGACTGGCCCTATGGCTGTGGCCGCATTCCATCTGGGGAGCGTGAATCATGATCTGGCTCGCAATCATCGTCGGAATCGTCCTCTTCATCGTTTCATCGCGTCAGAAGACGAGTGCCGCCGGACCAAACTCGCTGCGGCGGCTGTTCATCCACTTCCTGTTGTTTGGCCTGGTAATGGCGGCCACCAGTTCGTTGGCCGATCTCGTGGCGTTGCTCATCGGCAGAGAAACCTTCGACCGCACGCAGGATCTGGCTTCGGCATTGGCAACCCTCACCGTCACGGTGCCGGTGTCGCTCGGGATCGGACGGACGGTGCTGCGCAAGCTGCGCGATGACAGCTCCGGCGAGAGAGAGTCCGTCGGATGGAACCTCTACCTCGGCGCAGTGCTGCTGGTCTCGCTCGCTTGGACCGCCGGCAGCGGAACCGCCGTGGGCATCGGACTCATGGCCGGCACCGAGATCTCGAAACTGGCGATCGCGGCTATCCCGGTTTGGGGTCTGCTCTACGCCTCGCATCGATGGTTGCGGGCACGCTATGGCGACGCCAGCCAACAGTCGTTGGAGACCGTTGCCGGGTCAGCCCTGGGGTTGGGTTTTGCGTGGGTCGGCGCGGCTCTCACGATCACGTGGGCGGTCGACCGAATCCTGTTGTCGGATGTGATCACGATCGCCCAGGCGGGACGGGACGTGCCGGTCGGCGTGGTGCCGCTGGCAATTGGCGGGCTGATCTGGTGGCAGTACTGGCTTCGCCACGGCGTCGATCTGAACCGGACGACGGCGTGGCAGGTGCTCGTGATCATGGTCGGCTCAGTCCTCGCTCTCGCCAGCGCCCTCGTGAGTCTCGGCTGGGCGCTCTTCCGAGCGGCCGAGTGGTTCGTGGGGGACCCTCTGGCGACGTTCGAAGCTCAATTCGAGACGCTCCCTGCGCTGCTCGGCGTGGGTCTCGTGGGCGTCGTGGTGTGGTGGTATCACCGGACGTTGCTCACAGGCGGTGAGCGGGTGACCGGCACTGTGCGAGAGGTGGCTACGTATGTCATGGCGGGCCTGGCGCTGGCGGCCGTCGTCGTTGCGGTCACGATTCTCATCATCGCCGTGCTCGTCTCCGTGTTTGGGACAGGTGATGTGTCGACCCTGTCCGATACCGATGTCGTGCTCGGCGCAGTGGTCGCCTTGGCTGTCGCTTTGCCCACATGGTGGCTCTATTGGTCACCGATCCGCACCGTGAGCGTCGAGCAAGCGCGGTCGGTGGTGCGGCGCGGCTACCTCATCGCAATCTTCGGCGTTGGTGGTGTTGTGGCGATCGGAGCGCTCATCGCGTTGCTGTTCGAGTTGTTCCAGGCAGGTATCGATGGTTCGTTCACCGCGGCCACCTTTGCGGGCCTGCGCGAGCCCATCGCCGTCCTCGGCGCGGTCGGCCTCGTCGCTTGGTACCACTGGACGATCTGGCGGCTCGAACGGCCTGGCGAACAGGAAGCGGCAGAAACCCGGCCACCCGGCCCCACGGTTCTCCTGGTGGGCTTCACACGCCACACCGCTCACGACCTGCGAGAGGTGACGGGAGGACGAGTGATCGAGGCGAGCTTTGGCGACCGTCCGCTCGTCGATGGCGACGTCGGGGCCATCGAAACGCTGATCGGCAGCGACGGCCAGAACGACGTCATCGTGCTGGCGCAAGGCACGGAGGTACGTGTTCTGCACGCCCAAGCGCCGGCCGAGTGACCGGGTCGGGAATATCCGCGCCGAAAGGGCGTTTGCTTGTGAAGGAAATCACAAGCCTGCGAAAGTAGGACATATGCCGTTCGCTCGATCAGTCAGACGAAGGCGAAGAAACCGAGCCGAACTGCCGCCAACTGCGGCGCTCGTGCATCTCGACGTCGACCATCAGCCTTTCGCGCTGACGTCGCCGCTTCGCTGACAACAATCAAGATCTCCTCCGCCAGACACCGCCCACCGGGGCGGTGTCTGGTTCGTGGTGGTCACGAATCCCGAAGGAAGCTCTGAATCCAGTCAGCTGCTTCCCGCTGCTTGGCGCGGAAGGCCGTCACCGGCCCGGCGATGGCGCCGGCGACTTGCTGACGGTGGGCAAAGACGTGATCGACGACCTCGTCCAGACGCCCCATTTCGTCGGTTCGAACGGTAGCTTCCACCTGGTCGATCGACTTGGTGAAGTCGAGCACCTTCGGGCGGTATTGCAATGCCACGAATGGGGTGAGGCAGGCCGCGGCCAGGATCGCCGCGTGGAGGCGCTCTCCAATCACGAGGTCGGCCGAAGCCAGCAGGCGCATGCTCTCTTCGAGGTCGGTATAGCCTGCCAAATAGGGCAGGGGAGTTCCCAACTCGGCCATCATCCCGATGATCCATTGATCGTCTTCGGGGTATGCAGACAGCATCACGACCTCGTGACCCTGGCTGCGCAGTCGCCCGATGGTCTTCGTCATGGTGTCGAGGACCATTTCGTCGTCGCCGCCGTGCAAGTTGCCTGCGGTATTGAGTGGGCACACCACGATGCGTCCTTCGACCTTGGTGACGTTGGCGGGAGCGACCAGCGATAGGGCCGGATCGCCGAGGATATCGACGTCTCGTCCATACCCGAGAGTGCGGAGGTTGGCCACGGAATCGGGTCCTCGTACCCCCGACAGGATGGCGGAGTCGAGGAAGCCGAACCAGTCGGTCATCGGCTCGGTCACGCCCCAGAATTCGGGCTGGCGAACACCGGTGCCGAACATCACACGCTCCACCGTCGGGGCGTCCTGGCGGAGCATCTTGTTGAGGTAGTAGCTCCGGCCGTTGATGAGGGTCCCTCCCCCGACCATCAGGACACGCGGGTCGGAGTGGTTGGTACCGAAATGAGCCCATGGCATGAGTTGCTCCACGGCAGCCAAGACGGCGTCGTCGCCCAGGTTGTTCTTTCCGGTCAGACCGACATACGCCACGGGTATGCGCCCGTCAGGCTCCTGCGGCGCTCGAGGCGCCTCGACTTTCGTACGGCGGGCGCGTTGCACGGCCTTTCGGGCCAGCTCTTGTGGACCCGTCGCGACCAATTCCCGTGCGGCCGCCCCTTTTCGCACGGCAGGGGCTTCGGCGTTGATCGTGGCCGGCTCCCGGACCATCAGCTTGGCGTGTGTGTCGCGTCCTGCCACTGCGGACCACAACTCGCCGGGTGTCGCCAGCGCCGCCCAGTTCTTCATCAGCTCCCGTCGCCGTACCACCGCAAAGAAGGGAAGCCCATGGCGCCCCACTTCGCCGTCTATGGCCGTAAGGTCCGACGCATGGAGGTAGCGGTCGCCGTTGGCAAAGCGGTATCCAGTCCGCACCATCGCCGCACGAGGGTCGTCGTCGAGATATCCGACCGCCTTGGTCAGCACGTCTCGGTTGATCCGCGCCCTGGCGTCGAGGAGTGCTATCAGTTCGCCGCGTGCGAGCCGGAGAGCTCGCTCACATGCATCTGGCTCCTCGCCGATCACCACGTGCACCCGGTCGCTGACGGCTCCGAGCCGGACGAGGTGGCCCAATGCGTCCTCGGGGCCGGTGAAGATGATTTCGCTGTCGGCGAATGTGGCGTATGAACATTCCCGCCACGCAAGGTCCGCTTCGGAGGCCGAGCCAACCCGCACCCACCAGGTCACCTTGGGAACCGTCGCAAACGGCGTCGCCAGGCTGCGGTAGAACCGGTGCGGGACTCGATCGGCCATGAGCGCCGCCCCCCGGGACCGGGACGCTTCACGCGAGGCATCGGTGTCGTGCTGGATCTGGTGGTATGCCATGGCCCGGGTGTCTGGAACGAAGAAGGCGCCGTTGTTCCAAACCCGCCAATTGAACTCGGTGTCTTCTCCGCCCCACTCGTCGAAGACCTCGGAGTACCCCCCGACGGCTTCGAACCGGTCCCTTCGTAGTGACAGGTTGGCGCCGATGGCTGCTCGGAACCCGGAATCGCCGAGCAGGAGCTTGCGGGTGCGCCGGAACAGGACCCTCCTCCAATCGTTGGGGGTATAGCCGCCGCCGTCGTCGGGCTCTCCAATCGTGGCAGCCAGATCGGCGCTCCCGTCGGCGATGTCCTCAGGTGGGAGCGAACTCGAGTCCATGTCCCGCCGGCTGCCCGCAACGACCAGGTTGGCCGCCCGGCTGTGCCACCAGGCGTGTCGTTCGAGGAGGCCGGGCGCCGGTATGCAGTCGGCGTCGAGGAAGACCAGCACCTCTCCACGAGCCTCGGCGGCGGCCAAGTTGCGGGCCTTGGCGAGCCCGAATCCGTCATGGTCCTGCCGAACGTGCCTGATCTCGAGGGATCCGGCGCGCTGCGATATGACGGCTGCCACGTCTTCATTCGAGCCATCATCGCCAACCACCACCTCGAAACGAGACCTATCGAGGGTCTGGTTGTGGAGCCCTGCCAGAGTGCGATCGAGAAGGTCGACTCTGTTGTACACGGGTATCACAACAGTGAGAAAAGGAGTCGCGATCGCAGGCCATTCCTCGACAGGGCGGTAGTCGTTGCCCACAGCGATACAAGAGGGGAGGATGGTCATCGACGGGAAGGCTCGGCGAGCGACTGGTTGGTGACGAGCATCGGGCGATGTTACCGCCGTGTTTGGTCGTCGACGGCCCGGTGACTGCCATCGCTAGGCTCCACCCATGACACGGCGAACCGCCTTTCGCACCTGTCCGTTGTGCGAGGCCACCTGCGGGCTCGAGCTCACCATCGACGATGAGAGAGTAACTCGGACGAGAGGCGACCGACTCGACGTCTTCTCCCATGGCTTCATCTGTCCGAAGGGGTCCACGCTCGGCGATCTGCATGAGGATCCCGACCGTCTCCGAACGCCGGTCGTGAAACGCAACGGCAGTTTCGAGCCTGCTACGTGGGAGGAGGCGATGGCGTTCGTCAAAGCCGGACTGCGCCCCTTTCTCGATGATCGCCAGGCAATCGGTGTGTATCTGGGTAACCCCAATGTTCACAATCTGTCCGCCAGCCTGTACAACCGGCCGTTTTTGAGGTCACTCGGGACAAGAAACATCTTCTCTGCCTCGACGGTGGATCAGATGCCGCGCCAGGTCTCTTGCGGCCTCATGTTCGGTCACCCTCTGAGAATTCCGGTTCCCGACATCGACCGGACGTCGTACCTGTTGATGCTCGGCGCAAATCCGTATGCCTCGAACGGGTCACTCGCCACCGCGCCGGACTGGCCGGGGCGGATGAAGGCGATCCAAGACCGGGGCGGCCGCATCGTCGTCATCGACCCCAAGAAGACAAAGAGCGCTCGGGCAGCCGACGAGCATCTCTTCATTCGACCGGGATCGGACCCCTACTTCCTCTTCGGTTTGTTGAATGTGCTGTTTGCCGACGGCCTCACGTCCGAACTCGGAGACCTCTACGAGGGGCTGGACACCGTTGCCGCCCTCGCCGACCGCTTCCCTCCGGAAGCGGTGGCGACGCGATGTGGAATCGACGCCGACACGATCCGACGAATCGCTCACGAATTGGCGGCTGCGCCGACTGCCGTGGTGTACGGCCGCATCGGCACCCACACCACCGAGTACGGGACGCTCGCTTCGTGGCTCACCGATGTGCTCACGATCGTCACAGGCAACTTCGACGCGCCCGGCGGTGCGATGTTCCCGATGCCTGCCATCCTCTCTCGACCGCTAGCTGCAGGAGGCCGCGGGTTTCGGGTGGGCCGGTGGACTTCTCGAGTTCGGAGCGCCCCGGAGACCATGGGCGAGCTTCCGGTTGCTGTTCTCGCGGAGGAGATCACGACGCCGGGCGAGGGACAAATCCGTGCGATGATCACGATCGCAGGGAATCCGGTACTGTCGACACCGGCCGGCGCTGCCCTCGATGAAGCGCTGGCGCAGCTCGACTTCATGGTGTCGTTCGATCCCTATATCAACGAGACGACCAGGCACGCCGACGTCATACTTCCGCCTCCTTCGGCCCTGGAGCGCAGCCACTTCGATGTTGCGTTTACGTCGCTGTCCGTTCGCAATGTGGCCAACTATTCGCCGCCCGTGTTCGAACGCCCCGCCGGAGTCAGAGACGAGTGGGAGTCGCTCGCCGAGATGGCCGCGTTCTTCACCGCGCCCGACTCTGAGATCGATGCCAAAGGCGCCGATGAGATGGCGATGCGGCGGCAAGTGGAACACGCCGTGGCAGATCCCAATTCGGCGATTCACGGCCGTTCGGCCGACGAGATCATGGAGATGCTGGTCCCTCGCAGCGGACCCGAACGTATTCTCGACTTCATGCTCCGAACGGGAGCCTATGGAGATGGCTTCGGGGCCGACGCAGACGGCCTCACATTGGCCACGCTCGAAGGCGCCCCGCACGGAATCGATCTGGGCGCGTTACAGCCCCGGCTCCCAGAAGTGCTGGAGACACCGACCGGGCTGGTGGAAATGGCGCCAGATCCGATCACCAGAGACGTCGAGCGGCTTGCTTCCGATCTCGAGGCCCCCCAGCCCGACCTGGTCTTGATCGGGCGGCGCCATGTGAAATCGAACAACTCATGGATGCACAACGTCGAGATTCTCGTGAGGGGCCGCAACACCTGCACGCTCCAGATCCACCCGAGCGACGCCGCCAAACGCGCGGTCGTCGATGGTGCGGTGGCGAAGGTCACGTCTCGAGTGGGAGCCGTAGAGGTGACCGTCGAGGTGACGGACGACCTCATGCCCGGTGTCGTATCGATACCCCATGGCTGGGGACACGGCCAGAGCGAAACACAACTCGGAGTCGCCGCCCGCTACCCGGGAATCAATTCCAATGTCCTGACCGACCATGAGATCCTGGATCCGCTGTCAGGAAACGCCGTCCTCAACGGTATTCCCGTCGAGGTCGCCCCAGTCGGTTGACGGTTTCAAACCAGCGTCGTCTCGACGCGCGATGGATGGGTGGCACCTGGCTCGCACCGCCATGGCACGCCCGACGATTACCCTGTTGGCATGGTGAAACCCGATCGACTCGGATTCGAGACCCTGAGCCTGCACGCGGGCCAGCAGCCTGATCCTGCGACCGGGGCTCGGGCGATGCCCATCTACATGACCACCTCGTACCTGTTTGAGTCTGTGGACCACGCCGCCGGTCTGTTCAACCTGGAGATCCCCGGCCACATCTACTCGCGGATCTCGAATCCAACCGTGGCCGCGTTCGAGGAACGTGTTGCGGCCCTCGAAGGTGGGGTTGGTGCGACCGCGACCGCCAGCGGTCAAGCGGCATTGTTCTTGGCGGTCGCCACTCTCATGGGCCAAGGTGGCCACATCGTCTCGTCGGGATCGCTCTACGGTGGCAGCTACAACCTCTTCACGCACACGCTGCCGCGTTTCGGGATCACGGCCACGTTCGTCGACCCTCGCGACCCCTCCGCATTCGAGGCGGCGATCAAGCCAGAGACCCGCCTCGTCTATGGGGAGACGCTCGGTAACCCGGGGTTGGAGATCATGGACCTTCCCTCCATTTCCGAGATTGCTCACCGCCACGGGCTTCCGCTGATGATCGACAACACGTTTGCGACACCCTATCTCTGCCGGCCCGCCGAGTGGGGCGCCGACATCATCACCCATTCCGCCACCAAGTGGATCGGAGGGCATGGGGTCGCCATCGGCGGAGTAGTCGTCGATGGAGGCACATTCGATTGGGAATCGTCTGGCAAGTTCCCGACCCTCACCGAACCGTATGCCGGGTATCACGGCATTACCTTTTCCGAGGAGTACGGCCCGAGCGCGTTCATCAACCGCTTGCGCACCGAGGGCTTGCGAGATTTTGGCGCCTCGATGTCTCCGCAGAACGCCTTCTATCTGCTCCAAGGCCTCGAGACGCTGCCGGTCCGGATGGAGCGCCACGTGGCCAACGCCAAAGCGGTGGCCGAGTTTCTTCAAGACGCCTCCGAAGTGGATTGGGTCAGCTACCCGACCTTGGAAGACCACCCGGATCATGTGATGGCTGAGAAGATGTTGCCCCGCGGCCCGGGAGCGATCCTCAGCTTTGGCATCAAGGGCGGTCGAGAAGCAGGCCGGAAGTTCATCGAATCGGTGACGGTCTTCAGCCACTTGGCCAATGTTGGAGACGCCAAATCCCTTGTCATACATCCGGCCTCCACAACGCATCAGCAGATGACCGATGCGGAGCTCGAAGCAGCTGGAGTCGGGCAGGAGCTCGTCCGACTGTCGGTGGGCATGGAGTCACTCGACGACCTCCTCGGCGACCTGCGAAGCTCGTTGCGGGCCTCGCAGCGATAACTCGTGCAGCTGAGCGTCGACGGACGATCGGTGTTCGCCGCCACCGGCGG
>JBFGJH010000043.1:0-28581 GCA_041577335.1 Acidimicrobiia bacterium | reverse complement strand
TCTCGAGTCGGTTTTCGCGAGACTGCCGGCCGATCCCAACGGTCGCCACCCCGCCCAGCGTGGCGATCAAACCCAAACCGAGCCCAAGCACCCATGCCACCACCTACAGACAATATCGATCTCTGCGGAGAAAGCCCGGGTGGATCCGGAGGTTCGGGTCAGATCTGCTGCTCGGTCCACGGGCCGCCTTTTCGCATGTTGGCAAAGAGCTCCTTGCGCCTCTCGGCGATCGACTGACCCGACGCTCGCTGCCGTGCTCTCACCTGTCGGATCTCGCTGCGGATCGACCACCAGTAGACGGCGTTCACCGCAACTGCGTAGAGCACGTGAGCGAGATCCGACTGCCAGGCGAACCAGCCGACCAGGAAGAGCGGCCCGGAGCCATAGGCGAGCAGAATATCGCCGAGCGCCAGACCTGACACCAGCCCGGCGCCAGTCGTGATGGGGACGGCCAGCAGGTCGATGAACAGCAAGCCGCCCAGGTAGGGCGATATCCCTTTACCCCCGACAAACCTGTGGAAGACGGGCAAGACGTGACCCCATACGACGGTCGCTCCTGCCACAAGGTAAACCCGGGTGTCCGGCCATACTGCCTGGGCGATGAGCACGGCCGCGGCGCCCTTGGCGATATCGAGGAGAGCAGTGAAGCATCCCCACTTCGGGCCGGCTCGGAACGCCACTGCCGTTGCCCCGGTGCCGGTCATCTGCATGACTCGACCCTCTTCGTCGGGGATCTCCGTGAGGGTGATGTCCTCTCCCGGGACCACGAATCGAGCAACCAGGCGCCCGAACGAGATCGACCCGATCAGGTACCCAAGCAATCCGGCCAGGAACCCTTCAATCATTCAGGTGTACCTCCACCTCGCCTCGATATCCGTCAACAGTTACGAGCGCTCCGTCCTCGATGTTGGTTGCTCCGGGCACTGAGACGACGCAGGGTATTCCATACTCCCGGGCGACGATGGATGAGTGCGACAGGAGACCGCCCGACTCGGCTACGACCGCACCGGCGCTTGCGAACAGCGGGGTCCAGCCCACGTCCGAGAACGGCACCACCAACACATCGCCGGCTTTCACGTCATCGATCTGCGATACGGAGGTCACGACCCGTGCTGGTCCCGTGTACCGGCCCCGAGATGCGGCGGTTCCGGTGAGCATGCCCGCCAAGAGCTCGGGGCGCGTTGAGGGAGTGAAGTCATCGCCGAAAATGGTCTCTGGCAGCTGAAGCTCTCGAGAGGCCTCGAGCTCCGTCCGACGGGCCACCACGATCTCTCTGGCATCGGCCGGTGGATCGGCCACCTGGCCGCGAGTCAGGTAGAACACGTCATCCATTGTCTCCGTGACACCCCGGGCAACAAGCCTTGCACCGAACTCCAAGAACAGGGGACGATAGAGGCCGTACGCCTTCGTATACAGCGAGCCCACAGCTTCGCGCAGGACTCGGTACCGGCGAACCTGACGGCCGAGGCGAACGACCATCACCCGCTTCCGGCGCGGAAGGTCGGCGATGATTTCGTCCCAGGTGCGTTGAGGAGGCCGCTCCGTCGATGAACCGGCCGCGGCAATCAGTTTGTCGACGACTTCAGGCTGCTCGGCCCATGTGGGAGTGGAAAAATCATTGCCGGAATCGGAGAGGTGGCCGAACCGATCGATGAACTCGCCACGGGCGCTGTCCGCGTAGCCACTTTCGCCGATCTCGGCGAGTCTCTTCAACCATACTTGTGGGTCGTGTTCGGCAAGCTCGCTGCCCACCTCGTCATCCACCGAAAGTGCGGCCAGATCATCGTCTCCTGATAGACGCCGTAACAGCCCCGACCAGATATTGAAGAGCAGCGGTACCACGATGTTCGACTCGGCGATATCGCCGACCACGACGTCGAGGTGCTCCACGGCCTGCCAAAGTTCGCCATCGGTGGAATGCTTTATGTCAAGGGTGGCCGCGGGAGCGAGCCGTTGCGGCGCCTCGGCCAGCACGCGCTGCGTGTGAGCCACTGCCCGACCGCGCCGGGCAGCAAACGCCAGCATCTGCGGCAGCATGCGCATGGTTTTCGCACTGGGCTTCATCGAGGGTTTCTCGGGCCCCTCTGGCAGGCCCAGCAGGAGTTCGAGCGAATCGCGCGGCATCCCCATGTGAGCGAAGATGTCGCCCATCGCCGTCATGTTGAAGTAGGCGTGGTGCGCGAAAGGTTTGGCGAGGTCGTCGACGGTCAGACCGGTCGGCCCGGTCGCTTGTTCGAGAAGCCTGATCCACGCTCCGTTGACGAGCGGAACGTTGATGCTCCACACGAGCGGTTTGATCGCGCCGGGAAGCACCTCGCGGGCAATGCGATTTGAGTACACGGTGACATCGAGGCCACCGATCGGCCGCAGCTGGACCCACCACAGGTGCTCTCCGTCCCATATCCACTCGAGGTCGAGCGGCTGACCGAATCGGGAGGCAATGTCGCGAGCGGCCTCCACAACCTGCGCAACGAGTGAGTGATCGATGGGAGACCCCTCGGGCGTGGAGACGAACTCGCCCCACCGATGCACCCAGCGATCAGGCTCGATTCCGTCCGCCAGGAGCTGGCTCGATCTTCCCACGACTGCCTCGACGATTACCTCGTCGAGACCGGTGACCGGATTGCGCGTGAACACCACGCCTCCGACCTGGGAACGAATCATTGGCTGAACGATGCACGAAACGTCGCCGTCGGGATCGGCCCGATACGACACCACACGCGCAGACATGGCCGACTGCCGGACCTGCGCCACTGCCGCGGCGACTTCTGTGATTCCGCTCAGATCCAGAATCGAGTCGAACTGTCCGGCGAACGTATGTACCGACCCATCCTCGCCATCGGCTGACGAGCGCACGACGTAGTGACGAGAGGTGTGCACCCAATCGGCAATCGCCGACGAGGTATTGGGCACATCGGACGGGACCACCAAGCCGTCCGGCGTGTTGTAGCCGTTCCTCTTCAACCACGCCAGACGCTGCGCCTTCTCCCCGCCGACGCCGGTGGGGAGGCGCGTCAGTTCGAAGACCTGATCCACGTGTGCATTTCCTCCAAACGTCCTTCGAAGCACAACCCCGGTTTAGATTAATCCAACATATGCCATCCCTCCGTACGATCTTCGTGACCTGGCATCGCTTCTCATTACTCGGGTTCGTTGCGATGGCGCTCGTCACGCTGCTCCCCGAGGTGGCCGCCGCCCACGAAGGCCAGGTGATTCGATTCGGGAGCTTCCTCGGCGGCCTGACACACCCGGTACTCGGCCTCGATCACTTTCTGGCGATGGTGTCGGTAGGTGTGGTGTCAGCGCAGATCGGCGGGAGGGCAATATGGACCGTTCCGGCGACCTTCGTCTCGGTCATGGCCGTCGGAGGCCTGGTCGGCCGGCTCAGCGGCTTTGAGATCTCATCCGGCCTCATCGAATTCGGAATCGCAGTCTCGGTGCTGGCACTGGGCATTGTGATAGCG
Organism: Acidimicrobiia bacterium; assembly: GCA_041577335.1. GTDB lineage: Bacteria > Actinomycetota > Acidimicrobiia > Spongiisociales > JAENVV01 > JBFGJH01. The sequence goes on along the minus strand of JBFGJH010000043.1, from coordinate 25,117 downwards.
CTCGAACGCTCGCTCCCACTGGCGCTGACCATGCTGGCGGTCGCGTTCTTCGCGATGTTCCACGGTTATGCCCATGGTGCCGAAACGCCGGACATCGCCCGGCCGGTGGTTTACGCCTTGGGTTTTCTCACCGGCACTGCAGCCATTCATCTGACCGGGGTACTCACCGGTGACGCCGCCAAGCGATATTCGGCGGGTCGGATTGTCTTGCGAGTAGGGGGCGCTACGACAGCCCTGGTCGGTGCGCTGTTCTTGTTTGGTGCGATTTGACGAGCGACCCGGACACCCAACCTCGCATCCGAGCCGCCCCTGCGAATCCTCGGCGGGCACTCGCTCTGTGGCAATCGACCGCAGTCGTCGTCGTCACGCTGCTCGCTTCTCTGCTGCATTTTGCCTACGAACTGTCCGGCTTCTGGACGCCGATGGCGCAGTTTGGCTCCGTCAACGAATCCACCTACGAGCACCTGAAGATCTTCTTCTGGGGGGGTCTCATCTTTGCTCTGGTTCAGCACGCATACGTCAAGGAGTACGCCAACAACTACTGGGTGGCCAAGGCGGTAGCACTCGCCGTTACCCCGATCGGCATCGTCGTTTCGTTCTACTTCTACCTGGGAATCGTGCTCCCCATCTGGGGGCGAGGGACGCTGGCTCTCGACATCGGGACCGGCGTGTTCGGCGTCGTGCTCGGCGAATGGCTCGCTTATCGGATAATGGTCAGCCCCGCGCGCGGCAAGAAATCCCGGCGCCGTGGCCTCGCTGCGCTTGCCGTCATGACGGCCCTGGCAGTGACCTTGACCTGGTTCCCACCGCGCATGTTCCTGTTCGAGAACTTCTACGGGTACGAGTACTCGGGCGACTACGGCATCCTCGACGACTACACCCCGTACCTGGTCTTCGAGCCAGAGTAAGGCAGCTGTTCGGAACGAGCGGCCCGCTCGCCGAGCAGGGGAAAAACGTCGTTCTCGGCTCCGCGTTCAATCGATGGTCGGTAGGTTCGGAGGGGTCATCTGGTCCGGGAGGAGCTATGTACCCGAGAGCGTTCGACTATCTGCGGCCAACCACCAAGGACGAAGCACTCGAGCTTCTTGCCGAGCGCGGCGACGAGGTGAAGATCCTCGCGGGAGGCCAGAGCCTGATTCCGATGATGAAGCTGCGGTTTGCCAGCCCGCCAACCCTGATGGACATCAATCGGCTGCCTGGCCTCGACGCCATCGAAGACGTCAATGGTCACGTCCGCGTACAGGCGCTGGTACGGCACAACGATGTTGTCCGCTCCGCCACCATCACGAACAGCAATGGGTGCATGGCGAGCGCTGCGCCATGGATCGCCGACCCCATCATCCGTAACCTCGGAACGGTGTGCGGTTCCATCGCTCACCACGATCCCGAAGGTGATTGGGCATCGGTGATGTTGGCGATCGGAGCCGAGGTGGTCGTGGAGTCGAGGGACGGTGGGGAGCGTGTCATACCGGCGACAGAGTTTCTGGTCGACATGTTCACCACCGCGTGCCAGCCAACCGAGATGGTCACCGAGATCCGAATCCCCAAATACACCATTGGAGGCGGGAACTATCAGAAACTCGAGCGGAAAGTCGGTGACTACGCAACGGTAGGCGTCGCAACGCACCTCGAGTTGGGCCCGGATGACACCATCACGAATGCCGGTGTTGCCCTTACGTCGGTGTATCACCACAACCTCAAGGTCCCGGATGCCGAGGCCGCCCTGGTCGGCAACACCCCCAGCGAGGCCTTGTTCTCGGAGGCCGCTCAGATCGCCAAGCAAGCATGCGAGCCAGTCGACGACGTACGCGGCTCGGCGGACTACAAGCGAGACGTCGTGAGGGTATTTGTGGAACGTGGCCTCGCCGCCTCACTGGCCGCGGCTCAGGGAGGGTAGGAGGAATAATGGAAATCTCTGTCAACATCAACGGTTCCGATCGCACGGCGGATGTCGAGCCCCGCATGCTGCTCGTGGATTTCATCCGCACGACCCTGACCCTCACGGGCACCCACATCGGCTGCGACACGACCAGCTGCGGGGTGTGCACGGTTCTCGTAGACGGAACCCCGGTGAAGTCATGCACCATGTTCGCGGTCCAGGTGGACGGTCGATCGGTCAAGACAGTCGAGGGTTTGAAGGAGAACGGGAACCTCCATCCGATCCAACAGGCGTTCAAGGAGGCCCACGGCCTTCAATGCGGCTACTGCACGCCGGCGATGATGCTGGTCGGATCTCACCTCATCGAGAACAATCCGAGCCCGACCGAAGACGAAGTGCGGTGGGCCATCTCAGGAAATCTGTGCCGCTGCACAGGCTATATCAACATCGTGAAATCGATTCAGCTTGCCGGCGAAATGACGCAAGCTGGAGCCGGGGCCTAGGAGACTGCCATGACCACATTTGCTGATCACCACAACCCGGCCACTTCATCTGAGGTGGGAGGGGTCGGGCATCGCGTCCGCAGACTCGAGGATGATCGTTTCATCCAGGGCGCCGGCAACTATGTCGACGATGTCGTGCTGCCCGGGATGCTGCATATGGTTCTCGTGCGCAGTCCGTTCGCCCACGCTGAGATCATCTCAATCGACACCTCCGAAGCAGAAGCCGTCGAGGGCGTGGTCGCGGTTGTCACCGGGGAGCTGCTTGCGCAGTACAACCTTGCGTGGATGCCCACTCTGTCGGGTGACACGCAGGCGGTGCTGGCAACGGACAAGGTCCGTTTCCAGGGCCAGGAGGTCGCTGCAGTGGTCGCCACCGATCCCTACATCGCTCGCGACGCTGCTGAGCTCGTCGACGTGGAATACGAGCCCCTCGATCCCATCACCAACCCGATGCAGGGCCTCGAACCGGATGCACCGATCATCCGCACGGACCTCGAGGACAAGACCGACAACGTCGCGTATACGTGGGAATCGGGCGACGCTGCGATGGTCGCCGACGCGTTCGCCAAAGCCGACCATGTTGTGGCGCTCGAAACCCACTACCCCCGCTCGCATCCGTCTCCACTCGAAACATGCGGCTGTGTTGCCGACGTGAACCCTGCCAGCGGCCAGGTCACGGTGTACATGACATCACAGGCGCCCCACGCACATCGAACCGTGTTTGCTCTCGTGGCGGGGCTGCCCGAGCAGAACATCCGGATCATCTCGCCGGACATCGGGGGTGGATTCGGCAACAAGGTGCCGGTATACCCGGGTTATGTCATTGCCACGGCAGCCTCGCTGGTCATCGGCAAGCCGGTGAAGTGGATCGAGTCTCGAACCGGCAACCTCATCTCGACCGGCTTTGCACGCGACTACTACATGAAGGGCGAGCTTGCCTTGACGAGCGAGGGGAAGATCCTCGGTCTCAAGGTCGACATGTTGTCCGATCAGGGCGCGTTCTATGCCGACGCCCAGCCAACGAAGTTCAGAGCTGGGCTCTTTCACATCGTCACGGGGTCATACGACTTTCCGGCCGCCCACGTTGTGACAAAGGGCGTCTACACGAACAAGGCCCCGGGTGGAGTTGCCTACCGCTGCTCATTCCGGGTGACCGAGGCTTCGTACCTCATCGAGCGGCTCGTCCAGAACGCCGCATACGAATTGGAAATGGACCCTGTCGAGATCCGCATGAAGAACTTCATCCAGCCGGACCAATTCCCGTACCACTCCCCCACGGGCTTCGTGTACGACTCGGGCGACTATGAGAAGGCGTTGCGCGTGGCAATGGATGCGATTGGCTACGAGGAGCTCAGAGCCGAACAAGCCGCTGCGAGAGCCGAGGGCAGGTTGATGGGCATCGGCGTCGCCTCGTTCACAGAGGTCGTCGGAGCGGGCAACTCCAAGGACTTCGACATCCTGGGCCTGAAGATGTTCGATTCGGCTGAGCTCCGGATCCATCCCACCGGCAAGGCAATCCTCAAGCTCGGGGTCAAGTCGCAAGGCCAGGGCCACGAAACGACCTTTGGACAGATCGTCGCCGAAGAGCTCGGCATTCCGGTCACAGACATAAAGGTGGTCGAGGGCGACACCGACAACACGCCGTACGGTCTTGGTACCTATGCGTCCCGATCGACCCCGGTTGCCGGCGCGGCGACGTCTATGGTTGCCCGCCAACTCCGTGAAAAGGCCAAGAAGATCGCTGCCCACCTGCTCGAAGCCTCCGAGGAGGATCTCGAATGGGAGATCGGCAAGTTCTACGTGAAGGGCTCGCCCGAATCAGCGGTCACGATTCAGGACATCGCCTTCGCTGCATATACCAACCACCCCGAAGGGATGGAAGCAGGGCTCGAAGGCGTCCATTACTACGACCCACCGAACATGACCTATCCGTTCGGTAGCTACATCGTGGTCGTCGACCTCGATCAGGGCACCGGCGAGTGGAAAGTACGTCGCATGGTCGCCGTCGACGACTGCGGAGTGCGCATCAACCCGATGATCGTCGATGGGCAGATCCAGGGCGGACTGGCCGAAGGTTTCGCCATGTCGTCGATGCAATGGATCACCTTCGACGAGGCCGGCAACTGCATCGGCTCCAACTTCATGGACTACCTGATCCCAACCGCCTGGGAGACTCCGCGCTTCGAGCTCGAGGAAACGGTCACGCCGTCTCCTCACCATCCGATCGGCGCCAAGGGCGTCGGCGAGTCGGCGACCGTTGGTTCGCCGGCGGCCTACGTGAATGCCGTCATCGATGCGATCGCCCACCTAGGTGTGCGGAACATCGATATGCCGGTCTTGCCGGATCGGGTGTGGCAGGCCCTGCAGGACAACTCGTAGCGGACGGCCGTGGACCGTCAGCTCCTTGGTCTGGCCGCCGACCTGCATCGCAGGCACCGGCCGTTCGTCCTGGCAACGGTCGTATGGTCCCGATCACCCACCTCGGGCAAACCGGGAGGCTCGGCCATCATCGAGGCGGACGGGTCGATCCACGGATGGATCGGTGGTGCCTGCGCAGAGCCGGCGGTCCTCAGGGAGGCGCGACGCGTCCTCAATGATGGAGAAGCCAGGTTGATGTACTTGGGCCCGCCAGATGAGCTCGACGGGCATCAACGCCCAGGGGTGGTGACGGTACCCATCGCCTGCGCGTCGGAAGGATCTCTGGAGGTCTTCATGGAGCCAGTACTCCCGCAACCGCACGTGATCGTCGTCGGCAATTCACCTGCGGTATCGACGTTGGCGAACCTCATACTCGCTCTCGAGTGGCGGGTGACGGTGGTCGGCTCTGGCGGTGGCCTGTCAGAAGCGGCTCACCAAGTTCCCCTCGAGAGCTGGGCCAACCTCGGAGTCGACGAATTCACTCCGGTCGTTGTCGCCACGCAGGGTCACTACGACGAACCGGCGCTGGAAGCCGCTCTGAAATCTGATGCTCCCTACATTGGGCTCGTTGCATCAGCTCGCCGCGCCGACGCCGTGGTCGGTTACCTCAGAGATCGGGGTTTCCAACAAGATGCGATCGACAGGATCGAGACCCCGGCAGGATTGGACCTCGGCGCCATCGAACACCGCGAGATCGCCGTGGCAATCCTGGCCCGGTTGGTGGAGCTTCGCGCCGCAGGAGCCATTGGGGGCGCATCCCAGGCGAGTCGCCCCTTGGCCGAGGCGATCGACCCTGTGTGCGGGATGACGGTCGATGTCGCTTCTGCCAAGTTCAGCACCGAGCACGACGGCGATACGATCTTCTTCTGCTGTCCCGCATGCCAGAACCAGTTCGAAAAGGAACCTGCCGCCTTCATTTGATAGAACCCAACGAGCTTCCCGTCGCCTGTCTACCACCCACTCGGGGCCGATCGATCGGGGTCGGTCGCGGGATGGCCCGGAGATCGAGAGCTTCCGGGTATGAGGCCGGCTGGAGCTTCGAGTTCGAGCTCATCGAGGACTGCCTGGTAGTCATCCCAGGTGTCGATGTCAGGCGGCAGCGGGGCATCGATTGGTACTCGGGGGATCCGGCTCTCCGGCTCCTCCTCGACGATCTTCCACACAGCCTTGTCTCCGTGCAGCATCCGCAGCCGCTCAAAAGCATCCGCTGAAAAGAAGAACGGATGGCCGATGGTCCCCCGATAGGACGTCACAGCTGCCCACGGCCGGTTGGTTGTCACATAACCAAGGACACGGTCGACCGTGCCGGGTTCCACCGTCGGCATGTCGCCAAGCAGGAGCATGATGCCGTCGCAGTCGCCGGCCGAGTCGAGGCCGGCCAGCAGGGAACTGGCGCAGCCTTCGCCATATGAATCGTTGAAAGCGACATCCGCACGACCGACCGCGATCGATGCCAAGGCTTCGTCGGCAGCACTGCCGACGACGAGCACCACGCGGTCCAGTCGGGATGTGTTGGCGCAGGCGAGCGCCCGGCCTAACACGGTGTCGTTTCCAAGACTCAGGGTCTGCTTGGGACGACCCAGCCGGCGCGACGAGCCGGCACCGAGGACAAGGCCAACAATGGTCATGGCTGCTGCTATCCCAACATCGATCGTTTGGCGACTTCTTCGAGCATCACCTCGGTTGCCCCGCCACCGATCGTTAGAATGCGAGCGTCTCGCGACATACGCTCGACGGCAGTATCTGTCATGTACCCCGTCCCGCCGTGGAACTGAACGCAGTCGTACATGATGTGGTTGATGGTCTCCGCTCCAAAGGCCTTGACCCCGGAAATCTCCTTGGTGGCGTCGATGCCTTGCTCCATGAGCCAGGCCGCGTGATAGAAAGACGCCCGTACCGCATCGAGCTTGGCCTGGTCCATGGCGAGCCTCTGGCGAATCGCACCCAGGTCGAACAGCGAGCCTCCGAAGGCTCTGCGGTTCTGGGTGTGTTCGAGAGTGATATCGATGGCCACCTGGGCGGCACCGATACCCATCCCGACGAGGACCATCCGCTCATTCTGGAAATTCTTCATGATCGCGTAGAAGCCGCGATGCTCGGTCCCAAGCAGGTTCTCCTGCGGGACCCATACGTCCTCGAGCACCAGCTCGGCCGTGTCGGAGCTGCGCCAGCCGGTCTTGTTGAGCTTCTTGGCGACCGAGAACCCTGTGCTGTCGCGCGGGACCAAGAACATCGAGATGCCGTACCGCTCGTGGGGGTCAGTCCGCGCCGCCACGATGACGAGATCTCCGTGTACCGCATTGGTGATGAACATCTTCGTCCCGCTGATGCGCCAGCCATCGCCGTCCCGAATGGCTTTGGTCCGCATCCCGGCTACGTCGGAGCCTGCATCGGGCTCAGTGACGGCGATGGCGGTGATCGTCTCGCCGGTGAGGATGCCGGGAAGGTATCGATCGAGCTGCTCGTCCGTGCCCGAATGGACGAGGTGGGGCGACGCCATATCGGTGTGTACGAGCACAGTTGCGTCGAACCCGCCGAATGTGGACGAGCCCAACGCTTCGGAGAACGTTGCCGATGCAAGTGGGCCGAGGCCGAGCCCACCGTGTGATTCGGGCACACGCAGACTGAACATGCCCAGCTTGCCCATCTCCAGGAGGACCTGGCGCGGTACCGCTCCGGCAACCTCCCATTCTTCGGCGACGGGAGTTACTTCCTTGGCGACAAAGTCGACCGTCTGGTCGTAGATCGCTTGGAGCTCGTCTGTCGTGACGGCGTTTCTCATGCGTGATCTTTCGTTCTTGCGGCCAAGCCGCTCCAGAATTGGCGAGTGATGACCCCAGCCAGGTCATCGACTGTGTGGCCGCCGCCCGGCTTGAACCATTCCAAGGAGGTGTTCATGGATCCCAGCAACGTCAGCCGGACAAGTCCTACGTCAAGGTCGGGAGTCATGTCTCCGCTTGCTTGCAGGCCCCGGAGGAGCCGATCCCAGCGTGCCTCGTACGCATCTCGCAACGGAACAATTCTGCGCCGCACCGTGCTCGGGGTGCGCCGGAAGATGGTCACGTGGGCTGCCGTGAATGGTCCTTCGGCAAACAGCGCGGTGAGATGGGCATCGATGGCGCCGGCGAATGCCGCCTCACCCTCGAGGCCGGCGACGCCCTCATCGAAGGCTGCCGTAATGGCGGTGATCCCCTGTTCGAGGATCTCGGTGAGGAGCTCGTCCTTGGACGCAAAGTGGTAGTAGATAGAGGCGGCTTGCATCCCGACCTCAGCGCCGATCTTTCGGAGGGTGGTGTCCGCATATCCATGGTCGAGAAACAAGCGAGCACCCACATCGAGAATGCGTTGGCGGCTAGACGTTTCTTCTGTGGCGACGGCCATGGCCAGCATCTTACCTAACGCTTGTTAGGCAGACAAGGGGCATCCGACATTCCGACAGGAAGGAGAGCGGCTTACTCCGCGAGATCGACCCAGGCGCCGAAGTGGTGAATTGCCATCCCAGAGATATCGCCTGCGAATTCGGATTCCACGAGCGCCAGTTCGGCCGCCAGGGCGCTCCGCCCCTCCTCCGCAAAAGTCACCTTGTCGAGGCCGACATCGCCAGTCTCGACTCCCACCCATACCGCCTTGCCGTCCGCAGACGCTGCCGCGACCTCGGCGGCAGCGTGCTCAATGATGCCGTCTGCGCCCGCAGCGTGATCGCGATAGGCCATGACGATCAGCCCATCCGAGCGGTCGACGACTCGATCTACGAGCGACTGGCCCCGCCGGTCGAATTCACGCAAGTCCCACCAGAAAGGGACCGCCACGATCAGGTCGATCGATACAGCCTCGCGTCGCGCATCGCTCAATCGGCGCAGGTACTTGTTGATCAATTTCTGTTGCGAGCCGGGCTCTGACCACTCAGGCAAAAGGTAGGGCTCGACATCGGCCACCGCCCCGTCGAAGATCGCCGCCGCTTCGACCTCGGCGACCCATTCCTTCCAGGCCTTCCTGTCGGTAGCCCACGAAGGATCGCCGCCCATGGCATACACCTCGATGCCCGACGAGGCAGCCCGGTCGATGAAACTGCGGTACGGCGCAGGGTCGAATCCCGGCGGGGCATGTACGAAGAGAGTGTCGAACCCGTCGGCCTCGGCCACATCGATCGCTTGACCTACCGGGCCATCCCACACCCACAACGCCCGTGGCGATGCCGCTGCTGACGGCAGACCGGCGACGAGTGCGCCTGCCACCAATGCGGCCACGATCAAGCCTCTCATGTTTCCCTCCCTGAGTCCCTGGACGGCCACGCTAGCGATAACACTTTCAGTGATCAAACACCACTTTGCGTGCTGGCGGTCCGCTCCTGCCCCGGTCAGTCCCCGCACGGCGCGGCGCTCGCGTGTGCGATCGGCTTGTCACCCCGTCCGGATGGCACGGCAATATTGAGCGAAGAAGCACCGAAGCTGAGGCGGGTCGGGCGGGACTCGTCCTGATCTTCCATGCAACCGGTGCAATCGGCGCTTCGGCGGCCCTGGCGTTCGTGGCGGTCGCCAATGGCGCCCAGACCGTCCTTTGGCCCGACGAGCTCAGACCTGACGCCTTCGCCGGCTCCTGGCGCACCGTGCTGATCCCGACGGTAGCGGGGCGTCGGTGTCGGCCTCGCCCGCAGCTTCATCGGCTCCCCACACGAAGAGAGTGTTCTTGTCGCGCTGACATCGGGCGCCATTGACCATAGCCCTCATGACAGCAACGGCCGCAGCGGTGATACCCGCGCCGTTGAGTGTTGCGGCACTGACGTTGCTCATCGGAGGGGTGAGTTCCACGGAGGCCGCGCCGTCTTCACGGCGGCACTCGTAGCTTTCATCGGAGGACGACTGATCGAAGGACGGATCGCGCCACCCTCACAAGTAAGGACTCCCGCAGCATCCTGAGACGCTCCGGGAGTCCGACGGTCTGAAGCGGTCGACCGGGGATCTTCCTCAGAAGATCCAGACGATCGAGTAGTACACGGCCATCGCGAAAGCCGCTATTGCCAGGATGGTCGCCATGACCGGGAACACATCGTTTGACTCTTTGTCGAACAGCGTGATCGCGGCGTAGGCCGATGTCACCGTGACGCCGAGCGATCCGGCGATGATCAGTGCGAAGGGCCAGGCCGTCGCGATCTCTGCAACCGTCCACTCCCACGAGAACAGCGTCAAGATGCCGGTCGCCGGCGCGTAGTACATCCACAGACCAAGCAGGGCGGCCACCAGGCCGACGACGCCGACGACGGTCGCCACGATGGGCCAGGGTGAACGTCGATGAGAGGTTTCTGGGACCCGCGTTTGGGTCGTGCGCTCTTGCAACAGTGTCACGGTTCACCTCCTCATGGGTTTTCCGATAACACACCCAGAGGCTCGCGCTGAGCCCGTCCTCCGTGTAGAGGCCAACGACTCTTTGCGCATCGACCTACCGGACACACCCCTAAATGCACAGCCCACCGGTTGTCGCGCCCCTGGCGCAAAGCGTCGTCCTCTCTACAGATTTGAGTCCGAACGTGGTCCCACCGTCCTCGGACTGCCCGAGAATCATCAACCGAAATCCGAGCACCGAATCGTCTCCTATCCCGATCACATCCATCGTGATTTCACCTAGATCGCCGATCGACGCCTCCACTGTCGTGGTGACGCGCGATAGCGGATCCGTCGACGCCTGGGTTGCCACGACGATGTCGGCGAGCGCTTCCATCGACGACGCAGTTGGGATCTCGCCGAGCTCGGCGATGACCGAAGCTGTCACGTCGTCGGTACTCCCTATGTATCCGACGAACGAACTCGATACCCAGCCGCGCGTTCCGTCGACGTCGACCTCGTACCAGATGGAGCTCGGCAGAAGGCGGGCAACGCCCAACGCCACGATATTGTCATAGGTGGGAGCCAGCGTGGCCACGATTGGTTGGCCTACTCCGGGCTTGGCCCTCACGTTCAACACGTCGTCGTACTCAACGCCTACCACGGCGAGCACGTCGCCGGCTCGGGGCCCGATTTCGATTGGCTCTCCGGGGAACGTGGTGGTGGGAGCGACCGCGGTGGTCGTCGTAGTTGTGGTCGTGGTCGGTTCGGCGACAGTTGTCTCGGGGGCGACTGTTGTTGCCGGGGCGACGGTGGTCGCCGGCGTTCCGGCAACCGTGGTTGTGCCGATGGTGGTGAGGGAAGTAGAAGGCACCGAGGTGGTGGTTGTGTCGCCAGAGGAACCGCACGCGGCTGCCAGTAATCCCAGCGCGAGAATCCAAACCAAATGGGTACTCCGCATGATGCCCTTCCTTTCAGGCAACAAGGCCGTTGTCCATGGGTATAAATGCGACGTTGGTCAGGTCAGCCGAGTTCCTTATCGCGCCGAACCCACTCACTCGTGAAGAGCAATTCGGCCCTACAAGCGTCCGGTGACGGCGGGTAGAGTCGGTTCATCGAGCCGGAGATGCGGTGGGGTGCCGCTCTGCCTAGGAGGATCCATGACGCGACCCGAGTCCGATCAACCCAAACAACGCCCGTCAAAGAAACCCAAGCGGGCGCCGCGGCAGAAGCCCGGGCGCGAAGCAGAAGCGAGACGGTTCCAAAAAGGTCACGGTAAGCGGGGCGGCAGATCGGGTGGCCGAACCGGTCATTGAAACCGAGTCGTTTCGAAGCGTCATGATCGAGGCGGTCGATAGTATCCGCGTATGCCTACTCCCGGTCAGCTTCGATGAGTCGTCCCCTCCGGAGCGGCCTTTCTTTTTTGGGCATCCTCATCACCCTGGCGCTGTTGTGGGAGGGCTACAAGTTCATGGGCCAGACCACGGGCGGCACTTGGCCGTTCACCGAGCTGGCCCTTCCCGTTAGAACGAACGAACGGTCGATGCCCCACTTATGGGACATCGGAGCTGCCCTGCTTCGCCCCGCCCGCCGTGGCGGCGACAACATCCTTCTTGTGATCCTGTTACAGGCGGCACTGTTCACCTTCCGGTCGGCATTCCTCGGCTTCCTCATCGGGAGCACCATTGGGTTTTCCCTCGGGGTGCTCTTCGTTCGGTCCAGCATGGCCGAGCGAGGGCTCATGCCCTATGTGGTTGCCTCTCAGACCGTGCCGATCCTGGCAATCGCCCCGATCCTGGTGGTGTGGGCCGGTCGAGCGAGCGTCCCCAAATGGGTAGTGGTCGCCGTCATTTCCGCCTACCTGGCGTTCTTCCCAGTCGCCATCAACACACTGCGCGGTCTCCGGTCGCCGGAAGCCACCGCGTCGGAGCTCATGAGGTCGTACGCCGCCAACCCCAACCAGGTGCTGTGGAAGTTGCAGGTTCCCTCAGCCCTGCCATACCTTTTCCCGGCCCTCAAGGTCGCCGCCACCGCATCGATCATCGGAGCGATCGTCGGCGAGTTACCGGCCAGCATGCCAGACGGCCTCGGCAGAGCGATCCTCAACTTCGCCGCCGCATTTTCTGCGGCCCCAGAGAAGCTCTTTGCCTCAATCGTGGTGGCATCATTGCTCGGCGTTGTCTTCGTGGGCCTCATCGCCCTTGCCGAGAGAATGTTGCTTCCACCGGCCCGTCGAATCGACGCCACCGCCGTCCAGCTGCACCAAAAACTCGAGGCGTCCTCAGCATGACGGCATTGGAGTTGCATGGTGTCGACAAAGTATTCAATGAGGGGAGCGACGGAAGGGTAGAGGCGCTGCGCGGCATCAACCTGTCGGTCGAGTCGGGAGAGTTCATCTCGCTCATCGGCCCATCGGGATGCGGCAAGTCGACGTTGCTGCGCCTGGTAGCCGACCTTCTCCCAGCCAGCCAGGGCAGGGTGACTGTGAATGGCAAGCCGCCGCGCCAAGCACGGCTGGATCGGGACTACGGAATGGTCTTTCAATCGGCAACGTTGTTGGAGTGGCGCAAGATCCGGGCGAACGTCGAACTTCCTCTGGAGATCATGGGCCTGTCAGAAGAAGATCGAGCGCAACGGGCCGACGAGATGCTCAACCTGGTTCAGCTCGAACAATTCGCCGATCATTACCCATGGCAGCTGTCGGGTGGCATGCAGCAGCGGGTCGCCATCGCCAGGGCGCTGGCCTTTTCCCCTTCCATTCTTCTCATGGACGAGCCATTCGGCGCCCTCGACGAGATGACTCGCGAGCGCATGCAGATGGAGCTTCTCCAGATCTGGGCGGAGACCGACACAACGATCCTCTTTGTCACCCACTCGATCCCCGAAGCCGTCTTCCTATCGACCCGAGTCGTCATCATGTCTCCTCGCCCGGGAGAGATCACCGAGATCGTCGAGATCGACCTACCGCAGCCTCGGGTGTTCGAAACCCGCGAAGATCAGAGGTTCTTTGCCCAGCTCACCCGTGTCCGCGAAGGGCTCCGTGCGGTGGAGAAACCATGACCCGCCATCTTCGGCGATGGCTGCCGGCGGCTGGGTTGTTCGTGGCAGGGCTGTTTCTGTGGGAGTCGTTCGTTCAGGTTTTCGACATCAAGGGTTTCATCCTGCCCGCTCCAACTGCGATTGTTCGAACGTTCGTCGTCGAGGCGCCCGAGCTCCTGGCAGCGGGTATCGGGACGTTCTCCTCGGCACTCGGCGGCCTCCTGCTCGGCACTGCCTTTGCGATCGTTATTGCGTTCGCTGCCGCTCGGTGGACGGTCGTTCGTGACGGGGCTGTTCCATTCGCCATCGCCGCCAATTCGACGCCCATCATCGTGCTGGCCCCTATCGCCAACTCATGGTTCGGCATCACCAGCCCACTCGGCTCGATCTTTGTCGTGACGGTGTTGGTCTTCTTCCCAGTGATGATCAACCTCGTGCGCGGCCTCATGTCTCCGTCACCCTCCCAGGTGGAGCTCATGCAGTCGTACGCTGCCCCGCGGCGTACCCAGCTCTGGAAGCTGCAGTTCCCAACCGCGCTGCCCTATCTTTTTTCGGCACTCAAGGTCGCGGCAGCGCTGAGCCTCATCGGGGCCATCGTCAAAGAGTTCTTTGGCGGAAGCCAAGAGCGGCTCGGCCAGTACATCACCACCAAAGCAGGATTGCTCCAGTTCGAGGAGGCATGGGCAGCAATTGTTCTGGCTTCGGCGTTCGGGATCCTGCTCTATGTCGCCGTGGTCTGGATCGAACGCAAGGCTATGCCATGGCATGTATCGATCCGCAACCCGTGAGCGCACAGAGATTCGGTTGAGTAGGTTTGCCAAATGGTGGCGGCGTCGCCGCGTCTGAGGAGGAGAAATGACCAGAACCCGGATGAGGACGTTGGGAGCCGCATTGGCGGCGTTTGCGATGGTGGCGGCCGCATGCGGCAGCAGTGGTGACCTCACCCCCGTCAATCTGCAGCTGCAGTGGGTGGCTCAATCCCAGTTTGCCGGCTACTACGCCGCAGTCGACCAGGGCTACTACGAGGACGAGGGACTCGATGTGACCATCCTGGAAGGCGCCGTCGAGATCGTTCCCCAGCAGGTTGTCGCCACCGGCGGCGCCCAATTCGGTTTGGCATGGGTGCCCAAGGCATTAGTTTCCAACGAAGAAGGCGCCGGCCTCGTGAACGTGGGACAGGTCTTCCAACGGTCCGGCACCCTGATGGTCAGTTGGGCTGACAGCGGCATCACGTCACCTGCCGACTGGGAGGGCAAGACCGTTGGCAACTGGGGTTTTGGAAACGAATTCGAGCTCACGGCGGCGATCGACAAGTTCAACGTCACCGTAGGCGAGTTGGTCGCTCAGGATTTCACCATGGAAGCCCTACTCAATCGAGAGATCGATACGGCAGAGGCGATGATCTACAACGAGTATGCCCAGGTGCTCGAGGCGATCAACCCCGACACCGGCGAGCTCTACCAGCCAGAAGACCTCAACGTCATCGACTTCAACGATCCATCGATCGCCACCGCCATGCTCCAGGACGCAGTCTGGGTGACCGAGGCGTACGCCGAGGAGAACCCTGATACGGTCGAGGCCTTCTTGAAGGCCAGCTTCAAAGGATGGATCTTCTGTCGCGACAACCCCGAGGACTGCGTCGAGATCGTTCTCGCGGCCGGGCCGACGCTCGGCGCCAGCCACCAGGCATGGCAATTGAACGAGATCAATGCTCTCATCTGGCCGTCGCCGGGAGGCATCGGCGTCATGGACCAGGCGCTGTGGGACCAGACCATCGACGTGGCGACGAGCCAGAACGTCATCTCATCTGACCCAGGGGATTCGGCATTCCGAACCGATTTCGCGCAGAACGCCGTCGATGCGCTCAACGACGAGGGGCTCGACACAACCGGTTCCGATTGGACCCGCCAAACGATCGTTCTCACCGAAGGCGGCGAGTAGACGACACGGAGGAACGTGTGGGGTCGGGCCGGCGAGGCCCGACCCCACGGCAAGAAAAGAGGAGTGCAACAGAATGGCGAACATCGTTCGAGCGGCCATCGTCCAGACGGCATGGACCGGCGACAGAGAGTCCATGGTCGAGAAAAACGTGCAATACGCCCGTCAGGCGGCCGAACAAGGCGCCAAGGTCATGTGCTTTCAGGAGATCTTCAACGCACCGTACTTCTGCCAGGTGCAAGAAGACGTCCATAAGGACACCGCCGAGCTGATCCCGGACGGACCGACGACGCAGCGGATGATTGCCCTCGCCAAGGAGACCGGCATGGTGCTGGTGGTCCCCATCTACGAAAAGGAAGACGATGGGTTCCTCTACAACTCGGCGGCCGTGATCGACGCCGACGGGACGTACTTGGGGAAGTACCGCAAGACGCACATACCGCACGTCGCGGGCTTCTGGGAGAAGTTCTACTTCCGCCCGGGCAACATGGGCTATCCGGTCTTCGATACAGCAGTGGGCAAAGTGGGTGTGTACATCTGCTACGACCGCCACTTTCCTGAAGGGTGGCGAGCACTCGGTTTGGCCGGGGCCAAGATCGTGTTCAACCCGTCGGCCACCAGCCGGGGACTGTCGATGTATCTATGGAACCTCGAGCAGCCGGCATCAGCTGTGGCCAACGAGTATTTCATCGGCGCCATCAACCGGGTCGGCAAAGAGGAGTATGGAGACAATGATTTCTACGGTTCGTCGTACTTCGTGAATCCTCGCGGTCAGTTGGTCGGCGAAGCGGCTTCCGACACCGACGAGGAGCTTGTCGTGCGGGACCTCGACATGGACATGATCGACGAAGTCCGCAAGCAGTGGGCCTTCTACCGCGACCGCCGGCCGGATGCGTACGACCCACTGGTCGCGCCCTGAGCACCAGCTTCGAAAGGACTCGTCTGCGCCGAGACCCCCCTACCCCCACCTGCTCTTCGAGCAGGCGGCGGTACCTTCCCCCCGCTCACGGCGGGGGGACTATCGAGAACCCGCAACCGCCACCATCTCGCTGAAGCGCTCGGATTTTCGGTCAAGACCCCCAGGCATCGCTTGGGGCTCCGCAACCGCCACCATCTTGCTGAAGCGCCTCGCAACAGTCCCCCCCAGCCTTGCTTGGACCAACAACACGACACACACCAAAAGCCGTCGCCCCGCAATAGTCCCCCCAGCTTTGCTGGGGGGAAAGTACCGCCAAACGCTCGAAGAGCCATTGGGGGTAGGGGGGTCCTACCCCCGCGAAACCGAACCCCCTGCCTACATGGTGAGCGCCACCAAACGAGTGTGAATAACCGATTTCGGACGGCCGAATCGGCGTCGCCGAAAACCGTGGAGGACTAGTTTTCATTGTCCGGTTTGGAAAGGCACCAATGGCAACACATCAACAGCTTCTCGCTCGGCACAAGGCGGTGCTTCCGTCGTGGATGGCGCTCTATTACAAGGATCCCATATCACTCGTCGACGGTGAGGGGCGGAGGGTTCGCGATGCCGAAGGCAACGAATACCTCGACTTTTTCGGCGGCATTCTCACAACCATGACCGGCTACAAGGTGCCCGAAGTGGTCGACGCCATCAAGGCGCAAGCAGACAGGATGTTGCACACCTCGACGTTGTACCTCATCGAGAACCAGATTGCTCTTGCCGAAAAGATCGCCGACTTGTCCGGAATCCCCGACGCCAAGGTGTTCTTCACGAACTCGGGTACCGAGGCCAACGACGCTGCCCTGATGATGGCTACCCAGTATCGGAAGTCCAATCAGGTGCTGGCGCTGCGCAACAGCTACCACGGGAAGTCTCACTCCACCGTGGCAATCACCGGCAACGCCTCGTGGTCTGCAACCACCCTCACCCCGTTCCACACCGTGTACGTGCACTCGGGTTATCGCTATCGAAGCCCGTTCGGCCATCTGCCGGACGATGAGTTCATCGCCGCCTGCGCCGACGACCTGCGCGACCTGCTTCGTATCGCGGTGGCCGGTGATGTTGCCTGCCTCATCGCCGAGCCCATCCAAGGTGTCGGAGGATTTGCCACTCCCCCCGACGGCTATTTCAGAGCCCTGAAAGACATCCTCGACGCGCACGGCATTCTGTACATCACCGACGAGGTGCAAACTGGCTGGGGGCGCACGGGCGAGCACTTCTGGGGCTACCAGGCGCACGACGTGGTGCCGGACATGCTCACATTTGCCAAGGGCCTCGGCAACGGGCTGGCTATGGCAGGGGTGGTGGGCCGGGCAGAGATCATCGATTGCCTGGCGGCCAACTCCATCTCGACCTTTGGCGGTAACCCTCTCGCTACGGCCGGCGCACTGGCCAACCTCGAATACGTGCTCGAGCACGACCTACAGACCAATGCCTACAAGATCGGCCAGCAGCTCAAGGACGGGCTCCACCATCTGGCCGACGAAGTTCCCAACATCGGAGAGGTGCGCGGCAAGGGCCTCATGGTGGGCGTGGAATTCGTGATCCCCGGGAGCAAGGACGCCGACCCCGACACCACGGCACAAGTGATGGAAGAAGCCAAGGCCGAAGGCTTGCTCATCGGGAAGGGCGGGTTGCTCGGCAACGTTTTGCGGATCGCGCCGGCACTGACCGTCACCGAGGACGAGGCCGCCGAAGGATTGGAAAAACTGGGGACCGCCGTGCGGCGGGCCACCGAATAGCGCAAGGAGGAGCGAACCATGGCTACGACGCTCATCAGGGGCGGCACAGTCGTCACCGCAACCGAGACCATGCAGGCCGACGTCCTGATCGACGGCGAAAGGGTGGTGGCCATATTCGCGTCCGGGTCAATGCCCGGCCTTTCTCCCGACACGGAGATCGACGCCGCCGGAAAGCTCGTCATACCCGGTGGTGTCGACATTCACACCCACATGCAGCTGCCGTTCGGCGGCACCTATGCCTCGGACGACTTCGAGTCGGGTACGCGTGCGGCTGCCTGGGGCGGCACTACGACCATCATCGACTTTGCCGTTCAGACGATCGGCGAGCCCATGATGGCCGGATACGAGGCCTGGATGGCAAAGGCCGACGGCAACTGCGCCATCGACTACGGCTTCCACATGATCGTCTCCGACGTCAACGACCAATCGCTCAAAGAGATGGACAGCCTCATGGGCGAAGGGGTGACCAGCTTCAAGCTCTTCATGGCATACCCCGGAGTCCTGTACTCGGACGACGGTCAGATCTTCCGGGCCATGCAGAAGGCCGCCGAGAACGGCAGCACCATCATGATGCATGCCGAGAACGGCATTGTCATCGACGTGCTTCGTGAGCAAGCGCTCGCTCGCGGAGAAACGGATCCCATCTATCACTCCGTCACCCGCCCTCCCATCACGGAGGCAGAAGCAACCCATCGCGCCATCGCCTACGCCGAGCTGGCGGGAGCACCCCTTTACGTTGTGCACATGTCGGCCCACCAGGCCGTGGCCGAGGTAGCAAGGGCACGCGACCGCGGGCTCAACGTATTCGGCGAGACGTGTCCGCAGTATCTATTCCTCGGCTGGAACAATCTGAGAGAGCCCGGATTCGAAGGCGCCAAATATGTTTGCTCGACACCCGTCCGCAACGAGGATGAAGGCCACCAGGAAGAACTGTGGAGATACCTGGCGACCAACGATCTGCAGGTGGTTTCCACCGACCACTGCCCATTCTGCATGAACGACCATCCCACCCTCGGCACCCAGAAGCGGCTGGGCGAAGGCAACTTCACGGCCATTCCCAATGGCTTGCCCGGTGTCGAGGAGCGGATGGAGCTGATCTATCACGGCGCCATCGGGGAAGGAAGGCTCGGCCTCAATCGCTTTGTCGAGGTGACCGCTACGACGCCGGCCAAGATGTTCGGTCTCTATCCGCAAAAGGGCACCATTGCCATCGGGTCGGACGCCGACATCGTCATCCTCGACCCGGCCGCCTCGCAGACCATGGGCGTCGACATCAACCACATGGATGTGGACTACTCGGCGTACGAGGGCAAGGAGATCCAGGGCAAGATCGAGACGGTGATGTCGCGTGGCAGGGTGCTCATCAGCGACGGCGCCTACCACGGGGCCAAGGGCGACGGAAGATACCTGCGGCGCGCCACCAACCAGTATTTGATCTGACGCGGGCGCATCGTCGGCTTCGTCCGCGGCAATGCCCGGACGGTCGTGCGGTCAGCTAGAAATACGCCAGAGGAACCAGAGGAAGAGGTAATGAACGTGATCAACCACTGGGTCGACGGCAAACCCTGGGAAGGCGTGTCCGGCGAGTTCACCCCTGTCTACAACCCGGCAACGGGCCAGCAATCGGGATCCGCCCCAGCCGGTGGCCAGGCAGAGGTCGATGCTGCGGTTACCGCCGCTTCGGCGGCGTTTGCCGAATGGCGCTATTCGTCTCTCACCCGCCGGCAAAACGTGATGTTTGCCTTCCGGCAGCTCGTTGCAGACAACCGCTACGACCTCGCCAAGCAACTCACTGCCGAACACGGCAAGACGGTCGACGACGCCGTGGGAGAGGTGCAACGCGGGTTGGAGGTCATCGAATTCGCATGCAATATCGCCCATCTCGTCAAGGGCGACTACTCCGAACAAGTGTCCACCGGCGTGGACACCTTCACGATTCGCCAGCCGCTTGGCGTGGTCGCGGGGATCACACCATTCAACTTCCCGACCATGGTTCCGATGTGGATGTACCCGATCGCCATCGCGTGCGGAAACACATTCGTGCTCAAGCCTTCCGAGAAGGACCCATCGACATCATTGATGGTGGCGGAGATGCTGGCTGAGGCCGGCCTTCCGGACGGCGTCTTCAACGTCGTGCACGGCGGCAAGCCGGCAGTCGATGCCCTCCTTCACCACCCCGAGGTGAAAGCGGTCAGCTTCGTGGGCTCGACTCCTATCGCCCGCTACATCTATGAGACGGGCACCAAGAACGGGAAGCGGGTCCAAGCGCTCGGCGGCGCCAAGAACCACATGATCGTGCTACCCGATGCCGACATGGACTTGGCCGCCGACGCAGCAGTCTCCGCAGGCTACGGGTCAGCAGGTGAACGCTGCATGGCCATCTCGGTTGTGGTCACGGTCGGCGATGCCGCCGACAAGCTGCTGCCCAAGGTCGAAGAGCGCATCGCCGAGTTGAAGGTGGGGCCCGGCATGGCCGAGGGCGCCCAGATGGGCCCCCTCGTCACCAGTGACCATCGGAATCGGGTCGCATCGTACGTCGATGCCGGCGAGGCAGCCGGTGCGACAGTCCGTGTCGACGGGCGCGGCTTCAGCGTCGCAGGCAGCGAGAACGGCTTCTTCTTCGGGCCAACCCTTTTCGACAACGTCACCGACGATATGTCGATCTATACCGACGAGATCTTCGGGCCGGTGTTGTCCGTTGTCCGCACCGAGCATTACGAAGAGGCCATCCGCCTCATCAACGACAACCCCTACGGCAACGGAACCGCAGTGTTCACGAACGACGGAGGCGCAGCCCGCAAGTTCCAGAACGAGATCGAGGTGGGCATGGTTGGCATCAACGTGCCAATACCCGTGCCGCTGGCCTTCTACTCGTTCGGCGGTTGGAAGGAGTCGCTTTTTGGGGACCACGCGATCTACGGCCCCGAGGGAGTGCATTTCTACACGAGACCAAAGGTGATCATCAGCCGCTGGCCCGACCCGATCCACCGCGGTGTCGACCTGGGGTTCCCGCAACATGGGTAAGGAGGCAACGACGTGGATTTTGGCGTAGTACTGCAAACGGACCCGCCGGCGTCCCGCGTCGTCGAGCTCTCCAAGCTGGCAGAAGCCAACGGCTTTGGGTACGGATGGACCTTCGATTCGCATGTCCTGTGGCAAGAACCGTTCGTGATCTACGACCGCATGCTGGCTGCGACCGAATCGATGATCGTCGGCCCGATGGTCACGAACCCAGGTACCCGCGATTGGACTGTTCTCGCCTCTCTGTTCGCCACTCTCAACGATGAGTACGGCGACCGCACGATCTGCGGCATGGGCCGGGGCGATTCGGCTCTTCGGTATATCGGCCGCAAGCCCACCACACTCGCCACCATGGTCGAATGCATGCGCGTCGTGAAAGACCTGGTCGCCGGGCGCGAGATCGAATACAACGAACAGCAGTTGAGATTCCCCTGGGTCGAGGAAGGATGGAATCTGCCCATGTGGGCCGCAGGCTACGGACCCAAAGCATTGGCAACCGTCGGCACGTATGCCGACGGATTCATTCTCCAACTGGCCGACCCTCAAGTGCTCGAGTGGACCATGGCGGCCGTCTACGCCGCCGCCGAGGAAGCTGGCAGGTCCAGGGACGAGATATCGATCTGCGTGGTAGCTCCCGCCTATGTCGGTGAGAACATCGAACACCAGCGTGAACAGGTGCGTTGGTTTGGCGGCATGGTTGGCAACCACGTCGCCGACATGGTGAAGCGCTACGGGGAAGACGAGTCAATGGTTCCCAAGGCGCTGTCCGACTACATCCGGGCTCGCGAAGGCTACGACTACGACCATCACGGTCGATCAGGCAACCCTTCGACCGACTTCGTCCCGGACGAGATCGTCGACCGCTTCTGTGTGCTCGGCACGGTCGAGCAGCACATTGAGAAACTGTCCCTCCTCAAAGACATGGGCGTCGACCAGTTCGGTGTCTACCTCATGCACGACGACCAGGAGAACACGATCGAGACCTACGGCGACAAGATCATCCCGGCGTTGCGCTAGCGACACAACAATGTCCTTTGTGTTTCGACGAGCGACTGCGGACGATCGAGGCCTGCTCGATCAGATGACGCTCGCAGGAGTCAGGCACTGGGGGCACCACGAAGCCCATCCCGACGTGTACGCCGGATTGGCTGAACACTTGAGAGCAGAGGATGGCCCCGAGCATCATCTCGTCTACGTTCTCGAGCAGGACGACGATGTCATCGCGTTCTATGAGTTGCGCGATCGCGGTGACCACATCGAATTGGTGCGAATGTTCATCCACGCCGACCTGATCGGGCAGGGCTATGGCCGGATTCTGTGGGCCCATGCAGTCGGTCAGGCAGCGCAGAAGCACACCCGAATGTTGATCATGTCCGATCCAGGCGCTACCGGTTTCTACGCAGCCATGGGCGCCACCCTCGAGCGAAGCCAGGAAGTTGCTCCCGGTTTCTCGCTCGGAGTGTATTGGTACGACCTCGACCCTGCCTGACGGGCCGGGCCGTCCTCGGCATTCCAACCACGCACGGCGGCGCCGTTCTTGGTTCGCCGCCGCCGTAGGCAACCAAGGCGTTCTGCAACCGGACCCGGCGGAGCCCGGTCCGCGTCAGCCCATTCCACCAACCAGCAGCACCGCCAGTGCCGATACCACGACCACTGGCGCCACCACGAGCACCTGCTTCCATCGGCTGGGTTTGGGGTCGGCCAGACTCGGCGCAAAAACCACCGAGAAGGCCCACGCATCGATCGCCAGCATCGGGGCGTACCAAAGAGCTGCCACAACCACTTCGGCGTTGCCGAATCTCCAGTTGTTCACGAGTGCGTCGTTGAGTACTGGGATCTGGAATGCCAGGCCGGCTGCTGCGGCGGGCAGCGTGAGCCAGAGGGGGCGTCGGCGCCCGATCGCGAATCCCACCAGGATGATCGACGGCCACATGACGGCACCGCCAGCCCCCAACAGGAGCAGCGAGAGGATCGCCAGCCGCCACCAGCCGGCGCCGCCGTGGCGTCGGCGGTGCCAAGCCAATCCCAACACCGAGCCGGCAAGCACAGACGCTCCCAGGATGAACAGCGTCCCCGCCCAGCTGAATTCCGGATCGGTCGAGATGAACCGCATCCAGAATCGCATCGAAACGCCCCACAGAAGACCGATTATCGCGCCGGATAGGATGGGGTGGCTGCGAACAAAGCCAATCGGCCCGCCCTCTCCCCCTCGACCGCCGTTCGCCAGGCGCCTTGCCGCAACGGTTCCATCATCACGGTCGGCGATCGACCCAACTCCGGTCGTCACCTGTTCCGGCGATGCTTGCGTCTTCATTCTCGGGCTCCTCTCAAGCGGGCGAAGATCCTTCACCGATACAGACGATCGAAGGAGGCGGGCGGTTGACACGCTGCGTTATTCGCGTGCGACCCGGCCGGCGCCGTCATCAACGCGCCGAACCGACTCGGAGCCCGGATCGGTTGGGCGAGGTCGGGTCTAGTCCGTGATGGTCACCTGGGGGGACCATTGCCAATCGACCTGCCGCGCGGCTGCACGCTCGCTGGCGCAGGAAAGGGGGAGTTTGAGGGGAAAGGCTCCGCCGTCCCCTCAAGCGGAGGCGCGGCGGCGTGTACGCCGCACCGACAAGAAGACGCCGCCGGAGGACGGCACCTCCAGAAACTCGACCCGAGCCTGCTCGGGTCGAAACCGCAGCCGAGCCTGCTCGGGTCGACGGCCGCGGTATTGTCGCGGCATGGAACACACATCAGCCTCAGACATTCAATGGGCGCAGGCCCCCGCCGAGAACTTCACCGGCACCGTCCGGTTCGGTCCTCTCAGCGACCGATCACCTGAAGCGCTCAACGCGCTCGCCGTTCACTTTGACCCGGGCGCCCGGACCGATTGGCACACCCACCCGGTCGGCCAGGTGCTGTATATCACCAACGGTGCAGGTCTCGTCCAGACCGAAGATGGAGAGACGGTCGAGGTTGCTGCAGGCGACGTCGTGTACTCACCTGCCGGCGAGGTGCATTGGCACGGAGCTCGCCCGAACAGCCCGATGACCCACCTCTCGCTCACCACCGGGGGTGCCACCGAATGGCTGCCTCGCAAGGTAACCGACGAGGAATACGGCCGGCGCTAGTCAGCCGTTCAACGCCGGCACAGAAAGTAGAGGTAGCCGAGAGTCGATGAGAGACGTCTCGCCATCGTACGCTCGCGCGCTCAGGTCGGTAGCCGCCATGTTCTTCATCAACGGCGCCGTCTATGCCTCCTTTCTGCCGCGCCTACCGGAGCTGCGGACGAAACTCGGGGTTGATCTTGCCACCATTGGATTGATCCTGACCCTGGCCGCCGTCGGGGGTCTCCTCGGGAGTTGGCTCACCGGTACGGTCATCAGTCGACTCGGATCCAAGCGAGCGATGATCCTCGGAGTTGCGGGCGTCATCATCGCCTTGCCACTGGTTGGCTTGTCCACCTCGGCGGCCGCCCTTTTTGTGGCCCTTGCGATGATCCAGTTCTTTGACGTATGGACCGACGCTTCAATGAACCTACAGGGCTCGCGGATCAGCGCTCGGCGGCAGGTACCCATCATGAATCGGCTCCATGGATTATGGAGCCTTGGAGCCGTTACCGGCGGAGTAGTTGCGGCGGCTCTTGCTGGTGCCGGCCTTTCGATCGAGTTGCATCTGGCCGCCGTGTCCATCGTGCTGATGCTCACCATCCTGTACGCCGCGCCAGGGCTCCTCGCCGATCAGACAAACTCGGATCCGGCCCGCCCTCGAGAGGGATCGCCGCCAACGAAACCAATCGGCCGTCGCCGGTTGCCCGCCATGCTGTTCGTCCTGGGCGTGGCCGCGCTCGTGATTGAAATGGTGCCAACCGAGTGGGCGCCCTTTCGGCTTTCGGACGACCTCGGCACCGGGCTCGGCGTCGCCGGGCTGGGCTTCGTAGCGGTCACCACGGGCATGATGGTGGGCAGATTTGGGGGCGACTTCGTGCAGGCCCGCCTGGGCCGGAGCCGGATGACGACCGCTGCACTCATCGTCTCGGCCGCAGGCCTCACTCTCGGCACCCTCTTCTCCTCCTTGCCGCTGACGCTGGCCGGCTTTTTCATCGCAGGGCTCGGCGCTGCCGTCCTGCTGCCTGTCCTGTACGACGATGCGGCTCGGGCGCCGGGGCGCACCGGCGCCGGTTTGGGCGCTCTCACGGCGGGCATTCGGGTGGGAGCCATCACCGCCCCTGTCCTGGTCGGGGTACTGGCCGATCAAGCCGCGATCAGCGTCGGACTCGCCATGCTCATGGTCGCCGGGCCCGCCATCGTCGC
>JBFGJH010000042.1:0-29017 GCA_041577335.1 Acidimicrobiia bacterium | reverse complement strand
GCGCTCTGCCATGGCTTGATACGTCTGGCGAACGTTCATGTCTTCGAAGACCACCTCGGTCAGAGATTCGTCGGTAACCGGCCCTCCGTTCGGCGCCAATAGCAGTGAGATCGTGCCACCGTCCAAGGTGGCGAACCCACCGGCCTGGGGGACGACGGTCAGACCAACGGCGCCGGACCAGAAGGCGATTGACCTATCCATGTCTTCGACCCGCAGGATGATGCTCGAGATGTGCACGTTGGCGAGAATACAACCTGCCGGGCGGTCATTGGGAAGCCCCAGTCACCCGTCGGCGCGCTCGGTCGAGAGGTCGTAGCGGGCACGACGCCCCTCCTCCCGGCCCGGCTGTCACTGCCGGAGCAGCCACCGAATTCTGCTCATGGACGCGGCATAGTGAATCGCCACCAGCACCGCGAAGCCGACGCCAAGAACCGGGTTCCAGGCGATCCCGATCGCAGCGGCGCCCGCACCGAGGACGATCAACTCGATGCCAAGTCGAATCCAGCCGGCCACCACGATCGGCGCCTGCCCGGAGCGGCTTGGGTCGTTGAGGACGTTGAAGACTCCCCACACCGTGGCTGCCGCAAGAGGGACGGCGATAACCAAAACCCACCGCATCGCTCCCGAGTTCGAGCTCCAGGCGGCGGCGCCGAGGCCAGCAAGGGCAGCTATCTCGAGCACGAAGCGAAGCGCCAGGTTCCACCCGGCCATTGCCGGCGGGTTCATCATTCGGTCCCGGCCGGGGCGGATGTCGGCGAAATAGAGGTACAGCCCATCAGTCGAACCTAGCGGGACACCGAGCGAGCGATCCAAACGCTCCTTTGGTTCGCGGTATGGCGCCCATTCCTCTCATGGAGGCATCAGGGGCCATCGCTCAGTCGGCACCAATCAGCCGGCGCAACGGTCTTGGCCGGCGCACTTTCAGGAACGGCCAAACGCCTCTAGCAACGGCTTCGAGTGGCCGTCATGCTCAGAAACAAGGAATCGGGGGGTTCGTCGGTGATCGGCGACATTCAAACCCGACGGGGCTGTCGCGATCAGAGATCGTCATTTTGGGGCATCGTCACTAGCCGCTTCTGACCTGGCGCGCTCAGAACCCCTCAGCAGATGTTGGAGGTGGTGTGATGAGTTCGATCAAACGTCGCAGGCCCAGGTCGGCTGCGCTTATCTTTTATACGGTCGCTGCCCTCACAGTGGGCTTGACCGCCTGCGGAGGCGACGCTCAGACGGCGACGACGACCGCTCCGGCAGAGGCGCAGGCAGCTACGACCACGGCTGCACCCGCAACTACCACGACCACACTTCCGCCCATTGGCACGCCGTTCGAAATGGACAGCGTTCTCTCGATACCCGGAATCAGCGAGATTGCCGGCGAAGGAACACTGACCGTGGACATGGCGGACGAGGCAGGCAGGATCGAAATATCCATCGACGGCACAGTCCCCGTCGTCAACGGTGAGACGTGCGAATTCTGCATGAAGACGATGGAGCTAGGGCCCGGAGCGGTCGCTGCCGTGGATTCCCTTTTTACCGATCATCCATCCCAGGGTGTGTCAGTAGACATGTCGGTTGGCCTCATCGGCCCGACCTTCCCCGAGGGATCCTCCACCTTCGTCGTTGCCGGTGACGCAGGAGCGACCCTCGCGAAAGAAGGCGCCGGTTTCCGCCTGGTCGAAGGAGCAGCGTGGCTCTGCACGGACCGGAGCTTGATCGACCCCGACTACGACGCCTCAGCTGCGCCTGCCACAACAACGACAACCACCATGCCCGAGCCGGACAATCTGATCCTCCTCACTGCGAGCGACGCTGAGCTTCCCATAAAGGCCGACGTTCTGGCCGGTGAAATGGTGCTCGTGAGTGGGACAACGGCACGAGCAGGCTCGTCGTTCAATGTTGATGAGTCCTGGATCGATCTGAGGCCGGGTCTCGGTCTCGATATCGGTCCAGGTGGCTTGGAACTGTTCGGCCAATGGTACGAAGAAGGGACGAGGCTCGTCGTTAGCTCGTCCGGCATGCTGGAGGTGGCTGGAGAGGCTGCTTCGGGAGGTCCCGATAGTTCCGGTCCCACGTCGGACGTCGCTGTTGATGCGTCGGCAGCTGAGTTCTGCTCGCTGGTCCAATCCATCATGGACGCGACCGAGAACCCGGATTGGGCTACCACCGAGGAAAAGGCGGCTTGGTACTGGAGCCATGTGGAGGCCTACGAACAGCTCGTCGACGTGGCCCCTGCCGAGATCCAAGCCGAAGCTCAGGCGATGGCCGTGTTCATGGCAGGAATGGTCGAGTTGCTTTCCAACAACGACTGGGATTTCGTGGTGATCATCGACAGCCCGGAGGCATCCGCTGAGCTCGACCGGTTGTCCGATGAAGCAGGAGACTCGTTCGAAACAGTCGACGCCTACGTCGCCGGAAACTGCTGAATCCGTCGCGCACGCATCAGCCAGTCAGCAGATCATGCCGACCGGAAGAGAACGAGGAGCGGACCAGCCGTCCTGACGCCTGATATCGGACTGATCGCCAGATCTGACGACACGATCGTCTTCTATGCATCCGATTCGGTGTCGGCCAAGGTGTTCGCAGACGACGCGGGCGATGGAGGCCGGTAGCCAAGCTACGAGGGTGACGAATCTGGCGAGGAAGGGACGCCTGCCTACGTGTTCGATCGTTCAGGACAACGCCGCCAACACGGCCCTACCCGCCGCGTTCACATCACTGCTTTAGCGCGTCGACCTCAGCGACGAAAGCGCGCCACCCCCCGCCGAAAAACCGACTCAAAACCTTTGCCGCTATCGCAGCCTCACTGCGCTCGCAGCGAGAACACGACCAACATCTCAACGACGAAGATGACCAGAATG
Source organism: Acidimicrobiia bacterium (assembly GCA_041577335.1). Lineage (GTDB taxonomy): Bacteria > Actinomycetota > Acidimicrobiia > Spongiisociales > JAENVV01 > JBFGJH01. The sequence goes on along the minus strand of JBFGJH010000042.1, from coordinate 26,162 downwards.
GCCACTCCCTTGGCGACTTCTCCCCTCATCAGGTACTTCGGGCCGTACCACAACGCGAAGATCGGAAACAGAATCGAAATGAACTGGTCTTGAAAATACGACCCCTTCGACTCCTGAACCTCTTGTACGACTTCCGAGGATTGGACCTTTGTGTCAGTCACGCTGCCTCCTTCCACTCGTGGAGTCGGCCCGCTCGAGCTAACCCCATCCCGCCTGCACCCTTCAGGCATGACCGGCGGTGCCGAAGAACGACCCGCTTGCCCATGTCAAAGGCCTAGATCACTGAGAGTGATCGTGCCCAATGTTGCCGGATATTCATAGAGGCGGCGGCCCCGGGAGTCCGGCCGTTCGGCCCTTAGATGGTGATCGGACGGACCACCGCATCACGGGCATCTCTATTCAATACGGGTCCGCCGAGAGCTTCCCTACCTACAACTCAGCGGACAAATCTCCGGCGCGCACCAGGCGCAACCTCGTGCGTAGCCGACCTTTCTCTCGCGAAGAGTCCTTGTCCCCTAGCCGACCTGGTGGGATGGTGACACCCTTTTGTCGAGGCGGAGCAGGTCCGGGCTCCGACGCAGCGCGGACTGTTGCCTCACGGCTCCCGCCGAACGTGCAAAGCAGACGGCGATGGAAGGAGGAAACGATGGCAGGTACCAATGAATGCGGCGGCTTGCTGCGACCCGACACAATCGCGATGAGCGGCTCGCGGCTGGTCGCTATGCCTCAGATGTGCGTGGTGTGCGGTGCGCCGCCGCGCGGATTCGATGACCAGAAGGCCAACGCGCAATGGACGGTCCATACTGGCTTCAAGGAATACACGACATACAGCACGAAAGAGATCTCCTTTCGGGTTCCTTACTGCGACAACCACCACCGCCAATTCAGATCACGGTACGTCAAGTGGCTGATCGTCGCTGCCTCGGCACTCGTTGGTGCCGGGCTCTTCTTGATGCTTGCTGCTCCAGACTCAGAGCCAGTTCCGACAGCGCTCGCTGGAGGGATCGCTGGGGCCTCGGTGCTGACCCTTGTTGTGTTTGGGCTTTCGGTACCAATCCTGAGAGCTAAATTCGGCACGGATCGATCGACATGGCCATTCTTGGCAACGACGGGATTCGAATGGTCTATGACGCGTCAGGACCACGGAATCCGAGCTGGGGCAATTTTGTGCAAATTCACCTTCACCAACCCTGAGTACCTGAAGGCATTCATGGACGCGAACCCGTGGGTAGGATCACCAGGCGGCGTTGAGCAGATGCTCCGCCCGGCCGGGCACAGCCGACCAGCAAACGGTCCGAAGACGCGGCCAAAGAAGACGGATCGCCAGGTGCTCACGAACACCAGATCCAATCTCGAAGAGGCTGTCATCGCGGGGCGATTGTCCAGAGGGGAGGCCGACCAGATCCTCGCCGAGTCCAAACGTCAACGGAACTAGGCACGCTTTTGGTCGCGCCGGTGGGGCGCCACCTGCAGGTGTTCTCAGTGCGCGTGGCTAGATCGACCTGAGGATCCTCTCCTTCGTCGCCGGCCGATTGGGAGGTATCGTCGTCACCTCGTGGTCGGGGACGACGGCCTCCGGGACATCATCCGGGCGTCCATAGCCGGCACGGCGTTAGTTGAACGGCTCCCGTGGCGGTGATTCGAGCGGCCGGAACTTCACTCCAGGCTCCTGATGCTCCGGCATACCGTGGCCTTCTTTGTCCCAGTGTCCCTCACGTTCCTGCCGGCGCAGCCATCGCCTCAATGCGTATACGCCACCAGAAAATGCCAAAACTGCAACAAATGGAACCATCGGATTATCTCTGCGAGCCTCGTCGCAGATGTACACCCTCTGCAGCGCAAGAACGGGGGCGAAGATGGGAGCAGCTCCGCCCGACAGTCGGCTCAGCCGAACAACGGCCGGAGGTGGTCGTTGAGGAAGGTGCCGTTGGGGTCGAACCTGCGCCGCACCTCGAGGAAGTCCTCGTACCGTGGGAACAACCTGGCCACGCGATCGGCGGTCATCAAATGCAGCTTGCCCCAGTGGGGGCGCCCGCCGAACTCGGCGAAGAGGCTGTCGCACGCTCGCAGGTAGGGCCAGTAGTCGGCGCCCGGCTGGCCGGAGATCGACACGACGAGGTTGTCGCGCTGGTAGTTGGGGCTCATCCACGCATCCTCGGCGGCCACGAGTCGTATCTCGAGCGGATAGATGCTCAATGGATCCCAGCGGAGCATGAGCCGTCGCATCTCGATGAGGATGTCTCGCCACCGCTCCAGCGGAAGGAAGTACTCCACCTCGTGGAAGTTCGGGTCGTAGACCATTGGATAGATCTGATAGGAACGGCCCATTCGCTCATGCGGTCCGAGCTCAATGTCAGCGTCGGCGTCGACCTCGAGATACCGCTTCACGACACAGTCGTCGGCGCCTGCTCCTTCGAGGTTGTACAGCCGGGCCGACTCGTCGGTCGGCATCCAGAACAGCCCGTAGTGGCGGTACAGGTCGATGTCGTTCTCGAAGCTCTCCAGCATTTCGTCGAACGGCATGATGTCGGTGCGAGCGTGCAGGTGATAGGCCGGAGCCACTTTGATGGTCAGCTCAGTCATGATGCCCATCAACCCGATAGACGTCTGCAGGGCCGCCAGCTCGTCGGGATTCGCTTGGCGGGTCACCTCGACCAATTGTCCGGTTCCGTCGACCAGGCGCGCTCCCTCGAGCGTGGCCGAGAACGACGGGAACTGGCGCCCTGACCCGTGGGTAGCGGTGGCGACGGCACCGGCGATGGCCTGGGTGTCGATATCGCCCTGGTTGGCCAACGCCAAACCGTGCTCCCACAGCGGCTCGCCGAAGTCGCCGATGGTTGTCTTGGGCAAGGCCCGAGCCAGCATCCGGTCGGCATCCACGCCGACGATGCCCCGCATGGCTGACGTGTCGAGGAGGATGTCGGTCTCCACGATCGGAGTAAAGGAATGAGCCGCTCCAAAGGTTCGAACCCCCAATCCGTCGGCAGCAGCCCGTGCGACGTGTTGTGCGACCTCGGCCTCGCTCGACACAGACGCCACCTCGCGAGGCTCAAAGGACTGATTCCCAACCCAGTTGGCCCACACCGTCATGGGTCGATCCTACTTTCGGATCTGGCTAGCCATCGGGCCAGTGGACGTCGGAGAGCCGGGCCAGCGCCAGCAGCAGTGCCTGGGTTCCCTGGCGGCCGCCGCCCTGCGCCTGGAGCGCGACATACAGCTCGTGAGCCAGAGCCAGCCCGGGGAGTGACAGCTTCATGCGGCGGGCTTCGGCCAGGGTGATGCCCATGTCCTTCACGAAGTGGTCGACGAAGAACCCCGGCTCGAAGTCACCGGCCAACATCCGCGGCCCATAGTTGCTGAGCGACCACGACCCGGCCGCGCCGCCGGCCACCGACTCGAGGACGGTGTCCAGGTCGAGGCCGGCCCGATATGCGTAGAGCAATGCCTCACAGACGCCGATCATGCCGGTGGCGATCAGCGTCTGGTTCACCATCTTGGTGTGCTGCCCGGCTCCCGGCCCGCCCTGCCGCACGATGGTTTTGCCCATGACCTCGAGCAGCGGCCAGACCCGGTCGACGGCGTCGGCGTCACCACCCACCATGATCGACAACGTGGCGTTGCGGGCACCGACATCTCCGCCCGACACGGGCGCATCGATGCTCGCCACTCCCCCGGCGGTCGCCGCCTCGTGAATCTCGACGGCCAACGACGGCTCGCTGGTGGTCATGTCCACCACCACCGACCCCGGGCGCGCTCCGGCGAGGACCCCGGTCCCCGACAAGAACACGTCGCGAACGTCTGAGGGGAACCCGACGATGGCGAAGGTGACGTCGGACGCGGCGGCCACTTCTCTCGGCGAGTCGGCCCATTGCGCGCCCTTCGCCAGCAGCGGTTCGGCCCGTTCTCTCGTACGGCTGAACACGGTTGCCGAGGCGCCGGCATCGATGAGGTGGCCGCACATCGACGAACCCATGACCCCGGTGCCGATCCATCCAATTGAAGTGTCTTTCGGTTGCATAGGCCCAAGCTAGCTCGAAGGCCGGGCCTGCTCGGTGGGGTCGAACAGCTCGGTCACCCAGCCGAGAGAACAACGCAGCGGAAAGGCCTTCCGGCTCTAGCGCTTCGGAACTGCCGTGCCCATCATCGAGGAAGTGCGCCACGCAAAGTGACCCGCGAGGTGAACGGGTTCCACTGTTTCGTCAGCACGCGGTAGTGGGCGCCAACCGAGGGAAGGCGGCACGATGCCGAGCACCGTCAGTTCGCCCAGCGAAGAAAGGCACGGCGTCCGCAGATCTGCCGAGCCGAGCCTGGCGGTGGGAGACAGGGCCAGTCCCCCACCCTTCGTGGCCCGAGAGAGAGAACTGGCGCGACTCGACGATGCCCTCGGCGCCGCCATGGAGGGTCACGGCCGGGTGTGCTTCGTCGTCGGTGAGGCTGGGAGCGGAAAGACGGCGTTGGTGCGCGAGTTCGCCCGAAGGGCGCAAGACCGGCACGATGACCTGATCGTCGCGATCGGTCAGAGCGACGCCTACACCGGTGCTGGAGATCCGTTTCTGCCATTTCGGGAGCTGCTCCTCCAGCTGACGGGTGATGTCGATGCCAAACTCGCCGAAGGCCGGATCTCAGAGGAGAACGCCGGGCGCCTTCAGAGATTCCTTGGCATCTCGGGCCAGGCTGTTGTCGATCTTGGACCCGATTTGATCGGGGCGTTCGTTCCCGGCGCAGCCTTGGCGGCGCGGGCGGCGGCATTCATAGCGAGGAAATCGGGGCAACTCGACAAGCTCGACGATCTCGCTGAGTTACGCGAACCGATCGAACGGGGTGGAATCGATCAAACAAACATCTTCGAGCAGTACACGAACGTGATCACCCGCCTGGCGACAGAGCAGCCGCTCCTGCTGATTCTCGACGACCTGCAATGGGCCGATGCAGCCTCCATCGGGCTCCTTTTCCGGCTTGGTAGGAGCCTTGGCGACAGCCGCGTCTTGCTAATGGGTACCTACCGACCGGCCGAGGTAGCTTCCGGACGAGGCAACCGGCGCCACCCGCTCGAGAAAGTGGTGAGCGAATTCAAGCGCTACTTCGGCGATAGCTCAGTCGATCTCGGCGATGTCGGACCCGACGAGAGCAGGAGACTCGTCGATGCAGTTCTCGACGCCGAACCGCAACGCCTGAGTCAGAACTTCCGACTGGCCCTCTACGACCACACCCAGGGTCATCCGCTTTTCACAATCGAGCTTCTGCGAGCACTTCAGGAGCGCGGTGATCTCGTCAAGGACAACGAAGATCGCTGGGTCGAGGGAGCGTCGCTCGACTGGGACACGATACCGGCTCGCGTAGAAGGCGTCATCGAAGAGCGCATCGGGCGCCTCGACGAGTATCTCCGCGAAGCTCTCACTGTCGGCAGCGTCGAAGGCGAGGACTTCACCGCCGAGGTCATAGCCAGAGTCCAGAGCATTGAGGTGCGACGACTCGTTCATCGGCTGGGCCGTGAGCTCGTACAACAGCACCGGTTGATCCGCTCACGAGGCCAGCGTCGCCTCACAGACACCGGCTCGCGGTTTTCGCTGTATACATTCCATCACAACCTGCTCCAGCGCTACCTGTATCTCAACCTCAGCGAAGCAGACCGCGTCTACCTGCACGAAGATGTCGGCAACGCCCTCGAGGAGCTGTGCGCTGGTTGCATCGACGAGTTCGTCGTTCAGCTGGCCCGTCACTTCGACGAAGCCGGCCTCGCCGACAAGGCAGCAGCGTATCTGCGGCGCGCCGGCGAATTGTCGCGGACCCGTTTCGCCAACCAAGAGGCTATCGAGTATTTCACTCGGGCGCTGACACTGACTCCCGCAACGGAGAGCTTCGATCTTTGGGCCCTTCTGAGTGCCCGGGAACAGGCGTACGAGCTCGAGGGCGATCGGGAGGCGCAGTCCGACGACCTCGACGCGCTTCGCGCTGTCGCGGAAGAGCTCGACGACGATGCCATGCGAGCCGAGGTCGCCCTTCGCACAGCCGCCCTCGCCAATGCTACGGGTGACTACCCGGAAGCAATCGTGGCCGCCGAGCAGGCAATCCATTTCGGTGCGCTCGGAAGAGACCTTGCCACCGAGGCGAGAGCCCACCTCGAATGGGGCTACTCGCTCTTGGAGCAGGGAATGTATGAAGACGCAAGAGCCCGCTGCGAGTATTCGCTTGGGCTGGCAGAAAGCGGTGCGCTACATGACATCCAATCCACCGTCCTGAGGGCCATAGCCCGCATCCACATGGAGCGGGGCGAGGTCGATGAGGCGAAGGCAGGTTTTGAAGAGGCGCTGCGCATCTGTGAGCGGCTCAACGACTCCTTCGGAGAGGCTCGCATCATCAACAACATTGGCGTCATGTGGGCGCTGCACGGCGATCTGAAGAAAGCGAGCGGGTATTTCGAGCAGACGTTCGAGCGGGCCCACCGAATTGGGGATCGACGCCTCGAAGCCATGGCTTTGTTCAACCTCGGTGAGTTGGCCCAGGAGTGGCACGATCTCTCGTCCGCTCGACGCTGGTATGAAAAAGCTCTGCCTATCAGTGTTATCACCGACGATCAGGCTCTCGAGTCGGAGGTTCTCGTGGGTATCGGTGGGTTGTCGGTGAAGCTAGGCCTGTTCGATGATGCCGAGCTGCATTTGAAGCGCTCCCTCGACATCTCCCAGCGGATCGGCCAGAGGTCCGTGATCACCGACGCGTTGCGCTGGCACGCCGTGTTGGCTTGCAGCCGGGGGAAGTACCAGGAAGCACGCGAGTACAGCCAACGCGCCGTCGAGATCGCCCACGCGATCCAATACCAGCGGCTCGAAGACCGGTCGTGGCAGAGTCTGGGTCGCAGCCTAGAGGGGCTGGGAATGTGGGCCGACGCCGCCGAAGCGTACCAAGAGGCCATGGCGCTGTTGAAGGGCTCAGGTCTGCCCAGCGCGTCGACCGAGCCCGCCGCCGGCCTGGCGCGGATCGCGCTGGCCCAGGGCGATCTCGTCACAGCACAGTCCTTCGTCGATGGAATCCTCGATCAGGTCGGTGTCGGCAACTTGGACGGCGCTCAAGAACCTATCGCCGTCTACCTGGCCTGCTACCGCGTTCTCGCTGCAGCAGGCGATAGCCGCGCTGGCTCGGTATTGGCGGAAGCTCACAGATTCCTGATGAACCAGGCGGAGAGCATCAAAGATCCGGAAGCGAAACGGGCCTTCCTCGAAAACGTCACGGCAAACCAAGAGATACTCAGTCTGGCAGCAACAGCCGAATTCGCTTGACGACCGCAGGCCGACCATTGCGACGAGAGTACCAAGACAGGTTCTGACTAACCCGTGTTCGCGATCAGACGGCGCACTTTGGTCAACTGGTTCTCGACGATGGCGCCGTCGATGGACAGCCAGTGATCTCTCCCGAGTGGCTGGCTGCGTCGTTCGGCCAATACCTCTACATCGACCAAGACCGCGACGTCGTCATCGTCCGCACGGGGTTCGTCACAAGGCGGGATTGGCTGGGTCGACCTGTCGCAAAGAAGTGGCCGAGCAGTTCCCGCTAGCCGGACGGTAGGAGTCACAGCAGGTGGTGGCCTCCGTCGACCATCAAGATGTCTCCGGTGACGAACGTCGAATTCGCCAGGTAGAGGCACGCCTCGGCGATGTCGTCGGGCGAGGCTGAGCGGCGCATCGGTGCAGTCGCTTGCACCTGCTCGCGGATCTCGTCCCAGTCTGCCGTCCAGGGTGTGTCCACCAACCCGGGAGCAACGGCATTGACCCGAACGTCGGGACCCAACGCCCGCGCCAGGAGCCGGGTGAGATGGTTCAGACCGGCCTTTGATACCGCGTAGGGGATCGAGCTGCCGAGGACCCGGACACCGGCCAGCGACGTGACGTTGATGATGTTGCCGTTGTCGGAGTTGCGTAGGTGCGGCACTGCCGCCCTGGTCACGTTCCAGGTTCCGGTCAGATTGGTGCCCATGATGTGGTGCCAGATGTCGTTTGTCACCGCATCGAGGTCGTGATGGGGGATCACCTCGGTGGCACCGGCGTTGTTGATCACCACGTCGAGCCTTCCTGTCCGGTCGACCGCGCCGGCGACCATCGCCTGCACCGCCGCCTCGTCGCTGACGTCAGCCTGTAGGTAGAGACCGCCGATGCGCTCGGCAACCTCCTCCCCAGCCTCCACGCTCCGGGCCGAGTTGACCACGACGGTCGCGCCCAGGGCGGCGAAGCGCTCCGCGCACCGTTCGCCGATCCCGCTCGAAGCGCCGGTGATGAGAACCGTCTTGTCGTGAAAATCCAAGCTCATGCTCCTTGGCCGGTCTACCTCAATGACTCTGCGGGAATATCGGCGTCGGTTCGTGCCTCGACTACCCGCTTCCACCATCCATCACGCCCGTCGCCTGCCCGACCTCGATGAGGTGGCCGTCGGGGTCGCGGATGTAGCAACGGATCTCTGCGCCCCGGTCTTGTGGCGGGGTCAGAAACGTGGCACCCGCCGCGCTCCATTTGCGGTAGGTCGCCTGAATGTCCGCGACACGGATGTTCATGAAGCTGTCCACGCGATCGGGATCGTCGGGGGTAGCGAGCACCACCGTCGGCTTGTCCTCGGTGGGTCCACCGCCAACATTGAGGATGATCCAGGTGTTGGAGAACCCGAGAATGGCAGGCCCGTCGGGCACCCGCATCACTTCGCTGGCGCCGAGCACATTCACATAGAAGTCGACCGATCGGGCGACGTCCTCGACGACAAGCATGTGGGTGACGACGAATCCCTCCGAAGGCGCCGGGAAGTCTTGTTGATTCAATGGATCTCCTCTGACGTCATCGAACCAACCGTAGTCCTCGAAGACGAACCGTTGAGGCTGGCTCCTGTCGCCCATCTGGATCCGGCGACACCTCCCGGTATCTAGTCACACCAGGCGTCCCCTGGCTAGCCCGCTGCGAAAACCACACGCACCGTGGCACCAGCTGACTGGTCACCGCAGGGCCGATTCGAAATAGCCCGCTCGCCCTATCAAGGTTTGCCCTCGCCGTGCCGTAGTAGGAGTAGATGTAAAGAGAACGGCCCAAGGAGACCATCGTGAGCGATTTCCGAATTGACCCAACCCGGGGACCTCACGCCGCCGCCGACCTCAGCGACGATGAAGTCGAGTATCTCTGCAAGCTGGTGCTCTGGGAGCTCAGCATGCGCACCACCATGGCCGAGTACGAAGAGTTCCTCACCGACCTGTCCGGCATCCGAGAAGAGCTCGATGACCTGATCTGCGAGGCCCGCAAGGAGCGAGACCAGATGGAGTTCAAGGCCTCCGTGCTAGCCGACCTGGAAGAACTGCCCCTCGTGTCGAGTCACGGTTCTGGAGAGCCCCCCACCGGGATGTACCTCTAAACCCTCAGGCCGTCCAGCCGAACAGCGCTCCACCCGCCAGAACGAGGCCGACCCACACGACGGCTGCTCCGGCAGCCACGGTCCACGCCCACACCGGTTGGGTCTTGAAAGCCCGCCACAGCAGCGGCAGCCCGGCAAGCCACAACACCCAGAGCCCGACGACCCACGGGAAGGGCACGACGAGGCCGCTTGCAAGGTAGACCCAGCCCACCACCAGATAGAGGGCAATGCCAACCACGCCCAACACCACCGCGCCACCGCTCGGCTTCGTGGCTGCATCATCGACCATGTCAAACCCTCTCATTCACTCGACCACCTCACCCTACAACCGGCAAAGTAGTTACTCAAGCAACTACTTTGGAGGGCGACGATCCAGGCGTCTCTCGCATCCGGTAGATTCAAGCAATGCCCGACCGCACACTGGAACGCCTCTCGTTTCTCGACACGTCCTTTCTCGCCCTGGACTCACGAACCACCCACATGCACGTCGGCTCCGTCGCCATCTTCGACGGAAAAGGCGTGGTCGACTCGGACGGTGGCCTCGACATTGCCAAGATCCGCCAGTTCATGGAGAGCCGGCTCCAATTCATCCCGCGATACCGTCAGCGCCTGGCATGGATACCCATCGAGCGCTACCCCGTCTGGGTAGACGACCAATATTTCAACATCGAGTACCACGTTCGCCATACCAGCCTGCCCAGACCGGGAGGCATCGAAGAGTTGAAGGCGCTGTCCGGACGGATCATGTCCAACAAACTCGACCAGTCGAAACCGCTCTGGGAGCTGTGGTTCGTGGAGGGCCTCTCTGAAGGCCGCTTCGCCATGGTGGCGAAGATCCATCATTGCATGATCGACGGCATGTCCGGCGTCGACCTGCTCGCCGCGATGCTGGGGATGGTTCCGGACCCCAACCCCGGCGAAGTGAAACCATGGAAACCGCGCCCAGAGCCCTCCGGAGCACAGATGGTGGTGGGTGACGTCGCCCGCCGACTCCGGGAGTCACTCGACCGGGTGGTCAAGCCTGGCGAGCTCAAGGACAAGACCCAGGAGACCATGAGCAACTTGATCCGGCGCAGTTCGGCGGTGACCGCGTCGCTGCAATCGGGCTGGCTCAAGAAAGGTGACGCCAACCCGCTCAACGCCCCGATCGGGCCCAACCGCCGCTTCACGTGGACCGACACGCCCCTCGCCGACGTGAAGGCCATCAAGAACGCGCTCGGCGGGTCGGTCAATGATGTCGTACTGACCATCGTGGCTGGGACGCTTCGCAAGTTCTTGACCGAGCAGCGTGGCACCGACGTCGACGAGTTGGGCTACCGGGTCATGGCACCGGTGAGCGTGCGCACCAAATCGCAGAAGGGCACACTGGGCAATCAGGTGGCCATGTGGCTGGTGAGTCTCCCCGTCTCAGAACCGAATCCGATTCTCCGACTGAAGGCGGTTCGAGAAGAGACCGCTCACCTCAAACGCTCCGATCAAGCTTTGGGCGCCGCCACTCTCGTGCAGATGAGCTCGGGCACGCCCATCACGCTTCTCTCCCTCGGCACGAGATTGGCAGCCGGGCGGCGGCCGTTCGCCACCACGGTCACCAACGTGCCTGGTCCTCAGATCCCGCTCTATCTGATGGAGTCGGAGATGGTGGCACAATATCCGCTGGTGCCATTGTGGGAGAACCACGGCTACGGCATCGCCGTGTTCTCCTACAACGGCATGCTGAACTGGGGCATCAACAGCGATTGGGATCTGCTTCCCGACAACGACGCGTTCGTGGATTGCATCCACGCAGCCATCGCCGAGCTCAAGGTTGTCGCCGACCTCTAGCCACCGAGAGATTCATGGTCGCGCAGCGCCATTGCCTTGGCGGCGCCCCAGCGTAGGTGTGCCTCCCAAACTGTCCTCCCGAGCTCACGCGTCGAGATGGGAGCGATGCCATAGCGATCACCAGGCAGCGCCTCGTCGTCGGTCGGCGGCCGATCCGGCGCCTTTGCCCCAGCCGCAGCCAGGCCATCACCAATGAAGCGGGTGGCCTCCTGAAACAATTCGAACGGCCCCCGGGCCTGCTCGGGATATGGAAGCGTCAAAAGGGCTTCGAGCTCGGCGGCCAGCCAGGCTTGTCCTTGGGCAACATACGCAGCGTCGGGCTCGACGCCGAACGGGATGACGATCCGTTCGGCATACAAGGGATACACCGCCACCAGGGCACGCTGCAACGTCACCTCCGGAGAATTGCTCATCCGGTGAAGACCTGCACGACCATCAGCCCGAGTGGCCCGTCGATGACCGCGATTCCCACCCGCACGAACTCGGGTCGCTCGATGTTCTCACGATGCCCGGCACTCCTCATCAAGCCTTCGTGGACGAGGCCGGGCGTGGCCGCCAGGGCCAAGTTCTCGCCCGCCAGCCGGTAGCGGAGGCCGTCTTCTTGCAGTCGGTCACCAACATCGCCGGTCACCGGTGATTCGTGCGCAAAGTATCCCTCCACGTACATCTCGGTGGCGTGACCCTGGCCCACGCTCTCCAGGCCCTCTGACCAGGACAATGGGTCGACACCGGCCCGCACCCTCTCCGCATTGAGCAACGCGAACACCTCGAGGGCGGCTTCTGTGTCGGGTTCCAGCTCGGAGGCTTCTTGCGGTTCGAGTTCAATCCGCTCCCCAACCCCGACGACGACCTCGCGGTTACCCACCAGCCGTTGCAGAGCCAGCACCGATTCGAGCGCTCGATCCCCCGCCACCGAGTGAAACGCCTGCTGGGTTGGCAGCTCAGGGTTGGTGAGCGCTTCGACGAGCGTTGACGCGTCGAGTGGGTCGGTGATCGACTTCGGAAACGGCATCACCACAACAACCGACAAGACCAAGGTGGCCAGCGCCCACCCCCAAGCCATGGCGAGGGCCGCACCGAGGAGGCGATTCGACATCTTCAAGCCCGGCCGGTCCAGGGCCCGTCCGAGGTAGTGCGCTCCCACCGAGGCGGCGATCCCCACCAGCAAGAAGACGGCGATGCCCCCGGCAATCCGAGCGGGCCCATCGCTCAAGCCGGTCCACGAACCGAAGAAGTCGCCGGCCGGGGCCGAAAGGCGAAACGCAAAGATGATGCCGACGACCAGGCCGGCGACGTCCATGAGCTCCTTCACGAACCCTCGCATCCACCCGCGCACCAGGAGTGCCGCGAAGGCGATCCCGAGAAGGAAATCGATCACGGAACGAGCTCGATCCGAATCCGCTTGTTGTTCTTGCCCTTGGATTCGGTCTTGACGACCCGAACGGCGCCGACCTCGGCCGTCGACCGGACGTGGGTGCCGCCGTCCGCCTGCTTGTCGAGGCCGATGATGTCGACAACACGTATCGGGTCGAGCCAATCGGGCAGCAGGCTCACCTGGGTCCTGATGAGATCGGGATCTCCCAAGGCCTCTTCCCGGCGCAGATAGCGGATGGCCGTCTCGTGGTTTCGGGCGAGCGCCTCGTTGAGCTTTGCTTCCACCGTCTCACCGAAGGCCACGGAGATGGAGTCGAGTGGGAAATCGGCGCGACCGACTCCTGGCTCCATGCCACTACCCGTGACTTTGACACCGAACTCGTACCACAGGATGGCCGTGAGGGCGTGCACGGCAGTGTGGGTGCGCATGAGCAGGTGGCGCCGGTCCCAATCGATGGTTGCGTGAACAGGGTCGCCAACGCGAGGAGGGGCTCCATCGAACTGGTGCACGGGCGTTCCCTTGAAACGGAACGTGTCGGTGATGGGAAGGTTGCCCCAGTCTCCCACGAGAATTCCGGTGTCGCCTGGTTGGCCGCCTCCTCGGGCATAAAACACCGTCTTGTCGAGGATCAAACCCTGGTCGATGACGTCGGTGACGTGAGCGTCGACGGACTTCACGTAGGAGTCTTGGGGCGCTATCTCTTCGGTCATGGCAGCTCAGGGTACAAGCCGTTGGCGACAAAACGGGCGCTCCTAGACTCCCTGCGGTGCTGAAGCATCGCAGAGACGCCTTCGTGCTGGCCGTCGCAACGGGCGTGGTAGGCATCACGTTCGGAGTGCTCGCCGAGGCTGCCGGGCTGACTCTCTGGCAGGGCATGGCCATGTCGGTGTTCGTATTCACCGGGGCATCGCAGTTCGCCGCGGTCAGCGTGATCTCGGCAGGCGGGACCATCGCAGCCGCCTTGGCGAGTGCGCTCATCCTGGCGGCCCGAAATACGCTCTACGGCCAAGCCGTCATCCGGATCCTCCCCGAACGGCTGGTGCCGCGTTTGGCCAGCTCGCAGTTCGTCATCGACGAGACCACCGCCATGGCCACCGCTCAGGAGGACGAGGCCACAGCTCGCGACGCGTTCTGGTTCACTGCCGTGTCGCTATGGACGCTCTGGCAGCTCGGCACCGCCATCGGGATGGCCGTCGGGGAGGTTGTTGCCGACCCCAACATTTATGGGCTCGACGCGGCCTTCCCGGCGGCGTTCATTGCTCTCATCGTCCCGCATCTGCAGCGGCAATCGGGTTTGCGGGCGGCAATCGCAGGCGGGAGCATCGCCCTGGTCGCGATTCCGTTCGCGGCACCGGGTGTGCCCATTCTCCTGTCGGCGCTCGGGATCTTTGCCGGCTTCGGTGCGTTGCGGCAGGAGGCGCCATGAGTTGGACTGCGATCACGATCCTTGCCGCCGGGGCGTTCGGCTTCAAGGCGTTGGGGGTGCTCTGGGCCCCGCCGCGTGATCGGGGACGCTACGCCGGCCTCATCCCGGCGGCGCTGTTCGCCGGACTCATCGTGGTGCTGGTTTTCGACAACGACGGCGCCATAGCCATCGACGCCCGTTTCGCGGGTGCGCTCGCGGCCGGTGCGGCGGCATGGCGGAAACTGTCGTTCGTGGCGATAGTGCTGATCGCCATGGTGGTCACGGCGACCGTGAGAGCGGTTGCCTAGCCGGCGTCGGCTTCGGGCTTGTTGGAATCGCGGTGGCGGACAGCCGGCTTCTGAAGCTGGAGGCCACCGACTCGCGTCAGTCGACCCGCCAGGCTGTCAGGGGCAGGAGGCCCGTACTCCACGACATACGCCTGCGAGGCCTCTTCCCACTGCTGCCCGAGCATCCGAGTCCGCCAGAAATGTGACACGAGAACCTTGCCCAAGGCCGTCAGTGGGACCGCCAGAATCAAGCCGACGAAGCCCCCCAACGATCCGCCCACCAAGAGCGCCAGGATGATGATCGTCGGATGCAGTTTCACCGTGGCTCGCAAGACCAAGGGCGAAATGACGTGGTTGTCGACCTGCTGAACCCCCAGGAACAACAACGCCACCGCGACTGCCAATCCGACGTCACCGAGTACGAGTGCCACGGCGGTTGCAAGGATCCCGCTGATCCATGGCCCGACAAACGGGATCATGTTGGTCACGCCGGCAATGATGCCCAGAATCAGCCAGAGCTCGACGCCCAGCAGATACAGGCCCGTGCCCGACATCATGGCGACCACAACCGCCACCGCCAGCTGACCGCGTACAAAGCCTCCCAGGGCCTTTGACAGGTTGTGGCCCAAACCCGTCATCTCCTCGCGATAGTCGTCTGGGACCAGATCGGACAGCTCTTGGCCGAGACGGGGAGCATCGACGAGCAGGTAGAACGCCAGAACGGGGGTCACGATCAGGAGAGCGACGGCCTCGGCGAGGCTCCCCAACAGCGAGAATACGGTCCCGGCCAAGCCCTGCAGGTCCTCGGCGAGCGCCTCATTTGGTTGGCTCACCTGGGCGAGGATTTCGTCATAGGTCGGGAACTGGACATCGAGGCCCGCCGCTTGGAAGATGTCCTCGGTGGTCGCCAGGGCGTCATCCATGATGAGCGGGAACTGTTCGCCGAGCCGATCGGCCTGCTCCGAGATGATCGGGGCCGCGACGATGATCAGGGCGGCGATCGCGCCGCCAAAGACCACATAGGCGACGGCCGCGCCGAGTGGACGCGGTATCCCCCGCCGCTTCAACCAGGTCACGAATGGGTTGAGGATGTAGACAATGGCAAAGGCAAAGACGATGGGAAGCCAAATGATGTGGACTTTCCACAGGAGCCACCCTGCTGCCCAGGCTACGAACAGGCACCCGACGATGGCCCATACTGTGATTCCGAATCGCCTGATTCGTTCGATGGAGTCTTGCATTGGACTCAGAGTGTACCGGGGCCTGGTGTCAGAGCCGGTGCTGTCAGTCGCCCGCCGTCACGGGTGGCTGATCTCAACCTGGGCCTCTGGGGTCACCACGATCACAAAGCCCCCACTACCGGCGGGCGACGCCATGCCCGATTCGGTAGCCGTCCAATCCGGTGGGACCGTGGCATCGCCCTCTACGCCGACGCCAACACCCAGCGGCACCTCGATGGCGAATGGTCCACCGCGCAGCTCAATGGTCGATCCTGGCGCAACCCCGTCCAGCAGGACCGAGCCGGCTCCGTCGAAGACCGACGACTCAACCACGGTGTCGCGTAGATCGGCGTCGATTTCCAACGCCTCCAGGACGACGGCCCAACGACCGGACTCGGCCAGCTCGACCACCCAGCCTTCCGACCGGTGTAAACCAGGGTCACCGCGCTCGACAAGGCTGACATCGAGAGGTTCGGAGTCGAGGCCGGTGGCGCGGGGCGCCGCGATCGAGCCACCGCGAGGGATCAAGGAGACTGCGAACGCGGACTCGCGCTCTGCGGTGTCCACGAGCACGAGGCCATCTCTCACGACGATCTCCAGGCTCACATCGCCGCCCTCGAACGGCGGCCCCTCCAACACAACGGACGAGGGAAGCGCCGACCAGCCAAGCAGATGTAAGGCCACGACCCCCAGGAGAGCGGTGAGCGCCATCAACGAGATGGCCGAACCAAGCCTCGCCGGCCACGAGTTCCGTTTCGCCGTCCACACTGCTGCGCCGACGGCGATCAACAGAAACACCGGCCAAAAAGACACCAGGTCGAGCAGGACGCTGGCCCGAAGGATATCGCCGAAGATCGCCACGCCGGTCACGACTATCACCACGACGACCATGGTCCAGCCCCACCAGGCCCAGATGTTGCGGATCTGGGGAAGAACATCGCCAGTCCCATCAGGAGGTGACTGGTTGTCATCCCAAGGATCGAGAACCTCGGCTCCGCCTCCGTCGCCAGGTGCGTCGGTCATCTACGGATAGGAGCTGCCCAAGACCACCAGCAGCTCGGCCGACGGCTCCGGCGCCGGGTTGGGCGCCGTCGTGGTGTCACCGGCAAGATGCCCGGCCAGCGTCAGCGCCTCCCGGTCGAGCCCGGGCACGTAGAAAACCGTCGTCGTCGACAATGGCGTTCCATAGTTGTCTTGGGGCCGCATGACGTAGCCGAGCGCGGCAAGCTGGTCCGTCACGACCGCGGCGAGGCCGGCGCGACCGGTCGAATTGAGGACCCGGGCGGTGAGCTCGGCGGGTGGGAGCTCAGGACCGAGTGTTGTCGGCACGGCGGTGGTGGTGGCGGCCACTGTCGTGGTCGTGATCGGCGTGGTCGTTGGGGCGACGCTGGTTGCCGGGGTCACGACAACGGTGGTGGGCGGGGGTGACGTGCTCGGCGTTGGGGTGCTCGTCTGCGTCGGTTCCGCCGCAGTGGTGCCGGGAGAGGCGACGACCTCGATGAGCGAGGTTGCGGACGGCTCGTCATCTCCACCGAACACCTGGGTGGTCAGGAACCACGCGCCACCAAAGATGATGATTCCACCGAGAAGCCATCGGAGTCCGAACGTCGTCAGATCGCGGTAGAACTGTGAGTTGTCGCTTGATGCGTGTTTTCCAGCCATTACAACCGTTTGAGGAGGGCCAAGGATAGGTTATGACTTCCCTCAGTTCGGCGATATCGACCAGGTGATCCGCGCCGGACCTCGGGAACATCGGAGCTGGCGGAGGGACTCGAACCCTCGACCTGCCGCTTACAAGGCGGCTGCTCTGGCCATCTGAGCTACGCCAGCAAACGCGCCAGGAGTGTACCCGGCGACATCGGAATCAGATTCGCCGTGCCCGCTGGACCTCGAAGCAGGCCAGGGCTGCCGCGACCGACGCGTTGAGCGACTCGGACCCGGCAGCCATGGGGATGGACGCGACCAAGTCGCACCGTTTTTCGGTGAGTTCCGACAGCCCCCGTTCCTCCGACCCGATCACCACGGCAACCGGTTCGGTGAGCAGGCCCATTCCAAACAGGCTCTCCGCGGCGCCCGCCGCCAGGCCCACAATCCACACGCCTTTGTCACGGAGCCGTTTCAACGCTTGCGGAATCGACGCCACCAGCGCCACCGGGAGCCGCTCGAGGGCGCCCGCCGACGTTTTGAATGCCGTCGCCTCGACCGGCGCGGCCCGCACATCGGCCACGACCATGCCAGTCATGCCCGCCGCCGCGGCCGAGCGGGCAATGGCGCCTACGTTGTGGGGGTCTTGGATGTGATCGATCACCACGAGCGCCGGCGAGTCGTGAGAGGCGAGCTCATCGATCGAAACGGTGGCCACCGCGCGACATTCGGCGAGAACACCCTGTGGCGACTGCGTTGCCGTCAAATCGCGGATATCTCGCACCTTGCGAATCGGCACCCCGGCCGCGGTGGCCTGCTGGACGAGGCCGCTCAACCTGCCCAAGCGTCCCTCTTCGACGATCAGCTTCGCAACTCGCCCAGCCACCAACGCGGCTTCGACCGCATGGATGCCTTCGACGCTATGCCCGATGCCAGCGTGCGCCATCGGCGGTGTCCTCCACAATGATGCCGATTTTGCTGAGCCCGTTCCTCACGAGATCGGCGAGCGTCCAATCCTTGCGACCTCGCGCCGCGATGCGGGCGCCGATGAGCGCATCGATGAGGTCGTTCGGGTCTTCTGCGACTTCCAGGCCGACTTCGGCTGCCAGCCGGTTCAAGGGCACCAGCAGGTCGGACACATCGCCGGCAACAGGAGTGAGCCCAAACACCTCGAGAATGGCTGCCACAGCCGCAGCGATGCCGCCGGCGTCGGCGCCGGCATCCAATGCCCTGTTTCCGATACGTACCGCGTCGAAGACCACGGCCAGAGCAGTGGCGGTGTTGAAGTCCTCGTCCATTGCCTCCTCGAAAAGGCGCATCGTCTCAGCATCGGGAACTGCATCGCCGGCTCCGCCGGCTCGCCGTAGGAACGCCTCGAGCCGCTCATACGAGGAAGCCGCGTCACGAAGGAGGCTTTCCGAATACTCCAGCGGGGAGCGATAGTGGGCACGCAGATAGAACAGGCGGACGGCCAGCGGAGGGAACGTGTCGAGAGCTTCGCCGAGGTCGATGATGTGCCCGGTCGACTTCGCCATCTTCTCGCCACCGAGGTTGAGCATCTCGTTGTGGAGCCAGTACCTGGCAAAGGGAACGCCGGTAGCTCCCTCCGACTGGGCGATCTCGTTTTCGTGGTGGGGGAAGATGAGATCCGTACCGCCGCCGTGCAGGTCGAACGTGTCGCCCAGGTACTTGCGGGCCATCGCCGAGCACTCGATATGCCAACCGGGTCTGCCCGGTCCCCACGGAGAGTCCCATGTCGGCTCGCCCGGTTTGGCGGCCTTCCACAGGGCGAAATCCGCGGGATCCCGCTTGCGCTCGTCCACATCGACTCGCGCTCCTGCCAGGAGCTCATCGAGATTGCGCCCGGACAACTTGCCGTAGTCGGGCAAACTCCTCACCGAGAAATACACATCTCCTTCCGATGGATAGGCGAGCCCTTTGCTCACCAGCTCTTCGATCAATGCGATCATCTCAGGGATGTGCTCGGTCGCTTTGGGCTTCTCGGTTGGCTCCAAGACCCCGAGACGCCGTTCGGTCTCGGCGAAACGGCACGCGGTCTCTGCGGCAAGCTCCTCGGTCGTGATGCCCCGAGCGGCAGCCTCATTGATGATCTTGTCTTCGACGTCGGTGACGTTCCGCACGTACGTGACCTCGTACCCCTTCCAGGCGAGATACCGGCGAACGACATCGAATGCCACAGCCGATCGTCCGTGCCCAAGGTGAGGGGCAGACTGAACGGTGGGACCACACACATAGATTCCCACCTTGCCGGCCTCGATGGGTTCGAATTCCGAGACGGCGCGGCCGAGGGTGTTCTGGATGCGCATCGGCGGATTCTACAGTCCGGCGATCATCCCTCGGCCGGAATGAGCACCACGACGGCTGCGGCAGCAATCCCCTCACCGCGTCCGATCGCCCCCAAGCCGTCGGTCGTCGTTGCCTTCACCGACACGGCACCGACGTCGGTCCCAAGCGCGTCGGCCAGCCGGATGCGCATCTTCTCCCGTACGCCACCCACCCTCACGGTGTGGGCGATCACCGTGCAATCGATATTGGACACGCTCCATCCCGCCTCGGACACGGCCGCCAGGCAAGCAGGGAGCAAGACGCCCATCGAGTCGGCTCCTTCCCACTGCGAATCATTCGACGGGAACATCGTGCCAATATCCCCGAGCGCAGCAGCACCGAGCAACGCATCGATGAGGGCGTGGACCACGATATCGCCGTCGGAGGTCGCCTCGACGCCGGGTGCCCCCTCGACAAGCACACCGCCAAGCACGAGCGGGGCGGCGCCGCCATGCCGGTGGACATCGAATCCGTAGCCGACCCTCATACCGACCGCCACGCCCGACGCATCCTTTCGATGTCTTCCCGATAAGTGAGTTTGAAGTTGGTGGTCTCGCCATCGACGATCACCACCCTGCCCCCGGCACGCTCCACGAGCTCGGCGTCATCGGTGGCATCGCCGGGCTGTCGATGAGCCGACCGGAGGACATCAGCGCGAAAACCCTGGGGAGTTTGGGCGGCCACGAGTTGAGCTCGAGGCGGCGTCGCAGTGACGACTCCGGCATCGTGAATCTTGATGGTGTCGGTGACGGAAAGGGCGGGCACCACGCCGTCCACGGCTGGATCTCGCAATCGATCGATCACGGCGGCCACCAGCCCCGAGGTTGCGGCGGGCCGAGCCGCATCGTGCACCAGAACAACTTCGACGTCGGCAGGGACCTGGGCGAGTCCGTTGGCAACAGAGTCCTGGCGCCGCCTGCCGCCTGCCACTCCACCGGGAACATCTCCGACCACCACGACGCCCTGACATCCCCCCGCCACCAGCACATCTCGCGCGTGCTGCCAGAGCGGCTTGCCGGCGATCTCCGCGTTGTGTTTCCCTCCACCGAACCGCTCACCGGAGCCGGCGGCGACGACAATGCCCCACACCTTCATCGATCACGACCCGGTGCGATCGACGGGGCGTCCAAACAGCATCCTCCCGACAGCGGTCTTGGTGGTCGAGGTGACCTCGACGTCGATCTCTTCGCCGACGAGGTCGACCGCGTCCTCGATGACGACCATGGTCCCGTCGTCCAGGTAACCCACGCCTTGGCGCGGGTGCTGGCCCGTCTTGGTGACCGGCACATTCACGACCTGTCCGACGGCGACGATCGGTTTGAGGGTCTCGCCGAGTTTGCCGGGGTTGAGCACCTTGATGCCGCGAACTTCGGCTGCTTTGGCCAACGGCTGATCGGAGGTGATCAACGTCGAGCCCGAACGATCGGAGAGGGCAAGGAGTTTGGCGTCGACGTCCTCGAACTCGGGGACGCTGTCGTCGAGGACGGCAACGTCGACTGCTGTGGACCGCAACGCGTCCAGGATCTCGAGCCCTCGCTTGCCGCGCCGGCGTCGGGATTTCTCTCCGGCGTCGGCGAGTCCTTGCATCTCGTCCACCACGAAGAATGGAATCCAGATGCGTCCCTGCACCATGCCCAGGCGCACGAGCTCGAGAATCCGGCCGTCGATCGCCGCCGAGGAATCCAGCACGTAGCTCGGATCCTGATCTTGCAGGCGGCGAGCCACGAGCGGACCGCGGGGCCGGAGGCCAGTCAAGGTCAGCAGGTCTTGCGACCGGATGCCGAAAATGCGACCTCCGAGCGAAGCACTGACGGTCACTATCAGTGCTGCGGTCGTCCAGCCGATCGAGGGCGTCGTGAACCGGACCACCGGGATCGAGATCACGACACCCAGCACCAGTCCAACCAGCACTCCGAAGCCGCCGGCGAATAGCTCCGGGCCGGTGAGTTGGGGCAGAAACGAGCCTGAGATGGTATCGAGACGGTTCGTGAAGAGCCTGGCCCCGGCTCCACCGGCGACATAACCGATACCGGCGCCAATGAGAGCTCCCACCAAGCGGGCTGACGCGGGGTCGAATTCGATACCCAGCAACACGCCGTCGGAGTTGGAGCCGACCTCATAGCCAACTGCAGTAACCACCAGCGTGAAAAGCAGCCGTATGACCTCGACGAGCATCAGTCAGTTTCCTGGCCCTAGACGGATTCAGGTTCCTCGACCTTCGGCAGCGCCCGGTCCAGCTTCTTGGTCGCTTCCTCTTCGTCGAGATTCAATGCGAATTGAAGTTCGGATATGAGCGTAATGCGTGCTCGGGACAGCATCCGTTTCAAAGCGGGCGAGATGCCCTTCGTCTGCTGGGCGTAGGTGAGGTCGCGCACGACTTCGGCGACCTGATATATGTCGCCGCTGGTCATCTTCTCGTTGAGCACTTTGTACCAGCGGCTCCAATTGCTACCCGCTTCTTGCGGCTCGTCTTTGAAGAGGGCGAAGACCTTCCGGGCCTGGTTCTTGGAGATGACCGGACGAATGGCGTCTTCGATGTTGTCGACGGGGACGAACACGGTGAGCTGATCGGTGGCGATTTCGAGCTGGAAATACTCTTTGGTCTCTCCGCCGATCTTCTGCTTCATCTTCTTGGTGATGATGGCAGCGCCGTGGTGAGGGTGAACGACCTTGTCCTTGACGGCAAAGCTGGACTTGCGACGAGGCTTGGGCGCGGAAGCGGAGGCGCCGGCCGCCTTGCCTGCCGGCTTCTTGGCGGCAGGCTTCTTGGCGGCAGCAGCGGGCTTTTTGGCGGGAGCCTTCTTGGCCGCGGGCTTCTTGGCCGCCGGCTTCTTGGCGGCAGGCTTCTTGGCGGCAGCAGCAGGCTTCTTGGCCGCCGGCTTCTTGGCCGCCGGCTTCTTGGCGGCTGGCTTCTTGGCCGCAGCAGCAGGCTTGTTCGCGGCAGGTTTCTTGGTGGCCATGGGTCTTTCTAATGGTCAGAGGCGGTCAGTGTAGTGGCTCAGCGGGAAACGCTTGCGGGGTGGCGGGCCGGCTATTCGCCGGGGCCGTGATCGAGGATGCCCGCCCGCCCGCTCGACCGATCGAGGAATCGCCGGACGAGGCGGGCACGGGCAGACCCCACTCCAGGCACGGTGCTCAGATCGCCGACCGACGCTCCCAGGATCTTCGGCAACGACCCAAACTTCTTGACGATCTCATCGATCACCGACGAAGGAAGACGGGGAACATGCGTGAGGATCCGGAGACCGCGCGGCCGGGCGGTCTCGTCGGGCTCATCGAATCCGAGGGCATCGGCGACGCGTCGCGGCTCATGAATGTTCTCGGTTGGGATCGCTTCGAGCGCAGCGAGAATCTTGCGCACTTGGTTCCGACGCGCGGCGTAGTCGGCGACCACCACCTCGCGAAGCTCTTCGACTCCGGTCAGCATGTCGCTCAGCTGGACGAGCGGCAGGGTCGCCTGACCGCCTAGGCCAACACTGTCTCGCTCGACCTGTTCGCCGATGCGAATGACCAATTCGGCGCGTTGCAGCACCGTGATCACCCAGCGGTACGTGTTGGCATCGCTGAGCTCGAGCCGGGTCATCCGCTCCTCGGCCTCGTCCAGCCGCCGCCGGAACCGCTCCAAAGATGCGAGAGATTGGTTCACTTTGGCGGCGAGCAAGGTCGGGTCCTCGAGGTCGTGCTTGCCGTCGAGGTAGAAGAGGGTGGCCACGAGCCGGTCCTCCGAAATCGATACGACTGGCTTTCCGGTTTGCTTGGCTGCCCGCTCAGCCGTGCGATGTCTCGAACCGGTCTCGGTTGTAGCAATCTTTGCGTCGGGCATGAGATGAACGTTGGCGCGCGTGATGTGCTCGCCGTCGTCGCTCACGACGATCGCGCCATCCATCTTGGCGACTTCGGCAAGGCGTGCCACCGAAAAGGCGGCGTCTTCCAAGACAAACCCGCCCGTGCAGATGGCGTCGACGGCGTCGTCGTCGCCGAGTATGACGAGCGCCCCGTTGCCATGCTGAATGATCCGCCCGAACGCGTCGCGAAGCCTGCTACCCGGCGCCAAACGGTGGAGTATTTCGAGGAGATCGGAGTTGCCCGCCATTGCGGGGAGGCTACTACACCCCCCACCAGCGACCTGTAGTACGCAGCGAGTTTCTCAGTGCCGCGGAGCGCGCAGCCCGGCCGCAAAAAGCGCCTCGAGCAGCCTGCTCGGGGAGCCTTCGCCACTCGGGTGAATCTGATGAATCAAGCCCATGCGTCCCGCTTCTTCGGAACGGCGAACTGCATGCGGCACCTGGCGGAGCTCTCCCGCAAGGCCGATCTCACCCCAGCCTGTCAAAGCACCCAACGGCCGATCGAGACGAGACGAGGCCAGCGCCATGGCCACCGCGAGATCCGCGGCCGGTTCGGCCAGTTTCATGCCGCCGACCACGTTGACGTAGACGTCTTGATCGCCGAATGTGAGGCCGGTATGGCGGGCCAACACCGCCAGGAGCTGGTGGACGCGAGCGGTTTCGATGCCACGGACCGAGCGGCGCGGCTGGGGAAGGGACGTGGCGGAGGTCAGTGCCTGGACCTCCACGAGAATGGCCCTCCGCCCCTGGATGGCCGGGAAGATGACAGTGCCGGGGACCGAGCCCTGCCAATCGGCAACGAACACGGCCGACGGATCGGCGACTTCGCCCAGGCCGTCCGTCCCCATCTCGAAGAGCCCAACGACATGGGTTGGCCCATATCGGTTCTTGAGACCGTGCAGGGTACGGAACCCGCGATCGGTTTCACCCTCCAGGTACAAGACAACGTCGACCATGTGCTCGAGCAGCTTGGGGCCGGCAATCCCACCATCTTTGGTGACATGGCCGACGATGACAGCACTGATGTTGTGCTGTTTGGCGGCGCGGATGAGACGAGCCGAAGACTCCCGAACCTGGGCAACCGCCCCGGGAGCCGATGCCACCTCGGAGACGCCCACCGTTTGAATGGAATCCACCACCAACAGATCCGGCCGGTACTCGACGGCAGCGGCAATGATCGCATCGACGTCGTCTTCAGCCAGGAGGGAAACCTCGTCGGAATCAATCCCGAGGCGTTTGGCTCGGATACCGACCTGTTGGGTCGATTCTTCGGCGCTGGCGATGAGCGTGGAGGCGCCTGAGCCCGCCAGCGTTCCGGCGAGCTGAAGAAGCAAGGTCGACTTGCCGACTCCCGGCTCGCCCCCTACCAGGACCACTCCGCCTGGCACGAGGCCGCCCCCCAGAACGCGGTCGACCTCGGCCATGCCGGTGGCGACTCGGTCGACGAGGCTGTCATTGGTCTTGCTCAACGGGACCGGTGTTGGAGCCGCCACAGACCGTCCGGTGTCGGCAGGGCGGGTCTCGATGAGGCCCTCGGTGCTCTTGCATCGAGGGCAGAAGCCCATCCATTTCGAAGATTCATAACCGCAATCACCGCAGCGATACGTCATGTGAGGGATCCTATCGCCGGGTGGTGACAGAAAAGAGGAGGGCCACCCCCACCACCAGCCCAATCAACATCGCCACACCAACGATGCGCGACACCCACGTCCATTGCTCCGCCGATCTCACCACTGCCAGTAACATTCAAACGAGAATAACGGCCGTTGCGCGGAGGACGTTCGGTGGCAACCAATACATGCAGCAATTGCGGCGCTATCTTCGCCGATGAGGACTTCTGCCCAGAGTGCGGCCAATGGGTCGAAGAAGTCGGAACCGAACAGTTTGCGCTCGACGATGAAAGGGCCGCCTCGGTGACCTACAACACGGTGCCATGTCCATCTTGTGGGGCCGACAACCCCAGCCACAACCGCCATTGTGAGGAATGTGGCGCTCGCCTGGCGCAAGGCGCTCTGCCGGTTGCCCCTCAACCAATGATCCAAAGCTCGGCCGGCGTGCGCGCCGCCATGGCCATCGGGGCCGTTCTCCTTTTTGTCGTGTTGGCAGCATTTGCATTCAGCTTCTTCAACAACGACGAAGATCCGGCGGCCGCCACCGATCCCGCCGAAACCGGGGATACCACTGCGACCACCACCGCGGCCGTGGTGCAAGCGCCCATCGAGATCATCCAAGTTCTTGCATCCGACTGCAGTTCCGAGCTTGTCGGCTTCGCGTGCGACAACATGTTCGATGGCGACGATGAGACTGCGTGGAACGACAACAGCTTGGCCGGCGAGGGTGCGGTCATCACGGTTGATTTCGCCGACACCTATCAGCTCGAACAGATCATCATCAAGAACCTCAGCGACGAAGTGCGGTTCCGGCGCAATTTCCGGATCGCCGGCTACAAGATCACGACCAACGACAACACCCAGGGCATCATCGGCGTGCTCGACGACGAGCCCGGTAGCCAGCTCATCAACTTCAACAGCCTCCGCACGACCCGAGTGATCATCGAAGTGGAGAGCATCCATCCCGCCGAAACCGTCAACGACCTCGAGCCTTTTGATGAGCTCGTCGTCGCAGAGCTCGAGTTCTACGGCCGCCCGGTGAGCCAATAAGCCAACCGAATCAGGATTCGGTTGGACTGCGCCTCGCCTTCGGCTCGGCTCCGTCCTTGAGGAGCCGCCCTTCGGCGGCACTCATCCTGCGATTTGCGCCGTCCACGCCGCCGCAGTCGCATGACGAGGGGGCCGGCGGAGCCGCCCCCTCGAGCACCCCCAGCGAAGAACTTCGGAAGTC
>JBFGJH010000041.1:0-29116 GCA_041577335.1 Acidimicrobiia bacterium | reverse complement strand
GCCGCTGGAGCCTCAGTGGCCGCAGTGGTCTCGTCCGGAGCGTCGGTGGTAGCCACCGTCGTGTCGGTGCTGTCACTTCCACATGCGGTCAAAACCAGCATGAGGGCACCGAACAGCGCTATCAAGCGCGCTCGCGATCGTATTAATCGCATTGATTCCTCCTATTAGGTGCTCGGAACAATGCACGACCTGAGGTCGTGCGTCCGAAGCCTTGATTGTAGTCGACTCGGGTGCAAAACATCCAAGTCAAGGGTGGGTTAAGGGGAGAATAAATCGTCGGGTCCGGGGACCGATTGGTGGTCGGGCTGGCCGGATTTGAACCGGCGACCTCTTGACCCCCAGTCAAGCGCGCTACCAAGCTGCGCCACAGCCCGTCTGTGAATTCGACAGTGTAGACCGGCGATGACGTGGCCTCGGCCACTCGCCCGCCCATCGTCATCGTCTTCACGGATCTCGAGCCCAACGAGTTGTCCTCCATGGTTACGAATCGACCCGCATCACGACGACAGGGGAAGGCACCACCACGGTGAGTGTGCGGTGCGTCGGGCACATTAGCTGGCTGGGTCGCCGGCAACCACCCGAGCCTGCCATATTCTGCCAGGCTGAGTTCCCGAAGTGTCGGTGTCAGGCCCTCACCCGGCGATGCGTTCGAACAGCCACACGACGCCTTCCACGAGCCGCCAGCCCAGGTACAGCACCGCCAATGTCACGATGAGCCAGAAGCCCCACGGATGGGGAAGCTCCTCCTCGTCGGGCTCAGCCACGGTCGGCCCTCTTCCTGCGGCGCGCCACCACATGAACCGGCGTGCCCTCGAAGTCGATCTCCCCGCGGAGCCGATTCTCGATGAAGCGCACGTAGTCGTCGGCGAGTTCCCCGCCGGAAACGAAGAGAACAACGGTCGGCGGGGCGACGCCGGCCTGGACGGCATACTGAATCTTGGGTCGACGGCCTTTCCGTACGGGCGGCAAGTGAGCGGCGGTCCATCCACGGACCATGCGGTTCAGCTCGCCGGTAGGCACCCGCACCATGCGGGTTTCCAGGACGCGGATCAGTGTCTTGGGAATGCGGTGCATTCTCGCCCCGGTCTTGGCCGAGATGCGAAGCACCGGCGCCCAGGAGACGAACGACAGTCGGTCGCCGACCGAGTCCTCGGTAACGGCGCGGGCGTCCGCATCTGCTTCGTCCCACTTGTTGAGCAGCACGATCAGGCTCACCCCGGCGGCTGCGACCTCTTCGGCAATCCGCTGGTCTTGTTGGGTCACCCCTTCGTTGGAGTCGATCAGCAGCAACGCCACGTCGGCGTCGGCGAGAACCTTTCTGGCGCGGATGACCGCGAACGCCTCGGCCCGCTCCTTCACTTTGGGAGCCCGGCGAATTCCGGCGGTATCCACCAGGACGTAGGGCGAGCCGTCTAGTTCCACCTCGACATCGATCGGGTCGCGAGTGGTGCCGGGAACCGGCGAGACCAGAACTCGGTCCTCGCCGAGCAGCTTGTTGAGCAGCGTCGACTTGCCAACGTTGGGCCTGCCGATGATGGCGAGTCGCGGGTGGGTGATCTCCTCATGCTCGGCTTCGGTGGCAGGCAGCCTCGCCACTACCGCATCGAGCAGGTCGCCCATGCCCAGCCCGTGGAGCGCCGAAATCGGATGGGGCTCTCCCAGCCCGAGCTTCCACCACTCAGAAAGCGAATCGGACTGGTTCGGCGAGTCCACCTTGTTGGCGGCGACCACCACGTGTTCGGCATGACGGACGATTCGGGCGATGCCGATGTCGTCCTCGGTGGGCCGTGTGGTGGCATCAACGACGAACAGGACAACGTCCGCAGCCGCCACGGCTGCTTCGGCCTGAGAGCTGATATCGGCGGTGAGCTGCTCATCGGCCGTGACCTGCCAGCCACCCGTATCGATGAGCAGAAACGACCGTCCGGTCCATTCGCCCCGGAACTCGCGCCGATCGCGAGTCACGCCGGGCGTCTCCTCGACCACCGCCTCGCGGCGACCGACGATCCGGTTCACGAGCGTGGATTTACCGATGTTGGGCCGGCCGACGACGGCAACCACAGGAAGGCGGGACATGGCGAAGAGAGTAGCGTTGCTTCGCACCGCTACAGGCAGTTCGCAGTTCGCAGTTCGCGATTCGTAGTCCGCAATCCGTAGTCCATAGTTCCCGGACGTACGAGTTGGCAGCGAGCGGCAACCGCCAACGCGCCCGACTGGCGTCTGTTTCGACCTCGTGGCTGAATCTCACACCCCAGGCCATGCTGTCCAGAGTCGGGCGCCAATAGGAGGAAACCGAAACGCGGAGCGCCGAGTCCGGGTTCTGACAAGGAACCGACCGCCCTACCATTGCCTCCATGCCAACCAAGGTCTTACTCGCTGAGCCCCGTGGCTTCTGCGCCGGTGTGGAGATGGCCATCAAAGCCCTCACCTGGATGGTGCGGATCTTCGAGCCGCCGGTGTACTGCTACCACGACATCGTCCACAACCGGTGGGTGGTCGAGGCCTTCGAACGTTCCGGCGTGGTCTTTGTCGACTCCATCGACGAGGTCCCGATCGGGGCGCCGGTGATGCTCTCTGCCCACGGTTCTGCTCCCGAGGTGGTTGCCGGGGCCGGCCGGCGTGCCGGAATCGTCGTCGACGCCGTGTGTCCGCTCGTGACCAAGGTGCACCACGAGGTCAAGAAGATGGCGGAGTCCGATTTCGACATCATCTATGTTGGGCACACCGGCCACGACGAGGCGATCGGCACGGTCGCCGAGGCACCCGATGCCATCACGCTGGTAGAGCCAGAGCTGGGGCTTGGCGATTTCGCTCCGCGCGATCCATCAAAAGTAGCCCTGCTCGCTCAGACAACCCTCGGAGTCTTCGAATGGGAGCAGGTGCTCGCCGAAGCCCGGGCCAACTACCCGGACCTGAGGACCGCCCGCAAGAGCGACCTGTGCTACGCCACGACCAACCGCCAGGAAGCAGTTGAACAACTCTCAGCGATATGCGATCTGATCCTCGTGGTGGGAAGCGACTCGAGCTCGAATACTCGTGCGCTCGTCCGGGTGGCCAACGAGCGGGGCGTCGTCGCCCATCGGATAGATGCTGCTGACGACGTGAGGGACGAGTGGCTCGACGGCGCCACCACGGTGGGCGTCACAGCAGGCGCGTCTGCTCCCGACCATCTGGTCACCGAGGTGATCGAACGCGTCAATCCTTCCGAAGGCGTGGAGCTCTTCCAGGTGACTACCGAAGAGGAGTATTTCCCACTCCCCCCCCAGCTCCGTCACCTGCTGGGTGCGCTCCAGGCAACGATCGAGGCGGGGTTCTGCGCCGCCAACCCAGGGCAAGACGGCCTGCTCCAGGAGGATCGAAGCTGGACGGCAACGACTGCCCTAGAGATGATCAGCCACTGAAACGTTCGGCGCCACCGGCCATGTTCACGATCCGATCGACCACCTCGTCGATGGTGAGGGTGGACGTGTCGATGATGGTTGCGTCGCCGGCAACCTGAAGAGGTGAGGCGCTCCGCGACGAATCGAGGGTGTCCCGGCGCCGCAACCCGTCCGCAACGGTTTCCAGCTCCGCCCCCTGCTCCCCTGCTCTCCGCTCGGCGCGCACTCGCTCGGACGCAGTGAGATAGATCTTGACGGCTGCCTCGGGGAACACCACCGTGCCGATGTCCCGGCCCTCCACCACGCCGACCGACCCTTCCTGACCCACCCACCGGCGCTGCCGATCAACCATGTGAGTGCGGACCGCCCCGATCGCGGAGACGGCCGAGACGGCTCGGTCGATCTCGGCTGAGCGGATGTCGTCACTCACATCACGGTCGTCGAGGAACATCCTCCCAGCCCGATATGTGAACTCATGGCCAAGAACCTCGGTGGCCACCGCATCGGCGTCGTCTGGCGGCACCCCGGCTTCCAACACCGCAACGGTGGCCGCCCGATAGAACGCCCCGGTATCGAGATGGGACACGCCGAGTCGCTCGGCAACGCCACGGCTGACCGTGGTCTTGCCGGACCCACCGGGGCCATCGATGGCGACCACCACATGCGATGAGGCGAGGAGCGTTTCCATCTGTTCGAAGAACGCCGGCCACGTCTTCGAAACGCACTCAGGATCGGCGATCCGGACATGGGGAATGGCGAGTCCGGCAATGCTGAAGGCCATCGCCATCCGATGGTCGTCATATGTTGCGACCGTTGCGCCGCGCAGCGCACGAGGCGTGATCGAAATGCTGTCGTCCGTCGTGGTGGCTTCTGCACCCAACTTCACCAGCTCGGTCGCCAGCGCCTGGAGGCGGTCGGTCTCCTTGATTCGTAGGCTGGCGACGTTGCGAATGGTGCTCGGCCCTTTCGCGAACAGCGCCACGACCGCAATGGCTAGAGCTGCATCAGGACAATGGTTCATGTCCACGTCGACGGGGGCGAGGAGCTCAGGCCCGCGGAGGGTCACACCCGCCGGCCCGTCGTAGACGACGCAACCCATCTTCTCGAAGATGTCGAGCGCCGCGATATCGGCCTGCGTCGAGGATCGGTGGAGGCCTTCCACCCGCACCGCTCCGCCGGTGACTGCTGCAGCTGCCCATGCATACACCGCCGCCGAGGCGTCTGGTTCCACCACGAATGCGGACCCGCGATAGATGCCCGGTTCCACAGTTACCGAACGCTCTCCCACCTGTGCGGTGGCGCCGAATGCGGCCATGACTTCCGCAGTGGTCTGGAGGTACGGACGAGAGATTGCCTGGCCCTCGACGAACTCGAGTGTGACCATGTCATCGGCAAAGGGAGCAATGAGCATCAACGCCGACACGAACTGACTCGACCGACTGGCGTCGATCGCCACCCGACCTCCTCGCAACCGAGCGGCCCCTTCAACCGTCACCGGTGGGCACCCGCCCGCTCCTATCGATACGGCGACAGCACCCATGAGACCGAGGCCGTCGACGAGGTCCTGAATCGGACGCTGGCGCATCCGCTCAGTGCCGTCAATGGTGGTCTGGCCGGGGAGCAGCGCCGAGACAGCTGTCAGGAACCGAGCTGTCGTTCCCGACGCTCCCACGTCGATCTGGCGCGGCGAGGCGGTCGCCGCAGACGGGAGTCGTCCCGACACGCGCCACGTCGAGCCCCCGTCGTCGATGCCGGCGCCCAGGTCCCGCAGCGCGGTGCGCATGACAGCAGTGTCGTCGGCGTCGAGCGCGCCATGCACCGTGGAAGCGTCGTCGGCCAGCGCAGCAATCACCAATGCCCGATTGGTGATGCTCTTCGAGCCCGGAGGAGTCACCGCACCGTAGACGGGACCGGACGGTTGGATGGGCTGAGCGGTCACGCTTCTCCTTGGGCCGCCTCGTACAGCGACCGCACTTCTTCGATGGTCAGCAGGCGATAGGCGCCGGATCGTAGCTCGGCATCGGCCAGCGGCCCGATCCGCTTACGAAAGAGGTGCTGCACGGCGTGCCCTTCCGCCTCCATCATCCGTCGCACGATACGGTTGCGCCCTTCGAGCATCGTCAGCTCCAGCAGGGTCGACTCCGGGTTCTCGGCGAGAACTTTCACCTGGGCGGCCCTGGCCGGCCCATCGTCCAGGTCGACTCCGTCGAGCAGCCGCTGGCGCGTTGGGGCGTCGGGCCGGCCCTCCACGAGCACGGCGTAGACCTTGGGAACGCCAAATCGAGGATGCGTGAGCCGCATCGTCAACTCGCCGTCATTGGTGATCACCAACAGCCCGCCCGAGTCACGATCCAAACGTCCCACCGGGTAGACGCGAGGTTCCGACGGTACGAGATCTACCACCGTGGTCCGACCATGCGGGTCGCCAGCGGTCGAGACCACGCCGACCGGCTTGTTCAACAGGTAGTAGACCAGCCCCGGGCGCACCGGCAGCAGCACCCCGTCGATGGCCACTTCGTCTGAATCTGGGTCGACCTGCTGGCCCTGGATCGCCGGGGAGCCGTTCACGGTGACCCGGCCTGCCTCAATCCATCGTTCGGCAGTGCGGCGAGATGCCAGCCCACTATGGGCAATGAGCTTATTGATCCGGGTCGTTTCCATCGGGGCTTCCCTCGGCCGGACGAAACGTCTCCTCCAGCGTCTCGACGATCGCTGCCGGAGGCACATGATCGGCTAACGGTGGTAGGTCGGCGAGGCTGCCCAAACCCAGCTTCTCGAGGAAGATGTCGGTGGTGCCGTAGACCGCCGGATTGCCGGGCAGCGGCAATCGATCGAGTTCGCGTACCAGGCCACGCCGCTCGAGCGTTCGCAGGCTCGAGTCCGAGTCGACGCCGCGGATCTCGGCGACCTGGCCCCGCGACACGGGCTGTTTGTACGCAACCACCGCAAGCGTCTCGAGCGCGGCTCCTGAAAGACGAGCCGCCGAAGGCGACTCGGCGTACCGTTCGAGGTACGGATAGGTCGACGGGTGCGTGTAGAGCCGCCACCCACCGGCAACTTGGCGAACCACGAGACCCCGCGATCCCGATTCGTATTCACCGGCCAGACTTTGCAATGCCTCGATGACGTCCTGCGTCGGCATCTCCAGTACCTCGGCAAGCTCCTTCGCCGGAACGGGGCGCTCCGCCACGAAGAGGATTGCCTCCAACACTGCCGGTGTGTCCATCAGATGCTCCACTCACTCGCCATCGGCCCACCCGACTGGGCATGACGTATCGAGATAGTGGACAACCAGTCCTCCTGGCTGACGGTGACCATTCCCCAACGGGCCAGCTCGAGGAGTGCCAAGAAATAGGCAACCACCTCCACCTTGCGCGAACAGTGGTCCACCAAGTCTTCGAAGGTCGTCTCGGCCAACATCTCGACGCGAACCCTGAGGTCCGTGAGTGCCTCCTCCACCGAGGGTAGATCCAGCTCCAGGTGATCCAAGTCGGGTTCTTCATGCGATCGAGCGATGACGCGCTCCGCGAGCTGAGCGAGATCGATGGCGTTGGCGCCCACGATGACTTCAATTGGCCGATCCGCGATTGTCCCGTCATCCATGCCGCCCGACCGCGCAACGAAACGATTGTTCTCCCGGTGCCGGTACGCAAGGACGGCTGCCACATCCTTGAAGGTGACGCAGGCAAGCAGCCGCGAGAGCAACCGATCACGCTCTTCCATCAGTGCCAGATCCTCGTCGATATCCACCGGTGCGTCGTCAGGGAGCAGGTTGCGAGCCTTCAGCTGGATGAGCGTGGCCGCGATGAGGAGAAACTCACTGGTCACATCGAGGTCCATGGAGCGCATCTCATCGAGATACGTGAGGTACTCGGTCACGACGGATACCAGCGAGACCTCGGAAATATCCACTTGGTGGCGCGTGATGAGCTGCAGCAACAGATCGAGGGGACCTTCGAAGACAGCTGTTTTCACTTCGAATGTCATATGCGTGCCCTCCGGAGGACGCCAGCTTCAGTAGCGGTGGTCGGCGTCGATCAGAATCGCCCAATCCTCCGCCGCAATCGACTCGGGCCGGGTGCGATGGTGGTGTCGAGCAAAATCCACGACGCCGGCTTCGGCTCCCGCCGCCGCCAGCTCCGAGGCGCCGACCGAATCGTGAGCATTGTAGGCCCCGAGCCTTCCCCGGACCGGTATCCGAAGCCCTGCTGCGACCGTGGCCATCGAGCGACCGATCGGGCCCAGCCGTGCGTGGCGCTTGCCCACATCGTGGAGCAAGGCAGCTACCGCTAGATCGATCCGATCAGGGCGGGCAGCGCTGATCGCCCTGGCACCATCGAAGGCATGCCTCTGATCGGCGTCGTTCTGCGCACAGAAGATCCGGAACAGGGCCTCATTGTCCAGCTGTTGCCTGACCCATTCTTTCTCGGTGTGAATGAGCGGGTCCGCCGAGGCCACCGCAAAGAAGCGGCGCACCAGGTGTAGCCCAGATCGAACCAAGCTCAGACTGAAGCGCTCTTGGCTTTGCAGTCCACACACTGAACCGACTGGGGCCGGAACTCGAGGCGCGCTTTCTCGATCGCTTCTCCGCATCGCTGGCAGGTCCCGTACGAGCCTTCCGATATCCGGACGAGGGCATCGTTGACCTCGGCCAGCTGTGTGGCGAGCGACTCGGCAATGCCCAAGAGCTCGGTTCTTTCGGCCGTCATTGATCCGGCGTCGGCAAAACTCTCTTGGGTGAGCGTATCGGAACGCAGCTCACCAGACTCGGTTGCGCCGAGCTCATCAAGCTGATGGATCAGCTTGGTCCGTTCCTCTTCGAGCACACTCTGGGCGGCGGCAATATCGGCCATCACCCGTCCTTTCTCCGTCGACTGCGGGGATGCGCCTCGACGTACATTTCGTACAGGTGACGGGGCGAAACACGCGTATAGATCTGTGTGGTCGAGATACTAGCGTGACCGAGCATTTCCTGAACAGTCCGCAGATCGGCGCCACCCTCCACCATATGGGTGGCGGCGCTGTGACGGAGCACATGGGGCGACAGATCACGCTCAGCGAGGCCGGCGGCGGTGCCCGCATCTTTCACGATGTTCCAGATCGACTGACGGCTCAACCGCCCTCCTCTCAGATTCACGAACACCGCGTCTCCGGAGGCGAGTTCGAGCCGGTCGACCAGCCACGCGCCGAGAGCCTCGGCTGCCATGGCGCCGAGAGGCACCAACCTCTGCCGGTCTCCTTTCCCGGTCACGTTGGCAATCCGATCTTCCAGGTCGAGATCGAGCAGGTCGAGCGCAACGGTCTCCGAGACTCGGGCACCCGTCGCGTACAAGAACTCGAGAATTGCCCGATTCCTCCTCCCGGGCACCGTGGTCAGGTCTGGCGATTCGATCAGCCTTGTGACCGTGCCGATATCGAGCGCCTTGGGCAGCGCCTTGGGGCGTTTGGGCGTGTCGACCAACAAAGTCGGGTCTGTTCGGGCGAGACCCTCCGCCACGAGAAACCGATGGAAGCTGCGCAGCGAAGCGGTTCGACGGGCGACCGACGAGGCGGCAAGGTCGGAACGCTCGGACAGAAACTCCTCGACGAGTGCGGCACTTGGCGGGCGGCCGTCGAGAAACTCCCGGTACGCGCCGAGATCGCGCCGATACGCAGCGATTGTGTTGCGAGCCAGACCCCGTTCAACGGTCAGATGGGTGAGAAACTCATCGAGATCGTCCGTGAACGTCATGGTTGGTGGGCACCGCGATCCTGCAGATCCTGTCGGTGAAGCGCTGTGAGGATGAGAACTCTCGTCTTGGCATCACTGATCTCACCCGCCTCGATGGCAGCCACGGCTTCCCCAAGGCCCATTTCCACGATCTCAGCATGGTGCTCCTCGGCGCCTTCCGGCTGGGCGACCACCCGTTTGACACCGTCTGCGATATAGAGGTGGATGATCTCGTCGGTGAAGCCAGGACTCGTCTCCATGGGGCCGATGTCGATGAGCGTGACGGGCTCGAGACCCACCTCCTCGATGCATTCACGATGAGCTGCGGCGCGTGGATCCTCTCCCCGGTCGAGCTTTCCGGCAGGGGCCTCGAGAAGGTCGGAGCCCACCGCTACCCGGTGTTGGCGAATGAGTGTGATCTTCTCACCGTCGATGGGAAGCACGGATACTCCGCCTCTGTGACGAATCACATCACGGGGCAATTCTTTCCCGTCATCATCGCGAAAGAACATCCGGTCGAACTCGAAGAACAAACCGGTCGCCAGACGCTCTGTTCGGTGCGGTTTCCACTCCATATCAGCTCCAAATCAGAATCGGAGATCTGAGGAACCCGAGCGCTCACGGCCCATCTCAGGAAGGAACGGTCTCCCCCACGACTTCCTCGACGAGACTTGCCGGGAATGCATGCGACCGCTGCACGGCCGCCGCCACAAATCCGTCGAAGAGGGGATGCGGGTCATCCGGACGGGACTTCAACTCGGGATGGGCCTGCGTCGCCACGAAAAACGGATGGGCGGGAAGCTCTATGAATTCGACCAATCGGTCGTCCGGCGAAACGCCACTGAGCGCCATACCGGCCGCTTCGAGCTCTTTGCGGTACTTGTTGTTGACCTCGTAACGGTGTCGATGCCGTTCGTACACGACCGCCTCCCCGTACAACGAGCGCACGCGTGAGCCTTCCGCCAGTTTGGCTGCATAGAGACCGAGGCGCATGGTGCCGCCCTTCTCGTCGACCTCCTGCTGCGACTCCATGAGGTCGATCACCGGGTGGGGGGTCACCGGGTCGAACTCGCTGCTGTCGGCGTTGGCGAGGCCGGCAACGTTGCGGGCGAGCTCGATGACAGCACATTGCAGGCCGAGGCACAGGCCCAGAAACGGTATGCCCTGCTCACGAGCGTGGCGGATCGCTGCGATCTTTCCTTCGACTCCCCGATGGCCGAAGCCACCGGGAACGAGGATCCCGTCGAGACCCTCCATGTGAGCGCCGGCGTACAAGCCGGTCATCTCCTCGGCGGGCACCCACCGGAGGTCGAGCTTGACGTCGTTGTTGAGCGCCCCATGCCGGAGCGCCTCGACTACCGAGAGATAGGCATCGGGAAGGTCGACGTATTTGCCGACGACACCCACGGTCACCGTCTCGGTAGGGGCGGCGGCGCGCTCCACCATGGTCCGCCATACCGTGAGGTCGGGCGTCGGAGCTTCGATGCCGAGGCGTTTGGTGATCACCTTGTCGAGGCCCCGTTCGTGGAGGTGGAGCGGCACCTCGTAGATGTCGGCGGCGTCGGTCGCATTGATCACCGCGTCGGCGTCGACATCACAGAAGAGGCTGATCTTGCGCCGTACCGAGTCGTCGATCTCGCGATCGGAGCGCACCACGATCACATCGGGGTGAATGCCCCTGCTGCGAAGCTCGGCAACGGAGTGCTGGGTGGGCTTCGACTTCAGCTCCTCCGACGACGAGATGTAGGGAACCAGCGTCACATGGATGTAGGCAACGTTGTCTCGACCGACGTCCTTGCCGAATTGACGGATGGCCTCGAGGAACGGCAATCCTTCGATGTCGCCGACCGTGCCACCGACCTCGGATATCACGACATCGACGTCGTCTCGGTCACCCATTCGCTTGATGCGGGCCTTGATCTCGTTCGTTATGTGCGGGATGACCT
Organism: Acidimicrobiia bacterium; assembly: GCA_041577335.1. Classification (GTDB taxonomy): domain Bacteria; phylum Actinomycetota; class Acidimicrobiia; order Spongiisociales; family JAENVV01; genus JBFGJH01. The sequence continues at coordinate 18,080 of JBFGJH010000041.1, read as the reverse complement.
GGACGGTTCCGCCGAGATAATCGCCTCGCCGCTCCTTCTGAATCACCGAAAGATAAATGGCTCCCGCCGAGACCGATGCATCGCGACGAAGGTTCACTCCCGTGAACCGCTCGTAGTGACCGAGGTCGAGGTCGGTCTCGCCTCCGTCGTCGGTCACGAAGACCTCCCCGTGCTGGAAAGGGTTCATTGTGCCGGGGTCGACGTTGATGTACGGATCGAGCTTCTGAAGAACGACGTTGAGACCACGGGCTTTGAGAAGGCGACCAAGGGAAGCTGCGGTAATACCCTTGCCGAGAGAAGAGACCACGCCACCCGTTACGAAGATGTATTTCGTCACGGGATGTCAGCGTAGCACCTACCCCCCACCCGCCCGGCATATCTCACTCGACGCGCGATCCCCCCGCCGATCAGTGGTCACGAAGATCTGGTACCGAACCCCCGACTCACACGGATCAGCCGCCGCAAGGCCCCTGGCAGGGAAGCCGAGCCAAGAGGGAAAAGTCAGCTCGAGCGGATTTCGATCCGATCGAATCAGTTCACGCGTGATTCTCTTCCGGCCCATTCCTTTTCGCGCAGCACGTACTTCTGGATCTTGCCGGTGGAGGTCTTGGGAAGCGCCTCAACCAACTCCACCTCATCAGGGGCCTTGTACTTGGCGATTTGGCTCCGCACATGTTCGATCAGTTCGGATTCCGAAATCGTCGCGCCCGGTTTCCTCACGACAAAGCCTTTCGGGCGCTCGCCCCAATGCTCGTGTGGCACTGCCACGACGGCAGCCTCGAGAACGCCAGGGTGGCTCATGAGCGCCTGCTCGACTTCGATCGTCGAAATGTTCTCTCCACCTGACACGATGACATCTTTGGACCTATCCCGCAGCGCGATGTAACCGTCGGGATACCAGACGCCGACGTCTCCCGAGTGGAACCATCCCCCCCGGAAGGCAGCCTCGGTGGCTTCGGGGTCGTCGTAGTAGCCGGCCATCACATTGTTTCCGCGCATGACGACTTCGCCCATCGTGGTGCCGTCGCGGGGCACGTCATTCATGTCTTCGTCAACGACCCGTATCGGGTCGACTCCGATGAACGCCACACCTTGGCGGGCGAGCATCGCCGCTCGGTCTCCTTGTTCGAGGCGCACCCAATCGTCCTGCCACTCGCAGACGGTGTGGGGCCCGTACGTCTCGGTGAGGCCGTAGACATGCACCATCGACATGCCCAGCCGCTCCATCTCAGCAATGATCGTCGGACTAGGTGGAGCTCCGGCAGTCGTCACCGTGAGCTCACGGTCGACCGGGGCAGCGTCGGGATGGTTGGCAAGCGAAATGAGCACGGTTGGGGCCGCATTCAAATGGGTCACGCCCGCTTCGCGAATGAGGCGCCATATCTCACCGGGGTCGACCGCTCTGAGGCCGACATGGGTGCCACCGATGGCTGTCACCGCCCAGGTGGTGCACCAGCCGTTGCAATGAAACATGGGCAGTGTCCACAGGTACACCGAATCCGGCGAGTGCCGGGAGTGGATGATCTCCCCCAACGAGTTGAGGTACGCCCCGCGATGGGTGTACACGACACCCTTGGGTCGACCCGTCGTGCCGGATGTGTAGTTGATCGAGATCGGCAGGTGCTCATCGGCCACCCGCCAGGGAAGTTCATCGCCGGCGCTGCGTTCCAAGAATTCGGCATAGGTGGTTCCCCGAAGGTCTGTTGATATGCCGGCGTCGTCGATCAACACCACCTCGGCCACGGTGGCGAGGTTGGCGATAATCGGTTGGATAGGCTCGGCGAGGCCGGTGTCCACGAAGAGCATCCTGGCGCCCGAATGGTCACAGATGTATTGGATCTCGGGCGGAGCCAATCGGGTGTTGACCGCCACCAGCACTGCCCCGGCGAGGGGCACACCGAAGTGGGCGGCCAACATGTCCGGAGTGTTGGGCGACAGAAAGGCGACCCGGTCTCCTGGTCCGACACCCGAGGCACGCAAGGCACTCGCCACCTGCTGGCAACGTCCGGCGAACTCGGAGTAGGTGAAAGCGCGATCGCCATGCCGGAACATGGTCTTATCGGGAAACACCTGCGCTGACCGTTCCAGAAACAGCAGTGGCGTCAGCTGGGTCGTGGAAACATCCACCGGACTCCTTCCTTTCTGGCAGCGATCCTACGCCCGAAGGCGCCTCACGGGTGCTTGCCGAGCCGGCGGGCCGTCCTCAGCAACTCTTCTGCGTGCTCCTGGCCCTGGGTGGACTCGTCGAGGCCGGCGAGCATGCGCGACAGCTCCGCAGCGCGGTCCTCGTCGCGGAGGTGGCGGGTGGAGGCACGGGAACCGGCTCGCTCGACCACGTAATGCTCGTTCGCGAAGGCAGCAAGCTGGGGCAGATGGGTGACGGCGAGCACCTGCTGAGTTCTGGCGAGCTCGGCGAGCTTCTTGCCGAGCGCCAAGCCGGTCTTTCCTCCCACCCCGGCATCGATCTCGTCGAAAGCAATCACCGGCGCGTCTCCGGCGCCGCCGGCCAATCGAAGCGCCAGAACCAGGCGGCTCAGCTCGCCACCACTGGCTACCTTGGCAACAGGCCCCGGCTCGAGTCTTTCGTCCGAAGCAAAGAGCAGCGAGACGTGATCAGCGCCTGCCCGGTGAGGATCGCGCTCGTCGACGGAAATCTCGATGACCGGCTCGGCGAAGCCCAGGTCTCGGAGGTGGCCGACGGCCTCCTCGGCGAGCTTTCCACCAGCGCGCCGGCGAGCCCGTTGCAGGGTTCCTCCGATCGCCTCCAGCTCGGAGACGAGAGCGGCCTCATCATGGTCGAGCGAGGCCGCTTTGGTCGCGAGGGCCTCCAGTTCGGAGGCGCGTTTGGCCGCTTGCTCCCCGAACTGCAGGACCTCGGCGAGCGTGTCGCCGTACTTGCGGCGAAGGTCACCGAGGAGTGCCATTCGCCGTTCTGCCTGCTCGAGGACCTCGGGATCGGCTTCGGAGACCTCGGTGTGCTCGCGGATATCTCGGGCGAGATCGGCCACCACCTCGAGCGAATCTCCAAGAGCGGCCACAGCCGGCGAGAGGTCGTCATCGACCCGGGCTGCTTTCTGAAGAAGGGTGCGTGCCCCGCCCACTTGATCGATTGCCACGTCGAGTGAGGCGTGCGCCTCTCCGAGCAGTGCGTGCAATTCGGCAGCGCCGCGAAGTTTGCGGAGCGTCCTGTCAATCTGGGTGTCCTCGCCCTCTTCGAAGCCGGCGTCGCCGATCTCGTTGGCTTGCCATTCGGCCAGGGCGCGTTCTCGCTCGAGCGCCCTGGCATCCCCACCGAGCTCCTCACGTAGCAATCTCAATTGTTCGTACCGATCCCAGAGGGCCTGGTAGGCGGCCACAGCAGACAAACCTTCTTCGTCGAGCAGGCGATCGATCATCCGCCGTATCTCGGCGGCTCGAGTGATGCTCAACTGGTCATGTTGCGCTACCACTTCGACGATCCCCGAGGTCGCCTCGCCGATCGAGGAGAGCGGCGCCATGGCGCCGTTGAGATATGACCGTGACCGCCCCGCCTTCGCCAGTCGGCGCGACACCACCACCTCCTCGCCGTCGACGATGAACCGCCCTTCGACGAGCGCTTCATCACCCTCGGGGCCCACCATCCCGGAACGGGCGGGCATCCCCAGGAGCAGCTGCAGCGCTCCGAACAGCAAGGTCTTTCCGGCGCCAGTTTCTCCGGTCACGACGACCAGTCCTGGCCCTGGCTCGATTCGAGCTTGGCCGATGATGCCCAGATTGGCTACCGACAGCTCATCCAGCATCAGAGGCTGGCTCCGTCGAGGCCCTCGTACAAGCGGAGCTTCTCTTTCACTGTCTGGGTGTATGAGCGTTTCCCGATGTCGACGAACCGCACTCGCGACTCGCCGGCTCGAATGCGAACGACTTGTCCCGGCTGGACGATACCGAGGTCGCGCCCGTCGACGTTCACGCCGGCGGGCCGATCGTGGGTGATCCTGCACTTCAGCAACACGGACGGTGGGAGCGCCAGAGCCCTGCGGAATTGCGAATAGGGAGCCACCGGCGTCACGAGGAGCGCGTCGACGCGGGGGTCGACGATTGGGCCACCGGCAGACAGGTTGTACGCGGTCGAGCCGGTCGGCGTTGCAAAAACAAGACCATCGGCGCGGTAGGTGAGAAATCGCTCGCCATCGACGTACACCTCGAGAGACACGAGTCGCTGCGACGTCACCTTCTCGACTACCACGTCGTTGAGACCCGTGTGGAATGGCCCATCGTCGATGGCGGCGCTCACCGTCATCCGAGAGGTCTCCGTCCACGAGCCAGTCGCGATAAGCTCGACGATCCGCTCGGCCTCGTGCGGCTCGGCATCGGCGAGGAAGCCGACGCGCCCGGTGTTGATGCCCACGACGGCGGCACCATCGGCGAGCGCATGGCGAGCGGCCTCGAGAACCGTGCCATCACCACCGACGGCGATCACGACATCGCAATGGCCCAGGTCATCGTCAGAATGTTCATCCACCGCAACGGCCTCGATGCCGCGCGCCTCGGCGGCCGCCAGCACGGTGGAGGCAACTTCATTTGTGCCCGCCGACTCGGCACGAACCACCAGCCCGACCCTCATGGCGCCTCCGGTGCGGCAAGCTCCGCAAAGGCGGAGGTCATGGCGGGCCCCGGTGAGTTGCGCAACCACATCAGATACTCGACGTTGCCGTCCCCGCCGAGAACCGGTGAGCGCACCGCGCCGTGCACGTGCCAGCCAAGCCGGCCCCATGCGCCGGCGACGTCGACCAACGCTTGGAGCCGAGCTTCGCTCGACCGAACGATCCCGCCCCGATCGACGCGATCGGGGCCGACCTCGAATTGCGGCTTGACGAGAAGGACGACGTCTGCATCGTCGCCGATCTGGGTGGCGAGGCCCTGGGCAACCTTGCCGAGCGAGATAAAGGAAAGATCCACGACCAAGAGGTCGAATGGCCCGCCGAGGTCGCCCGCCGTGAGTGACCGAACATTCACACCCTCGATATTCCGGACGCGCGGGTCGGCGGCCAGCTCGGCGTCGAGCTGGCCGTGCCCGACATCGACCGCCACGACAGACTCTGCTCCAACACGCAACAGCTCCTCGGTGAATCCGCCGGTGGATGCCCCGGCATCGAGTGCTCTCCTCCCGCCCGGGTCGATGGGGAAATACCGAAAAGCGAAGGAGAGTTTGCGCCCTCCCCGTCCTACCCGTCGCGCTTCATCGTCGATTTCGATCTCGACGGACGGCGGCGTTTGGCGCGCTGGTTTCCGAACGAGGTTGCCGTCGACGATCACGGCGCCGTCTTTGATGGCCCGACGGGCGGCTGCCCTGCTGGGAGCAAGGCCACGGTCCACGAGCACCTGGTCAAGACGCTGCGGTGTCACCGGTCATCGAATTCGAGTTGAGCTCACGCATGAGGTGGTCGGCGATCGCCTGCGCACGTCCCGGGCTGTCGGCGGGATCCATCGTCTTCAGCGCGGCGAGATCGGCCTCGAAGTCGAGGTGCTCGTCCTCCTGTCCTCTCAGCATGGCGTCGGCAGTCTGATTGGTCGGTTCTTGATTGGCGGTTTCCTGATTGGTGGGTTCCATCGCCCCATTATGACCCTCCCCAGCGACGGATTGTTGCTTTGCGGACGGCCCGCCGCCACCTTCGGGACGTCCACCGCACGGGAGACCTCCCTGGTCGACTCACTCAGCGCTCTCGGTTTGTGGGGCGTTCGGGTCGAAATCGAGCATGTCCTGCAACCAGCCTTTGGCGAGAGCCGCTTGCGGCAACTCGGCCACGCTTTCCAAGTAGAGGTCAGGTTGGAGATCTGCGGGGATTTCGTCGGGTCCGGCGATGACGCCGGTTCCGACACCGACCGTGACCCAGCCTGCTTTCTTGCCCATGGCGAGATCGGTCTCCGGCCGATCACCGACGATGACAACCGCGCCGGGTCCTACCATCCGGCGCAGGACGTCGATCATGGGGGCGGCAGGCTTGCCGGCGGTCATCGGGGTGAGCCCGGCTGCCTCGGCGACGGCAGCCACGATGGACCCTGCGCCTGGTTTGAGGGATCCGTCCGCAGGGAACGTAGCGTCTCGGTTCGTGGCGATGAATGGTCGGCCGTCTCGCGCCACCGTCATTGCTCGATGGATCGATTCGTATGTGATGTCATAGTCCAGCCCGACGATGACACTGTCGGCTCCCTCGACCTCGACCTGTCCCGTCCCGCCTATGGCGGCAATCGCCTCGAATATGCCCGGACCACCGACGATGAGCGGGCGGCAGACTCCGAGCGATGTGGCCAGCTCTGCTGCCGCCATCGCCGATGTGACGATTTGCTCCGGCTCCACCGGGAAACCCGTGCGCCGCTCGATCTTCTCGGCGATGCCCGACCGGACTCGATGGGAATCGTTCGTGGCGAAGAGAACGCGATGGCCCGCCGCGGCGATCGTTGTCAGCGCCTCTCCGGCGCCGGGGACGGTCCGCTCTCCGCGATACAGGACTCCGTCGAGATCGAAGATGAAAGTCGTCACGAGGTTCTCTTGCCGAACGCATCGACGGTTGCCGACAGGAACCGCTCGGTGCGTTCGAGGGAAGTGAGGCTGATGCGCTCGTCATGGCCGTGAAACATCGACAAGAACGTTCCAAAGTCGACTAGATCGTCGAACCATCCTGCTCCGTACGCAGTGGCGCCTCTCGCTCGCCACAGGCGAGCATCGGTGGCCGCCGGGGTGAGAACGGGGATCATTTCGCGTGTTCCGGACAATGCCTGGTGGGCGTCGGCAAGCGCTTCCCACAGAACTCCCTCCGCGGGGCTTGCGGTAGGCGGATGGTTCAACACCGGTTGCACTTCGAGACGGTCGGCGTCGGCGCCGAGCACTTTGCGAAGATGATCGTCGAAGGTCGAGTCATCCTGGCCGGGCAGCACCCTCACATCGAGTGAGCCTTCCGCAGCGTCGGGGATGACGTTGGCCTTCCCTCCCGCACGCAACACAGTCGGCGCGATGGTCATGTGGGTGCAGGCGTGTGCGTAGCGAGCCAGGAGTGGGTCCGACAGAGCAAGCCGGTCGATGGCCTCATCGACCTTGTCGGGATCGATCAAGGCTTCCTTCATCGACGCTTCGAAGGGACCGGCGTCGACAAACGCCCGCCATTCATCGGAGATCGATACCGGAGTGTCGGCATCGGCGAGGGCCGCGAACGCGCGAGCGATCGACACGAGAGCATTGTCTGTGGCATAAGGCTGGCTGCCGTGACCTGGCAGTCCCTTGCTGAACACTCTGCGCCAGAAGGGACCTTTCTCGCCAACGTTCACGGTAGGGCGCGCCAAGTCGCCCACACCAAGCGCCGGATAGGCAATTTCACACAGCACATAGTCCGCGGCCACCGTCTCCCAATGGTGTTCGGTGATGTAGCCGGCCCCATGGGAGCCACCTGCTTCTTCATCGGCGACGGCCAGATAGAGCAGGTCACCGGCGAGGGGCGCCAGGTCGCCGGTGAGATACCGCCGCATGGTGACCGCCATGGCGCCGGTCACGTTGAGCATGTCGACAGCGCCACGACCCCAGAGAAACCCATCGGCGACCACTCCGGCAAAGGGGTCGTGAGACCAGCCTGGCGGCGTCACCGGCACGACATCGAGGTGACCCATCAACATCAACGAAGGGCCGTTGGAGGTCCCGGGCACTCGATAGAGCGCGCTTTGTCGGCCGGGCAGCGGCTCAAAGACCTGTTCGGGATCGCCGAGGTATCGAATCAGCGTCGCCACCGATCTCTCCTCATGGCCCGACTCGGGAGTGCCGTCGTTCACGCAGGCGTTGCGGATCAGTTCCTGCACCAGGGCGAGGGTTTCGCTCACGAATCCTCCAGAAGCGACTCTCTCCACGAACGAAATCGCTCGTGGGTGACCCGATCGGGGCCGAGGGCGCCGTCAACCATCGAGCACATCCAAGAGCTGGTACATCGTCGGTGGCATTGCCAGCGATCGGACATCCGCCAGCGGAACCCACGCTGCTTCAGCCGCGTCGTCACCTGCTCGAAGGGAGCCGCCCACCACCGACGCATAGAAGTCGATCAGGACGAAATGGCGATCCGGCTCTCCAGCCGTGTCGCCGATCCACGCAACCTCGCCGACGTCTATCGCCAAGCCGGTTTCCTCCAACACTTCCCGGACCACCGCTCCATGAAGGGTTTCCCCGTGGTGGACTTTGCCGCCCGGCACCGCCCACAAGCCTTCGGATGGCGGTGCGCCCCGACGTATCAGGAGCAGCCGGCCCTGTTCGACGATGACTGCGCCAACCGCCGGAATCGGGTGATCGTGCAGTCGCGGCATGGTCTCAGCGTTCGTCATCGTGGTGCATCACAATGGTCCGCGCTGAGAAACCTCCTGCTTCGAAGAAGTTCTTGGCCAGGCGATGGCCGGGCAGAACGTGGGCGTCGAACCGGACGATTCCCTTCTGGCGGAGCGCGACCAGAGCCAGATCACGCATGGCCTCGCCAACGCCAACCCCTCGGGCGTCGAATTCGGTGAACACCAAATGGATCGAGCCGATGGTCTCGCCATCGAGCGTCTGTTCCTCGCGGGCCAGCAAGAGCCCAAACGGAATTGCGTCGATGGTTCCCACCACCATATGCGCGCGGGGATCGGCGATCGCCTCTATCAGCGACTGGCGAACTGGGAGCGGCAACCCGTCAGCGCGGGGCCACATGCGATGGAGGTCCACCATCTCCGCTTCGAGCAGGTGGTACATGCGCACGAGCTCATCGATGTCATCCGGCACGGCCGGACGCGCCGCAACGATCACTGGACTCCCTTCGGCAACCGATCTTGGCGGAGCCTACCGCCGGGCGGGGTGGGAACCCCCGACCGTGCGCCTAGGCGGCGCAATCGCTGCAGAGCTTCTTCCGCTTGTTCGCCAGCTGGGAGGTGCGTTTCACCATGAAGCACGAGCTGCATACGAATTCGTCGGGGCGACGCTCCTCGGGCCCTTTGCTCAGAGCCAGCTCCTCCCGGCGAATTGCTCTGAGCTCTGCAGCTTCATCGACGAGAAGCTCAGTCGCTGCCTCCTCTTCGAGAAGCTCGAGCTCCTCGGCCTCCAGCTCTTCGAGGGCTTCGGTTTCCTCTTCGCCGTCGTCTTCGGCGTCGACTTCTCCGTCGGCGTCGTCCTCGTCCAGGACGACGTCGACGTCGTCGTCTACGAGTGCGTCGTCGAGGTCTTCATCGTCGAGTTCGAGGTCCTCGTCGACATCCTCGAGTTCTTCAGCATCAGTTTCTTCGTCAACCGGAGTGTTGACCATCACCAAATCTCCATTCGGGGCCGGGAGTATAGGCACCTATTCGCAGATACTCCGTGCTCTTGGCCGGTTCCTAAAATACACGGCAATCGCCGCGTCTCAACCGGTTTCTTTTCCAGAGCGCCGAATGCTGGTGGATCGGCGGCTATGCCAGCCGAACGGCGACCTTGCCTTGCACGATATGTGCGCTGATCGGGCCGTGCCCGATGAACTCGCCATCCGCCTCGACGGGCCACGGCCGATCGGTCTCGAATTCGAAGCTGGCAGCCACCAGACGACGCACGGCCGGGTGACGAAGGTGCATGCCTCGTTTCACCTTGGGGAAGAGCCCGGGAGCGTCACGAATCCGTGCATCGATCACCTGCAGGTCGAACAGACCATCCATGGCTGCGGCCCGGGGAGCGACATTCAAACCGCCTCCGAAGAATTGGCCGTTGGCAAACACAACCGCGATCGCCCGGCCCTCGTGAGTCCGCTTTGGTGTCTCGAGGCGGACCGTGGCGGCACGGAACCTCGGCAGAGTCAACCAGAATGCCGCTTGATACTTGGCCGGGCCGAGGCGCCGCGGCAGTCGCTCGGCTGTGAGAACGGTGGCGGCAGGCAGGCCGGCGTCGGCGATGTTGACGAAGGCGCGTCGGCCCCACGCACCTTCGAGGACGCCGATGTCGACGGGATAATCGGTGCCGCCGCGGAGATGACCGACGGCTAGTTCGACGGTCTGCGGCAACGCGAAGGTGCGTGCAAAGTCGGAGCCGGTGCCGGCCGGGAGGATCGAGATGGTGACGGTGTCGGTGATGTCTGCCTGATAGATCGCATCGACGGCGAGGTTCAGCGTGCCGTCCCCTCCGACGACGGCCACATGCCGGATGCCCTCGTCGAGGAAGCCGCCGACAAATCGGCTCGTCTCGGCGGGACTACTCGAAGCTTCCACCGACGCAGAGACCCCGACCTCGGCCAGGGCATCGAGCGTCCGCTCGTGGAGGCCGCCTCGTGTGCCTGCATGGGGGTTCACGATCACTCCCCAGTGCTCGGTCATGCAACACCCCCCGCCGCCACGACCCCCCGGTCGACCCGGCGCATGGCGTCGGCGGCAGCCTCTTTGACCAGCGGCTCGGCGTCGCGGAGCTGGCGAAGCACATCGAGGAGCTGACGAGCCACGCGAACAAAGTCGCCGGCCGCCATCGCAGTCTCGGCGAGAATCTCGTCGAGCTCGAAACCCTGCGCCCAGTGGAAGGCCAGCTCGGAGAAACCAAAGTCGGGATGCCGAATGGGTGTGAGCTGCTGGGCGGTCTCCTCCACGGCGAGCTCCTCCCAAATCTGTTCGATCGCAAGGATCACCTCGCGTACGGCCGTTGGTGGGGGCGGCCCGCCCCAGTCGGCGCGGGCCTCAAAGACAAAACCTGAAACCACCGCCGCGAGGTCCGCGCCGGACAGCCCCGCCAAGACCCCCTGCCGCAACGATTCAGCGATCAACAAATCCATCTCCGAGTAGATGAAACGGAGGCGCTCACCGGGAGCCCGCAGGGCCCAACCATCGGTGTATCCGCGTGTGGACAACACCGCAAGGACCGATCGAAATTCGGCGACCAACTCGGTGCCGCCGGCAGCCGGAGCACCCTTCCGCTCGCGGCGGCGGATCTTGCGGACGAGGCGCTCGTGCGCAGCTGCCTCAGGGCACGCAGCGACCGGATGACTGTGCGCCGCCGGCGACGGCCCGGCATGAAAGGTTCGCAGCCGCTGTACGAGTTTCTGCTGGGAGCGCCGATCTCGGGGCCGGAAACCGCTCGGCAGGTTGATCGCACCGAGGTGGGACGCCGAGGCGAGCTCTTCGGTGCGGAACTGGCGAATCTTGCCGGCCGGGGAGAGAACCGAGACGGGCGAATCGGAAGAGGGGCGCAACTGCAGCACCAGATATCGGGCCGGAGCCCGCCCGCCGGCGACCTCGATGACGTCGCCTGGCGCCAACTCCCCGAGTGCTTCTCCGGCGCTGCGGTCGAGCTCGTCGACATAGGACCAAACGTCCCCCAACTCGCATGTAGCTTGGGCGCGCAGTGAATCGAGCTCGGCCTTCCAGTCCAAGGCTTGTGTTTCGGCTCGCTGCCGAAGCGCCGAACGTTGGAACTCGGCAAACGATGCTCGCAGCAAATCCTCGGCTTCTTCCTGGCCGTAGTTGGCGATCAGATTGACCGCCATGTTGTAGGTGGGTCGGAAGCTGGACTCGAGCCGGGATGCGCCGGCCGCAGCAATCTCCGCCATCCGCTCGAATCGTGTCCAGGGCGAATAGAGGGCCAGGCCGTAGCCGACTTGGTCGATGCCGCGCCGGCCCGCCCGACCGGTGAGCTGGGTGTAGTCGGAGGGACCCAACAGCACGTGACCTTCGCCGTCGTATTTGCTGAGCGAGTCGAGCACGACCGTCCGAGCCGGCATGTTGATCCCTAGAGCCAGCGTCTCTGTGGCGAACACCACTTTCACGAGGCCAGTCTCGAACAACTCCTCAACGGCCTCCTTGTAGGCCGGGACCAGGCCGGCATGGTGGGCAGCGATGCCCTTCTCCAAATTGGCGAGCCACCGACCGTACTCGAGCACCGACAGGTCCCCATCAGGCAGGTGTGACGTGCGTTCCTGCGCCACTCGCCGGATGGCGCGTCGCTCTTCCTCCGTGGTGAGTTGCAAACCTCCGTATCCGGCCACCGACTGGGCCGCCGCCTCACACCCAGCCCGCGAGAAGATGAAGAAGATGGCGGGGAGCATCTCTTCGCGGTGGAGCCGCTCCACGACGTCGCCGCGCCGCGGTTTCGCGAATCGCTTGCGCCTGCCGGTCTTGGCGGCCAGCAGCTTGAGGACGTCGCGATTGGCCCTCCGGCCTTTGGCAGTATCTTCGAACATGTCGAACAGGAGGCGCCTCGGCCCGTTCCACAGGTCGGTCACCATGAACATTGGATGGAGCGGCACCGGACGATGGGTCTCCTCGATCAGCGCAGTCGGACCACGCCGCAACTGGACCCACTCGGTGAACTCGGCGGCATTCGCCACCGTGGCCGAGAGGCAAACGAGCTGAATCTTCGCCGGCGCATGAATGATGATTTCTTCCCACACGGACCCGCGGAATCGGTCGGCCAGGTAATGCACCTCATCGAGAATGACCGTCTCGAGACGGGTCAACGCCCCCGATGACGCATAGATCATGTTGCGCAACACTTCGGTCGTCATCACCACGATGTCGGCTTCGCCGTTGATGGAATTGTCTCCGGTCAACAATCCAACCCGACGGCTCCCGTATTCAGAGACGAAGTCCTGGTACTTCTGGTTGGACAGCGCCTTGATCGGAGTGGTGTAGAACGCCCGGTTGCCGCGATCGAGCGCCCGGGCGACTGCCACTTCGGCGATCAGCGTCTTGCCCGCTCCGGTCGGCGCGCTGACCACCACCGTTTCGCCTTTGTCGATGTGCGCAGCAGCCTCGCGTTGAAACCGATCCGGCTCGTATGGCAGGGCTGCCAAATAGTCGGCCACGGTCACTTGCGCAGGATGTATCTGATGGCCAGCAGCGTGATCTCGTACAGCATGTAGAGCGGGATCGAAAGAAACAACATCGTGAACGGATCGCCTGTCGGCGTCGCAGCCGCCCCGACGACAGCGATGACGAGCACCGCCCATCGCCTGCCTCTGGCGAGCTGTTCGGATTTCACGAGACCGAGTGCTCCCGCCATGAACAACACGATGGGGAACTCGAAGCTGATGCCGAACACCAGCAAGAAGCGCAGGGCGAAGTTCAGATACTCGCTCACGGCGGTCTCCTGTCCCACGTCGAGGGTCTCCTGCAGGAATGTGAGCCCTCGGGGAAGGATGTAGTAGGCAAACGCCACGCCGATCAGGAACAGCGAAACACTGGTGAGGACCACCGGGATCACCCACTTGCGCTCCTTCTTGGTGAGGCCCGGTGAGACGAATGCCCATGCCTGCCAGGTGATCGGAACCGAAGCCAGGACAAAGCCCCCGAACAGTGCCAATCGCATCGCCGCGGAGAAGGACTCGGCGGGTCGGATCGTTACGAGCTCGGACTCAGGAAACGCCTCGTAATAAGGCCGGCTGATCCATTCGAAGATCTGATCACGAAACAAGTAGGCAAAGATCGCTCCGAGCACCAGCGACGCCGCCGCCTTGACGAGCCGCCAGCGCAGCTCCTCCAGGTGCACCAGCATCGGCGCCCGTTGGTCGTCCGAGATCATTCGGTCGCCTCGTCGCCGTCCAACAGATCCTCACCTGCTTCGATTCGGTCCAGGTCTGCGGCAGCATCTTCGGGCTGGGGTCCGGTGGGGGTGCGGGGACCCTCCCAGGCCAAACCCGACTGAAGATCTTCTGACGCCGACCGAAGATCGTCGCGAATCTGTGACAACGGACCGGCCACGTCGTCCTTCACCTCTTTCAACGGCTTTTCGATCGCCTCGACCTCGCGTTCGATCCCTTGGCGGAAATCGAGTGCGATGGCTCGCACTTCTCGGCTGATCTCCCCGGCCCGGCGGGCGATCTGCGGTAGGCGTTGTGGGCCGAGCACAATGAGAGCGATCACCAGCAGCATGATCATCTCGCCGCCATTGATGCCGAAGAATCCGTTCATCTCCCGCAATGGTAGATGCCCCAGCCAGGTTTCGGCTCGCCTTCGCTCGGACGCGGGGCCCCGCGGAAACAGACCCGCCAAACATCACCGCCCGTCGGAGACGGGCGGTGATGGAGGAGGTCGTGGGACTTGGGGAGGCTATGAAGCGAGTAGCCGGACCGGATCGAGCTCAGTTTGCAATGCGGCTGCGAACTCCTGGATTTCCCGCTCGGTGATTGGTGACGTGTCGACGATTTCGTACTCGACGCCGGTGGCGAGCAACACATTCACAACTCTGCTGTTGGCCGGTCGCCGCTGAATCGTGAAGCAACTCGGGCACATGAATCGATAGGTGCCGCTATCGCCGTTGATGTCGAGCTCGAGAGCCAAATCCTTGGGTCCGAGTTCTACGTCTCCGCACGCAGCGCACGTGGTCTTGATCGTTGTCATCGTGGGGTTCTCCGCTACCTGTTCGTTGCCAGATGTATCGGCCAGACGTGCCGATAGCTGTAGCGATAATCACCGAATGGTTCCTTCGCCCCACAGGCTCCGGCGCGTCCTGAGCGGTTGAGGAAACCGCCTCTGCGGCTCAGTTGTACCGAGCCATGATGGCCGACCGCATGGCGGCCAGAACCGACGACACTTCGGTCCCTGCGACCACGTCGGCATCGGAGCCGAGCCGCAGCAACAGGCGCGCAATAACACTGGCATCGGATGCCGAGAAACGGATCAACCCGTTTTCGTCGAGAACTTCCACCGGGTAGTAATCGGCCACCCACCGTGCATTGGGGCCCAACCGGATGTCGGCCTGCACGTCGTCGGGCGATGGCGTGTAGCGAACTTCGGGTGCCGGCGGGCTCTGGGGTGGCTCAAACGTCGCATCGCTCACAGAAGCCGATCGGATTCGGTCGACGCGGAACACGCGCTCGTCCTCGGCGCGCCGGCAATATCCCCCCAGGTACCAGTTCCCCATGGACGAAAAAACCGTCCAGGGCTCCACGGAACGCACCGTCGTGGCGTCGGCAGCGAGCGATGTGTATACGAGATCGACCACCGACCCGTCGCGGGCCGCCCGTCTCAGCAGGTCGACGATCTGAGGCGCCGCACCCAGCTCGACTGTCAACGCATCTTGCGTGTCGGGAAGCAGGATCGCCGAAAGCTTCGTGACCGCCCGTTCCAACGCAGGTGGTGCCTGCCCGGCGCTCACCAAAGCCATGCCGGCGGCGAGAAGCCCGAGCCCTTCGGCCGGGTTGAGGCGGAGCGGCCTGGAGAAATACTCGGCCATGTCAACCACCACCTCGTCGTCCTCCACATAGGCCACCATCAACTCACCGGGTCCATAGCCCGGCAGGCCACAGACAAACACGAGATCGAGATCCGAAAGGAGCTGGTTCCTCGTGTAGCCGAATCGATCACAGACCTCATCGACGGTGACCCCGGGATTGGCGATGACATAGGGAATCATCGAGAGGATCCGAGTGAGGCGGGCGGCGGTTCGACTCATTCGGGCACCGTCCTCACGGTATCGATGAGACGCTGGCGGAGCTCAGGCGGCGCCAAGAGCTCTGCCTGATGAGCAAAGGTGAGTAGCCATCCGATGAGGGCATCGGGATTGGCAACCGACAGCTCCGCGACCAATGAGCCGTCGGGCTCTTCCTCGATAACGGCACCGGCAGAAAGTTGTCGTTGCGCCCACCATGCAACGGGAGCGTCGAATCTCACAACGGCCTTGATATCTTCCGAGCCCGACTCCCAAGGCGCCGACGGCAAGGCATCTCGAATCGAGAAGTCGGCCGGCCGTTGGAAAACCTCACCGGCGTCCCCTGCTCGGAATCCCGACCCTCGATCCACTCGATAGGCCCGGACTTCGCCGCCCGGCTGCTGTTGCCCCACGACGTACCAGTGGCCGCGCTGGTGGCGAAGGCCGTACGGATGGACGTGACGATCCCGGTCGCGATAGGTGAAGGTCAGAGCTCTCCGCTCCGAGATCGCCAAGAAGATGGTCTCGAGAGCATCGGCGGCCAGGCCGAGATTGGCAGCCAGCGGCTCCCCGGCGCCCGACAGCGGAGCGCCTCCCAGTTTCAGTAGGGCACCATGCCCCGTCGGCTCGCCACCCAGCCGAACAACCTGGCTCGCCAGCCACAACGCGGCCCGCTCCTCATCGGTGAGCTCGATATCGGGCAACTCGTACTGGGTTGGATCGACGAGGTAACCCTGCTCCACTTCCCACGCATCGGTGTAGACGAGCTCGAGCGGGATCCCCATGTTGCGAAGGAGATCCTTGTCACGCTCGAACATGCGGTGGAAGGCCTCGTCGTTGTCGCGATCGTATCCAGCCACTGTGTCCCGGATCTCCTCGGCCGTCACCGGTCTGCCCGCCGTCAGCAGAAACGCCAAGAGATTCATGATGCGCTCGATGACGTTCTTCATTGCGAAGCCAATGTAAGCGAGCCTCGGCCCCTATAGAAGGATTGCGAACTCACCCTTCTACGGGACGCCGCCGCCAGGGCGGCCCTGATGAGCACGCCTCGGGCCCACAGCATCAATGAACCAAGTCGCTGACGAGAGACCGACCAGCTGGCCATCGCCGACGGGTAGTCGAGCAATCAGAGGGGGTGTTTGAGGGGGAAAGGCTCCGCCTGCCCCTCAATGGCGGTTGGTGGCGACCGCGTCGTCATCAACCGCTGGATGAGAGCCGTCGGAGGGCGGCACGACCAGAAACCCGATCGGATCCTGATCCGATCGGCCTACAACCCGGCGATGAGCTTTTCGACTCGTTCGTCGACGGCTTTGAACGGGTCTTTGCAAAGCACCGTTCGCTGAGCCTGATCGTTCAGTTTGAGGTGGACCCAGTCGACCGTGAAGTCTCTCTTCCGGGCCTTGGCCGCCTTGATGAACTCCCCCCGGAGCCGGGCCCGTGTGGTTTGGGGCGGCACGATCATCGCTTGAGCAATGGCCCCGTCGGTGACCACCCGGTCGACGTACCCGCGACGAGCCAGGATGTAATACAGGCCTCGTGCCTGGCTGACATCGTGATAACTCAAATCGAGCATCGCCAAGCGAGGATGGGACAAGGGCAGGTCCCACCGTTCTTTGTATCGCTGGACGAGGTGAAACTTGGTGACCCAGTCGACCTCACGCTCGAGCGACAACGGGTCTTTCTCGAGACCCGTCAGGAGGTGTTCCCACATCTCGATTGCGCGTTGCACCTCCGGCGGGAAACCGGGCGACCGGGAGTAGCGGATGGCCCGATCGAGATACTCCCATTGGATGTCGAGGGCAGACAACTCGCGGCCATTGGCGAGCCGAACTTTCCGCCGACACGTCACATCGTGGGCGATCTCTCTGATCGCCCGAATGGGGTTTTCGAGCGAGACGTCCCTGAAACCGACCTCATCCTCGAGCATTTGCAGCAGCGCGGCCGTTGCGCCCACCTTGACGTAGTTGATGTACTCCGACATGTTGGAATCACCCGCGATGACATGGAGGCGGCGAAAACGTTCGGCGTCGGCATGGGGCTCGTCACGGGTGTTGATGATCGGTCGGCTCCGTGTCGTCGCCGAGGACACTCCCTCCCAGATGTGCTCCGCTCGCTGAGCCATCGAAAAGACCGTTCCTCGCGCGGTCTGGAGAAGCTTGCCGGCACCCGACCAGATCTGGCGGGTGACCAGGAACGGGATGAGGGTGTCAACCATCTTCTGAAAGTCGCCGTGGCGAGAGACCAGGTAGTTCTCATGACATCCGTACGAGTTCCCCGCCGAGTCGGTGTTGTTCTTGAAGAGGAAGATCTCGCCGCGAATGCCTTCCTCGGCCAGGCGCTCTTCAGCGGAGCTGACGAGGCTTTCCAGCACCCGTTCGCCGGCTTTGTCATGGGCCACCAATTCGTACAGCGAATCGCACTCAGGTGTGGCGTACTCGGGATGAGACCCCACGTCGAGGTAGAGGCGTGCCCCGTTTTCGAGAAACACGTTGGACGAACGCCCCCAACTGACGACCCGGCGGAATAGGTATCGAGCTACCTCGTCGGGGCTCAGGCGCCGCTGCCCCCTCAAGGTGCAGGTCACCCCGTATTCGTTTTCGATGCCGAATATTCGTCGGTCCACTTCGGCAGCCTACCCCGGGCCTGTCATTTCCGGGCGAGTTCTCAGCCGGCGGCCAGGATCTCTGCGATCTCGTCGGGAGTCAGCCGACGGAAGCTCCTCCGGCGG